>NZ_JBGLOU010000002.1:246126-921022 GCF_041402765.1 Nonomuraea sp. AD125B | reverse complement strand
ACCGGCTGAAGAACTTCCGCGCTGTGGCCACCCGCTACGACAAACGCGCCTACATCTTCCTCGGTACCGTCACCCTGGCCGCGCTGGTCATCTGGCTCCGAACCTGATCCAAGAAACAGCTCCTAGCGGGCACATACTCACCCTCGCCCATCCGCGAGCGATGACTATCGGGGGCAACCGCGCCCAGCACGTTACAGTTCCACGCATAAGCATCGCTCGCCAGCCGCCGGAAAGCTCTTGAGCGTGTTGTGGAGCCTTCGCGGGGTGTCGGGATTAGAAGATTTGACGACACCCTCTGATGTGGCCCCGCAAGCCCTCCCGGAAACCGAACATCGAGTGACAAACCGTGACGTCGGATGGCCGGTTTCGCACGCGAATTGACGACAGGATTCCCGACAGGAAGATCGGGCTGCAACCGTTCCTGAGGAGAGCCCGGTGCAGATTGTCTACTCCCGTGTCTCCACCGCGACCCAGTCTCTGCTGCGGCAGCGCCACATCGGCCCTCGAGGAATCTGAGTGCAGAAATTGGCGGTAGCGATGATCACGGATTGCTATCACAGCTGCTGTCCTCGGGTTAGCCGTGAACGCCCGTACGGCCAGCTCAGCGAGCGGCCTTCTTCGAGGGTCAATTCCTCTGCATGAGAGCTGGCTGCTGGCCTGCGCGAATCTCTTGCAGGTCGGGGATGTGGTTGTACAGGGTGCCGACCGAGACGCCGAGCAGCTTGGCGATGGAGGTGAGCGAGCGTTCGGGGTCGGGCAGCAGGTCGCGGGCGGCCTTGAGGAGTTCGGGGGTGACGACGGTGGGGCAGCCGCCAGTGTGGCCGCGGGCATGCGCGGCGGCCAGGCCCTCGTGGGTGCCGGCCACGATGAGCTCGCGGATGAACTCGGCCAGGGCGGCGAAGACGTGGAAGACCAGCCGACCGCCGGGGGTGGTGGTGTCGAGCTTCTCGTGGAGGCTAGTGAAGCCGATCTCGCGGCGGCGCAGCTCGGCGACCATGGTGATGAGGTCGTGCAGGGAGCGGCCGTAGCGGGCCAGCTCGGGCACCACCAGTGTGTCACCGGCGGACAGGAAGGCGTGGCAGGGGTGCGGCCGGAATGCGCCGGAAACGGGCCGCCGTGGTGACAGAGGCCGGTTGATCGCTGAGGTAGCGGCCTTGTCCGCTCGGTGTTCTTTCCGGGTTATGGGTGACGTCGGTTGATCGCGTACCCGCGGGTGATGGCGGCCGGGAGCTGACCGAGACGTTCACCCCCACAGACGACGAGATGCGCTGGCTGTAGGATCCGCGATCCGATGCGCAACGTCGGCTCTTGATGCGCAGTGAATGCGCAAATCCGCCCAGTACCGGGCCGTCAGGGACGGGGCCGTTGATCTACATCCAGATCCAGCGGTGGCCGATCCAGAACTCGCCTTTCAGATCCATAGCGGCGCGGAGCTGAGCACCAGACCGACGCCACTGACCAGGAAGAACAGCGCCGCCTCGTGACGGCGCTCACGGCCGTGCCCCTGGTCCGGACGACCATTCGCGATTCAACACGTAGGACACGATCGTCGCCACGAGCACCGCGATGACCTTCGCGGTCACCGGCTCGGGCATTCCGTGCGGCTGACTGCGGACGCGCTAGGACTTGCTCAGCGATACTTACTAAGCTTTACTGAATACATGGCACGCAGGACACAGGAGCTCGGCCGCTTCACGGACGTGGCGCTGCTCGTGCTCATCAGCCTCGCCGAGGGCCAGAAACACGGCTATCGGATGATCAGCGACATCGAGGAGTTCTCGGGCACGTCGCTGGAGCCGGGCACCCTTTACGGGGCGTTGATGCGGCTGGAGGAGCGCGGCTGGATCGAGGCGGTGGAGCCGGCCGAGCGGCGCAAGCCGTACCGGATCACCGACGGAGGGCGTGACGCGCTGCGCGAGCAGCTCGCCACCCTGCGCCGGGTCGAGCAGGCGGGAGTCAGGCGAGTGGCGTGGGGGACGGCATGAGGCGGAGCATGGGGGCCGGCGTGTTGCGAGCGGCGGCGGGGGCCGTGCTGAGCCTCTACCCGAAGGCGTGGCGGGAGCGCTACGGCGAGGAGGTCGCCGACCTGGTCGCCTCGCGGCCGGTGCGGCTACGCACGGTGGCCGACCTGGCCGGCGGGGCCGGCGACGCGTGGCTGCACCACCGGCGCCTCCCCGGCACCCGGCCGCTGCGCCTGCCGCTCGCGGCGGTCCTGGTCGCAGGGGTCTATGGCCTGTGGTTGTTGTGGAACCCGGGCGTGCGCGAAATGGTCAGCCTGCATGGCGTGTGGGCCGAGGCGGTGCGTTCCGGATCGCTCGCCGGCGAGCTGCGCGGGACGGCCACGACCATGTTCGCCTCGGCGGGCGCGATGGCACTGCTGTCACTGGCGCAGCTCACCCCCGCCGTACGCACCGCCGGCAAGCGTGCTCCGCTCGGGGCGGCGGCCCGGACGGCCGGGAAGCGAGTGGTCGCGACCGGCCTGGCCATCGCCCTGCCGATCATGCTTGTCCTGATCATGTACGCCAGCCTCATGCTGGGCGCCGGCCAACCCCTCGGGCCGCTCGGCGACGCCATCACGGGCGGCTTCTTCGTGCCGCCCCTCATGGCGCTGATCCTGCCACTGCCGCTCATCGCGGCGACGTCATCCGCGCTGAGGTCCGCCGCGCGTGCCGCTGGCAAGTCGCTGACGGTGGCGGCCATCTCGAACGCGATCGCGTGGCTGGCGGTGGCGGTGCTGGTGGCCATGGGCCTCATGGAGGCGTCGCCGTGGTTCGTCACGGCGCTCGCGGCCGGCGCGGTGCTCAGCGTCGGCATGGCGGCGCTGGTCGCCAGGACCGTGCTGAGGCGGGCACCCGAGGACCCGGCCATGCTGCCCGAGCGCACACAGTTCGGCCGGGCCCCCTTCTGAACGACGCGTGGTGCCGTCAGCCGGTGCCACGCGGCTGAGCAGCGGCACGAGCCGGCAGATCATTCCCACACCTGATCTTCCGTATTCGGCTTGCGCCGCCCGAGGACGGACGCGACGGCCCGTGGTCAGATGCCGCAGCCGCCCCTGCATCGCTGTCAATGGTCTGCTTCCGCAGAGAGCAGGACGGGAACGCCTGGCCCCTCGCACCATGCTGCGAGAGCCGGTCAATATGCCTTACCTGTCAGAAGGGACCATCATGCTCTGACCTGCGAGAAGAGGTCGTCACCCCCAGATAACGATCATGGCCGGCCGATGACGCTCCTGGAGGACCACGACGCTACGTGTTCAGCGACTGCGCCCCGATCTGAGCCACTGCTCATCCAGACCTGGAAACCCGGTGCGCATCAAACCCGGATTCCGGCGTTTCCGCAGCAGCGAATGCTCACGCAAGCGCGGACCCTACACTGGCCTTGCTGGTGTGGCTGAAGTCCGGCCGGAGACATCTCGCCATCGGCATACCGCCGCCGGATGGAGCGCCGAGCGGCCAGAGGCCGTCCGTCGACAAAGGCCCTGCTCGCTGAGCTGCTTCTCTTCGGAGGCCGAGAGCGCGGCTGCGTGCAGGTCGGCGTGGTTCAGGTGAGGTCGAGGCGGGCCAGCTCCCGGCGTGACCGGATGCCGAGCTTGCGGTAGGCCCGGTAAAGGTGGTGCTCTACCGTCCGCGGGCTGAGGAACAGGTGTGTAGCGATCTCCCGGCTTGTGCTCCCGTCCCTGGCCAGACGTACGACCTGGAGTTCCTGGGGCGTGAGCCGCTCCAGCGGGTCGGCGGCCGTCGGCTGGGCTGCCAGGACGGATTCTCCTGTCGCCTTCAGCTCCGCCTCCGCCCGCGCCCGCCACGGCGCGGCCCGCAACCGCTCGAAGGTCTTCAGCGCCGCCCGCAGCGGGATGCGGGCGTCGGTGTTGCGCCGCGCCCGGCGTAGCCACTCGCCGTACACCAGCTCGGTGCGCGCCTGTTCGAAAGGCCGGTCCGCGCGCCGGTGCGCCGCCAGGGCGCGCAGATAGTCGTCCTCGTCGTCACTCAGCAGCGCGCGGCAGCGGGCGCTGACCGCCTCGGCCCATGGCTGTCTCCCGGCGCGCGCCCAGGCTTCCAGGCGGCGCAGGGGCTCCTCGGCCCGTTCGGGCTCGCCAAGCCGCACGGCCGCCTCGACCTGCTCGGCTCCGGCTGTGACCAGCATCGTCAGGTGGCGCAGCGGTCCTCGCGCCGCGGCCTCGAGCCGCTCCAGCACCCGCTCGTAGCGTCCGAGCCCCACGTCGAGCAGGCAGAGCGCGGCGAGGCCGACCATGCCGCCGGAGTCCGGCTGGTCACCGGCGAGTCGGACGCAGCGTTGCTCGTCGCCCTCGATCGCCGCCGCTCTGGCCAGCACCGAGTGCAGCCGCGGTACGCGCTGGTGCATCCCCATGTGGCGGGCCAGCTCAACGGCCTCCGCAATGCACGCCTCGGCGTCACGGTGTCTGCCGGCCTGCACGTGCACTCCGGCCAGATCCTGCAGCACCTGCGGCAGCGCCCCTACCAGGCTCTGCCGGCGCAACCGCGCCACCTCGGCGCCGGCCAGGGCGGCGGCCGCGTCGTCGTCGGCCATGACCATCGCGCAGAAGGCGGCCCACCGGATGGTGGCGCCCTCCAGAAGGGTGCCCGGTGCCTGGCCGGTGACGTCGGGCAGGGTGTGCGCGACGAACTGTGCCAGCAGGGGCAGGCCGCGCGCGTAGTCGTCGTCGACCAGGTGCGCCAGACCCTGGATCATCGGATCCTGTGTGCCCATGGCGGGCAGGCGTGCGGCCGCTCCCCGGATCACCTCCGCCTCGCCGCAGAGCCAGGCGTACCCGGCTGCCGTGCGCAGCATGGGGACGGCGCCCACCGGGTCGGCAGAGGGGCACCGTTCCATCAGGAGCCGAGCGGCCGACCGGCCCTTTCCCCGCTCGAACTCCACCGCCGCTCGTATCTCGGTCAGCGTGGCGAGGGACGTGGGATCGTCCAGCAGGTCCTCGGCCTGGCCGACGAGGCCGGCGGCGTGGTCGGCGTGGCCGGACGACAGCGCCAGCGCCGCCGCATGGCCCAGCCGGACGGCCCGGTCGCGCGGGCGCGGGGTGTAGGTCGCGGCCTGTTCCCACAGCCCGGCGGCGGCGGCGAAGGCGGCCCGGCCGCGAGCCCGTTCGGCGGCGCGCGTCAACGCCACCGCCAGGTCCTCGTCAGGTGACGTCGTGGCCGCGGCCCGGTGCCGGATCCGGCAGTCGTCGTCGGTGGCCGCGTCCGCCAGCGCCCGGTGCACGGCGATCCGCCGCGCCAGCGGCGCGCCCTGGTAGGCGGCGGTGCGGATCAGGGGATGGCGAAAGGCGATGGCCGCGGCACTCACCTCGACCAGCCCGGCCTTCTCGGCCTCCTCCAGATCTTCCGGTCCGACTCCGAGCGCGTCCGCGGCGCTCAGCAGCATCGGCAGGTCGCCACGGCCCTCGGCGGCGATCATCAACATCATGAGACGGGTCTTGTCGGGCAGCAGGGCGATGCGTGAGCGGAAGGACGCGAGCACCCGGTCGGCGACCGGGATCGGGCCGGCCGCCGCATGGTAGCGCCTCTGCTCGCAGGAGAATTCGATCAGCGCCAGCGGGTTCCCCTCGGACTCGGCGATCACTTGCTCCCGTGCCGCGGGGGTCAGGCCTCGGTGAGCCAGGACGCGTTCCGCGTCCTGCTGCGACAACCTCGACGGGCGGATCTCGGGCAGACCGGCGGCGGCGAAGCCCTCCTCCCGCGCGGCGAACAGCAGCGCCACCCTCTCCTCCGTCAGACGGCGGGCGGCGAACAGCAGCGCGTCGGCGGTGGCATGGTCGAGCCAGTGCGCGTCGTCGACCAGGCAGAGCAGCGGCCCGTCGTCGGCGAGATGGGCCAGCAGGGTCATCACGGCCAGCCCGGACAGGAACCTGTCCCGCGCGCCCGAGCCGCCCGAGCCGAGCACCGCCCGCAGGGCGTCCGCTTGTGTCCCGGGCAGCGCATCGAGGTGTTCCTGGACCGGCCAGAGCAGTTGGACGAGCCCGGCGAAGGCGAGATCCGCCTCCGTCTCGATGCCGGTGACCCGCAGGACGCGCACCCCGATGCCGGTGCAGTACTCGGCGGCCCAGTCGAGCAACGCCGATTTGCCGATGCCAGGCTCGCCGCGCAGGACGAGGCCGCCGCTGCGGCCGCCACGTGCGGCCTCCACGAGGTCCTCGATCGCGGCCTGCTCGCCCGCCCTGCCATACAGCAACCGACCATGCCTTTCGTGCGGGGATTACGTACGGCCGTGCCGTCCGGGATACGTACGCGATCCCAGTAGTCCTGTACCGAAATCTTACCGATTCGGCCCGTAGGCGCCCGTTCATACCTTCGTGGCAACGAAGACGATCCCGTGACGAGGAGGGTGACGTGAACGAGCTTCTCACGCCGGTGACCATCGGCGAGCTGGATCTTCCCAACCGCCTGATCATGGCGCCCATGACGCGCAGCCGGGCACGGGGCGGGCTGGTCGGTGAACTGACCGCCGAGTACTACGCCCAGCGCGCCGCCGCCGGTCTGATCATCACCGAGGGCACCCAGCCCTGCATGATCGGCCAGGGCTACATCGACACCCCTGGCTTGCACACGCCGGAGCAGATGGCCGCCTGGCGGGTGGTCACGGACGCGGTGCACCGGCGAGGCGGCCGCATCGCGGTCCAGATCATGCACTCCGGGCGGATCGGCCATCCCTGTCTGTATCCCGGAGGGGAGCTTCCCCTCGCTCCGTCGGCGATCTGCTCCGGAGAGCGGCTCTACACCCCCGAAGGGCTGCTGGATCATCCGACGCCGCGGGAGATGACGCTGGCCGACATCGACCAGGCCATCGAGGATTTCGCCGCCGCGGCCCGGCTGGCGATGGAGGCCGGCTTCGACGCGGTCGAACTGCACGGCGCCAGCGGCTACTTGATCCACCAGTTCCTGTCGGACAACACCAACCGGCGCACCGACGCCTACGGCGGTTCGGTGGCAGGCCGGCTCAGGTTCGCCGTGGAGGTCGTCCAGGCCGTCGCCGACGTGATCGGGCCTGGCCGTACCGGCATCCGGATCTCTCCCGGCATCTCCTACAACGGTATGAAGGAGAGTGACACGGAGATCCTCTACACGGAGCTGGCCCGCGCGCTGGCACCGTACGACTTGGCGTACGTGCACGTCTCGGAGAACGACACACGCGACGTGACCAAGCTCATCCGCGCCGAGTGGGAGGGTCCGCTCGTCCTCAACCCGCACCCGTGGAGCGGCGAGGAGCCGGCGAACCCCGCGGACGGGATCGAGGCGCTGCGCTCCGGCCTGGCCGACGCGATCTCCTTCGGCCGGCTGTGGCTGGCCAACCCCGACCTGCCCACCAGGATCGCGGCGGGCGGACCGTACACCGAGGCCGACCCGAGGACCTTCTACGGCGGCGACCACCGCGGCTACACCGACTACCCCGTGCTGTCCGTGAGCGGGGAGGACAGATGAGCAGCTCATCCCCAGCCCCCTTCACCCACGCCGGAGCGCCCGATCAGCTCGGAGCTCCGGACCGCGGGGTTCCGGCGGTCTGGCTGGCGCTGCTGGCGGGACCGCTCTCCTTCGGGATCGCCGGGCCCAGCCTCATCCTGCCGGACGCCGCCCGCGACCTCGGACTGACTCTGGGTGCCGTGACCTGGATCGTCACCGCCTTCGGCTGGGCCATCGCGATCGGCACCCCCTTGATGGCGGGCTTGCAGAGCCACCAGGGCGTACGCCGGGCCCTGCTCACCTGTGCCGCGCTGGTCGCCCTGGGCGCAGTGCTCGTGGTGAGCGTGCCCTGGCTGCCGTCGCTCGTGCTGGGCAGCGCGGCTCAAGGGCTCGGCACTGCCGGGTTCACCACGATCGCCATGAGCCTCACCCGCTCGGCGCGCTCCATGGGACTCGTCACGGCCTCGCTGGCGACGGTCGGTTCCACCGCGCCGCTGATCGCCGATCTGGCCGGAGAGCTGCTGTCCTGGCAGGCGGGCCTGGCCCTGCCCGCGCTGAGCCTGCTCGCCGTTCCCGGCGTGCTGCGCCACCGACCCGCCGACCCGGCGCCGGCCGCTCCCTTCGACCCGGTGGGTGCGGTGCTGCTGACGGCATTGGTCACCGCGCTGGTGTTCGTGCCCCACTCATGGCCGGTCGCGGGGACGGCCGCCGTGGCCGCCGGTGGCCTGCTGGCGCTGCACCTACGGTCCAGGCGCGATGGATTCGTGCCCGCCTCGATCGTCCGTGCTCCGGTGTTCCTGCTGGCGTCCGGACTGGCGTTCCTGCTGGCCGCGACCAACTTCGGCATGATCTATCTGCTGCCCGCCCTGCTCGCCGGGCAGGCGGGCTGGACCAGCGGCCAGGTGGGAGCCGCCATCCTGTGGCCGCTGATGTTCGGCGGGCTGGCCTCCTACGGGATGATCGCCGCCACCGCGAAAGCGCCGGTGAAGGCCGTTGCCGGGCTCTTCCCCGGGCTGGCGGCGGCAGGCGTGGGGCTGGCGTGCCTCAGCCTCTCGCCGGCCGTCCTCCTCATCGCCCAGGCGCTTACCTCCCTCGCCGCCGCCTCCGGACAAGGGGCGTTCGCGGCACGCGCCGCCGCCGCGGTGCCCGACGGCGCCAGATCGACGGCGATGGGCCAGTTCAACCTCTGCTACCTGCTCGGCGCCGCGTTCGGCCCCGCCATCGCCGCCGCGCTCGCTGGCTGACGTCGACGATCCGGCCCTACGAAAGGCAGCACCATGACGACGACAACAGCAACGACCGACACCCCCACCACCGCGGCGAACCGGGTCACCGTGCTCGGTCTCGGCACCATGGGATCGGCGATCGCCACAGCGTTCGTCGAGCGCGGATATCGCACAACGGTCTGGAACCGAACGGCAGGCAAGAGCGCGCCGCTGGTCGACGTCGGCGCCACCGTGGCCGCCACGGCCGCGGAGGCGGTGGCGGCCAGCCCACTCGTCGTGGTCTGTCTCCTCGACGGCGCAGCAGTCGACGAAGTGCTGGCCTCGGTCGATGACGTGGTCGCCGGCAAGGTGCTGGTGAATCTCACCAGCGGCTCACCCGCCCAGGCGCGCGCCACCGAGCGCTGGGCGGGTGAGCGCGGCGCCGAGTACCTCGACGGCAAACTCATGGGAGACCCGCCCTACGTCGGCACACCGAACTTCACCGTCCTGCTCAGTGGTTCCCGCAGCGCCTTCGACGCCCACGAGTCGGCCCTGCGGGTGTTGGGCGGCGTCGGCTACCACGGCGAGGACCCCGGCTTCGCCGCCGTGGAGTTCATGGCCCAGGTCGCCATGGGTTACGAGATGCTGATCGGCTTTCTGCACGTGCTCAAGCTGGTTCGGGCGGAAGGGGGCGATGTGACGGAGTTCGCTGAGCGCTTCGCCGGCTCGCTGGCCGTCTATCCGCCGTTGCTGACCGGGATCGCCAAGGCGGTCGCGAGCGGCGAACACCCGCCGGACCTCGGTCCGCTCCGCGTCCAGGCCGCGCTGATGGATCGCCGGATCGCCGACGGCCACGGCGAACAGGGCTTCTCGAGCCTGTTCGAGCTGCTGGCGAAGGAAGGCTGAACCGCGTTATGAGCCACCAGGACGAAACACTCCTCCTCTTCCGCAACACCATGCGAATCGCCGACGGTCACCTGGAGGAGTTCCGCGCCGCCATCGCCCGAGCCGTGGAGTTCGCCCAGCAGCACGGCCCGCAGCTGATGGTGCAGACCTTCGTGGACGAGAAGCGGATGCTCGCGCACAGCTTCCAGCTCTATCGGGACTCCGACGCGGTCCGCCTGCACTGGAAGCTCGCGGACCCGTTCATCCAGGACGTGATGAAGCACTGCCGGGTGGAGCACTTCGAGGTGTTCGGTGAGCCGGACGCCGAGGTGGCGGCGGGCCTGCGCTCGTCGCTCGGCGAGCAGACCCCGCTCACGTTCTCCCCCCGCATCGCCGGCTTCCTCCGCTTCGGCGCGGCATCTCAGGAGTAGCCGACGCGCCCGCACACCGCCCGGACGCGAAGCCGAGCTCCCCGTCGGCGTCATCCTCGCCAACGGCCGAGCGAACCTGCCGGTCAGCCAGTTCCAAGGCCGGTCCGTCACGTCAGGCACGTAGGCTGCTCGCGTTTGCTGGGATGGCGCAGTCGCGCCGATGCGTTCATGGACACACACTCGGAGGGCCGGGGCCCGGCGGCAGGGATGCGACGATGAGGTCGCACCTGGCGCCGATGGGGCAAGCACGGACTCCGGGTTCGACGGCAACGGGGTCAGAGGAGGCCGGCCTCGTGGACCAGGATCGCCGCCTGCACCCTGTTGGTGAGGCGGAGTTTGGCCAGCGCGCGGCTGACGTGTGCCTTGACGGTCGTCTCGGACATGGCCAGCTCCCGCCCGATCTGCCGGTTGGACAGGCCGCGGGCGACGGCGAGGACGACCTCGTGCTCGCGGTCGGTCAGCTCGCCGAGGAGTCGCCGGGCGTCGCCGGACCTGGAGGGGTGGCGCCGTTCGGTGAACGCGCTGATGAGCCGCCTGGTCACGGTGGGGGCGAGCATGGCGTTGCCGGCGGCGACGGTGCGGACGGCGGCCGCGCGGTCGCGGGGAGGGGTGTCCTTCAGCAGGAACCCGACGGCGCTGGCGCGCAGCGCCTCGTGGGTGATCGCCATCGTGCCGCCGGGTCGGCACGGCGATAGCTTCGAGTCAGCAGACCTCGCCGACGTCGGGGAGGCGCTCGGCACCTCGATGAGCAGTTCAGTCGCCGCTGATCAGCGCCTGGCGGGCGGCCTCGAGCACGCGGTCGGAGACCTCCGTGCCGGCGGTGGCGCGGGCGAGCACGATGGCGCCCACGAGCGTGGCCACGTCGGCGAGGCTGCCCAGTTCCCGGGCATAACGATCAACGCCTTTCGCGTACGCGTCGGCAGCGGTCCCCTGGTCATCGTGCGAGAGATCGCCCCCGAAACCTGCCGCAGGGCAGCCGTCGCCGCGCCGGTCGCGGTGCTCCGCGGACAGGTATCCCCGGACGAAGTCCTCCCGGCTCGCCGCCGCCAGGCGCTCTCCAGCCTCACCGAACGCCTGCGCCACCGCCTCGGCGACCAGCGCGTCCTTCGAGGCGAACTGCTTGTAGAAGCCGCCGTGGGTGAGCCCCACCTCGGCCATCACGTCGGCCACGCTGACCCCGGCCACGCCGCGCTCGCGGAACAGCCGGGCCGCCGTCTCGACGATCCGCTTGCGGTTCTCCCGCGCCTGCGCCTGCGACACCCGTCCCATGCCGTCAAGTATAGATGGTGTATGTCATCTATCACCTTGCTCAATTTAGATGTCAGGCGTAATCTAACCGGCATGGACCTCACGACTTCCGTAGCCCTCGTCACCGGCGCCAACCGCGGTCTCGGCCGCGTCCTCGCCGCGCAACTGCTCGAGCGCGGCGCCAAGGTGTACGCCGGCACCCGCAACCCGTCCGCCGTCGACCTCCCGGGCGCTTTCCCCCTGCAGCTCGACGTCACCGATCCGGCCTCGGTCGAGCGTGCTGCCAAGGCGGCCCCCGACGTCACCCTGCTGATCAACAACGCCGGCTCCAGCACCGGCCAGTCCCTGGTCCACGGCGACCTCGACCGGATCCGCCTTGAGATGGAGACGCACTACTTCGGCACACTCGGCGTGACCCGCGCCTTCGCCCCGCTCATCGAGGCGAACGGCGGCGGCGCGATCCTCAACGTGCTCTCCGTGCTCTCCTGGCTGCACCCGGGCGGGGCCGGCGCCTACAGCGCCGCGAAGGCGGCCGCCTGGGCGCTCACCAACGCCGTACGCGACGAGCTCGCCCCGCGCGGCATCGCCGTCTCCGCCCTGCACGTGGCCTACATGGACACCGACATGGCCGCCCACGTCCCGGCCGAGCAGAAGACCGACCCGGCGATCGTGGCCGCGCTCGCCCTCGACGGCATCGCCACCGGGGCCCGCGAGATCCTCGCCGACGACGTGACCCGCCAGGTGAAGGCCGGCCTCGCGGCCTGAGATCCCGTCCCTTTCGCCGGGCGAGATGGAAAGCCGGGCGGATCGCTTTCCGGCGCGACGGCCTGGAGGAGGCTGCGATCGTAGAGCGGCGGCGCCGGCCGGCTGAGCGCCGGCGAGTACTGCGACAACCCCCGGCGGCCGGGTGGGCCGCTGGAACCTGGCCCCTCGCCGGCGGCGAGCCCGCCGAGCCGTACGCCATGGTCCAGCCCAAGATCCAGGGCGCGCTCTCCCAGGGCGACACCTGGTACCTCAGCCGGACCGGCGGCTCCGCCGCCGCAACGGCAAGCTGCTGGTCCACCGCGGCGGCCAGTTCCAGACCAGCCCGTTGCCCATCGACCCCGAGACCTCACCGCCGAAGGACAGCGCGTTGGCCACGAACGCGCCGGGCAGCAGCGCCATCAGGCCCACCGGGATCACGCGGGTCCATCCGTCGCCGGCGGAGCGCGTGACGTGCACGGTCCACACGAACGCGAGCAGTCCGGCGACGAACACCATGCCGGTGACGGTGTCGAGCGTCTGGACGCCTTCCTGAACCCTGTCGCCGACATCACGGCGCCGACGCTCCAGGCGACGGCTCCGGCGGCCAGCAGGAGACCGGAGATCCTGGTCCGGGTCGGGCTCGAGCGGGAGTGAGCCACGACGGGCTCGTGCGGATCGACGTTGTTGGGCGCGACGTGGCTGGACATGATGC
The DNA here is from genome assembly GCF_041402765.1 of Nonomuraea sp. AD125B. Classification (NCBI taxonomy): domain Bacteria; kingdom Bacillati; phylum Actinomycetota; class Actinomycetes; order Streptosporangiales; family Streptosporangiaceae; genus Nonomuraea; species Nonomuraea sp. AD125B. The sequence continues at coordinate 908,370 of NZ_JBGLOU010000002.1, read as the reverse complement.
TCCTCGGGTGCGCGGGTCGGTGGCAGCACTTTCCCGCCGGAGCGCCCCGGGCGCCCAGGGAGCACGGCCACGCACGCGGTCGGATGTACCCGGCCCGATCAGGGACCGCTGTCCCGGGCGGACGGGGAATTTCCCGGGAGCCCCGGTGAGGTCGGTCAGACAGGGGCTTTCGGGGTCCCCGCGGAACAAAAGCCGTCATGTGCCACCAGTCGGCCCGGCACACCCACCTGGCCTAGGAGGCGAGCGATCTCTGGCAGGCCGGCGCCGTCATGGTCGAGGGCAGGTCTCGCGATAGGGCGCACCCGTGACGTATCGCGCCCACTCCGTCCTGCTCAACGGGTTCCCGGCCCGGGCGCACACCGCCGCCGCGACCGCGCCCGGCTCGACGAGCTGCTCGCGTATCGTCCCGTTACCGTCGAGCACCAGCACCCTCGAACCGTCGGCGGCAAAGGCCAGGGCCCGCACCCCGTCCTGGTTGGCGTCGGCCAGCACACCCAGCGATGCCTTTCCCGCCAAGTCGAACAGCTGCACCCGGTCGTCCCGGGTGACCGCCGCGACGACGTCCTCGCGAGGTGATCTGACCGCGTACCCGCTGAGTTTCCCGCTGATCGCCTCCCCGGCCGGGCGGCGGGTGGCCACGTCGTAGACGGTCAGGCGCCCGCGCGAGTCCACGATGGCCAGCGACCGGCCGTCCCGGGTGAAGACCGCGTCGGTGAGCGTGATGCCCTGGCCCGCGCCGCCGAACGGGCCGCCGATCGGCCGGCCGGAAGCGGCGTCGTAGAGGCGCTCGGCGTCGGTGGCGACCGCCAGCGTCCTGCCGTCCGGCGCGAACTCCACGTCCTGAGCCCGGCGCACGTCGTCTGACCACAGCAGGCGGCGGGCCTTCCAGTCCCACATCGCCAGCGAGTACGTGCGGGCGGCGCCATCCTCCGGCCCCTCCACCACCGTGGCCAGCCGTGTCCCGTCCGGGCTGAACGCCACATGTTCGGTGGTGGTGAAGGTGTCAGGGGTCAGCCTGGCCAGCTCCCGCCGGGCGTTCACGTCCAGCACGGAGATCGTCCGGGAGCCGCCGACGGCCGCCAGGCGCCCGTCCTGGCTGAGGGCGAGCGCGGTCGGCCCATCGTCGTCGGCCCGGCGCTGAAGGATCTCACCCGGCCCGCCTGGCGTCATCATGTGGACCTCTTCACGGCCGTCGGTCTTGGCCCCCAGCAGGCGTCCCGGAGTCAGCGCGGCCTCCGCCCAGGACGTCCCCCCTGAGGCCGGCGACAGGTCGGCGAGGTTCACGGTGATGACCCGGTCCACCATGAGGTAGCGCAGGACGCGGCCGTCGAAGGCGACCTGGGGGATGGCACCCTGGGCCAGGGTCTCATCCGACAGGCCCTCAGGAAGCGTCACCTTGGTGAGGAAGTGGCCTTCCCGCATCCACACCTGGATGTCGTCGCGGGTAGCCGTGGCGAGCAGCCGCCCGTCGGCGGAAACGGCGGCCCGCGGTGACGGCGGCGCGCAGGCTCGGGCCCGCGACGTACTCACTGACGATGTACGGCCTGGCCCCCTCCAGCCGGGCCTCGATGACCCGCGCCGTGCAGAACGACGCCACCCGCTGGGCCGCCGCGGCCTCCTTGGCCAGCTGGCCGGCGGCCTGGTCGCTGTGCAGCACCTTGATCGCGACGCGGGCGCCGTCCTCCGCGTACCCCTCGTAGACCACCCCCTGGCCGCCCGCGCCGAGCCGCCCGGCCAGCCAGTACGTTCCCAGGTACTGAGGGTCCCCGTCGATCAATGGCTCCACGGAGCGTTGGATGTGTGGTCAGCCGGGAAAGTTTGCGTCTTCCGCGTTGCGCGCCAAGGCTCTGTCCCGCGCCGCCAGGACAGGAAGCCGTCGTCGAGAGGGCGGGCGTCGCAGCCGTGCTCGCGCAGCAGGCGCACCGCCTCGGGGGAGGCGAACACAAGGCGGAACAACAGCGAGAGGCCGAGGCGAGACGGCAGCTTTCGGCGGCTCTTGAAGAGGACCGACGTCGATTCTTGGCAACTGAGGAAGGGCAGCGGATCCTGCGCGAGGGATACCGGGGAGACTGACCGGCGTCCCGCGAATCCGCGGGTGGGCGTCCTGGCTGACGAGCGGGAAGAGTACCGGCGATGGCGGCGGAGCATTGCCGTCGGCGTTGCTCATCGTCAACCTCGGGGCGCCGATCCGCAGCCGCGCCGGCACCGACATCGAGACGGCCGGGTACGCCGGCGGCCGCGTGGTCACGGTGACCCAGACGGATCCTCGATACCTTTTCGTCGTTCCTGTATCGCCCGATGTCAGGCTTGCCTGTCTCTAGCCTTCGAGCAGTCTGAGGCCCACCACGCCGATGAGGATGAGGAGGAGACAGGCCAGGCGTGCCACGGATGCGCTCTCGCCCAAGACGAAGATTCCGGCGAGTGCGACGCCGAGTGCGCCGAGCCCGACCCAGACCGCGTACGCGGTGCCGACCGGAAGCGTGCGAAGCGCGAAGGCGAGCAGGACGAAGCTGAGCACGGCGGCGATCACGCCGACCGTCGCGGGGACGAACCTGGTGAATCCGTCGGACCGTTCGAGTGCGACGGCCCACACGATCTCCAGCAGGGCGGCGGCAACCAGAAGCGACCAGGCCATCGCGGTCAGGCCGTGGTCCCGGCGTCCACGATGATGGACGCCCCGGTGATGTTGCGCGCCCCCGGTCCGGCCAGGTGCGCCACGGTCGCGGCGATGTCGTCGGGGTCGCAGTAGCGATCCAGCGCGGTGTAGGAGCGTTCGGCAGGCGCGTCCGGCCCGTCTGCCGGGTTCATCTCGGTGTCGGTCGAACCAGGGTGGACGAGGTTGGCGGTGATGCCCCGAGGGCCGAGATCGCGGGCCAGCCCTTTGGTGAGCCCGATGAGCGCGGACTTGCTCATCGAATACAGGGTCCAGCCCGGCGATGTCACCCGCTCGACCAGGGCGCTGCCGATGCTGATGATCCGCCCGCCATCTCCCATGTGCCGCGCGGCGGCCTGGGCGAGCACGAACGATGCCCGCGCGTGGATGGCCAGCGTCCGGTCCACGTCCGCCAGCGTGACGTCCTCAAGCGGGCCGTACGGGGCGATGCCGGCATTGTTGATCAGGATGTCCAGTCCTCCCAGCGTGGCGGCCGTGCGCTCGACTGCCTCGACCAATGCCGCAGCATCAGTCGCCTCTGCCCGCATGGCGAGCCCGCGGACGCCCATCGCTTCGATCTCCCTCACCACGGCAGTCGCCCGTTCGGAGGCGTGTGCGTACGTGATGGCGACGTCCGCGCCCTCGCCGGCCAGCCGGCGGGCGATTGCCGCGCCGATGCCGCGGCTGCCTCCGGTGACGAGCGCCACCCGTCCATTGAGCATGGTGTTCACCTTCCCCGCTAAATCGGAACTCATTCCGGATAGAGTTAAGCGGAATCGATTCCGGATCGCAACCCGGTAGGCTTACGCCGTGACGCAGAGCCGGCCATCCTCGATGCGGGACGACGCGGGCGACGGGTCCAGTGATCAGCGCAGTGACGAGCGCGCGGACGCGGCGCGCAACCGCGCGAAGATCCTCGCCGCCGCGGAGGAGATCATGGCCGCCCGCGGCGTGGAAGCACTGTCCATGGCAGACGTTGCTGCCGCGGCGGGCGTGGGCGTCGGCACGCTTTATCGCCGGTTCGGCGACAGGGCCGGCCTCGCCCACGCGCTCATCGACCGGCGCGAGCGGGAGTTCCAGGCGGCATATCTGGGCGGGCCACCGCCCCTCGGTCCCGGCGCGCCCGCCGCCGAGCGGATCCGCGCGTTCTTGCACGCGCTGGCCACTCGTACCGTCAACCAACTCGACCTCCTGCTCGTAGCGGAGACCGCGGCGCCGTTCGCCCGCTTCGGTGGGGCCTATCACGCCTACCACCGCCATCTGGCGATCCTTATCGCTGAAGCCAGGCCGGGCCGCGACGCGTCCTACCTCGCCGACGCCTTACTCGCCCCGCTGGCCGCGAACCTGCTGGCCTACCGGATCGGCGGAGAGCAGAGGCTCACCTTGAAGGCCATCCGGGCAGGGCTCGACGATCTCCTGGCCGGCGTGACAGGACCGGACGGCGGAGCCGCCGAAGGCCGGCGGTGACGCAGATGGCCGCGCCGGGGCGGGCTGTGCTGCCCCGCTGAGCGACGATCCCCCTGTACGGAGTGCGGTGGTCGCCCGACCACCCTCGAAGGCGCCTCCTCAGGGTGCGGGACGTAGGACGCGCCTGATGAAGCGGTGCGGTGCTCGGGGCCGTGCGATGAGCCCCGAAGTAGACCGTTGCCGCAGGCCACAGCGGGCCAGCTTTCATGTCGAGCCGCCCGGCTCCGCCCCACCATCGACGACCTCGACGCCGTCGGCCCGCTGGAGCTGACCGGACGGCGATGGAGCAAGCAGGGCCCGGATCACTCGCCGACCGGCGGATCGTCGCGGACCGGTCGCAGGGCGCCGGCGCGCGCGGCGGCGAGCGTGACGCGGACCGTCTGGTCGGCGGTGGCCTCGTCGACCGGTTCGGCGGTGATGAGCAGACGCAGGTAGATCGGTGCGGCGAGGGTCTTCAGCAACTCGGCGGGATCGGTTCCTTCGGGCAGCTGGCCCCGCTCGACGGCGCGCGTCACCACCGGCTGGACTCTGGCGAGCCGGTCGTCGAACACGTGCCGCCGGGCCGCGGCGATCTCCGGGAGGTGAGCTGCCCCGGTGAACATGGCGGCGAGGATGGCCTGCCCGGCCGGGCTGTTGAACGCCTGGACGATCGAGCGGGCCAGGGCCCGCAGATCGGTCTCGAGCGATCCGGTGTCGGGCACGGGGATGTCCGTCGCCATGTGCTCGGCCAGGGCGTCGGTGAGCAGGCTCTCGCGATCTTTCCATCGCCGGTACACCGTCGTCTTGTGGACTCCGGCGCGCTGGGCGATGTTCTCGACGGTCAAGGCGGCGTAGCCCTTGTCCACGAGCTCGGCGAGGGTGGCGGCGTGGACGGCGGCGCGTACCTTGGCGCCGCGGCCGACGGGGCGGCCGGCGGAGGAATCGGACGGCATTGCAACTCCGAGTTGCGATATTCCGGGGCGAGCTGACAGGATCACCATATCGCAACTCGAAGTTGCGATAAATCGATCTCCATCCCCTCAAGGCGGCACATCATGCACCACACTCCCGCTTGGAGCCTGCGTTCCATCCCGGACCAGACCGGCCGTGTCGCGGTGGTGACCGGCGCCAACAGCGGCATCGGCTACGTCACCGCCCGCGAGCTGGCGCGCCGCGGCGCGCACGTCGTCCTGGCCTGCCGCGACCCGGAACGAGGGCGGTTCGCGCTGGCCCGCATGCAGGCCGAGGTGCCCGGCGCGCGACTGGACCTACGCCGGGTCGACCTGGGCAGCCTGACCTCCATCCAGGACTTCGCCGCCGGCTGGGACCGTGGCAGGCTCGACCTGCTGGTGAACAACGCCGGCGTGGCGATGGTGCCCTACGCCCGGACCGTGGACGGATTCGAGTCGCAGTTCGGCATCAACCACCTGGGCACCTTCGCCCTGACCGGCCGGCTGCTGCCGCACCTGCTCGCCGCGCCCGATCCACGGGTGGTCATCGTCAGCAGCGAGGGCCAGCGCTTCGCCCGCTTCGACCTGAACAACCTCAATGCCGAGCGCGGGTATCGCACGGCGTTCGCCTACGTGCAGTCCAAGCGGGCCAACCTCTACTTCGCCGCGGAACTCCAGCGCCGGGCCGAGGCCGCCGGAGTGGCGCTGCGCAGCATGGCCGTCGCCCCCGGGCTCACCCGTACCAACGTGCTCACCGGCGGAGCCAACAGCAGCAGAGGAGCACTGTACGCGGCCCTCACGCGCCTGCTGGTGCGCGCGGCCTTCCGGCCGACGCCGGAAGGGGCGAAGACCTCGCTGTACGCGGCGACCGTGCCGGACCTGCCCGGCGGCAGCTACATCGTGCCCGACGGACCGCTGCAACTGCGCGGCGAGCCCGTACGCCGCACCCGCGAACGCGCCCTCCACGACACCGGCACGGCCGCCCGGCTGTGGCAACTGTCCGAACGCCTGACCGGCGTCACCTACCTGTGACCCTCGCCAGGGACAGTCTCCACCCGAGGCTGGGGCGTTCTGGCGGACAGCCTGCCGCTTGCGGCGTCGATGGCCGAGAGACCACGCTGCGCAACTACGCAACAGCCTCGACATCCGAGACGACGTGGTGGGACGAGGCGAAACACGCCGGGAGTGGGTCGGAAACGGTCGTCGTAGCGTGGAGACCGAGACGGGAGAGGTCTGGTCGTGGCAGCAGTCACGTGGCGGCGCTTTGATCCGGAGTTCCGGGCGGGCGCGGCGGGGAACAAGGAACGCGCCGAGCTGGAAGACGAGCGTGACGTGCTCAAGCGTGCCGTGGTCTGGTCGATCGGCTCGGGAACGTCGGTGGGTCGGCCTGAGCATGGAGATCGACCGCCTCTTCGAGGCGTGGGGTGGAACCACGGCTCGTCTCGGATCACGCCGGCGACGGCGCAAGCCGCGCTCGCCTCGTCATCATTGATGAGTCCGAACGGCTCACCACCCGCGCCATCGAGCAGGTCCGCGACTTCTATGACCGCAGCAACCTCGGGCTGATCCTCATCGGCATGCCCGGGCATCGAAAGCGCCTGGCCCGCCATCCGCAGCTCCACAGCCGTATCGGCTTCGTCCACCTCTACCGCACCCTGGCCGCCGTCATGACCACAGCCTTCGCCCACCTGGGCCTGGACATCCCGGACACCACTACCACTGGGGCCATCGCCACGATCAACCGCACCACCGCAGGCGCCGATGTCATCGACGTCGCCCGCGACGCCCTGGTTATCGGCGACAGCCGACTGCTGCTGTTTGTGACCTCCTCGCGTGCGCACGTATGGACCTGTCGGGAAGAACCGGGAACCCCAGTCCTGGCCGGGGCTCTCGGTTCAGCATGTCAAGGCCACACAAGAGGACAGCGCTGAACAAGCCTTCCCGAACAGGGCGGCGTTGCGCAGCGTGAACACCACCAGCACCCGCCACTGCTGCTTGTCCCCGCTGTTCCTCCTCCCGGATCGACGTCGCCCGCAGTGGCGCTACTTCAGCATGACGGCGCCGAAGCGGGCATCCGCGGCGCTCACCCCGGTGGGAATCGCGTGCACGGACTGCGCAGCAGACGCGACCCCGGTGGCAGTGCCGGGAAGCACCGCGAGCATGCCCCTGCCGCCGTTCTTGCCGGGTACGCCGATGATCAGCTCGCCCTTGCCGTCGGCGGTGACGTCGATGATCGAGACGGCTTCGCCCATGCGGTCGTCCGTCACGGACTCCTCGGCGATCGGATCGGCCGAAGGCGCCGTGCCGGGTGGGGCGATGCCGTCCTGGGTGAGGATCTGGGCAGCGGAGACGTCCGGGCCCGAGGCGGTCCCGGGGATAAGGGCGACGGCTCCCGCGGCCGCTTTGCCCGCGATGGTCGCTTTGGGCAGGCCGACGGCGATCTCGCCGCGGCCGTCGCCGTTGACGTCGCCGACGGTGACGGTGATGTCGGTGGACCCGAGCGTGGTCAGCCAGGACAGGTTGCGGGCCGTGAAGCCGGGCTGGTACATGCCGGCGCCGTAGTAGGAGCCGTACCAGACGTGCACCGTGCCGGTGCTCGGCGTCACCATGACGACGTCGCGGTAGCCGTCGCCGTTCACGTCGCCGAGGCCGAGCTGCGAGTCGTTCCTGGTGCAGACGGGCTTGGTCGCGTCGGGGGTGTCGCAGGCCGCCGTGCTGCCCATGAGCATGGGGGTGTGCGTCGGGTCGCGCGGGTTGTCGATGTACCACAGCGCACCGTTGGAGTGACCGACGAACGGGGCGACCAGCACGATCGCCTCCATGATGTCGTCGCCGTTCACAGTGCCGAGCAGAGTCGACTGCAGCATGGGGCCGCTGGGGGGCGTGGAGGTGCCGAACGCGGCCTTCTCGAATGCGCCACCGTTGTACCAGCCGCCGAAGACGGAGTAGTAACCCGGGGCGAACAGCCCCACGACGTCGGTCCGCGGGTCACTGTCGGCGTTGCCGACGGTCAGCCCCCGGTAGTACGACGGGCTGGAGCCGCCCTGTCGGGTGACGCCCGCCGAGGTCCAGGAGAACGTGTGCCGCTCACGGTAGCCCGCGGTGACCAGGTCGGTCCTGCCGTCGCCATCGACGTCGCCCGCGGCCAGCCCCTTCCCCCAGCCGTGGCACACGCCGGCCGACTCACCCGAGCAGCCGGGTGTGGGCCGGATGAGCTGTTTGGCGCCGCTGAGCCCGTTCGGGCCGCCGTACAGGACGGCGATCATCCCGGTGTTGTCGGTGCCGGCATAGCCCGGATAGAGGGGCATGCCGACGGCGACATCGTTGTAACCGTCCCCGTTGAAGTCGCTCTTGACGGTGATGGCAGGCGCCGCCGCGGCGGGTGCGGCGGGTGTGGTGAGCCCGACGGCCACCGCGAGCGCCGCGGCCGACCAGACGATCTTGTTCACGCGCATGGGCCGAGGATTCCGCTTGCGCCTTGTGGCCGGGTTGAGGCTGACTGGCGACGACTGCCGAAGCGGACAGACGCGCCGAACTGGTCAGGCCTGGGGTCGCCGCCTGTGCCTTCGGCGCACTGCTCCCGGCGTCAACGGGGTCGGGGGAACGTCGGGGAACAAGGGCGCCGCCGCCCGCGGGGCGGGCGGCGGCGTCTGAAAGGGTGGAACGTCGGCGGAGGCGTCAGCGCCAGTAGACGACCGTGAGGGTCGGCGGCTTCACGCCCGCGTCCGGGTTCTCCGAGGCGGCGAACGCGCGCCAGTTGGTCTTCTCGGTCTCGTCCGCGCCGCGCAGCTGGATGCCGTAGTTGGGGGCGCCGCCGGCCCATGCCTTGGCGATGTCGGTCACCGGCCACGCGAGGTAGCCGGCGCCCGCGGCGCAGGGCTCGGTCCAGGTCCGGCCGCGGCCCACGCGGGTGGTGCTGGCGCCCTGGCGCGTGGTGGTGGGCTTGTTGTCCCAGTTCAGGTCGGTCTCGTCCCAGGGGCTGGTGACGCGCTCGGCGGTGAGGCCGGAGCCGACCGCGATCCCGCAGGCGTTGGTCTCCAGGTTCCACATGCCGAGGCCGGCCAGGATGACGCGCTTGCCGGTGATCTTCCGGGTGTCGAACTTGACCAGGCTGCGCATGATGTCGCCGCCCTCGCCGTTCTCCCACGGCATGGTGCCGGCGATGATCATAGCGTCGCCCGGGTGGGAGGCCCAGGAGGTGGCCACGTCGGTGTCGGTGACGACGCCGGGCAGGGTGATCGCCGGAGAGATGATCACAGGGTAGGCGCGGGCGGGGTCGGCGAGGTACGAGGCGTCCGGCTTCAGGACCAGGACCTTTACCCCGTTCTGCGTCTCGACCGTGCCGGTGACCTTGGAGACCGCGCCGCCGCGCGGTTTGCCGCGCCCGGTGGCGTCGTACATGAGCGGCTGCGCCGCGGCGGCGGCCACCTTGCCGTCGGCGCTCCTCAACTCCAGGCCCCCGTCGGCGTCGGCCCGGAGGTCCACTCCCTGGGTGTCCACAGGAATGCGCAGCTCCAGCGGCCCCGCGGGCTTCTCGCGCAGCACGACGTCGTACCGGAATCCGGTCGGCAGCACGGTCACCACGAGGTCGGCCCCCTGACCGGCCGCGTTGGTGAAGGTGGCGACGTTGCCCTTCACCGACGGCTTGGGCAGAGGCGTGGGCCACCGGGGCGCGAACACGCGGCCCTCGGCGTCGACGAGCTTGGCCAGCGGACCGTCGCCCCCGGCCGAGACCTCGACCTTGACCTCGGACACGCGAGGCTTGAGCACCGAGCCCTGGGCCTCCAGCGTGGGGTCGGCGGCCTTCCAGGTGCCGTCCGCCATCCGGACGTTGGACGGGCCGGAGGTGATGGTGGCGGTGAAGCTGCCGTCGGGGTTGGCGACGGTGGTGCTGGTCTCGTCGGTCAGGCTCGGCACGGCCACGGCCTCGCCGGTCTTCGCGGCCTGAGCGGACGCGGCCGCCTCCGGGCTCGGCTCCACGGCAGCCACGGCCTCGAAGCTGGTGGCCGCGGTGAGCGCGGCGACAGTGGTCAGCCCGAGCGCCAGCCGCCCGACGGATGCGGAGAATCGCATGCAACTCCCATTCGTAATGGTATGGAAAGGGATGAGGGCGCGACCGATCCGCGAGTGGGCACTCGCTCGTTCCCCCGTTTCCCTGAGCCCGGATCCCTGCTTGTTGCCCCGTACAGGAATCGGGCTAGATCACAGGGATATCACTGCCGGTGGGCGAATATCGTGAATTATGGGTGATGTGGCATAAGTCACCATTTGCGGTAGTTGAGCTTATTGGCCCGGGGTGCCAGGTTCGAGTTGGGGCGCTGGCCGGTCTCGGTGCCTTCGGCGATGACACGGAAGATCAGTCGGCCGCCCGGGGGTGGTGGTGCCTCGTGCAACAAGCGGAACACGATGCCGCGCTTTGCGCACGCCCGGTGACGATCGCGATCAGCTCCTGCGGCGAGCGGCCGAGCCGGTCCCGCGACGGAACGACGAGGCTGCCGCCGGCGCTCAGATGGTCCAGCGCACACTCGTCTATCGAGCTCTGCGTGCCCTGCTCCTACGCCGCCGCACCGCGATTCTGCTGGCGGCCGGCATCGACGCGTCCATCGGCACGGTCGGCGACGCGCTCGACAACGCCCTGGTGGAATCGCAGATCGGCCTCTACAAGATCGAACTGATCAAACCCCGAGGCCCGTGGCGCAGTCTGGCCGACGTGGAACTGGTCACCGCTGAATGGGTGGCCTGGTTCAACAGCATCCGCCCGTACTCAGCCATCGGACACCTCCCGCCCGAGGAGTTCGAAACCATCTCCTACGCCCAGCACCGACCCAACGAAGCCCTAGCAATCAACCGCTGAGGTCTCCATCGAACCCGCCGTTTCCTGTCAGGGCTCTTCGTGCAGGGACGCGCGGCGGCGACTGAGCACCGCGGCGGCAGGAATGGCTGCGGCCAGGCCGCTGAGCAGGACGGCAGCGAGCGCTCCCAGGACGGCCGGCGCGTTGCCGAAGGCCAGACCGACGGCAGCCAGCGCTGGCCCCACGTTGCGCACCGCCGCGACCGTGCCCATGGTGGTACGGCGTACCGGAGGCCCGGTGGCCAGGGCCGTGCCGAGCAGGAGGGCGAGGCCGGAGAAGACGAAGCCCGCCAGCAGGCTGCGTGAGCCGATCAGCGCGACGACGTCGCGCCAGTTGCCTGCGAGCATGCCCGCCAGCACGATGAGAAAGGTGATGTTGGAGGTCCTGGCGGCCACCGGTTGCCAGGCCAGTGCAGTGGCCGCAGCGTAGTGTCGCACGAGCAGTCCGACGGTGAACGGCACGAGCTGGAGGATCACGACGGTCAGCATCAGCACCGGAACGTCGAGTGCGACTGCGCCGCCGGCGCCGGTCGCCTGAAGGACGATGTTCGCGGTGGGCCCGAAGGTGATGCTGCCGATCGCGGCCAGCAGGACCTGCATGGCGGCCCCGGCGACCACATCCCCGTTCTGCACCATGCCGAGTTTCGCGCCGAACGGTCCGCCCGGTGAGGAGGCGATCAGGAGCAGCGCGACGAACGCCGCCGAGGGCAGGCCGAACAGCACGGCGACCCCCCAGCCGAGCAGCGGCAGAACGACCAGGTTGGCCAGGAGCACCAGCACGAGCAGCGGGACGTCCACCACGACGGCGCGCAGCGCCGGCAGCGTCGCGCCCAGCCCGGCGGCGAACATGGTGACCGCGATGAAGATGACCGTGACGGCGTTGAACAGCAGCTGCAGCGTGTCCATGACAACTCCCGATCGTCGTACCGGGGGCGACGCCCCGCGTGGTCGGCCCGCGAGTCAGCGCGCGAGGTCAGTCGGTGAGGTCGCCGAGCCAGCGCAGCGCGCTCAGGCTGGGCAGGAAGCAGTATTCGCCGCCACGTGTGACGACGAAGCGCGGCAGGCCGGTCAGGCGCCGCCGGAAGGGACGGCGGGGGATGGTGTAATCGCCGGAGCCGTCGGCCGAGCCGGTCAGGGGATCCCTGGCCGATCCCGCGCCGAAGAAGACGCCGTCGTTCATCCATTCGGTCTGGACGAACTCGAACTGCCGGCCGAGATGGGCGCCGATGAAGGCGAACATCAGTCCGCGGTCGGCGCCGTCGTCGTCCAGGACGCCGTCGGGCAGCGGCGGCCCGTAGACGGTGCCGCGTCTGATCATGCGGTGCAACCGCGGCACTCCGGCCACCGCCGCGTCGCGAGGGTTGCCCCGGCGGATGTGGCAGCCGCCGGGAGTGCTGAAGCCCGCCGGGTCGTCGTGCTGGTAGAGGAAGGCGTTGCGGCGCGCGGCGTCGGCGCCGAGGGCCGGGTCGTCGTGATCCGGACAGAGGGCCAGCGGCGCGCCGCTGCGCCAGCGCCCCATCATCTTGGCCGCCAGCAGTTCCTCGTCCTGCGGGCCGGCGGCGTTGTCCCTCAGGTAGCGCCGGAACAGCGCGACCCGCTGATGCAGCTTGCGGAAGGCCACGTAGGTGCCGTTGCGTCCGAGTACGTCGGGCTGCGGCGTCTGGGTGCCGCCGAGCTCGTCGGGGTAGCCGAGCACGAACTCGCCCGCCTTGAGCGGCACCTCCAGCGGGTTCGACCCGGCGACGCCGCTGCCCTCGATGGCGGGCTGGCTGACGCCGTCGCGGTAGCCGAAGGGTTCGGTCTCGGTGGGCAGCGCGTGGCAGTTCTGCCGCCAGATCGCCGTCACGCCCGGCAGGGCCTCGTAAGCCGGACGGGCGTGATCGACGGCCGCCTCCAGCCGGGTGCTGTCGGGCGCGAGCGCCACCAGGACCACGTGCACATCGGCCGAGCCGAGCGGAGGTTCCCAGTGGGCGGGGCCGCTGTCGCCGGCATCGCCCAGGGCGTCGGCGCGTGCGGCCATGCCCTGCCGGAACTCCCACGCGAAGGTGTCCATGGAGTCCTGGGGTACGCCGAGGGCCTTGAGGCCGTGATACGTGAGCGCGACGCTGACCCAGGTCTCCCCCAGAGGGCTCATCGAGGCGGCGGCGGAGGTCACCACGGCGCTCACCCGCCGCATCAGTTCCCGCCCCTGCGCGCGGTCGTCGATGCGGAACAGGATGTAGGTGGCCGCGTACGGGGTCGGCCGCGGGCTGAGGACGCCGCGTTGAATGTCGTCCAGGTCGAGTGTGACGCCTGCCGGCTCGCTCACCGCCGCCTCGCCTCCTTCCGGTGTCACTTGGCTGAGACGAGGTTGTTCCAGAAGGCGCGCAGGCTGTCGTCCACGCCGAACAGCGAGCTGAAGATCGTGGAGTCGGCGAGGATGATGTCCCCGGCCCGGTCGCCGCGAGCAGGCATCCACAGGAACATGTTGAACTCGGTGTTCCCGGCCTCGACGAACGGGTGCGTCGGCCGGGACAGGTCGATCGGCTGCCGGCCCAGCACCCGGACGGCGTCGGGGTCGTCGGTGGTCACGGCGTAGTGGGGGAGATGCATGTGGAAGTTGAAGTGGGACACGCCTTCCAGCCACCCCTTGGTGTCCAGGTCCCTGGCGATGGACAGCGGGACGCTCTTGCCCTCCTGCTGCACCGCGGGACGCAGCCCGTGCCGGTTCTCCACCGGCACCCCCAGCCCCGCCATCAGCGACCGGGTGTACCTGCCGAAGCGCTGCTGGCGCGGCACCAGGGCGTCGCCGTGATGGTGGTACTCCACGTCGCGCATCGCCATGTCGTCCGTCGCTCCGACGTCGTGATGCGGACCCAGGGCCAGGCACGTCCCCTCGCGGGTGAGGAAGTCGCGCAGCGCCTCGATCTCGCCGGGAGTGGCGTCCTGCCCGGTGATCATGTGGTCCAGCCCCCACACGAACAGGGTGTCGGTGTCGGCCAGTACCCGTTCGTCCAGCGGCGTGTGGAAACCGGCCTGGTCGACGCGTTGATACACCGGCACGGGATATCCGGTGGCCTCCTGGACGAACTGCTGGAACGGCAGCCAGCCCCAGAAGAACAGCTCCAGCCCGCCCGCGATGCCCTGCTGGAAGCGCAGGGGGTCGGACCATTGCGGGTCCTCGTAGGCGGGCCACTGCACACGACGCACCTCGGTCATCGTGGAGAACCGGTTGTCCAGCTCGGCCACGTCCCTGCCAGCCTCGGCCGGGAAGCTCCATGCGACGTAGATGCTCAACCGCCGGCGGCCGGCGGCGTACGGGCGCGGCACGTGGTTCTGGTTGTAGGTGCGCGCCGTCGTGAACTCACTCATCTGATCTCCTCACTGCAGCTGGTCGAGCATCTCCGACAGGGCGCTCTTGATCCGCAGCGCCTTCTTGATCTCGTCGGCCGTCACGTACGGGTACTCGCCGTACTCGATGAAGCTCGGGCAGTGATGCTCGCGGACGAACCTGACGAACGCCTCCGGGTTGGTCTTCCAGTCCTCGGGGAAGCCCTCGAGGTTCTCGAAGGCCGTGTTCACTCCCGCCCTCGTGAACAGCGCGATGGCGTCCTCGGTGTACTTGTCGAAGTCGGTGTCGAAGATCCCCTGGTACATGAAGCGGGTATCGTCGTCGAACAGCACCCAGCGCAGATAGTGCAGCTTCAAGGGAGCCAGCAGGTGAGGGTCGTCCTCCAGCGCCTGGGCGAGCGTGTAGCCGTAGCCCCGAATCGCATCGGCCCGTCCTGGCTTGACCCTGGCGATGATGGTGAACCCGTAACACGCGGGGCTTCGCGGGAAGACAGGCCCGTACTTCCCCTGCTCCAGATGGTCGGTCTCCTTGGGGATGACGACCGCCTGCGGCCTGATCTCCATGGCCACCCTCTCCATCGTCGTACTCACGGGGAGGAACGGCTCAAGCAACCTGACTCCGGCCATCGTCTCATAGCACGACACGGAGAGTGACAACCATGGCCGTTCGAAGCAGGCAGCGGCGTGCGTCGAATGCACCAACGCCTGGCGGCCGACTGAAGCTGCCGATGTTTCTCAAGCGACCGCCTATGAAACATCGCTTCCGGCCTGGCGTGTCCAGTTCGCGCGCCGCTTTCGTAGGTCGATGCGGACAGATGGCGGATTGAGGGCGCTCACCGTGGCCACCCCACCGGTCCGCAAGCCGGGCACGCTCTGGATCGAGCTGCCCGCCCCGTCGCGCCGGGCGCCGGGCCGTCCGGGCACGTCCGCATCGGCTATGCCCGCGCCTCCGCGACGGTCGCGGCACGGAGATCGAATTTTGGACTCCGTCGAGCGCCTGCTGACCTCCGGAGGGGCGGACGCGATCCGGCTCGACGCGGTCGCGGCGCAGGCCGGAGTCAGCAAGGGCGGCCTGCTCCATCACTTCAAGTCCAAGCAAGCGCTGCTCGAGGGGGTGCTCGACCGTCAGGTGGAACGGTTTCAGGCCGAGCTGCCGCCGACGGGATCACCGCCCGGCTCCTTCATCCGAGCCTGGCTGGACGCCACCATCCCCGACACTGATATCCCGGCACGGGCGCACACCGACCAGGTGGCAGTGGCCCTGCTCGCCGCCCTGTCCGGCGGCCCGGAGGTACTCGACGCGTTCCGGCGCCGCTACGAGGCTTGGCAGGACAGGCTCGCCGACGACGGCCTCGACCCGAGCACGGCCTACCTCGTCCGGCTGGCCGTCGACGGATGGTGGATGGCACGGCTGACCAGGACTACACCAACCCGATCCTGACCGACTGAAACGCCTCGTTCGTCCTGCTCGACCTGGCCGCGAGCCTGACCGGGCCGGCCACTCTGTGCACCACGTCCTCGTCGCGGCCTCTGATGACCGTGTCCCTCACCATGACCAGCACGGCGGGCCTTCAGCAGTCGCCTTCTGGGCGCTACGCGGTGACTTCACCCTCACCTGGTGGCTGCCCAACCTGTTCCTCCTGCTGTTCCCGTTGCCGGCGCTCGTCGTCTTGACTCGTACGACCACGAGCGCGGCGGCCGATCGACAGCAGCGCCGGCGTCGCGAGCGTTCGGAGGGCTGGCATGCCCGTGTTGCGGCGGCGTGAGTCGAACGTGGAGAACCAGGTTTCGGGCCAACTGCTGGTTGCGCCAGCCCTCCGGGCTGCAGTAGCGGCAGCCCACCGACCAGACGAAGGCCTGGAGCGCCTGGTGCGAGCTCGTCCTGTCCCATCCGTCACTTACATCCGCAGATGGGATCATTAGAAGTAATCGGAGCGCAAGTCCGCGCAGCGCCCTTGAATCGGCTGCTCCGGTGACCACTCCCGGTCGGGCTGCTGTAGTCGCAGCTCAGCGGAGACGGTGCCGAATGCCGGCGACACCCGCGACGGTGGCCGACCGTTCAGGGGCGGGGGGCGAGAGCTTCGAGTTCGGGGGACGTGATCGCGCCGAGATGGTGCGCGGTGCTGACGAGGTCCTGAATCAACTCGGACTGCGCGGCCGTGCGCCAGATCAGCGCCCACTGAGCGGGCGGTGCGTCGCGGATCGGTATATAGGCGATGTCAGGACGGGGGAAGTAGCGGGCGGCGTGGGCATGGGCGGGAGAGACGGCCTCGCCGTTGGAGAGCAGGGGCAGCATCTCGGCCGAGTTGTTGGCGACAGGACCGACGGGGATCGGCCTTCCCGTCGGCGTACGCCGGGGGACGAGCGCCTCACGCCAGTAGTCGGGCCGCGCGCCCCCCATGACCACCTCATCGGCCAGATCCTCGTACGAGACCGATGCTCGCGCGGCCAGCCGGTGACCGACACCGACGGCCAGGACCACCGGCTCGATGTAGACGACCGGGCCCACGGTGAGATCGGCCTCCCGGACGGGCAGCCAGGCGACCTGCACATCGACGGCCCCGGTCCGCACCGGCCCGAAGGGATCGTTGAAACCGACGTAGCGGATGTTGAGGTCGCAGGTGGGGCGGCGGGCCTCGAAGGCGTCCAGCAGCGGACGCAGGTCCTCGTGGTTGGCGTTGATCATGCCGATGCGCAGGACTTGCGTCTTGCCCCGAGCGGCGCGGGTGGCACGGTCGATGCCCTCGCGCATGCCGAGGTACATGGGCTGGAGGTCCTCGAAGAGCCGACGACCGATCGGGGTCAGCTCCACGTGCCGGCTGCTGCGATCGAACAACGCGGCACCGATCCGGCGCTCCTGCTTCTTGATTGCCTGGCTCACCCGCGACGGCGTCACGTGCAGGCGTTCCGCGGTACGGCCGAAGTGCAGTTCTTCGGCCAGCGCCAGAAAAATCTCGATGTCGCGCAGTTCCATCCCGCCTCCCGATCGTGAATCTATCGCTCAACGAACCGTGGCCGGAATCGTCGTTGTTCACCGCGAGGGCAGGCGCGAACCTGGTACCGCATTGCCGGCACGCTCGCACGGTCCGTACGAGTGACCGTGATGCACCACGTCGCTACAGGAGATTTGATGTCCACCACCCTCATCGTCGTCACCGTTCTGACCGCCGCCTGGGTCGGCTTCTCAGGCTTCTCGCTGCTGCGTCAAGCGGACTTCGTCGCCAAGCCGCTGGTCGAGTACGGCGTTCCCAAGTCGTGGTGGCCGTGGCTGGGAGCGGCCAAGGCTGCGGGCGCGGTCGGTTTGCTCGTCGGCCTGGCGGTGCCCGCGATCGGTGTGGCTGCCGGGATAGGTCTGGTGGTGTACTTCCTCGGCGCCGTCGTCACGGTGCTGAGGGCCCGTTCGCACAAAACGGTTGTCTTCCCCGTGTTGTACCTCGCCCCGGTCGTGGCCACCCTGCTCCTGGGGCTGAGCTGACCTCCCGCCGGCATGGGGCCGTACGTGCACCACGGCCACGCCTCCAGACGGAAGCCCTGCGACACTCACGGACTCCCACAGGGTTGCCCAAAGGGCTGTCACCGTTTCTCGCACGGCGTTTCCGGTACGGTCCTGGCGGAACGGGAAGCGGGTGGACACTGCCATGCCGCTGAGCCGTTTCCAGAGCGCCGCCACCGTGGCGAAGGTGCGTGAGCAGCTCGCCCGGGTGCACGAGCTCGTCCAGCGCAGGGCCGTACTCGACACCGCGGTCGCCAACCTGGCGATGACCCTGGACATCCGCCCCAGCGAGGCGGCCGAGCGGCTCAAGCAGATGGCGAAGAACAGCGGGGTGCAACTGCTCGAAGCTGCTCGGATGGTGCAGCCCCCGCCGCCGGACGACAGTCCGCTGCCCGAGGTCGCCGATTGGGTCCATCCCCTGCTCGAAACCTTCCACGACTCCGCCGCCTGGCTCTGTCCGGTCAGGGACTCCGTCGGACGGGTGGTCGGCTTCCGCGTCCTGGCCGCCAACAGCCACTGCACGACGCCGGCCGGCCAGCGGTGCGACATGATCGGCAGACGGCTGATGTCCATCAGCCCGGGCATCGGCACTTCCGGGCTGCTGGAGGACTACATCAGGGCGTACGAGAGCGGTGAGCCCTACTTCCGCCGCGCGATCGAGCATCTGGAGATCTCGGGCGAGCGGTTCTGGCCGGTCACGATGACCGTGCGCGCCGCCCGGGTGATAGACGGCATGCTGCTGAGCTGGTGCGTGCTCGACGAGAAGGACATGCTGATCTCCGGCTGGTCCCGCGCCCAGCGGCTGGCGGAGCTCGGCTGGGGCGAGTGGGACCTTGCCACCTGGCAGGTGATCTGGACGCCCCAGATGTACGACATGCTGGGCCTCGACCCCGGCGAAAAGCCGATCGCCCTGGAGGATTTGCCCAAGCTGGCGGTGCCGGAGGACCTGGCCGCTGTCGAGGATCTGATCGACACGCTGCTGGAGTGCCGGGAGTCGGCCGAGACGGAGTTCAGAATCAGGCACCGGCACGGCACGCGACACCTGTGCGTCGTGGCCGAACCGTTGCTGGACTCCGAGGGCCTGCCGGTCAAGCTGCGTTTCCTCGTCCAGGACGTGACGCGTAACCGGCGTAGGGAGCGGTCGATGGCCAGGGTTCAGGCCCAGGCGGTGCGGCAGGAGGAACGCGCGCTGGAGCAGCAGCGGGTCTCCGAACATCTCCAGGCCGTGATCCTGCCGAACCGTCAGCGCTTCATGCACCTGCCGGGCCTGGCCGTCGGCGTGCGCTACCTGCCGGCCGAGGAGCTCGCCCGGCTGGGCGGCGATTTCTTCAAGGCGCGGCGCCTCGGTGAGGACAAGGTGCTGCTGGCGGTCGGGGACGCCATGGGCCATGGCCTGGCCGCTGCCGGCCTCATGCTTCAGCTGCGCGCGGGGCTGGCCGGGCTGGCCTACACCGGCGAACCGGCGAACCGGCTCGTGACCTTCCTGAACAGCGTGATCATGGATTTCGCCCAGAGCGTCAACCCCGTCACGGGCACCATGGTCGTCGGCCACTTCGACGCCACAAAGCGCACCTTCGTCTGGGCGAATGCCGGGCATCTCGCCCCCATGCTGGTACGGGACGGCTGCGCCAGGTTGCTGGACGGCGTGTCGGGGCCGCTGCTCGGCGCCTTCGAAGCCGACTACGAGCTGAACACCACCGAGCTGGAGGCCGGCGACCTGCTCCTGCTCTACACCGACGGGATCATCGAGAAGCGCGGACGCGACCTCGACGCGGGCATCCAGGTGCTGCTCTCGACCGCGCAGGACTGCTACCAGGAGGATCCCGAGGCGATGATCGACTGCATCTTGGAGCGCCTCGACGGCGGTCACGTGGAAGACGACGTCTGCATCCTGGCCGCACGGGTGCTCTGAAGGGGCACGGGTTGCGCGTCCCTGGCTCAGCTAGAGAGAGGGCCGGACCTCGTGACGAGCCGGTCCCTACCGCCGCCGTCGGCTCGGCCTCGCCCCCTCCCGGCCCCCGCTGGAGAGGGCGCGGGCACGCTGGAGTTCCGCGCCCGGCAGGTCCGGCTCTGGATACCGGGACCGTGAAAGGCGTTCACCAGCAGCGGAGGTCCGCGATGGCCGCCACGAGTGACACCCGCCTCAGACCAGATGGCCGGGAAGTCTTACCCACAGGTCGCACTCGCCGATGATCGCACGAGCGTCGGGCAGCCGCAGGCCCGCGCCGGCGCAGCAGTAGGCGATGGCCTGGCCCTGGTACAGGTACGTCGCCAGGATCTCCGCGGCGGTCTGGTCGGGCGAGACGCTGCCGCCGCCCGGGTGGGTGTCCCACTCCACGATGACGCCGTCGCGGGCGACGCTGCCCTGGTTGCCGCTCTTGGGGTTGGCGAACAGCCCGTAGCAGACGGTGCCGGCCGAGAGGCGTTCGCTGACCCGGGGGCTCGACGGGCCGAAGCCCCAGGGCTGTGTGATCACGCAGCCGCCCGGCACGTCCGTGACGCCGACCAGGTCGAGGTTGTCCTCCCAGAGCTCGGCCGGATCCTCCAGGACCTCCTCCACCTCGTCCTGCGCGACCGGCTCGGCCTCCAGCCTGCGGACCGCCTCGGCGGCGGTGACGCCGGCCACGCACGCCAGGCCCAGGCCGTCGTCCTCGAAGTCGCCGAGCGCCGTGATCAGCCGTCGGGCCTCCGCCACGGCGGCGGACTCGGCGGGGGACAGGCCCGGCTCGCCCGGCGGCAGGGGGAACAGGTCCGGGGTCGGCGTGGCCAGGCTGAGCCGTCCTGGGGACCAGCCGGACATCATCGGCCGCCACGGGTCCGCTCCGGCGTCGGCCAGGACGCGGGCGTTGCCGGGGCGGTCGGCGAAGACGGCCTCCCAGAGCGCGGTGCGGCCCTCGTACTCGGTGTCGACGTCGTCGACCCGCCGGGCCAGCTCGGCGACCACCTCGGGCGAGCCGTACGCGGCGGCGGCGCGTAACGGCCGGCCGTAGTAGTACACGTTCCCGTGGGGGTCGGCGCCGGCGTCGAGGCGGGCGCGGATGAGAGCGAGGTCGCTCCAGTCGTTCCAGCCGATCCCGGACCAGTCGCCGGACGGGGGCGTGGTGGGCATGTTGCTCCTTCAGCCTGTGACGGGTGATGCGGTAGATCATGGAGGAGCAGACCGACAAAACGGAGAACGACCGGTGGCGGGTCGTTCCTGGGAGGCTGCATGCGGGGCTCATCCGGTCGCCTGCGCTGATGTTCGTGCTGGTGGGCTGCACCACGCCGGCCCCGGACGGGCCACCGGCGATCCCGTGCATGGGCTACCAGCTCACCCGCTGGGGTCGACAGGACTCCACCGGGGCGGCGAGTTGCCGCAGGACCAGCCGGGCCGCTTCGGCATCGCCACGAGCGCGGTTGCCGCCACCGACGGGAAGCCAGCGGCCAAGGGCTTGGCCGTTTCGTCCGGCGGGCGGCGTGCGTCGCGGATCAATGGCTCCAGCTCCAGGCCGGTATCGATATGGCGCTCCAACCCCGCAAGCCCCTATTCTCACCCATCGTGAAGCCCCTCAAGATCGCGGCACTCGCCTGCGCCCTCCTCACCCCCTTGACCGTCACGGCGGCCGCGCACGCCTCGGCGTATCCCGTGAAGAACCCCGTGCTCGTCAAGAACGCGTTGTACCAGGCCGGGCCGCTGCCCACCACGACCTGTGACGACCTGCCGGACGAGCCCGTGACGACCGCCGAGGCCCGTACGTACATCAACGAGGCCCTGCGCTGCCTGGAGAACACGTGGGGACAGCACCTGAAGGCGGCCGGCCTGCCCTATGAGCCGGTCAAGGTGCGGTACGTGACCCGCCTGCCCAAGAACTACTGCGCGTCCGAGGACGGCGAGACGATCCAGCCGTCCACGGTGTGGTACTGCGACTGGGACCGCACGCTGTCCTTCAAGATCGGCGAGTACTGGCTCCTCGGACCCGTCACCGGCCTCGACCTCTTCCAGACGATCGCCGCCACCTACGGTTACCACGTGCAGAAGCTGGCCGGTCTCTACGACGCCGGCGAGGACCTCAGAGCCGGCAGCAAGGCCGAGCACCTCGAACAGAGGCGGCGCATGTACCTGCAGGCAGCATGCCTGGGCGCGGCCTTCGTCAAGAGCGTCTGGCCGCTGCCGGGCAAGACCGCGGGGGACTGGAAGAGGGTCACGGCGTCCTACTACCAAGACTCCGCCGAGTACGGCAAGGCCGCCAACCGCAAGCGATGGGTCAAGGCCGGGTTCCGCACCGCCGACCCGGCCTCCTGCAACACCTGGGCGGCAGCTTCGTCCAAGGTCTCCTGACGCGATCGACCCCGGCCTGGCTGGCCAGAACGTCCTGGTCGCCGCAGGGGCGGGCGGCATCGGCACGGCGATGCCACGCCGCTCTCATAGCGCTGGTCGACTATTGACCTGGGACAACCCAGTGCCAGAAGGTGAGCCGCACGGGCGTGTGCGGGCATGGGACCTGGCCACCGATCGACCGGCACCTGACCGGCGCCCCCGCGGACGAACGCAGCGACGCCCGCAGCGCCATCGGCGCCGAAGCGGATGAAACCTCGGCAGTTGGAGAACCAGGTCACTTCCGGTTCCGGTGGACGATCTCCTTGTCGCCCTTGCCGGGATACGCCATGATGAGCAGCCGCTGCCCGCTCTGCGCCTCGCCCTTCCAGGGGAACCAGGCGTAGTGCACGCGGATGCGGTAGTGCCCCTTCCGTCCGTTGAGGGCGAGGTTGGGCAGCTCGGTGCCGCTGAGGTTGTCGTAGAGCACGATCTCGCCGCCCGGGCTGTAGTAGCCGACCTCGACCACCTTGTCCCAGCCCTTGGTCTCGACGGGCGGCCGGCGGGTGTAGGTCTCCAGGGTGACGCAGAGGTCGAAGTCGGAGTGCGTCATGACGGCCAGGACGCCGGGCGCGGAGGAGACCAGTCCGTTGCCGGGGTCCAGGTCCGGCTCGGTCTCCCACTCTCCATCCCCTTCGTACGTCTGCAGCACCCCGTAGTCGGTCCACTGCGGCTCCTTCATCCGGATCGCCCGCGCCGGCCTGATGCGCGGACGGTGACGCGGCGTGGCGTCGCACATGGCTTGGGCATCGGCCTGCATCGCCGCGATCTCCTGGTCCTGCTTGGTCTTCGCGGCCTGGACGATGGTGGCGGCGCTGGGGCAGATGCCGGCCAGAGGATAGGTGAGGGACGCGCGGTCGATCTTCAGCCGGGCCAGCTCCCGTGGGTCGTTGCGGGTGTGGACGCCGCACAGGCGGCGCCCGTAGGCGAGCACGACCTGGTCGGGCGTGGTGCCGGGGAACACGTGCAGGCCCCGTGCGCCGTACTCGCCGCGCAGGGAGCACACGAACTTCTGCTCGGCCGTCAGCTCACGAGGCTCCGCCCTGCCCGTGTCGATCTCCCACGGCTCGGGCAAGGCGCAGTCCGTGACGGGGCCGCGGGCCGTGTCCGCTGCGGGCAGCAGGCACAGGATCACGGCCGAGGCGAGCCCCGCCAGCAGGACGTGGCCGCGGACGCGGTGGGCGGGCGGGGCGGCGTACAGGAGGAGCAGGATGAGGCCGGAGGCGGTGAGCGCGAGGGCGTACCAGAGCGGGGAGATGCCGGGGGACAGGAGCTGGGCGCCCTCGTAGGGGACGGTGGCGCCCGGCTCGACGTAGAGGCTTTCCGGGTAGAGCCACAGCTCCCCGAAGAAGGTGGAGTGCTCAGAGGTGAACGCGCTCACGGCGCCGGCCCCGCCCAGCAGGAACAGGCTCAGCGTCGTGGCGCGCAGCAACGTGCGCGTCCGCCGCCGCACGGCGACCAGGATCAGCACCGCCGGCGCGCCGACGCCGACGAGGAGGTCGAGCGCGAACCAGTACGCGGTGGCCTCCGCCCCGGTGTACTCGCGTACCACGTCGCCCAGCACGTTCTTCGGTCCGAGCCAGAACGGCACTCCCTGCGCGAGGTTCACGGCCGCGGGGACCAGCGGGAGCACGACCGCCACGGCCGGCAGCGGCCACCACCTGGCCCGCGCCCGCACGGGCTCCGTCCGGGGGACGGGAGGCTGGAGCGTGCCCAGGTCATGCGCGGACCGCGCCCACCAGACCAGCGAGAAGACCGAGACCGCGCCTATCAGCGAGGGAATCAGCAGCTTCCACGGCACCTCGTCCGGGCTGCCGAACGTGATGATCGACATCGAGCCGGGCGAAAGGAGCGAGAAGAGGACGGCGATCACGCCGGCCCGTACCGTCGCGCCGCTCCAACGCGGATTCCGTGCCTGCGCCACCAACAGCGACACCAGCCACAGCGACCGCAGGATGTCCAGCGCCCAGGTCCAGTTCTGCCCGGAGAAGAGGTGGTTGCCCGTCTCGTACGCGATGGTGGTGACGGCGTAGTGCACCACGCTGAGCGTGCCGGTCACGAGCATGAGGACCCGCAGCCATCGGCGGGTGGTCCCCGACAGCACGCGGTAGAACAGCCACATCACCGCGAGCTCGATCACGTCGGCGACCAGCGACATCCACCACAGGTAGGGGATCGGCAGTTCCCAGGCCAGGAGGTACGCGACCGTGGCGTAGAGACCGGCCCGCAGCAGTCGCACCTCCCGGCCGTTCCGCGCCGGTTCCCCGCGCAGCCGCCCGCGCAACACCTCCCGGTACGCCCACGCCTGCACCGCCGCGATCGGCACCAGCAGGGCGGCCAGCCACGGCCACGCCCGGATCTGGTCCGCCGTGAAGCCGTTCGGTTCCGCGACGACTCGCCACAGCGGGACGAGGTCGCCGGTGACCAGTCCGACGACGGCAAGGACGATCACGGCGGCCAGGTAGAGAGCCGCGAAGCCGGCGGCGAGCCGGCCGAAACGATGGCGGCGCATGAGGCACTCCGGGAGGGGGGTGAGGAGGAAAGCGCCCAACCCTACTGATCCCCGGCCAAGTTGATCAAGCGCCAACTCGCGCAGTCCGCCGCCGACCGCGCCTCAGGGCGCCACGTCCACCGGGGCGCGTTCGTCCAGCAGGCCCTCGTCGCGCAGATCGGACCACAACCCTGCCGGGACGTCGGCCGAGAACGCGGCGGTGTTGAGCCGCACCTCCTGCGCCGAGCGCATCCCGACCACGATGCCCGCCACTGCGGGGTGGCGCAGCGGGAAGGCCATGGCGGCCTGGGGGACGGTCACTCCGTGCGCCTCGCAGACATCCGCGATGCGGTTGACCCGTTCCACCAGCCGCGGGTCGGCGGGCGCGTAGTCGAAACGCGCCCCCTCGGCAGGCCGGTCGGTCGCCAGCAGACCGGAGTTGAAGACGGAGGCGGCCAGGACGGACACGCCGCGTTCGACGCAGGCGGGCAGCAGCTCGTCCAGGGCGGTGTGGTCCAGCAGCGTGTAGCGGCCCGACAGCATGATCACGTCCGCGTCGGTCTCCCGCACCAGGCGGGTCAGCTTGCCGGGGTGGTACATGCCCGCGCCGACGGCGCCGACCACGCCCTGGGCGCGCAACTCGGCCAGCGCCGGATACCCGTCGCGCAGGGCGGCCTCGAAGTGCTCCTCGGCATCGTGCAGATACAGCACGTCGATCCGGTCGACGCCCATGCGGGCCAACGAGTCCTCGACGCTGCGCAGGATGCCGTCACGTGAGAAGTCCCAGACCCGGCGGTGGGTGGCCGGCACGGCGAAGCCCTCGTCCATCCGGCCCATCGGATCCTGCGGGACCAGCAGCCGCCCGACCTTCGTCGACAACGTGAACTCCGCCCGCGGCTTGCCGCGCAGCAGCTCACCGATGCGGCGCTCGGAGTGCCCGATGCCGTAGTGCGGCGAGGTGTCGAAGTAGCGGATCCCCGCGTCCCAGGCGGCCGTCAGCGCCTGCGCCGCGGTGTCGTCATCCAGCGGTTCGAACAGGCCGCCCAGCGGCCCGCCCCCGAAGCCCAGTTCGGTGACCTCTGTCGTGGTGTGCCCGAGCCGATGAGTGCGCATGCGGCATTTCTCCCTTGTGTGCGGTTCCGACTTCCAGTGTGATCCGATCAGCAGGCGAGGAAGGCCCGGCCTGAGGGGGCGGCCCGCGGCCGCCAGGGACGACAGGGTGGTACGGGCCGGGCGCGGGTAACTTTCACGGACGAGGCGCGCGGAACGACCGTTCGCAGAGCGCCGACGACCGTTGGCCGCACTTCTGCCCCTCTGCGCCCGTGAGTGCGACCCGGCACCTTAACGTCCCCATCGCCGCGATCCGGTGAGAACCGGGCCGAGCGGCAGACGTTCCCCTTCGTTCGTGTCGGTCGGCCAAAGGAGTGGACAGTGCACGTCTTACGGTGGTGGAGACTGCGGAGCGCGGCCTTCGTGGCGGCGGCTCTCGTGGCCGCTCTCGTCGCGGCGGCCCTGGTCGCGCCGCGGGCGCGGGCGTCGGCGGGCACCGGCGCCCCCGGCCGCGCCTGCTCCGGCTACGTGGGGCTGACCTTCGACGACGGGCCCACCCCCGGCAACACCCCCGCCCTGCTGGCCGCCCTCAGAACCGCCGGGCTGCGTGCCACCATGTTCAACGTCGGCCAGAACGTGGAGGCGTACCCGGACCTGACGAGGCAGCAGGTCAGGGCCGGCATGTGGATCGGCGACCACAGCTGGGACCACCCCCACATGACGCAGCTCACCGCCGAGCAGCAGAACGCGCAGATCTCCCGGACCCAGGACGTCATCACGCGGGTCACCGGCGCCACGCCCCGCCTGTTCCGCCCGCCCTACCTGGAGACCGACGAGGGGCTGCGCGCGGTGGAGCTCCGGCACGGCCTCACCGAGATCAACGCCGACGTGGACTCCCAGGACTGGAACAACGCCACCGCCGACCAGATCGCGGCGAAGGCCAGGGAGCTGCGGTCCGGCGACGTGATCCTCATGCACGACTGGCCCGCGAACACCGTCCGGGCCATCCCGCGGATCGCCGCCGACCTGCGCGAGCGCGGCCTGTGCGCCGGAAGGATCTCGCCGGTCACCGGCCGGGCGGTCGCCCCCGGCCACACCCCGGCCGGTGCCCGCACCGCCGGCCGGGTCGAGGACCTGGGCGACAGCGTGCGCTACACCTGGCCGGGCGTCACCTTCGAGGGCCGCTTCCAGGGCACCGGGGTCGGGATCGAGCTGAACGACGCCGCCAACGACTACGACGTACAGATCGACGGCGGCGCACCGGTCACGCTGCGGACGCCCGGCAGGACCACGCACTGGGTGACCGGCCTCGGCGGCGGCGTGCACACCGTACGCCTCGCCAAGCGGACCGAGAGCCCGTGGACGCCCGGCGAGTTCGGCGGGCTCGTCGCCGCGCCCGGGGGCCGCGTCCTCGCCCCGCCCACCGCCCGCGCCCGGCAGATCGAGTTCATCGGCGACTCCTGGACCGCCGGCTACGGCAACATGTCCACCAGCCGCGACTGCTCGGCGAGCGGCGGGATCAACCCCAACTCCAACGCCGACCAGACCTTCGGCGCCCTCACCGCCCGCGCGCTGAACGCCGACCACCAGCTCACGGCCTGGTCCGGGATGGGCATGGTACGCAACTACAACGGCAGCAGCCCCGGCACCGACTTCCGCACGTACTACGACCGGACCCTCCAGGCGGCCGGCACCGCGGCCTGGCAGCCGCCCAGGACCTGGAGGCCCCAGGTCGTCGTGGTCGGCCTCGGCATCAACGACTTCTCCACCCCGCTCAACCCCGGCGAGCCGTGGGCCGACACCGCCGCGCTCGCCGCCGACTTCCGGGCCGCCTACCTGGGTTTCCTGGCCAAGCTCCGCCTCCGGTACGGCCCAAGCACGTCCATCGTGCTGACCTACCCGACGATGTCCGGCACGCCGCTGGCGGACTCCGTCCAGCAGGTCGTCCGGGAGCGCAACAGCCAGGGCGACACCCGGGTGTCGGCGCTCCACTACGACAACGACGCCCTCGGGCTCGACCTGCTCGGCTGCGACTGGCACCCGTCGCTGCACGACCACCGGCTCCTGGCGGGCGCGCTCGGCCGCTTCATCGGGACGCTGCCCGTACGGTGGTGACAGGCCGGCGCGCCCTCAAGAACCTTGCCGGCTCATGCGCTGTTGCGGGGGCGTCTGCCACGGCAGGCGGTTCTCCAGCTCTATCTCCAAGGAGAAGCTGAGAAAGGTCCGGACTATCACGATGAGCGCGAGGACGCCGACACTGGCAAAGGTAGGGGCCACGGCCACCGTCCGGATGATGTCACCGGCCACGAGGAACTCCAATCCGAGCAGGATGGCTCGGCCCAAACCCTGCCGATATCCCCGGTAGGCGTCGTGGAAGGGCCCTTGCCGGCTGATGGCACTGAGAGCGAAGCGTACGGTGGCCATCAGGGCGCCCAGCACGATGAGGGCGACACCGGCCACGTCAACCGCCTGGCCGACCCGTTCCACGAGATTCGCGAAACTCGTGTCCATGTCATGCCTCCCGGCCGGGGCTCATGAAACTGCCTTTCGTGAAATTCCCCGCCACAGGCACGACAACAGGGCGACAGACGTCAGCACGTACGCTTTCGACCAGTGATGACCAAGCCTTTCACCTGTCTTGTCGAGCGTGCCGGTGGCGTCTCAGTTCCTGGTGAGCAGCGCGGGGCGTCGGCGATACCGGGGGCGTGAAGTACGTGTCCAGAGCGCCGCGACCGCCGCTGGACGCGCTGATCGACGACCTCTACTACCTGGAGGGCGCGCCGCCGTACGCGCGGCTGACGCTGCCGCCAATGCCGGCGGCGTTGCTGGCCACCCCGAAGCAGAGGAGAGGTCCGTGGGCAAGGTCGTCATGTACAGCTCGGTGTCGTTGGACGGCTTCGTCGCGGACGAGAACGACCAGCCCGGACCGCTGTTCGACTGGTTGTCCAGCGGTGACGTCCCGCTGGACGAGAGCGGCCAGCTGAAGGTGTCGCGGACCTCCTACGACTACACCCGGGCGTACTGGGACCAGATCGGCGTCACGATCGTCGGCCGCCACGTCTTCGACCTGACGGACGGCTGGGGCGGCAAGCCGCCGAGCGGGATCGACCACGTGGTCGTCGTGACGCACCGGCCGCAGCCCGAGGGCTGGGACCCCGAGGCGCCGTTTCACTTCGTCGACGGCGTCGAGGCGGCCGTGGCCAAGGCGCGGGAGCTCGCGGGTGACCGCTTGATCGAGGTCGCCGCCGGCGACGTCGGTGGCCAGGTGCTGGCCGCGGGCCTGGTCGACGAGGTGCGCATGGACGTCGTGCCCGTCGTGTTCGGGTCCGGCAAGCGCTACTTCGGGTCGGTCCACGCGCAGCACCTGTTGGAGGACCCTGACGTGGTGATCCAGGGCAACCGCGTGCTTCACCTGCGCTGTCGGGTGCGCCGCTGACCCGTCTGAGCCAAGCGGCTGCAGTGCCGAGCTTCGCTGCGAGGTCTGAGAGGCTTTCGGGGTGCAAATTGTGCTGCTTGGCGCGGTGGAGGTACTGGCCGCGGACGGGAGACCGATCGACATCGGCGGCTTGCGGCTGCGAACGCTGCTGGCCAGGCTCGCGCTGGCGGCCGGTCGCCCGGTGAGCGCGGACGCGCTGATCGCCGACTTGTGGGACGACGAGCCGCCGGCGGGCGCCACCAGCGCGCTGCAGGGGCTGGTGTCCCGGTTGCGCAGGGCATTGGGCGAGGCGGGGACGGTGGAGCTGGTGGCCGGCGGTTACCGGCTGCCGGTGGCTGCTCAGGACGTGGACGCGTACCGGTTCGAGGATCTGGCCGCGCAGGGCCGGCGCGAGCTGGCCGCGAACCGCCCCGAGGAGGCCGCCGCCGCGTTGCGCGCCGCCCTCGGCCTGTGGCGGGGGAGGGCGCTGGAGAACGTCCAGGAGGCCGCGTTCGCCCGTAACAGCGCCACCCGGCTGCACCACCTGCTCGCCGGGGCGGCCGAGGACCGTTTCGACGCCGAGCTGCGGCTCGGCCGGCACGCGGAGGTGCTGGCGGACCTCGGCGCGGCGGCTTCGGAGCATCCGCTGAGTGAACGGCTGGCCGAGCTGAGGATGCGGGCTTTGTCGGCGGCCGGACGCCAGTCGGACGCGCTCGCGGTCTACGAGGAGATCCGCGCCAGGCTGGGCGACGAGCTGGGTGTGGACCCCTCACGGGCGCTGGCGGAGGTTCATCTCGCCCTGCTGCGCGGGGAGCTGGACCGGCCGGTGGCGTGGGTGGAGGCCGAGCCGAGCCGCCTGCCCGCCCGGCTGACCAGGTTCTTCGGCCGGGAAGCCGAGCTGCGGCAGGTGGCGGAGCTGCTGGCAGAGGGGCGGCTGGTCACCGTCGTCGGCCCTGGCGGCGCCGGCAAGACGAGGTTGTCGCTGGAGGCCGCGTCGGAGCTGCGCGAGCGCGTGTGGTTCGTGCCGCTGGCCGGCGTGAGCGAGCCGGGCCGCCTGGCCGACGCCGTCCTCGGCGTGCTCAGCTCCTCCGACAGCCGCCTCTACGACAACGGGCGGCTCCAGCAGGCCACCCCGCTCGACCGCATCGCGAACCTGCTCGACGCCGGCGGGGGCGTGCTGCTGCTCGACAACTGCGAGCACCTGGTCGAGGCCGCCGCCGACCTGGCCGAACAGCTGCTCGTACGGCTCCCGCACCTGAAGATCCTGGCCACCAGCAGGGAAGCCCTCGCGATCAACGGGGAGACGCTGTGCCACCTCGGGCCGCTCGACCTGCCCGCCGCCGACACCGACCCGGCCGAGGCCGGGCAGGCGGCGTCGGTACGGCTCTTCGCCGATCGCGCGAATGGCGTCCGGCCCGGCTTCGCCCTCGACGAGACCACGGTGGACGACGTGGTGGAGATCTGCCGCAGGCTCGACGGCATGCCGCTGGCGCTCGAACTGGCGGCCGCGAAACTGCGCGTGATGAGCGTCAAGGACATCGTGCGGCGGCTCGACGACCGGTTCAGGCTGCTGACCTCGGGCAGCAGGACCGCGCTTCCGCGCCAGCGCACGCTGCTCGCCATGGTCGAGTGGAGCTGGGACCTGCTGGACGACGCGGAGCGGACGCTGGCCCGGCGGCTGTCGGCGTTCCCCGGCGGGGCGGACCTGCCGGCGCTGGAGGCGATCTGCGCCGACGACGCGCTTCCCGCCGTCGAGGTGCTGCAGGTGATCGGCTCGCTGGTGGAGAAGTCCATCGTTCAGGAGGTTTCCGGACGTTACCGCATGCTGGAGACCGTACGTGCCTACATGGCGGACCGGCTGGCCGAGTCGGGAGACGACGTCGCCCGGCGGCTGTCCGAATATTTCCTGACCTTCGCCGAGGAGCACGAGCCGCTGCTGCGCACCGGCGAGCAGCTCCGCGCGATCAGCGCGTTCGACGCGGAACACGACAACCTGATCCACGCGCTGCGATGGGCCCTCGCCGCCCGCGACGCGCTCACGACGTCGAGATTCGTGCGCGCGCTGTTCTGGTACTGGGGCATCAAGGGCATGAGCCGCCAGTTCGAGACGTACGTCACCGAAGTGCTGGCGTTCGGCGACGAGCTGCCGGCGGACGTGCGGGCGGCCTTCCAGGTGGTCCAGGGGGTGGGGATCGACGGGCGAGCGGATCGGCAGCCGCCCAGCCTGGACCGGCGGGCGCTGAGCTTCCATCCGGCGGTGCCGCTGTTCCGGCTGTCCCGGCTCGCCTCCACCGACCAGGGCCAGGCCGAGCTGGAGCACGCGCTGAACTCTCCTGACCCGTGGGTACGGGCCAGCGCGTTGTGGGCGCAGGACTTCGTCCGTACCCAGCAGGGGGACATGACCACCGGCGCGCAGGAGCGGCGGGAGGCGTTACGGGCCTTCGAGCAGGTCGGCGATCGCTGGGGGATGGTGATGGCCCTGCTGGCCATCAGCATGGACGAGGACGTCCGCGGCAACTACGAGCAGGCGATCGGGGCCGCCGAGCGGGCCGTGGTCATCAGCTCCGAGCTCGGCACGGAAGAGCATCTGGCCTGGTCCAAGGGACGGCTGGTGGCGGCCCGGGCCCGCAGCGGTGACCTGGACGGCGCCATGCGGGACATCGAGGCCGGTCTGCGCCAGGCCAGAGAGCGCGGCCTGCGGCGCCTGGAGACCACGCTCATGAACCATCAGGCGGCGGTGTTCCGCCGGTCGGGCGAGTACCAGCGGGCCCACCAGGTGCTGGACCGGCTGGAGACGCTCGCCCATCGCACGCCGCTGCCCGAGGACATCGTCCGAGGGCTGATCGCAGGTGAACGGGTGTCGCTCCTGCTGGCCGAGGGCGCGGCGGCGCGGGCGCGCGCGCTGCTCCCGCAGGCAGTGCAGGGCTCTTTCGCCTACGGGAACCCCGGCCAGCTCGCCACCGCGTGCGAGTGGCTGGGCAGGCTGCTCGCCCTGGAGGGCGACGCGAAGGGCGCGGCGGGCGCGCTGGGCATGAGCGAGAGGATCAAGGGGGTGCTCGATCACGGCGATCCCGAGATCCGCGCCGTGATCAGCGAGCTGGTCGGGCGACTGGGCGAGGACGGCTACCGCGCGGCCTATCGCGAGGGCGCCGACCTGCCCCGGCAGCAGGCGATCGACCGGCTGGCCGAGGTCCAGGGACAGGACCCGGGACCCCGGTGACCCGGCCGCTACGCGACCGCGGCCGCCACCAGGGCCAGGGCGGAGCCGGCGAACACCACGACGTTCCGGACGTTCTGCAGGACCCACACCCAGGCGGGGAAGCCCTTCTCCGCCGCATTGAGCAGCGCCCGGACGTCGATGCGCTGCAACATGGGGTCGCCCTTGCGCTCGAAGGCGGCCTGGACGGACTTGGCCGCGGTCAGGTTGCTGTACACGATGAGGACGTTGCCGGCGAGCACGATCGACTGGAAGACCCAGGTCAGCGTCTCTCCCCAGGGGTTCGCCAGCAGATTGAGCGTGGCCACGACCAGCATGACGCCGGCGACGGTGAGGGGGACCGCCGTCTCGTGGCCGCTCGCGTCGAAGCTGAGCTTGTTCTCGGCCAGGACGGTGACGGGAACGCCCTGGCGACGCAGCTCCGCCTCGGCGTTCGCCTTCGCGCTGCCGCCGAAGCGGTGACGGACCAGCGGGATGCTCACGAAGGCCAGGGCGACGAGCAGTTGCAGGATCGCGGCGAAGGTCATCATGTCGGGTTCTCCTCAGCTACGGGTCAGGTGATCGGTGCTGAGGACGATGATGGTCAGCGGCGCTGACAGCGCGCAGATGCGCCGCTGACAGGGGTGCGCAGCCGGTCGTCAGCGCGATCGCGCGTCAGCCGGGCTGCCAGCGGGCGATCTTCTTGCTGGTGAGGGTGGCGCCGATGCGCTGGTAGAAGCGGTGTGCCGCCGTGTTGGCCTCGGCGACCTCCCAGCGGATCACCTTGCCGCCCGCGGCTTCGGCTGCCGCCCGCATGAGCTGCTCGCCCACGCCGTGGCCCCGCTCGGCGGCGGTCACGTACAGGTCGTCCAGGTGGAGGTAGTCCTGCCCGGACCAGAAGCTGACGCGTTCCAGCCAGGAGACGTAGCCGACGGCCCGGCCGTCCCGCTCGGCGATCAGGTACGTGATCTCCGGACGGGCCAGCATCCGCTTCAGGTCGTCGACGCTCACCGTGACGCCCCAGGACTGGTCCTGGTGCTCGGCGAGGCCGTGGATGAGGTCGTAGACGGTGGGGGCGTCGTCAGGGGTGGCGCGGCGGATGGTGACCACAGTGGTCCTTTCGGATGGGGGACGAGGGGCCGTCCGGTCAGGCGTCCGGATCCCGTGGTCCGTGGAGGGCCTTGCGGAGCAGAGCGGCCAGCTGGTCCTGCTCGCGGGCGGTCAGATTGGCGGCGGCGGACCGGGCGAACTCGAAGGACTTCTCGAAGGCGGCGTAGAGGAGGGCGCCCTCCGGGGTCCGGACGATCTGCCGGGAGCGGCGGTCGTCGGGATGAGGCTGACGTCGGACGAGGCCGCGCGCCTCCAGCCTGCTGATGATCTGCGTGACGTTGGACGCGTCGCAGCCGAGCTCGTCGGCCAGCTCCCGCATCCCGACCTGCCGGGCGAGCCGCCCGAGCACGCAGGCTTGGGCCACGCTCAGCCCGTGCTCCAGGGCGGCGTTCTCATAGGCGCGATCGTAGGCGTCAACGAAGTCGAACATCGCCCGTTCGGCGTCCGTCGACGCGGTGACGGGCCCCGTCGGTATGGCCATGGCGCCATCCTAGCAAGAACTTGATGCACTCAAGTATCTGTGCCAAGCTACGTGCTTGATTGAATCAAGCATCTGGCGAAGGAGTGTCCCGACGATGGTCACCAGCAAAGGACGAGCACGAGAGTGGCACCTGACCCGACGGCCGCAGGCGCAGGCGTCAGCCGACGACTTCGCGCTGGTCGAAGCCCCGATCCCGGAGTTGCGGCCCGGCCAGGTCCTGATCTACAACACACACCTGTCGGTGGACCCGTACATGCGTGGCCGGATGGACGACCGTCCGTCCTACATCCCTCCGTTCCCGCTGAACGCGCCGCTGGAGGGCGCAGCGGTCGGCGTGGTCGCCGAGTCCCGCGCCGACGGCGTCAAGCCGGGCCAGGTGGTCGAGCACTTCCTGGGCCTGCGCGAGGCCACCGTGATCGACGCGGCCGGGATCGTCCCGCTCGACACCGGCGAGCTGCCCGCCGAGGTCTTCCTCGGGGTGCTCGGTGTGACGGGCCTGACGGCGTGGCTGGGCATCACCCAGGTGGCGTCGGTACGACCCGGCGACACGGTGTTCGTCACGGGAGCGGCCGGAGCGGTCGGGAGCATCGCCGGTCAGCTCGCCAGGCTGCGCGGGGCCAAGCGGGTGATCGGCAGCGCGGGATCAGCCGCCAAGGTACGTCACCTGGTGGGCGACCTCGGTTTCGACACCGCCTTCGACTACCACGACGGGCCGGCCGGTGAGCACCTCGCACAGGCCGCGCCGGACGGCATCGACGTGGTGTTCGACAACGTCGGCGGCGCCCAGCTGGAGGCCGCGATCGGCCACCTCGGGATCGGCGCCCGGCTGGCCCTGTGCGGGATGGCCAGCCAGTACGACGGCCGGGAGCCGTACGGCGTGCGGAACCTGTACGAGCTGGTCACCAAGCGGGCGACCGCGCGCGGATTCCTCGTCACCGACCACCAGGACCAGATGCCCGCCTTCCACGCCGAGGTGGGCGCCTGGGTGCGCTCGGGCGAGATCGTCCACCGGCAGACGGTGCTGGACGGCATCGAGCGGGTGCCCGAAGCCCTGCTGGGCCTGCTGCACAGCGGGGCGGCCACGGTCGGCAAGGCCGTCGTCCGGCTCGAGGAGCAGGCATGACCCGCACGGTGCTGGTGACCGGAGCCCGGGGCAAGACAGGACGCGAGGTGGCCGCCCGGCTGCGCCGCTCCGGGGTCCTCGTCCGCGCCGGGTCGTCGCAGCCCGTCGGGGCGCCGGCGACCGGGACCGATGGGGTCCGGTTCGACTGGCACGACCGGGCGACCTGGCGCG
Source organism: Nonomuraea sp. AD125B (assembly GCF_041402765.1). Lineage (NCBI taxonomy): Bacteria > Bacillati > Actinomycetota > Actinomycetes > Streptosporangiales > Streptosporangiaceae > Nonomuraea > Nonomuraea sp. AD125B. The sequence goes on along the minus strand of NZ_JBGLOU010000002.1, from coordinate 873,256 downwards.
AGGCGGCCGCCGGCGCGGACGCGATCTACCTGATGCGCCCCGACCTTCCCGCCGCTCCCGAACTCGTCGCCGGCCTGGTCGAGGTGAATCCGGACGCGCATGTCGTGCTGCTGTCGGAGCAGGGGGCCGAAACCCTCTCGCCGGACCATGGGACGCGCCGGGTCGAGGACGCGGTCGTCTCTCGGGCCGCTTCCTGGACACTGCTCCGCCCGTCCTGGTTCCACCAGGTCCTGACCGACCCGCGGTTCTACCGCGACGCCATACGGGACGACCACGTCCTGAGCCTGCCCTCGGGTGGTGCTCCGATCGCGTGGGTGGACGTACGCGACATCGCCGACGTCGCCGTGGCCGCACTCGACGCGCCGGAGGATCACCACGGCCGGGCGTACACGATCACCGGCCCGGAGGCGGTTCCGGTCGCGTCCGTCGCGCGGGAGCTCTCCGTGTGCCTGGGCCACCAGATCCGCGCCGAGGACCCGCCCCCGCGGGAGACCCTCCACGGCCTCGACCCCTGGACGGCGGACATCCTCGACGACCTCTACCAGCGGGTCCGACACGGCGGCTTCGGCGAACTCTCGGCGGCCGTGCGGCAGATCACCGGACGCGAGCCCACGCCGATACGCGAGTTCATCGAAGCCCACCTCGACCAGTGGAGGACAAACCCGATGCCGGCCCCGTAGCCCAGGCGGGAGGTGGGCGGTTCCGCTGTCCCGGTACACCCACTCGGCGGCGGCGTCGGGCGAGTCCTATGAGGCGTTTTCGGCAGGGGCGTCCGCGTCGCCGCACAGCGCCTGCCGCTTCAGGGCCGACAGCGCGTCGTCGATGGGGTGGCGCTGCGGCGTGCCCGAAGAATCCATCTTGTTCCACCGTACGAGGTTCATCGCGACGGAGATCCCACGCCTGCCGTCGGCGCGGATCCAGGTCTCCGTCTGGGCGCCCCAGACCGTCCCGTCGTTGCCCCAGAAGGTGCCGCAACCCGGAATCTCGAGAACGTGGAGGCCGAGACCGTAGGAGATCTTCTGCCCGGACTGGCTGATGACCGGGCCGGTACGCTGCATCTGGGCCAGCGACGACGGCTTGACGATCCTGCCGGCGAGCAGCTCGCCGAAGAAGCGGTTGAGGTCCCCCACGGTCGACACCAGCGAGGCCCCGACCCCCGTCCAGGACATGTCGTAGACGCTGTAGTCGCGCGGCGGGTCGATCAGGCCGAAGAACGCCTCGTACATCCGTGAATGCGGTCCCTTGATCCGCGGTCCCGTCGGGAACATGGTGTGCCGCAGGCCGGCGCGTTCGATGACGTTGCGGGTGATGTACTGCTCGGCGGTGGTGCCGGTCACCTTCTCCAGGAGTTCGCCGAGGATCAGGTAGTTGGTGTTGGCGTACACCCCTGGCGAGGCTCCGGGCGTGCCGACGGCGGGGGCTTTGAGTCCCATCTCGATCAGCTCGCGCGGGGTGAACCGCCTGAACCGGTTGTCGTCCAGGCTCTTGGGCGACATGTCCGGCAGAGAGGGGAATTTCTGGAGGGACGGAAACGCGAGGCCGAGGTACTCGGATATGCCGCTGGTGTGGTTGAGCAGCATCCGCACCGTGATCTTCTTGCCGCGTTCGCCAGGAACCAGGCGCGGCAGATAGCGGCCGATGGGCGCGTCGAGCTCGACCCGCCCCTTCTCGACCTGCTGCAGGACCGCGGCGGCGACGAACGTCTTGGCGAGGCTGCCGACGCGATGCAGCATGCCGGGCGCGACGGGACGGCCGGTCTTCAGATCGGCGACCCCGGAGGCGCCGCGCCACACCTGCCCGTCGGCGCGCACCTCGGCGAACAGACCGGGCATGCCCGCGCGGTGGACGTCGTCCAGGGCGGACTTCAGCCGCGCGGGCTCGACGCCGGCCGTCGAGCTCGTGGCGTCGGCCGGCACGAGTGCCGTCTGGCCGGAGGCGGGCACCGCGGTCACCGTGCCCGCGCCGACCCCCAGCACGGCCGCGCCGGCCCATGCCATCAGTTGCATCTTCACGCCGTTCGTCCTTTCGTCGTCCATGAAAGCGAGCGTGCTTTCCGCGCCCCGGCCCCACTCGGCCGCCCGTGACGGTGGGAGGACCGTCCCCGGCCGGGGTGGAGTCGGATCGCGTACATGCCGGACATCGTGGCCCGCGATCAGGTCAGAGGTCGTCCTGCCTCGGAAGACACCTCTGCCTGGCACCGGGGGAGCAGGACTCCGCCGCGACTACATCGTGAGAAGTAGTGGTCCCTTACGCCGGTTCCTCGACCCGCCGGACGCCGCACCTGCTTCTCCGCGTAGACGCGGATCAGGCGCCGGTGGAACATCAAGACTCCGTAGGTCTGCTCGACGACCCATCGTTTTGGCTGGGGCACGAAGCCTTTGTCGGCGGGGTTGCGTCCCGGCACCTTCTCAGGGACGTCCCGGCCGGTCGTGGACGCTTGGGGTGTCCAGCACAACTGGATCCGCAGACTGGCGGTGACACTACAAATCCACACGATCACATAACGACATCACGGATGGAGGCTCACGTAGGCACTCTCAGGGCCTCGAGGGCGGCTAGGACGAGGTCGAGGCCGAAGGTGAACTCCTCCGCAGGGTCGTAGCCGGCAGCGGCGAGCACTGCGGCGGACTCGTTGAGGTAGGGGAACTCGTCAGGAGGAAGCTGGGGCAGGAAGACGTCCTCGGTCATGTCCGCGAGCTCATCGGCGGTGCCGAACGGCAGGCTGGCTTCCTGCAGGGCGAAACCGTACACATAGCTGTCGAGCAACCAGTTGGCGTGCGTCGCCATCAAGACCGGGAAGCCAGCCTTCCGCAGGCAGGCGGTGACCGCTTCGCGGTGGCGGAGGTTCGCGGGCCCCGGCGATGTCCGCGACTCCATCAGGCCGATCGCCCACGGGTGGCGTGCGAGAACCTGTCGGGCGGATATCGCCCGACGTCGCATCGCTGACTGCCAGTCGGTCTCTTCAGGTGGGAGCTCGATCTCCTCGAACACGACGTCGATCATGGCGTCCAGCAGCTCCTCCTTACTCGCCACGTAGTAGTAGAGCGACATCGCGCCCGCGCCGAGCGAGGCAGCCAGCCGGCGCATGCTCAGCTCGCCGACCCCCTCGCGGTCGGCGAGCCGGACCGCCTCGGCCACCACCCGCTTCTTGCTCAGCCCCGCATCTGACGCGACCTGGCGTCGTTCCCTTGCGGACAACGGGTCTCCTCGCTCCCTCGAACGGCTTGACAAGCGTTCAACGTGAGGTCATCGTACATCGTACGAGCGTAGTACGGCGTACGACGTACGGTGTACGAAAAGAGTCGTAGCTGGGACGTGAGGAGGTTTCTGTGGGAGTCGAACAGGGACCGAATGCCGGAGCACGCCTGGTGCCGGGCCACGCCACGGCATCGCCGGCAGGGACCCCGCTGGCACGGCGGCAGCGGCCGGGAAGGATGTCACCGCTCTCCGCCCCCGGCGACGAGGTGTTCGGCCAGAGCACCGCTGGAACGCTCGCGGAGTCCGTCCACGTCCCGGCGGACAACCTCTTGTCCGCGCCCGCCAACCTGTCGGTCGTGGACGCGCCAGTATCGCGAACGTTCAACCGGGCCAGACGATGCTGGTCACGGGCACGTCGGGTGCGTAGGTACGCCCCAACCTGCCGCCACTCCGGCGGACGGACCGCTCCTCTCGAAAGAAGAACCGATGACCATCCGGACGAAAACCCCGAACCTGCTCGACACCCCGCCGGTCCCCGTGCAGGTCAAGCTCGCCGCCGCATGGACCAGCTTCATGTTCCTCTACATCTACGTCGACTACTTCCACCTTTACAAGCCCGGCACCGTCGGCAACATCCTGGCTGGCGTCGTCTTTGAGTTCGACATCAGCGCGACGTGGCTGACCGTCATGCTCGCGTCCGTGGCGATCCCGGCCCTGATGGTGATGCTCTCCATGACGCTGCCCGCCCGGGTGAACCGCGCCACGAACCTCGTCGTCGCATCGCTCTACATCCCCTACTCGGTGTTCAACGCGGTAGGGGAGTCCTGGGACTGGGCCCCCTTCTACGGCCTCTCCATCGGAATCGAGGTGCTGCTCCTGGCCTTCATCCTGCGCTCCTCCTGGACATGGCCTCGAACCCCCGCCGCCCCAGCCGGCCCCGCGACGACCGACCCTCGACAGTAGGTATCCGTGTAAGGCTCTACGGCATGAAGCCCGCCGCCGCGGACACCGGGCCGACCGTGACCAGCTCAGTCGCGGACGGATGTGATCTTGTCACGCTCTATCGGGCCCAGCGCCGGACCACCGACGTGGAAGGTGGCCAGACGGCAGCACGATGGAACAGGATCCGGGTTATTCGCGTGCCATTTCTTTTTCCGGACCATAAGCCACTGTCTTGCGGTCGGCCCGTAAAATAGCCGCTCAAAAACGCGGGTCATTCCCTATGGATATCCATGAAAGCTGTGGTTACGATCAAGCCGGAAGATCGACACCGAAGGAGGTAGCTGATGGGCCGCATCAAGAAGTTCGCCGTTTCGGCGGCCGCGGCGGCGGGGATCGCCGCCGCGACGACTCTCCTGTCACCGGCTGCGCCCGCTCAGGCGGCGACCTGCAGCACCGACGCCCAGATCGGCACTCCCGGCGGCACCGGCTGGGCCTTGTGCAGCGGCACCGGAGTGACTCAGACGCGGGTCGTGCTCTTCTGCCAGGCCAGCAGTGGCGCCTACACCACGGTGTACGGCCCCTGGGTTGCCAATTCCGTTAAATCAAATGCTAAATGCAGTGGCACCTCGTGGCCGATCTCGGTCGGATATCAGAATCTCTGAGCCGCCGCAAGCTCATTCGGTCGCGGTGTAATTGCGGGTCGATCGCCGGTCGGGCCGGCGGCTTTCCTTCTCAGCGCGCTCGTGGTCGGTGCAGCCGGTCCAGCGGCACCGCGGGATCGGCCAGCGCGCTCCGGTCCACCGGAGAGCCGGCCAGGACGAGGGCCTTGAGCTGGTCGCCCTGGTCCCAGATGTTGACGTTCATCGCCGCGAGCACCGTGTCGTCGTCGCGCAGCCAGAAGGCGAGGAACTCCCGCGTGGCCACATCCCCACGGATGACGACATCGTGGGGAACGCCGGGCGGGACGTGGCCGAGGTACTCCATGCCCAGGTCGTACTGGTCGGTGTAGAAGTAGGGCGGCTCGTCGTAGACGGCCTCGCGGCCGAGCATGGCGCGGGCGGCGACGGCGGGCTGGTTGAGGGCGTTGGCCCAGTGCTCGACGCGGACGTGCCGGCCCAGACGGGGGTGGTAGGCGTTGGCGACGTCGCCGGCGGCGAAGATGTCGGGGTCGCTGGTGCGCAGGTCGGCGGTGGTCTTGATGCCGTTGTCGATCGTCAGGCCCGCGGCGGCGGCCAGTTCGGTGTCGGGGACGGCGCCGATGCCGGCCACCACGGCGTCCGCTTCGAGGTGGGTGCCGTCGGCCAGGCGTACGCCGGTCTCGGTGATCTCGGCGAGGCGGGCGCCGAGCCGCAGGTCGACCCCGTGCTCGCGGTGCAGGGCCGCGAAGACGGCGCCGATCTCGGGGCCGAGGGCGCCGAGCAGCGGCTGCCGCTCCTGCTCGATCACGGTGACCTCGACGCCGGCCGCGCGGGCCGCGGCGGCGGTCTCCAGGCCGATCCAGCCCGCGCCGACGACGGCGATGCGCCCGGCGGCGGAGAGCGTGGCGCGCAGCCGGTCGCAGTCGTCCACGGTACGCAGGTACAGCACGTTCCCGCGGTCGTGGCCGGGCACGGTGAGGCGGCGTGGGGTGGCGCCGGTGGCCAGCAGGAGCTTGTCGTAGCGGAGGCGTTCGCCGCCGGAGAGCGTCACCTGGTGGGCGGCCGGGTCGATGCCCGTGACCGACACTCCGGTGCGCAGGTCCACGGCGTGGTCGCGGTACCAGTCCGCGTCGTGCACGAAGATCTTCTGTCGTTCGTCGCCGCCCTGCAGGTAGCCCTTCGACAGCGGGGGCCGCTCGTAGGGCAGGTGCGGCTCGCGTCCGGCGAGGACGATCGCGCCGTCGAAGCCCTCCGCGCGCAGGGCCTCGGCGGCCTTGGCCGCGGCGAGTCCACCTCCGGCGATCACAAAAGTGGCCGGCATCGTCGATCTCCTGTCTGTTCGTTCGGCAACGCGTGGGTGTTGGAGAGGCCCGGCTCAGTGGACCCCGGACAGCGCGAAGAACTCCTGCCGGGAGCGCGCGTCCTCGCGCAGCAGCCCCTGCAGGGCGGAGGTCACCGTACGTGACCCGCGCACGCGTACGCCGCGCATCGACATGCACAGGTGCTCGGCCTCGATCACCACGCCGACCCCCTTGGGCTCCAGGTGCTGCTGCAGCCAGTCGGCCACCTGCTTGGTCAGCCGCTCCTGCACCTGCAGGTCGCGGGCGAACAGCTCGACGACACGGGCCAGCTTCGACAGTCCCAGGATGCGGTCACCGGGCAGGTAGCCCACGTGCGCCACGCCCTGGAACGGCAGCAGATGGTGCTCGCACAACGACTGCACCGGGATGTCGCGGGCCAGCACGAGCTCGTCGTACCCCTCCTCGTTGGGGAAGGTCGTCAGGTTGAACTCGCGCGGCGCCAGCAGCTCGGCGTACGCGTGCGCGACCCGCCTGGGCGTGTCGGCCAGGTGCTCGGACTCGGCGTCCCGGCCCAGCGCGGTCAGCAGGTCGGCCACCGCCCGCTGCGCGGCCTCGACGTCCACGCCGGCGCCGCCGCGGACCACCCGCAGGCGCCGCTGCTGCTGGTCGGGCTGGTCGGGAGCCGTGAGGGTCTCGCTCATGCCGCCCGCCCGTCGTACGCGTCCCGCATCACGCCATCCCCTTCTTCTATCGACGACTTTCGTTAACATTAGAAGAGGATCGGCGATTTAGTCAACAGAAGTGGGTTTTAGAATGGGCGAGATCAACGGCGCATGGCAGGCACGCATCTCCGCCATCGCGGCGCTGGACGAGCCGACCCGGCGCCGCCTGTACGAGTTCGTGGTGCGGCAGCCCGCTCCGGTGAGCCGCGACCAGGCCGCCGACGCCGTGCAGACGCCGCGCAACACCGTCTCCTTCCACCTCGACAAACTGGTGGCCGAAGGGCTGCTCGAAGCCGTCTACCAGCGCCGCACCGGCCGCACCGGCCCCGGCGCCGGCCGTCCCTCCAAGCTCTACCGCCGCGCGCCCGGGCAGATCGCCGTCTCCCTGCCGGACCGGCACTACGAGCTGGCCGCCCGCCTGCTCGCCGACGCCCTCCAGGAGGCCCAGGCCTCGGGGGAGCCGCCGCGTGACGTGCTCGACCGCCGCGCCCGCGAGCTGGGCCACGACCTCGGCCGCGACGCTCCGGCGCGCGGCACCCGTACCGGGCTCGTGCAGGCCCTGGAGGCCCTCGGCTACGAGCCGCGCGCGACCGGCGACACCATCGCCCTGGTCAACTGCCCCTTCCACAGCCTGGCCCGGCAGCACACCGCGATGGTCTGCGGCATGAACCTGTGCCTGCTGACCGGCCTGCTCGAAGGGCTGGCCGCGACCGACGTCACCGCCCGCCTGGAGCCCACGCCCGAGCACTGCTGCGTCCGCCTCCACCCGACCGGCTGAACCGGATCACCGTCAGGCCGGCTGCCGCACCCGCAGGGGCAGGTGCCGGGGGCCGCGCAGCATCGCGTTGCGCCGGTAGGGCGGCGGGTCCTCCACCAGGGTGACGGCCCCGAGATGGGGGATCAGCGCGCTCAGCGCGGCCTGGGCCTCGATCCGGGCCAGCGGCGCGCCGTAACAGAGATGGATGCCGCCGCCGAAGCCGAGATGCTGGTTGTCCTCCCTGGCGGGGTCGAACCGGTCCGGGTCGCGGAAGCGCCTGGGGTCGCGGTTGCCCGAAGCGATCACGAGGATCAGCGGCTCGCCTCTGGGCACGACGGAGCCGGCGATGTCGAGGTCGACGAGGGGGACGCGCCTGCGCAGATGGACCGGAGGCTCGTAGCGCAGCAGCTCCTCCACCGCGCCGGGCAGCAGACCAGGGTCCCTGCGCAGCCGGTCGAGCTGGTCAGGATGGCGCAGCAGCGTCAGAACCCCGTTGGTGATCAGGTTGACCGTGGTCTCGTGACCGGCGATGAGCAGCAGGACGGCGGTCTCCGCGAGCTCCTCCCGGGTCAGCCGCAGGGCCGGGTCCGGCTCGTTGACGAAGGCGGACAGCAGGTCGTCGCCGGAGCCCCCGCGCCGCTGCTCGGCGAGATCCACCAGGTAGCGGCCCATCTCCATCCGCGCCTGCCGGCCCGTACGAACCCGCTCCGCGGCCTCCTCGCCCGGCTGGACGTCGGCAGAGGCGACGATGAGGTCGGACCACCGCCGGAACAGCGGTTCGTCCTCGCGCGGGACGCCGAGCAGCCGGCAGATGACCGTGACCGGCAGAGGGTAGGCGAAGTCGTCGACGAGGTCGATCTCCGCCCGGTCGCGGAGCCCGTCGACCAGTTCCCCGGTGAGCTCGGCGATCTGACCGCGCATGGCGTCGACCCGGCCGGGGCTGTGCGGCGGTCCGAACGGCCGCATGGCGAGCGTCCGCAGCCGGTGGTGCGCGGGGTCGTCGAGGACGAGAAAGGGGAGCTGCTCCCGCTCCGGCGGATCCGGGTCATGGCCCAGGCCCTTACGGGGATCGACGCTCACCCGCGGATCGTGGAGCAGGGCGTTGACCTCGTGGTAGGTGCCGACCAGATGGCTGCCGTCCGCCTGCCGCACCACGGGACCGGCCTCGCGCAGCTCGGCGTACAGAGGGTAAGGGTCGGGGCGGCTGGCGTAGTCCGTGATCCGTTCCAGCAGGGTGTCGGCGGTCATGGTGTCTCGGCTCCTCGTGGACGAACGGAACGATCAGGCATGCCGCACCAAGGTCAGCCGCCGGTCCGGCAGATGACCGGTGAGCGCGACCGTCGGGCCGTGCGACAGCCTCTTCGGGTCCGGCACGTCGGAGGGAAGCGTCAGCTCCGCGGCGAGCGGCCGGTCCGCCGCGCCAGGCCCCGGCGGGAACGGAGCGGCCGTCTCGATCAGGTGCTGGTAGTACTCGAGCGACTTGGCCATGTTGACGGTGACCGCGGCGGTCACCCGGCCCCGGTAGCCGTACACCACGGCCAGGCGGCGCTCGTCCAGAGACCCCTGCGCGAGCACGATCTGGTCGGAGAACGTGGGCACGCCCACCGACTTGATGTTGAGCCCGAACTGACTCGACCAGAACGCCGGCAGCGACAGATGGGGACGCCGCAGCGGCCCCGGACTGATCATGTTGTGGGCCGCCACCTCGGCCTGCGCCACCGCGTTGCCCCAGTGCTCCAGCGAGAGCAACTGGTACTCGAACAGCGGATGCGGAAAACGGGAGACGTCACCGGCGACGAAGACGTCATCGGTGACGATCCCGTACATGTCGAAAGCCCGGCACCCGGCGTCGCAGGCCACCCCGCGCGGACCCGCCGCCAGCCCGGCGTCCGCCAGCCACTCGACGTTGCGGACCGCCCCCAGCGCCACGACGCACACGTCCGCGTCGACCCGGCCCCCGTCGGACAGTTCAGCCCCGACGAACCGGCCCTTCCCGTCCCCGCGCAGGGCGGTCACCGTGACCCCGCAGCGCAGGTCCACGCCGTGGGCACGCTGCACCCCGGCGGCGAGCTTCGACAGCGTGCCGCCGAGCGCCCCCACCAGAGGCGCCGGGCCGCGTTCGGTGACCGTCACCTCCAGTCCCCGTTCGCGGCAGGCCGAGGCGATCTCCGAACCGGTGAAGCCGCCGCCGATCACCAGCACCCGCCGCGGCCCGGCCGCCAGCCGCTCGGCCAGCCGCCCCGCGTCGTCGCAGGTGCGCAAGGTGAACACCCCGTCCAGGGCCGCTTCGTCCGGGTTGGGCCAGGGTCGTGCCCGGGTCCCGGTCGCGATCAGCAACCGGTCGTAATCGAGCCGTTCGCCGTCGGCCAGCAGCACCCGCTTCCGGAGCGGATCCAGGCCGGTGGTCGGCACCCCGAGCAGCCATTCGGCGTCCGGGTCGCGCCGCATCGGCAGGCCCGTCGTGTCCGCCGCCGCCTGACCGAGCAGCACCTGTTTCGACAGCGGCGGCCGGTCGTAGGGCGGATGCGGCTCGTCACCCACCACGGTCAGCGAGCCGGTGAAGCCCTGTTCGCGCAGCGTCTCCGCGGCTCGCAGCCCCGCCAGCGACGCGCCGACCACGACGATGCGGCCCTCGCGCGGATCACCGGCCACCTGAGCCCACCTCCTCGCCGAGGAGGATGGCCTGGACCGGGCACGCCGCCGCGGCCTCGCGCACCCGCGCGACCTGGCCCTCGGGGACGGCCGGGTCGTACAGCAGCGCCTCTTCCCCGTGCAGGTGGAACACCTCTGGTGCGAGGAACACGCATTGCGCGTAGCCCTGGCAGCGGGTGAGGTCCACGACGATCTGCATCCCACCGCTCCCTCCGTCGCCTCCCTTCGTTCCTGCCCGGGGCGACGGCAAAGAGAAATCGGCGGTGCGGTGAGGACTCGGCAATGCCCGACGGCCGGCAGGGCGGACCGTCGGCGACCTCAGTCGTCGGTGAAGACGGGGAGCACGGGCGGGGCGAAGCGGGCGCCGGCCTCCGGGTCGCCGGTCGACTGGGTCAGCAGCAGCCGCGTCGTCTCAAGGAGGTGATCGCGCATGGCCTGGGCCGCGCCTTGGTCGTCCCGGGCCTGGATGCGCTCAAGGATGCGCTCGTGAACCCGCCAGATGTCCCACAGGGTCCGCGTCTTCGTCGTGGACAGGCCGCGCGCGGCCATCTGCGCCCGCATCGTCGCGACCGACTGGGTCACCCGCGTGTTGCCCGCGGCCTCCAGGATCATCTCGTGGAAGGCCACGTCCTCCTCCTGGAACAGCCGCTCGTCGCCGCTCTCGCAGGCCTGCCGCATCCGTTCGAGCGCCTTGGAGAACGGCGCCATCTGGGCCTCGGTCATCATGGTCGCGGCGCGGTACGCCGAGGGGACTTCGAGCAGGTAGCGCAGCGTGTAGATCTCCTCGATGTCGCGCGTGTCTATCTTGAGGATCCGCACCCCCCGGCTCCGCTCGAACCTGACCACGCCGTGCGTGGCGAGCTGCAGCAGGGCCTCACGGACGGGCGTCCGCGAGACCCCCAGCTGGGCGGCGATCTCCACGACGGAGTGCAGCGAGCCAGGCGCCAGCTCACCCGTGACGATGGCCCGGCGGACCGCCTCGAAGGTCTGGGCCGCCAGCGACGTCTGGTCCGTCGAGATCTGCTCCATATGGACTTGGCTCCCGGTCAGTCGGTCCGCGCAGCGCCAGAACGCCTTGGTCGGCCGAGACGATATCACTCAGTAGGAAGATGCGGCATGTGGCATGCAATGCCCCCGGTCAGAGGGCCGCCTGCCAGAGGGCCGCCGATCAGAGGAACGACAGGTCCGCGCCCTCGCTGGCCGGCAGCACCGTCTGCGCGTACAACCTCCGCCACCCCCGCGCGGGCAGCTCGGGCGGGACGAAGTCCGCGCGACGGCGCTCCAGCTCCTCCTCGTCCACGAGGAGGTCGAGCCGCCGCGCCGCGACGTCCAGCCTGATGAGGTCGCCGTCGCGGACGAGCGCGATCGGCCCTCCTGCGGCGCTCTCCGGATCGCAGTGCAGCACCACGGTGCCGTACGAGGTGCCGCTCATCCGCGCGTCGGAGACCCGCACCATGTCCCTGATGCCGGCCTGGGCCAGCTTGGCGGGGATGGGCAGGGCGCCCGCCTCGGGCATGCCCGCCGCGATCGGCCCCGCGTTGCGCAGCACCAGGACGTGGTCCGGGGTGACGTCCAGATCCGGGTCGTCCAGGATCCGCTGGGCGTCCTGCGCCGAGTCGATGACGAGGGCCGGTCCGGTGTGGTTCATCAGGTGGGGGCTCGCGGCCGCCGACTTGATGACGGCGCCCCTCGGAGCGAGCGTGCCCTGGAGCACCGCGAGGCTGCCCGCCGCGCCGAGCGGGTCCTCAAGCGGGCGGATCGTCGTCTGCCAGTCCTCGCGCGCGGGGCTCTCGTCGATCAGTGCGCCGAGCGGCTTCCCTGAGACGCCGACGGTTTCCCGTTCGAGCAGCGGTTCGAGGACCTTGAGCAGGGCCGGCAGTCCGCCCGACCGGTGGAAGTCCTCCAGATATCCCGATCCGGCGGGCTTGCAGTCGACCAGGAACGGCACGTCGGCGCCGATCACGTCGAAGTCCTTGAGCGTGAGGTCCACTCCGGCCCGCCGCGCGACGGCGATCAGGTGGACCAGCGCGTTCGTCGATCCGCTCATCGCGGAAAGCACCCGGACGGCGTTGCGGAACGCGGCCGGGGTGAGGATCTCGCGGGGGAGGGGGCCGCCCGATCGGGCCAGCTCGACGGCGCGGCGGCCGGTCGCGGCGCCGTGCCGCAGGCGGGCGCCGGTGGCGGCAGGAGGGGTGGCGCCGCCGGGCAGCATCATGCCGAGGGTCTCGGTGAGGCAGGCCATGGTGGACGCGGTGCCCATGACCGCGCACGTGCCCGCGGTCGAGACGAGCTCGTTGCGGACGCTGGTGATCTCGGACCCGTCGAGCTCGCCGCCGCGGTGCCTGCCCCAGAAGCGCCGGCAGTCGGTGCAGGCGCCGAGGCGCTCGCCCCGCCAGCTGCCGGTCATCATCGGCCCGACCACTTCGAGCAGGACCGGCTTGTCGGAGGAGGCGGCGGCCATGAGCTGGGCCGGCACCGTCTTGTCGCAGCCGCCGAGGAGGACCGCGGCGTCCATCGGCAGGGCGCGGATCATCTCCTCGGTGTCCATCGCGAGCAGGTTGCGGAACAGCATCGTCGTCGGGGACGTCAGGATCTCCCCGAGAGAGATGGTCGGGAAGTCCATGGGCAGGCCGCCGGCCTCCAGGACGCCGCGTCTGACGGCGTCGAGCAGCGCCGGCATGTCGCGGTGGCAGGTGTTGTAGTCGGACTTGGTCACCGCGATGCCGACGATCGGCCGGTCCAGCGCCTCGTCGTCGTACCCGCTGGAGGCCAGGAAAGCACGCCGCAGGTAGGTGCTGAAACCGTCGTCGCCGTAGGACGTACGGCTCCGGTCGATGGCCGACTCAGTCGGTCGGGCGGGCATGGGGACCTCCGGGGGTCTGGCTGGTGGGGAAGAAGAAGGCCGGAAGGATCACGGGCGCAGCGGCATCGCGAGCGGGCGCATCGGGGCGCCGGTGGCGCCGCGCAGTTTCATGGCGGCCGCGACGAAGGCGAACTCGTAGAGCCGTTCGGCCGAGATCTGCTCGCAGTCGACCACCTCCATGATGGGGACGCCCGCCTCCCCCAGAAGATAGGTGTGGACGACCTGCCAGTTCTCCTCGTCCGCGCCGGGCATCTGCTCCAGGGCGAGGGTGTCCCCGCCGATGACGGACGCGCCCATCCGGGCGAGGAACTCGGCCCCTTCCAGGTTCAGTCCGGGGCTGTTGTCGATGTAGGCGTCGATCGCGGGCCAGGCGCGCATCCGGCCGGTACGGACCAGCGCCACGTCACCCGGCCGGAACTCGACGTTCTGCCGCCGCATGGCCTCGCGCAGGTCGTCCGCGCCGATCCCGTGGTTGTCGGGCAGGATGTCGGTGTCGTACAGGGCGGCGATGTCGAACAGCACGCCGCGGGCGATGATCGGCGGGATCTTGTCCGCGCCGCACTTGGTCCAGTGCCGGGAGCTGATGTGCTCCTCGGCGGAGAACCCGTTCCAGATCTTCCCGTTGTACCCGAAGTGGTTCAGGGTGTCGATGTGCGTCCCGCAGTGGGTGTACATCGAGATCGCGTCGCCCGAGTAGGAGACCAGCTCGTTCTGCTCGCGGCCCACGCCGGTGATGTCGTCGAGGACCGTGCCGGCGGGGGTGTGCGTCATCCACTGCTGGAAGTTCGGGTCGCCGGCCTTCGTCCACGAGGGCATGCCGACGAAGTAGTCCACCGACAGGTCGATGACGCTGCCGCCGTCCGCCCTGCTCAGCACCTCACGCGACGCCTCGGGAGTGATGAGGTTGAGCATCCCGATCTCGTCGTCGGGACCGAAAGGGCTGCGGGTGACCTGGCGGAACTCCGCGCAGTACGCCGCGATCCTGTCCCTGGTCGCCTCGCTGATGAGCGCTGGTCCACACATGGTGATGTCGGCCTTCCTGTTCGATCCGATTACTGGCCGGTCACTGACCCGTGGCCATCGGGCGGGTGAGCTCGCCGTACATCTCGGGACGGCGCCCGGAGAACACGGGCAGCTCGAACTCGCCCGGCTTCTTGATCAGCCGCTTCGTCCGGGCGACCCGGACGTCGATCGACGCCCCGAACAGCCCCTCGTCCTGGCCCGCGTCGGCCAGCACCTCCCCGGAGGGGGAGATGATCTGGCTCCTGCCCATGAAGCGGGTGCCGGCCTCGGCGTCGGCGCGGTCGGCGACCGCGAGATAGACGAGGTTCTCCAGCGCGCGCACCCGCGTCATGTGGTCGGCGAGCAGGTCCGACCCCATCGGCCAGTTGGTGGGCATCGCGATGAGGTCGGCGCCCTGGAGCGCGAGCTCGCGGGCCGATTCGGGGAAGCGCAGGTCGAAGCAGATCATCACGCCGACCCGGCCGAAGGGGGTGTCGGCCACCCGGGGCGCGGCGTCGGCGCCCGGGTCGACGAACCGGTCCGCGCCGAGGTAGGGCAGGTGCTGCTTGCGGTAGCGGCCGATGATCCCGGAGGGTCCGAGCACCAGGGCCGAGTTGTGGACCCGCCCGTCCGCCTCCTCCAGCAGGCCCACCACCGCGTGGACGGCGTTCTCCGCGCAGGCCCGCACGATGCGGGCGATCCTGGGGTCGGCGGCGCTGATCGCGGCGGCGCGCGTCTCGGCGCGGGAGCCGAACAGGTAGCCGGTGAGCACGCACTCGGGGAAGACCACGAGCTGATGCCCGCTCGCCGCGCCGGCCCGCAGGGTCTCGATGACCCGTTCGACGTTGGCGGCCACGTCCGCCCGGTCGACGCTGATCTGCGCGACCCCGACCTGGATGCCGCTTGCGGTAGGTGAGCCGGTCAACGTGCCATCCCTCGGTCCGGTGGTGGGTGAGTACCCGGCAGAGTGGCATGCAGCATGCAGCACGTCAAGTCGTTGACATGCTGCACGCTGCATGCAATGGTGACCCGACTAATCGGACATTCCGCAGGAGAGAGGCAGAGTCGTGCCAGAAGTAGTGATCGTCAGCGGTGCCGGAGGCGGCATCGGCGCCGCGACGGCGCGCGAGTGCGCGGCGGCCGGCACGTCCGTCCTCCTGACGGATCAACGCGTCGAACACGTGGAACGGCTCGCCGCCGAACTCCGTTCCAGCGGGCACGACGCCCTGGCACACGGGCTGGACGTCACCGACGAGGATGCGGTCGCCGACGCCGTCAAGCTGGCCACCGACCGGTGGGGCCGCCTCGACGGCCTGGTCAACTGCGCCGCCACGATCGTGGCGAAACCCCTGGTCGACACCACCCTTGAGGACTGGAACCGGGTCATGACGGTCAACGCGACCGGCACCTTCCTGCTGTGCAGGCAGGCGGTAGCCGCGATGCTCGCCCAGGGGACGCCCGGATCGATCGTCAACCTCTCCTCGATCTCCGGCACGGTCGGCCTGCCCGGCCAGCCCGCCTACTGCGCCTCCAAGGGAGCGGTGCTGCAGCTGTCCCGACAGATCGCCGTCGACTACGCCGCCGCGGGGATCCGGTGCAACGCGGTCAGCCCCGGATCGGTCGCCACCGAGCAGCTGGCCACCTACCTCGGATCCCAGCCCGATCCCGACTCCGCCCGGCAGCGGCTCATCGCCGGTCACCCGATCGCCCGCCTGGCGGACCCCCACGAGGTGGCCAAGGTGGTCACCTTCCTGCTGAGCTCCGCCGCCAGCTTCATGACCGGCGCGGACGTGGCCGTAGACGGCGGCTACACCGCCATCTGAGCACGGACCCGCGGTCCCTGCGGATTTCCACGGAGGTACTCGTAAATGTCTCGGCGTACGACCTCGCCGCCGGCCAAGCGCGCCGGACCTGGCGGACTGATCGATCTGCGTCGCCTCAGAGCCGGTCGCTTCTCCTCCATCTGGCTGATCACGCTGCTGCTCTTCGCCGCCAGCCCGCTCATCTCGCCCGGCAGCCTGTCCGGATCCGCGGTGCTGTCCATGCTGCCGTTCGCGGCGGTGATGGCGATCGCCGCGCTCGGGCAGACCCTCGTCGTCGCCCACGGCGGCATCGACCTGTCGGTGCCCGGCGGGATGGCGCTGGCCGCGGTGCTCGCCACGAAACTCCCGGCCGCGTCGGGAGTCCCGGTCTGGGCGGCCGTCGGGCTCGCGCTGGTCGTGGGCGCGCTGGGCGGGCTGATCATCGGCTTCGCCGTGGTCCGATTGTCCATCGCGGCGTTCGTGGCGTCCCTGGCCGTCAACTCCATCCTCATCGGCGTGGTCCTGCAGGTCTCCAGCGGCTTCCCCGCCTCGGCCGGCGCCGCGCTGAGCGCGTTCGCCGTCGGATCGGTGGCGGGCGTCCCCAACCTGCTGCTGGTCGCGGTCGTCGTGGTCGGGCTCGCGCACTGGATCATCCGCCACACGGTGCTCGGCCGGCGCTTCATCGCCGTCGGCGCCGGACGGCCCGCGGCGCGGCTGCTCGGCCTGCCCACCGGCTCGTACGAGATGGGCGCGTACGTCGCGGCGGGCATCTGCTACTCGCTGGCCGGAGTCCTGCTCGCCGGCTACCTGCGGACGCCGGACATCCTGCTCGGCAACACCTACCTGCTCCCCACCATCGCGGCCGTCGTCCTCGGCGGAAGCCTGCTGTCCGGCGGCATCACCAACCTGGCCGCCACCGCCGTCGCCGCGCTCTTCCTCACCCAGCTGGACCAGGTGGTCCTCGCCGCAGGCGCGTCCACCGCGACCCAGCTCCTCGTCCAGGCGGTCGTACTCGCGCTGAGCGTGGTGGCCCGCGGCGTGCCGTGGAGCGCCGTCCGCGCCCGGCTGACGACCCGCACCCCCGACCCCGCACTGCCGTCGCGCTGACCGACCAGGTCCCCCCACATGTGTCCCCCAGACAGGAGAGCCCCATGACCTCGACCAGAGCCCGATTCCGGGCCCGCGGCTCGGCCGCCGTCCTGGCCCTCGCCCTCGGCGTGACGGCCTGCGCCGGTGGGCCGGGCGCCTCGAACAACGCCGCCGAGGGCGGCGTCGAGGCCGTCTACGACAACGCGGCCAAGATCGGAGACGTCTCCCAGCTCCGTCCCATGTCCGACTTCTGCGGCACCAAGCCGGTCAAGGTCGCGCTCGCCGACGGCACCGGCGACAACGCCTTCCGCAAGACCGCCCGCGCCGAGTTCGAGGACGAGGCCGCCAAGTGCCCCAACATCACCGTGCTGCCCTACGCCGACGGCCAGAACAACCCGCAGAAGGCGATCAGTGACATCAAGGCCCTGGTGGCCCAGGGCGTCGAAGCCCTCGTGGTCTTCCCCGACGCCGGCGAGGCGCTGCTGCCGACGCTGCGTGAGGCGTACAAGGCCGGCGTGCAGGTGGTGCCGTGGACGGCGAACCCCGGCGGCAAGCCGGGCGCGGACTACACCGCGTTCGTCGGCCACAACACGGTCAACGACGGCGTGACCTGGACCCGCTGGATGTGCGAGGCGCTCGGCGACAAGGGCGGCAACGTCGTCTTCCTCGGCGGCACGCCGGGCAACACGCAGAGCCTCACCGAGATGGTCGGCATCGAGAAGGAGCTCAAGGAGAACGCCGCCTGCGCGAAGGTCAAGCTGCTGAACGAGCCGGGCAAGCCGATCGACACCAACTGGAACCCCGCCCAGATGCAGAAGGTCGTGGCCGGGCTGCTCACCAAGTACCCGACCATCGACGGCGTGATCACCGACTCGGGCGACGCGTCCCTGGGCGGCATCCGCGCCTTCCTCCAGGCCGGCCGGCCGCTGCCGAAGTGGACCGCCAACGACAACAACGGGTTCGCGTGCGCCTGGAAGGAGAACGCGGACAAGAACCCGACCTTCCAGACCGTGACCGTGTCGGCGCGTACCTGGATCATCCGTCTCGCGCTGCGCAAGGCCGTCGCCGCGCACCAGGGGATCAAGAACGACGAGCCGGAGATCATCAACATCCCGATCTTCGAGAACACGCTCGACGAGAACAAGCTCCCGAAGTGTGACACCGACCTTCCCGCCAGCGCCGTCCTGTCCTCCGAGCTCACGCCGGAGCAGCTCAAGCAGGCCTACAGCTGATCACTTGTCGCCTTCCGCCGGGCCCGCGCCCGGCGGAAGCGATGAGCCGAGTGAGGAGTGATCCTTCGCATGGCCGATTCGACAGCCGGACTGGTTCTCCGCGGAGTGACCAAACGCTTCCCCGGCGTCGTCGCGCTCGACGCGGTCGACTTCGAGGTGCGCCCCGGCGAGATACACGCCCTGGTGGGAGGCAACGGCGCCGGGAAGTCCACGCTCATGGCGGTGGCGTCGGGAGCGCTGGCCCCCGACGCGGGCACCATCGAGATCGCGGGCGAGCCGATGCGGCACATCTCCCCGGTCGCCGCCCGGGAGCAGGGCCTCGCCATCGCCTTCCAGCACCCGGCACTTCTCCCCGACCTCACCGTCACCGAGAACCTCCTGCTGAGCGTGCCGAAACGGCTGCGGCCGTCGTTCGGCGACGCTCAGGACTGGGCCAGGGAACGGCTCCTCCCCATGGGGATGGACATCGACCCGGCCGCCGTGGCCGGCCGGCTGACCCTGGCCGAGAAGCAGGCGCTGGAGATCTGCGGGGCCCTCGCCTGCGAGCCCAGCGTCCTGATCCTCGACGAGCCCACCGAGCCGTTCATGGTGGCCGAGATCGACAGGCTGTTCGAGCAGGTGCGCAAGGCCGCCGCCGGCGGGATGGCCGTGGTCTACATCAGTCACCGGCTCCCCGACGTGATGGCCCTGTCCGACCGGCTCACCGTGCTCCGCGACGGGCAGATCCGCGGCACCTTCCTCGCTTCGGAGGTGACCGAGGAGGAGATCATCACCCGCATCGCGGGCCGGGAGATCGACGCGCTGTTCCCGCCGCGGCCCTCCTCCGTCGGCGACGTCGTGATGGAGGTACGCGACCTGCGCTCGGACCGGCTCCGCGGGATCACCACGACCCTCGCCCGCAACGAGGTCCTCGGCCTGGCCGGCGTGGAAGGCAATGGGCAGCGCGAGTTCATCCGCGCGCTCGGCGGAGCCGACCCGGTCACCGGCGGCGGCGTCACCGTCGCCGGCCGGCCCGTGGAGCTCGGCAGCCCCCGCCGCGCCCGGCGGGCCGGCGTGGTCCTCATGCCCCAGGAACGGCACGTCGAAGGCGTCGCGACCGTGCTCTCGGTCAAGGAGAACCTCGGCGTCGCCGCCACGGACCAGACCGCCTCGGCCGGGGTCGTCAAGGGCTCGGCCGAGAACGCGCTGGTGGCCGAGGAGATCCGGCAGCTCGGCATCAAGGTGGCCTCGCCCGACTCCGCCGTGGAGCACCTGTCGGGCGGGAACCAGCAGAAGGTGGTGCTCGGCCGCTCGTTGCTGTCCGGTCCCAAAGTGCTGCTGTGCGACGAACCCACCCAGGGGATCGACGTCGGCGTACGGTCCGACATCTACCACCGGCTCCGCTCCACCGCCGAGTCGGGGACGCCGGTGGTCGTGCTCAGCTCCGACAACGTCGAACTCGCCGGGCTGTGCGACCGCGTGCTCGTGTTCTCCCGAGGGCGGGTCGTCCGCGAGCTGACCGGCGACGAGATCTCCGAGCACGCCATCACCGAGGCGTCCCTGACGGCGGCGACCTCGGACCAGAGCCCGGAGGCCGCCGGGCCGGCCCGGCGTACGGGGCCGCTCGGCAGGTTCCGCCGCCTGCTCGCCGGCGAGCAGGCGCCCAGCCTGTTCCTCGCGGCCGCGATCGTGCTCCTGGCCCTGGTGAGCGCCACCAGGAGCGACCGCTTCCTGTCCGAGTTCAACATCGCCAGCATGCTCGGCCTGGCGGCGCCCGTGCTCTTCCTCGCCGCCGGGCAGCTCATCGTCATGCTCACCGGAGGAATCGACCTGTCGGTCGGCCCCCTGAGCGGGACCCTCGTGGTCATCGCCTCGTTCTACGTCCTCGACGGGTACGGAGCCGGGTGGTGGATCGTCGGACTGGTGCTGATGTTCCTCGCGGCGGCCGCCGTGGGGCTGGGCAACGGGATGATGGTCAGATACGCCCGGGTGACACCGGTGGTCGCCACCTTGGTCACCTACACCGCGCTCCAGGGGCTCTCCCTGGTCATGCGCGACTCGCCCGGAGGATCGATCTCCAGCACCGTCACCGAGGCGCTCGGGGCACGCATCGGCCCGGTCCCCTACGCGGTCATCGCCGGCGCGGCCGTCCTCATCGCGCTGGAGGTGATGTCCCGGCGTTCGATGATGGGGCTCCGGCTGCGGGGCGCCGGCTCGTCCGAGCACGCCGCACGGAACCGGGGAATCCCGGTGGCCCGCGTCCACCTCGCCGTCTACGTCGCCAGCGCGCTGCTCACCCTGCTCGGCGCGCTGCTGCTGATGGCGCAGATCGGCGTGGGCGACCCCACCGCCGGCGTCAGCTACACGATGGCCAGCATCACCGCCGTCGTGCTCGGCGGAGCCTCGATCTTCGGCGGCCGGGGCAGCTTCGTCGGCGTCCTGTTCGGCGTCGTGCTCCTGCAGGTCATCCAGAACACCACGGTGTTCCTCGGCCTGTCGCAGGCATGGCAGTACTGGATGCTCGGCCTCATGGCGCTGGCCGCGACGGCCATCTACTCGCAGGTCCGCGCCGCACGAGCGTAATGAGGAGCGTGATCATGGCTGGGACTTCGGACGCCGCGCTCCGCGCACGGGCGCGCCGGGTCATTCCCGGCGGGATGTACGGACATCAGCGGGCGGGCCTGTTCCCGGAGAACTTCCCGCAGTACCTCTCCCACGGTGAAGGGGCCCTGATCCGGGACGTCGACGGGCGCGAGTTCGTCGACCTGCTCTGCGGATACGGGCCCATCGTCCTCGGCTACCAGCACCCGGGGGTCGAGGCGGCCGCGGCGGCCCAGCGGCGGCAGGCCGACTGCCAGAACGCCCCCTCAGCCAGAATGGTGGAACTGGCCGAGCTGCTGGTGGACGTCGTCGACCACGCCGACTGGGCCTACCTGGCCAAGAACGGCACCGACGCGACGACCACCTGCCTGACCATCGCCCGGGCCGCCACCGGCAGATCCGTCGTCCTGGTCGCCCGGGGCAGCTATCACGGAGCGGCCCCCTGGTGCACCCCCGGACTGGCCGGGGTGCTCCCGTCGGACCGCGCCGCACTGCGGTACTTCGACTACAACGACCACGCGAGCCTGCGGGCGGCCGTGGACGAGGCCGGCGACGACCTGGCCGGCGTCATCGTCACCCCGTTCAAGCACAACGACGGAGAAGACCAGGAGCTGGTCGACCCGGCGTTCGCCCGCGAACTCCGGCAGGTGTGCGACGCCAGGAACGCGGTGCTCATCCTGGACGACGTCCGCTGCGGATTCAGGCTGAACTTCGGCGGGAGCTGGGAACCGCTGGGGGTCCAGCCCGATCTCAGCGCCTGGGGCAAGGCGGTCAGCAACGGCTACACCGTCTCGGCGGTCCTCGGCGTCGAAGCCCTGCGGGACGCCGCCACCAGCATCTTCAGCACGGGCACGTACTGGTTCGCGGCGGTGCCCATGGCCGCCGCCATCGCCACCATCAACGCCATCCGCGACGAGGACGGCATCGCCAGGATGGAGCGCGCGGGCGACCTGCTCAGAAGCGGCATCGTCGAGCAGGCCGGAGCGCACGACCTCGGCATCTCCTACACCGGTCCCGCGCAGATGCCCTACTTCCGCTTCCTGGCCGACACGGGCTTCGAACGGATGACGCACTTCGCTCGCGTCGCGCTCGACAACGGCGTCTACCTCCATCCGAGGCACAACTGGTTCGTCAGCCTGCCGCACACGGACGAGATCGTGGCCCGGGCGCTCTCCGGCACCGAGGCCGCCTTCCGCGCGGTCCGCGACCGGTTCGGCGACGGTTGAGCCGGTAGCGGCCGAGGCCGGTGACGAGCGGCGTCGGTCGCTCGTCACCGGGCCGTGGCAAGGACGGCGACTCCGGGACCGGCGAGCTCGTCCAGCGCCACCCGTCGCCCGGAGACGGCCAGAAGCAGCGCCAGCGCGCTCCCGCTCACTTCGGGACCGTCTCCGATCGCCAGGTCGACGTCCGACGCCGTCATCCTGACCCGGGCCGTGAGCTCCCTGGCCCCGCCGAAGGACGCCGGGGTGCGAGCCTGGAGGCGGAGCGACCTGACGACGGCCTGCTCCGGATAGGAACGGGCGAGCCCCAAGGGCCGGCGGATGTCCTCGCCATGCACGAGCTCCTCGACCAGCCGGCTCTCCAGGGGCGCCGGCGGGGTCGTCCTCCTCAAGGCGACCTGACGAAGCCGCTCCAACGTCTCCCGCGGCGAGGCGCCGCGCTCGCGCTCCACACCCCGCGCGTTCTGACGGTGAAAGTCGAACCGCGCCCGGACGAGACCGGCCACGAACCCGAGGCGCGTCGTCCGGGCCGTGTCCACCAGATGGGCGGCCACATCATGCACGGTCCATCCTTCACAAAGCGACGCCTTCCCCCACTGCTCGTCATCGAGGTGCCTGAGGTCATCGATCAACGCCACCCGCTCCGCGTGCACCATCGACCAGACATCGTCGTCCTTCACGGCTGCTCCATCGCTCGACCTGGTGTTTCGTCGAGTGAGACTCGCGGCGCGGCGAGAACTCATCGGCACAGTGACGTAAAGGGCACTGACCCCGCCGAGGGAGAGCCACCGCGTCCACCAGGCTGCGGGGCCCGCTGAGCCGGCGGGGCTTCTGCTGGTCAGGAGACCTTGAGCACGAGCTTGCCCGTGGTCGTGCCGGACTCGATGCGCCGGTGCGCCTCGGCGGCCTGGTCCAGCGGCAGTTCCTCGACGCGCAGCCGCAGGTCGCCTGCCGCCACGGCGGCGACGGCACGGCGCAGTGCACGTCCCGCCTCTGCGGGAAAGGCGGCGGAGAAGGCGGCCAGGTTGAATCCCGACACGGTCTTGTTGGTGAACCACAGCTCGTTGGCCGGGATGCCGACGTCGTCGGCGCCGCTGGCGTTGCCCATGACGATCAGGCGGCCCATAGGATTGAGTGCGTCGATCCCCGTACGGCGCGTCGTGCCGCCCACCATGTCGATCACGATGTCGAACCCGGAGGGGTGTTCCTCGCGGAGCACCACTTCCTGGTAGCCGAAGCCCTTGGCGGTCTCGATCTTGGCGTGGCTGCCGACCGTGCCGACCACGCGGCCCGCGCCGAGCAGCCTGGCTGCCTGACCGAGCTGGCTGCCCACCCCGCCGGCCGCCGCGTGCACCAGGACGCTTTCGCCGGGCGCGATGCGGGCCACTTTGTCGAGCACGAGGAACGCGGTGGTGCTGTTGGACGGGATCGCCGCGGCGACGTCCAGGCCGAGGTCGAGGCCGTCGAGTGGGGCGACCAGGTCAGCGGAGGTGGTGACCACCTCGGCGTAGCCGCCGCTGTCGACGATGGTCAGTGCCGCCACGGGCTGGCCGACGCGCAGGCCGGTCACACCGGGGCCGAGGGCGCGGACGTGGCCGGAGACCTCGATGCCGGGCACGAAGGGCAGCGGCACCGGGGCGACGCCCTGCCGGTAGAGGATCTCGGCGAAGTTGGCGCCCGCGTAGGCGACGTCGATGGCGACCTGGCCCGGACCGGGCTCGGGGGTCTTCACCTCGGCCGCCCGCAGGATGTCCGCACCGCCGAACTCAGGGATCGTGATAGCTCTCATGCCCACGATCGTGCCGCTTGCCAGGGACGATACCCAGACTCCAGTTATCGTGGGTGTGCCACCACCAGCTTGTCGAGTCTGGTCTCGGTCTCGGTGCCAGGCCGGGGGTTGTGCAGCACGAG
The DNA here is from genome assembly GCF_041402765.1 of Nonomuraea sp. AD125B. Classification (NCBI taxonomy): domain Bacteria; kingdom Bacillati; phylum Actinomycetota; class Actinomycetes; order Streptosporangiales; family Streptosporangiaceae; genus Nonomuraea; species Nonomuraea sp. AD125B. Next base: position 849,347 of record NZ_JBGLOU010000002.1, on the reverse strand, counting down.
ATGCAGGCCGGGGTGGTCGTTCAACGGCATCTTCAGGGCTTCGAAGTGGAGGTCGCCGACGTCCGGGTGACGGATCGACTTCACGGCCGAGTTGCTGTTGGTGACGTCATGCCTGGCCCAGATCTCGGCGAACTCGGGGCTGGCCCCGACGAGTTCGCCGGCGATGCGCTCGAACTCCGGGTCGTCGGGGTACTGCGCGGCGTCCGCGCGGAACCTGCCCACCACGTCGGCGGCGTGCTTGGCCCAGTCCAGGCTCATGGCGCGGAAACGCTCGTTGGTGAAGTAGGCGACCAGGCAGTTCTGGTCGGTCTGGCCGTACCCGAAGACCGCGCGGGCGGCGTCGTTCACGGCCACGAAGTTCCAGTGCTTGTTCATGATGTAGGCCGGCCGGGGCATCCAGGCCTCCATCACGCGGCGCAGCTCCGCTGTGACCGAGCCGGCCGCCGTCGCGGCGGGTGGCGGTGGAGTCAGGCCGGCCAGCAGGAACAGGTGCCGGCGTTCGGCGTCATCAAGCCGCAGCGCCCTGCTGATCGCGTTGAGCACCTCGCCGGAGACGGTGATGTCGCGGCCCTGTTCGAGCCAGGTGTACCAGGACACCCCGACTCCTGCCAGCACGGCGACCTCCTCGCGCCGCAGGCCGGGGGTGCGCCGCCGGCCTGCCTCCGGCAGCCCTACGTCGGCGGGGGTGAGCCGGCCGCGCCGCGATCGCAGGAAGTCACGCAGTTCCGCGTGACGGTAGTCATTTGCCACGACTGCCAGGATATGAGCCGAGGGAATCGATCGTGGTCGGCAGGCTCCAGTGCTGGCGGCCATGGAGCCGCTGCTGGAGTCCGGCACCCACACCCGCGGTATGGAGCAGCTCAACACCGATCAGAACGACGAAGCAGAAGAAGACCGGGGTTCCAGCCACCTGGGCAATTCTGAACATCACATTTTCCAGCCGGCCTCAGCTCGTACGGAACGTTCGTGCCGGGAGGGAGCTCGGCCGCGGGGCCTTTGATCACCACGGCTTGCAGCCTGTGAATGAGCAGGTTGGCCGCAGCCGCAATCCGGGCGGTGCGTGGTGTGTCGGGCCCCGGTTGCCGGTGGAGTCGTCGGGACGGCGGCGCTGTTGCTCGGATGCGTGCCGGTCGAAGCCGCGCCGGTTGCGTGGGCGAGCTGCGCGTTGTGAGGCGCTGGCGGCTGTGGTCATTTCCGCTGAGGCTGCGGTGTTGTTGGAGTCGCTGGCGGCCCGGCAGGCCAGAATCGCGGCGTGGACGCGCTGTCCGCAGTGCGGTGCGCTGGTGATGGGCCGGGGTGAAGCGGCGCGCGGATGCGGTGTATCGCTCGGCGCGGTGCCGGACGAGGGACTGGAGGTCGTGGCGGGACGACAGCGCGTCGGATCCGGCTTGTGAGCGTGACGCTTAGCCGTCACCACAGGGTGGACGGGGCGGGTGTCGGTGACGGGTGGGCGTCACGCTGCGGCGGCGAGTGGCGGCTTGGCGCGGCGGGGCCGCTTGCGGGTGAGGCGTCGGGTCATCAGGGTGATCGATGTCCAGAGGATGTGTGATTCGCTGTGGCGGGCCAGGCGTTCGTAGTCACGGCAGTTGGGGGGTGTCGATAAGACTGCTGCCATCCGGTACACGCGATTGGGTCAGTGCAGGTCAGCCCTCTTGCTCCGCGGCCGAAACGTCCCGGTACTCCTATAGCCTGCAGAACAGACGATCAATACCATCCCAAGATCATTCTGTTAGAAGTCCTCGATCAGGCAGGGCTGTGATGGCGCTCATGACCGGGTGGCGGGGACTACGGGCATGCGCAGTGTCGCCGCTGTCGCGACGAGCAGGGCCACGAGGAGGACGATCGCCATGAAGACCTGCCCGTGCAGTCCGAGGACGAAGACGGTCCGGTCGGCGAACTGTGGGTCGTAGGTGGCGGTGCCGGGGAGCAGGAGCGCACCGATCATGCCGAGCCAGGGGGTGGCCAGGATGGCGGCGGCGTGCAGCAGGGTGTTGCGGCCTGGCCGTAGCGCGAGGGCCAGGCCGGTAAGGCCGAGGAGCACGGTCATCACCATGTATTGGGCGTCGTGGAATTTGGCGTGGGGTGGCCAGGCCGGGTTGAAGGCGTGCTGTGCCGCCAGGTCGGGGATGACGAGGTCGGCGAGCACGGCGCTGACCGTCGTGATCGCTGCGACGGCGATGATCAGGATTCGGGGGAGGGGCATCAGATCGTCCAGGTGTAGGCGGGGGTGAGTGAGCGGGCGAAGAACGCGTTCGGAAGGAGCGGGAGAACCGCGTCCCGCAGGGTGGTCACCGGCGTGGAGGTCCAGTGCGCGGCGGCGCCGGCCTGGCGCGAACGGCGGACGATCAGCTGGGTACGCGGCCTGCGGTCGCGGTCGTAGGCCGCCAGCCCGTCGCGTACGCCGAGGGTGTCCACCGCGTGCGCGAGCGTGACCGCGTCCTCGATCGCCTGGCAGGCGCCCTGCCCCAGGTTGGGCGTCATGGCGTGGGCCGCGTCGCCGAGCACGGCCACGTTCCCCGAGACGTACGCGGGCAGCATCGGCAGTTCGTGGGTGTCGTGTTGCAGCACCGTCTCCTCATCGGCGGAGTCGAGGAGCGCGGGTATGGGGTCGTGCCAGAGGGCGAAGCGTTCGCGCAGCTCGTCCAGGCCGACGCGGGAGCCGGCCGGGGCGTTGGCCATCACGTAGCAGTAGACGCGGCCGTCGGGCATCGGCACCTGCCCGAACCGTTCGCCCCTGCCCCACGTTTCCACGCTCCCGTCGACCGGCTGAGGCGGGGCGATGAGACGCCAGGTGGTGTAGCCGACATAACGCGGCCCGGGAAGATCGGGCCAGAGGGAGCGCCGGGTCACGCTGTGCACGCCGTCGGCGCCCACCACGAGATCCGCGGTGGAGACGCCCCCGCCGTGGCGGACCGTCCCGTCCGGCCGCACGTGCTGAACGTCGATGCCGGGCCGCAGGACCTCGGGCGGCAGCGCCTCTCGCAGCACGTCGACCAGGGCGGCCCGGTGCACGGTCACCCACGGACCGAAGCGGCGTCTGAGGCCGCCGACGTCGTTGCGGATCAGCCAGTCCCCGCGCCTGCTGCGGATCCCCGCCAGCGGGTCGGCCAGCCCACCAGCGCGCAGCCGGTCGCCCAGGCCGATGGCGTCCAGCGCGCGCAGGCCGTTGGGCTGGATGGTCAGCCCGGCGCCCACCTCGGTGAACTCGGCGGCGCGTTCGAGGACTTCCACCTGCCAGCCGCGCCGGTGGAAGGCGACGGCCGTGGCGAGTCCGCCGATACCGCCGCCTACGATGATCACTTTCATGTTCGGGTCTCCTTGACGTTAGTGCAGGCCCCGCTTGCCGGGGGCCCAGAACGGTTTGGTCGTGATCGAGGTCCGTGGCCAGTTGCGTTCGCGTACCAGGAAGTCGCGTACCAGCTGGCAGGTTCTGGCCTCGTCTGCCACGTAGGCGGCGCCGGCGTTGCCCGGCAGGTCGAGTTCGGCCACGGCCGCGAGCAGCACCCGGGAGGCGATGGCGGGGGCGCCGTGTCGGTGGACGCGGCGCAGCGGCGGTGCCCCGGGCATGGGCAGGCCGTGCTCGGAGGTCTCGCTCTCCAGGACGCCGAACACCTCGGCCGAGGCTCCCAGCGCTCTGATCATCGGGGCGAAGGCGGCGCCGGCGGTCTCCTCGCCGATGAACACGTGATAGGCCGCCTCACGGGTGAAGAAGTCGCCCTGCGGCCACCAGAAGGTCGCCCGGTCCCCGGGCCGTGCCGCCCGCGCCCACGTCAGGCCGATGCCGTCGCCCGCATACAGATGGACGCGCAGTTCGATTGCCGTCCGGCCGGGGTCGAGGCCCCAGATCGTGTAGGTGCGCAGTGTCTCGGCCGGGGGCGTAGGGGAAGGCGACGGGCTGGTCGGTTTCCAGCCGGATCCGGCGCATGGCGGGGTTGACCTGCTCGGCGACGGTGACGGTCGCCTCCACGGCGTACTTGCCGAACAAGCGGTCGCGCAGCGTGCGGGCCATGTCAGGAGTCCTTGCGCCGCCGCAGGTGGGCGGATCTGGACATCCGCCACCACACAGCCGTGACCAGCACCACCACCGCGAGAAGAATCCACCACACAGGCCCACTCCTTACGATCTCTAGATTGTTTAGATCCATTAAGGAAGCATAGATGCCCTAAGATGTCAACGGCGGCCACGGAACGACAAGAGGGGTGATGATGTCCGCACACACCAGCAGGCGGGAACGGCTGCGCCAGGCCACCCTGGAGGAGATCCACGCGGCCGCGCGCAAGCTGCTGGTCGAGCAGGGATCGGCCGCGGTGACCATCAACGCGGTCGCCCGGCAGGTCGGCATGAGCGGCCCGGCCCTCTACCACTACTACTCCGGCCACGACGATCTGGTCGGCGCGGTGACCGCCGACTTCTTCCGCGAACTGGCCGCCGTCATGGAGCAGGCCCGCGACGCCCGTGCCGACGCGCCGACCGGCGACCGCCTGCTGGCCGCCTGCCGCGCCATGCGCGCCTGGGCCATCGCCCACCCCGCCGAGTTCGGCTGGATCTTCGCCAACCCCATCGCCCCGCCGAACCGGCGGCCGGACTCGGTGCGCCACCAGGCCGCGCTGCGGTTCGAGCAGGTCCTACTTGACCTGACGGTCGAGCTGTGGCAGACACGGCCGTTCCCGGTGCCCGACCTGGCTGGCCTGCCCGCGTCCCTGCGTGAGCAGCTGACCGCCTACTCCGCCGCCATCGACGGACGGCTGCCGCCCCAGGCTGCTCACGTCTTCCTGGCGTGCTGGATCAGGCTGTACGGCCTGCTGTGCATGGAAGTCCTGCACCAACTGGACTTCGCCTACACCGACGTGGAGCCCGTCTTCGAAGAGTGCCTGCGCGGCCTGGCCGCCGCCCTCGACCTCGACGGCCACGCGACGGCATGACGTCCGACACCGGCTGCCGATCTCACTTCCGTCATGGGGCGAACAGGACACGGGATTCGAGGTCGAGACGCGTTGTGGGCGCGGTGGCCGGCGGGTTGAGGTTGAGGATCCAGTTGCCGAATCGGCAGATGACGTGGGTGATGTAGGGCGAGATGGTGGCAAGGTCATCGGGATCGACGGGGCGGCCTTCGGCCGCGATGGCGTTGGCGGCGTCGGTGATGTCTCAGGCGGTCGAATGAATGACGCAGTTGGCCAGCAACTCGTTGAACTTGATGATCTTCTCGTGGTAGTCGGGGTCGTTGTGACTGTCTCGCAGTTGGGCGACCAGTTCCGGTCCCTCGCGCTGCCCCTGCTCGTCGTGGCCCTGACCAGGTCCTCGACGCAGGCCGGCTCGTGCGGCGGCTGCCAGGTCGCTGGGTCCTGGCCGGCTTTGGATCTGTTGCTGCGGGCGGTGACCGCGACCAGGTGCCAGGGCTCGGTCAGGTCGTTGGCGTAGTCCCGGCGCTGGGCGGCGGTCCAGTCGTAGGCGTCGGAGTCGAGGGCTTCAGCTAGCGGGACGACATGGTCGACGTCCAGCCGGGCGGGGTCGTCGACGGTCTGGTCGTCGTAGTAGGAGTACCACTGCCCTCCCGACAACCGGCAGCCGTCGCCGACCTGGGGCGGGGTGATGGCTTCGTCGATGAGGACCTCGGCGCAGCGCGTCATCGGTGCGGCGCGGACGGCGCGAGATCGCCTTCTGCTGAGCATCCTCCTCGCTGGCGGCCTGCGGATTGGGGAGGCTCTAGGGCTTCGGCGCGAGGACATGCATCTGCTGCCGGACGCGACTCACCTGGGCTGTGCTCACCGGTGCGCGCACCTGCATGTACGGCCGCGGCAGGACAACGTCAACGGAGCCCGCGCGAAGGGCGGCCGTTCACGCGTCGTGCCTCTGGTGCAGGACTGTGTTCACCGCTATCGCGACCACCTGGCAGAACGAGATCAGATCCGGGGTGCCGCAGGCTCCGATTTCGTGTTCGTGAATGTGACTGGCCCGTTCGCGCGAGGCCGATGTCGTACTCCAACGCCAAGCAGATCATTGAGCGGCTCGGCAACCGGTGCGGTTTTCGCGCCCGTCCGCACATGATGCGGCATACGGCGGCCACTCGATGGATCCGAGGCTCCCATCCTCATGCGCGGGTGGAGCCCATCCCAACGAAGAGGGCGTCGAGGATCCGGTCGACGTAGTCGTGAGTCAGTGGTTCCTGCGTGATCAGCAGTTGGAAGTACAGCGGCCCCGAAAGAATCGCCATCGCCAGCTCCAGATCGAACTGCGGGGACAACTGCCCCTGGTCCCGGGCCGCCCTCAACCGGGCGATGGTCTTGTCCGCCTGTGGCGCGATGAACCGCTCGTTGAGCGCCGCGGCGACCTGCGGCTCGTGCTGGGCCTCGCCGATCAGAGCCTGGAACAGGGGCCCGAAGGGCGGCCTGGCCAGCAGATCGACGGCTGCGTGAATCTGGACCCGCAGGTCGGCGGCGATGTCCCCGGTGTCGGGATAGTCCAGGCCCGCCTCGTTCAGCGACAGCAGCGAGTCCAGCAGCAGCGCGCCCTTGGACGGCCATCGCCGGTAGATGGTGTGCTTCCCGGCCCCGGCGCGGGCCGCGACGGCTTCGATGCTCAGGTTGGTGTAGCCGATCTCCTGGCCCAGCTCCAGCGTGGTCCGCATGATGGCCTCGGTCCGGTCGGCGGCGCGTTGGCTGCGCTTGTCGGTCATGAAGTCACCATAGCGGTACGGCACGTGCCGTGTTGACACCTTCTCCCCGCATTGGCATGCTGCGCTCACGACACGGCACGTGCCGTACTAACATCGGGAGCCTTCCGTGAGATCGCCAACCACAGCGCCGGCACTACGACTCCACGACCTCGTCAAGACGTTCGGCGAGAAGATCGCCGCCGACCATGTCGAGCTCACCGTCCCCCGGGGATCCTTCTATGGCCTGGTCGGGCCGAACGGAGCCGGCAAGACGACCACCCTGTCCATGGCCGTCGGCCTGCTCAGACCGGACGCGGGACGCGCGCTGGTCTGCGGGACCGACGTGTGGAAGGAGCCGCTGGCGTCGCGCCGCCTGATGGGCGTCCTGCCTGACGGGCTGGCCATGCCGGAGCGGCTCACCGGCCGCGAACTCCTCGCATACCTTGGACAGCTCCACGGCCTGAACGCCGGGGAGGCCGACCGGCGGGCGGCCGAACTGCTCGCCGTCATGGAACTCGACGGCTCCGCCGAACGCACCCTGGTCGTGGACTACTCCACCGGCATGCGCAAGAAGATCGGCCTGGCGACCACGCTGCTGCACGCCCCCAAGGTCCTGGTGCTCGACGAACCCTTGGAGGCCGTCGACCCGGTCTCCGCCGCCACCATCAAGAAGATCCTCAAGAGGTTCGTGGAACGCGGCGGTTCGGTGCTGCTGTCCAGCCACGTCATGGCGCTCGTAGAGGAGCTCTGTGACACCGTCGCCGTCATGGCCAAGGGACGCATCGTCGCCGAAGGCCCCCTGGATGAGGTCCGCGGCAGTCGTACGCTGGAGGAGGCCTTCGTCGACCTGGTCGGCGTCACGGTCGGCGGCGGGGCGGGGCTCTCGTGGTTGGGGTCCTGATCCGGATGAAGCTGGCCGTGCTGCGCCACAGCAGGACAGATGCGACGCGGGCGCTCAACGGCCTGGGCTACGGCGTCGGGATCTGCCTTGCCGTCACCACCGTCGTCCTGGCCTTCCTTGACTTCTCCCACCCCCGGCTGCTGATGGACCTGCTCGCGGTGACGTTCGCCCTGTGGGCGCTGGGCTGGGTGGCCGGTCCCATCTTCGCGGGTGAGCCGCCGCTCAACGGGGAGCACTTCCACCGCCAGCCCGTTCCGCGCCGCACGCTGGCCATGGGCCTGCTCGCCGCCGCTCTGGCCGCCGTCACCACCGCCGTCACCCTGCTGGCGTTCGGCGCGCTGATCGTCTTCGCCGCCCGGCTGAGCTGGGTGGCCGTCGTGGTATCGGTCCCCGCGGTGGTGCTGCTCCTGCTCCTGGTGGTGCTGTTGTCCCGGGTGGTCACGCTGCTGTTTCGCATGCTGGCCAAGTCCCGGCTCGGCGGGGTCGTCACCGCGACCGTCACCGCCGCGATGGTCTCGCTGTCCTCCTTCTCCTGGATCCTGATCATCGGGGTCTCCCTGCTGCTGGAGTACGGTTTCCCGCCCGCCTTCTCGATGGTGGTGCGGTCGCTGCCGTCCAGCTGGAGCCTGATCGCCGTTGAGGCGGCCGGCCGCGGCGACTGGCCGTGGACGGTGGGACCGCTGCTCGCCCTGGCCGTGGTCGTAGCCGCGCTGTTCCTGGCCTGGAGTGCCCTGCTCGGACCGCAGCGGATCGCCCGCCCGGTGGTCCGCGGCTCCTCCGCGCAGCAGGCCGTACGGTGGGGCCCGCTGATCCGAGACTTGTTCCGCGGCGACCAGGGAGCCATCTACCTCAAGGAGCTGCGTACCTGGTGGCGCGACCCGGTACGCACCCAGAACATCGTGATGGGCCCCGCCTTCTCGATCATCACCGCGCTGTTCCCACTGATCTTCGGCGTCACCACCGCCTTCCCGTTCGTCGGCGCTGCCGGCGCGCTGATGGCTGCCGCGACCTGCGCCAACTCCTACGGCCAGGACGGCACCGCACTCTGGCTGACTCTGACGGTGCCGGGCCACGAGAAGGCCGACGTCCGTGCCCGCCAGTTGGCGTGGCTGACCGTCTTCGGGCCGCTGACGCTCGCGCTGACACTCGCCGGCTGCCTGCTGCACGGCGACCCTGCCCTGGTGCCGTGGGCGCTGGCCGCCACCCTCGCCGCGCTCGGCGGCGGTTCCGGCCTGCTGGCATGGGTTTCCGTCGTCGCTCTGGTGCCCGGTCCGGACCCGCACCGAAGTAAGAACTCGCCGATGGACCACGGTGATGTCACCGGCCAGTCGTTCCTGATGTGTTTCCTGGTCATCATCACGATGTGCCCCGCGCTCGGGGCCGCCTGGGCGGGCCATGCCCTGGACCTGCCCTCCCTGCTGTGGGCAAGTGTTCCGGTCGCCCTGCTCACCGGCGTGCTCTGTCATGTGATGCTCGGCTCGGTGGCGGCCAGGACGCTGAGGGACAAGGGGCCCGAACTGCTGCACCTGATGCGATCAGGCAAACCGGCCGTCCCCGCCGGGAAGGCGGGGGAGGACGCTGTCGAGTCCCCGTTCTCGACGATGTCGCGCCGGCGTCAGACGCTTCTGTGGTCAGCCATGGCCGTGGGCATCCTCGGACTGTTCCCGCAGGGCCTGGCACCGTTGGGCATCAAGCTCAACGGCTCGCAGGACAAGGTGTGGTTCCTCGCCCTGCACGTACCTGAACCGTGGCAGTGGCCGGTGATCGCCGTCATGATCGCGATCGGCCTCGCCGGCCTCTGGGCCGCCTACCGGGTGTACCGGACGGAGAAGAGCAGGCTGCAGGCAGCCGCTCCCCGAGCCGGGGCGGACCAGCTCACCAGCGCCTGACCTCAGGTCTCCGCTGCCGGCTGCCTCCCCAGGTGCATCGCCGTCGGCTGTCATCGCTGGGGAAGAGATCGGGGATCATGATCGTCGATCTCGGCTGCGGCGGGCGCCGACCGGTGAGGTCTCCGACAGCGAGGATTTCCTTGGCGCCGAAGGCGCGGCTGGCGCCAGAGGGGGTTGCCGTAGTATCCGCCGAACATTCACCACATTTTGCTGTCCAGCGGAAACGCTGGCCTATGACCGGTGGGTCAAAGCCGTGGCAGGCGTCGCTCCGTGCTGGCGTCGCGCTCGCGCAGCATGCGCAGGACGGTGGCCGGGGACGGATGCCGGCCCCTCTTCTTGCCCGTGGTGATGATGAGCCGGGCGGCGATGTCGCGCAGGCTGAAGTTCTGCGCGCGCAGGTGCAGGGCCATGGAGAGCATGGCGTCGTCGGTGACGGCGGCGCCGATGGTCTTGCCCCGGGTACGGGCGGATTCGTGGCCTTCCAGGGTGCGGTCGCGGATGTACTCGCGCTCCATCCCCTACAGCGCAGCCAGCACGGTGAACACCACGCCGGACGGGTCGTGGCTGCCCTGCAGCTCGCCGGTGAGAAACTCCAAGCCGATGGAGGAGGCGCGCAGCTGCTCGGCCAGGGCGGCCAGGTCGAGGCTGCGGCCAAGCCGCTTGTGCTCGTGCACCACGAGGGTGACCGCGACGCCTGCCGAGCGGAGCTCGCGGGCCAGGGCGACGGCCTTGTCGAGCTCGGGCCGGACGGTGGCGCGGGTGGAGATCTTCTCGGCGAAGACGCGGGTGATGCCGGCGGCCGCCAGCGCATCGAGCTGGGTGTCCAGGGACTGGCGGACGGTGGAGGCGCGGGCGTAGCCGATCCGCACATGCCCGGCCGGTTCGGCGCCGGTGGCGGCGGGGCGGGGCAGCTCGATCCAGGCCGTGCCCGGCTTGCGGACGGTCGGGGTTCGCCACGGTGAGTGTCTTGGCGAGCGCGGGCACGAGCCGGAAGCGGGCGGTGTGGTACTGGACGGCGACCTTGCCCTTGCCGGTACGGCAGGGGAGCCGGCCGGGGCGGCGCAGGAGGTCATCGGGCAGGCGTTCCTGTCGACCCCCCTGTGGGTGCGCCGGCAGTACTGGTTTGTGCCTTGTGTGGCGGCAGGTCGGGTGCCGCGGGGACCGTGATGAGAGCGGGCACGCGGCGGGAGTGGATGACTCTCGCGGTGAACCCGACGGCCGCGATGGCGGCGGGCACGGCCAGGTAGCCGCCGCTGAGCACGAGTGTCAGCGCGGTCAGGGCGGTGGCGGCGACGGCGGTCGCGCGCATGCGGCCGGCGGGCAGCAGCCGGGTCGCCGCCAGGGCGCCGATGAACATCACCGCCGCGAGACAGGCGGAGGTCGCCCGCAGCAGCGGGTCCAGGCCGATCGGGCGTACGAGTGCGACCGCGCCGACGACCGCGATGGCCGCTGCGAGCACGGTGAGGCTGCGGTGCGGGGACGATGCGATCCGGCGGGGCAGCAGTCGCTGCTGCGCGAGGGCGACGCCGAGGCGAGAAGCTCCGGCGATGTAGGTGTTGATCGCGCCGAAGGTGAGCACGAGGGCCGCGATCCCGGTGACGGGTTCGGCGGCCGCGCCGAGGCTCGTCCGCATCATCGCGGTCAGCGGCACCGGCGAGGACGCCGCACCGGAACCGACGACCGTCACCGCCACGCTCAGGTAGATGACCGTGATCGCCGCCAGCGTGAGAGCGGTCGCGGTGAGCAGGCGCCGGCCCGCGAAGTCGGCGGACAGGTGGCTGGCGGCCTCCCAGCCGACGAAGGCGAAGATCAGCACGCCGACCGCGCTGCCGACACCGCCGAATCCGTACGGCAGGAACGGCTCGAAACGCTCGGCGCTGACCGCGGGCAGGCTCGCCACGATCGCGGTGGCGAGGACCGCGAGCAGCAGGCCGACCATGACGACCTGCATGCGGCCGCTGGTGCGCAGCCCGGCCGCGTTGGCGGCGAACGCGACCGCCAGCAGCGCGAAGGCGATCACCGTGGCGGTCCGGCTGTCCCAGCCGAACGCGTCCGCCGTGTAGATGCCGCCCGCGAGCGCCCCGGCGAGGGTGCCGATCGGCACGGCGGCGATGAACCACCATCCGACCACCGCGTACGCCCAGCGCCCGATCGCGGTCCCGGCGAAGTGGGCGACGCCGCCGCCGTCGGGGTGGCGCAGGCCGAGCAGCGCGAAGGTGAAGGCGATGGGAACGCTGACGATGATCAGCGCCGCCCAGGCGAGCACCGATCCGGGTCCGGCCGCCTCCGCGGCCAGGTGCGGGAGCACGAGCATGCCCGGTCCCAGTACGCCGCCGAGCACGGTCGCGGTTCCTTGCCAGACTCCCAGCCGGTGTTCTGTCATGGCTGCACGGTAGGCAAACGTTCGGCGCTGCGGGCGGTCAGCCGAACGAATGGTCGGAATCCGGTGTCATGATGGGTGCGTGGACGAACTTGATGCGGGGATCATCCGCCTTTTGCAGTCAGATGCCCGGCTCTCCAACCGGGAGCTCGCCCGGCAGCTCGGCATCGCCCCGTCGACCTGCCTGGAACGGGTACGGTCACTCGCCCGCCGCGGCGTGATCAAGGGCTACCACGCCGAGATCGACCCCGCCGCCCTGAACCGCGGTGTGCAGGCGATGGTCGCCGTGCAGGTCCGGCCGCTGAGCCGGGCCGTCATCGACACCTTCAAGGCCTCGGCGGCGAAGATGCCCGAGGTGCTCAGCGTCTTCGTGCTGTCCGGCGGCGACGATTTCCTGCTGCACGTGGGCGTGCCCGACCTCGACGCCCTGCACGCGTTCCTTCTCGACCGGCTGAGCAAACGCCGCGAGGTCACCGGCTTCCGCTCATCGGTGATCTTTCAGCAGGTCAGCAACCCGGCGCCGAGTCGCCTGGCTCAGTCTTCCTAGCCCCGGCACTGAGGATCGGCACGCCGGCGAACAGGTCGTCCCCGGGAAGGTCGGCCGCGACGTGCGAGCGCGCCACGCACCTCGGGCCGGTCCAAGGCGGGGTCGAGCACGGTGCCGCGTTCGCCGCGCGTGCAGGTGGCCACCAGGTCTTCGGCCTGCTGGAACCGGCGTTGACCGACTACGCGGTGAAGCCGGTGCGGTGGCGGGAACCGGTCAGTTCGTCAGGGTGAGCGGATTGACCAGATCGGCGTAGACCAGCAGATCCGCCATGATCATCATCGCTAGCGCGGCCACGTACGTCAGCGGCAGCACCTTGGCGACATCGACGTGCTTCGGCTTCGGCCGCCGCATGATCGTGGCGAAGCCCCGCTTGAGGCCCTCCCAGAGCCCGCCCGCGATGTGCCCGCCGTCCAGCGGCAGCAGCGGGATCAGGTTGAACAGGCCGATCGCCAGGTTGAAGCCGGCCAGCAGGTTGACGAAGGTTGCGATCTTCTCCTTGTCGGACAGGTCGTCGGAGGCCAGGATCTCGCCACCCAAACGGCCCGCGCCGACCATCCCCACCGGGCCGTCGGGGTCGCGTACCTCGCCGGAGAAGGCCGCGTGCCAGACGCCGACCATCTTCTCCGGCAGGTTGACGATCGAGCCCGCCACCTTCGCCGTCAGCCCGCCCATGTAGCCGATCACCTGGCCGACGCTCTGCTGCTCCATCACCTCGGTGGGCCGCACGCCGAGGAAGCCGACGTTTCTGGGCGGCGTCGCGCGCCGACTCGATCAGGCCCTGCCACGAGCCGGTCGCCGTGCTCCTGAGCTTGCCGGGCTCGTCACCGGGACGGGCCTTCGAGGAGGCTAAGCGCAGAAATCAGCGGTAGCGACCTGGGGCTTCTTGGCCTGTTAGTGATCCGTGATGGCCCGGACTCTCACCGCTCCAGCAAGCCGCCCGCTCAGTTGAGCAGTGGGTACGGCGACGGGGCGCCAAAACCTCGGTGACCTTGGCGATGGCCTCCGGCCCGGGCTTGACGTAGCGCATCGCGGTGCGGGGGTTCTTGTGTCGGGTCTTGCCCATGATGAGCTGCAGCGGCACCTCGGCCTCGCCGAGATGGGTGGCGGCGCTGTGGCGCAGCTGGTGCAGGTCGAGGCCGGCGTACTTGTCCAGCAGGACGCGGACGCGGTCGTAGCCGAGGCGGGCGCGGCCGGTGTGCGGGCAGATGTCGGCGGTCGCGGGGCGGCGGGCGGGGACGGGGCGCCGTTCGGACAGGAACAACGGGCCGTGGGTACGTGAGGTGCCAGCAGGAAGCCGGAGCAGGCGAGGGGCAGCAGGTGGGCGGTGCCGCTGTCCCAGTACACCCATTCGACGGCACCGCCCTTGGAGCGGACGGGGGCGCGGCGGTGCTCCAGGTCGAGGTCCTCGACGTTCAGCGCGAGGATTTCCGCGGCCCTGGCGGCCGTTTCGTGGAGCATGCGCCAGAGCGCCCGCTCGCGCAGCGGGATGTCGCGGCGGGACAGCAGCCGGTGGATGGTGGTCTTGGCCACGGCACGGGTCTCGTCGGCGCTTTCCTTGCGGCGTTCGGCCCCGGCCGGGACTGACGGGGCGGCCCAGCGCTTCTTGGTCTGGCACCAGGTCAGCCAGGAGGTGATGGCGGCGCGGTTGCGGTTCCAGGTCGCCGGCGCGCATCGGCCCCACAACTCGGCGAGCGCGGCGCCGGTGGTACCGGTTGCGGCCGGAGCCGCTGGCGGACATCGACGCCTGGCTCAAACCGTACCGACGGCTGTGGGCCGACCGCCTCGACGCCCTGGAACGCCACCTCGACGCCACCCCAACCGACTAACCCACCATCACCCCACCACCCACCCACGAGCACAGGACCAACAGGACGGGCACCACGGGCGGTGTCGCGCGGCATGCAGGACGTTGTCAGCCAGGCTGGCGGCGTTCGCGCTCACGTTCTTCCGCCGCGAAGATCTCTAGCGGTCCGCGGCCCAGTGGACGTGGCCGTCGGGGCGGATCAGGGCCGCGCCGACCTCGCGCCACTCCCTTGGCACGTCGTCGCCCAGTTCCCCCTCGTACGTGGCCGCGCCCAGGCGGTGGGCGCGATCGGCGACTGGGGCGGGAACGGCCGGGCCGCCCAGGTCGAGGAGAATGTGGCGGGCCTCGTGCAGCAGTTGGTAGAGCGTGCGACCGTCGCTTAGCGGAAGGTCGGGAACGCGGGCGCCGGTGAGCGGGTGGGCTGCGGGTTCGGCAGATCCAGCGGCACTGGGGACACCGGCAGGTGGGTACGCGACGTCGAGCGCCGCCAGCCGGGCCGCCAGCCTCAGCGACAGCTCCGGGACCTCGGCGATCAGCTTGCCGAGGAGCGCCCGCAACGCCTGCCCCTCCGGGCTGAAGGCCGTGATCAGCGCCGTCTGCGCCTTGCTGCTCTCCAGCAGGTCCGCGCCCACCGGATGGCGTTCGGCGTGGTAGCCGTCGAGCAGGCTCTCCGGGGCACGGCCGTGAACGACCGCGGCCAGCCGCCAGCCGAGGTTCATGGCGTCCTGGACGCCCACGTTGAGCCCGACGCCGCCGGTCGGGAAGTGCATGTGCGCGGCATCGCCGGCGAGCAGGACCCGGCCCGCCCGGTACGCCGCCGCCTGCCGCGAGGCGTTCCCGAATCTGGACAACCACACCGGGTCCCGCATGCCGAGGTCGCGCCCCAGCACCCGTACGACGTACGAGCGCAGCTCCTCCAGCGTCAGGTCGCCGGCGGGCTCGCCGGGCACGACGCCGACGACCCGGTGCAGCCCGCCGGGCATCGCGACGACCATGACCCCGCCGCCCTCGGTGAGGGCGGACGTGCCGGGCTCGGCGGGCGGGTCGTCGAGGCGGACGTCGCCGAGGAAGCCGTACACGGTGGCGTCGGTGCCGGGAAAATCGATGCCTGCGGCGCGGCGCACCGTGCTGCCGGCCCCGTCGCACCCGGCGACGTAGCGGGCGCGGACCGCGTACGGGCCGTCGGGACCCTCAACGGTCAAGGAGACGGCGTCGGCATCCTGCGTCAGCCCGGTCACCGCGTGCCCCCGTAGCACGCGGGCACCGAGCTCGCGGGCGTGCCGTTCCAGCACCTCCTCGGTACGGGCCTGCGGGAAGAACAGCGTGTACGGGTGCCGCGTGGGCAGCGGCCGGAAGTCCAGCCGGGTCTCCAGCATCCCGAAGTGCCCGTTCGGGAGGGTGATGCCGGCGTCCAGGAACTCCTTCTCGATCCCGCGCATGGCCAGCACCTCGATCGTCCGCGGGTGCAGGGTCAGCGCCTTGGAGTGCGGGCTCGGCCGCCCGGCCCGCTCGAGCACGAGGACCGGCACGCCGGCGCGCCGCAGCTCGCCCGCCAGCCACAACCCCACCGGCCCGGCCCCGACGACGATCACGTCTTCCATGAGGACCCTTCCTCTCTTGGTCAGTGACCAACAGTGTGGCCCGGATATCCTTGGTCGGCAACCAAGAGAGGCGAAATGGGGTCCCGGTGGCGAACACGCGGCGGCAGGGCGAGATCGCCACGACCGCGCTCGAACTGCTCGACGAGCGGGGCGCGGACGCGGTCAGCCTGCGCGCGGTGGCCGAGCGGATGGGCGTACGGCTGAACACGGTGTCGTGGCACGTCAAGACCAAGGCGCGGCTGCTGGAGCTGATGGCCGACGCGATCGTCGCCCGCGTGTCGCTGGAGGACCTGCCGCCGGACCCGGCCGAGCGGTTCCGGGAGGTGGCGCACCGCTACCGGCGGGCGCTGCTGGGCTTCCGCGACGGCGCCCGGGTGGTCGCGGGGACGTACCCGGCGGGGGAGCACACGCTGCGCACGGCGGAGGCCGTCGTCGGGGCGCTGCTGGAGTGCGGGCTGGACGAGCGGGAGGCGGCGTGGACGGCCTGGACGGCGGTGTACTTCACGCTCGGGCTGACCCAGGAGGAGCAGGGGGCGCCCACCTCGATGGGCGACGTCCTGCGCACGGCGGTGACCCCAGAGGCATATCCGGCGCTCACCCGCACGCTGGGCCACCTGGCCGGGGGGACGTTCGAGGAACGCTTCGCCTTCGGCCTGGACCTGATCTCGCGTCGGGCCGGCCCCTGAGCTGGAACGCGCGTGGGTTCAGCGGTCCTTGGCGGGCTTGCGGTGGATGACGGCCCGGTCCCCCGGCCTCGCCGCTCCCGTCCCACTGATCAAACCAGGCAAGGCCCGGGGCTACGCGCCGTGGGAGGGCCGGGCGGGTGGGGGCGCGGCCGAGACGATCAGGACGGTGGCCGGTCCGCCACGCGACCACAGCGAATGCCGCGCCGAGGCGTCGAAGTGCAGCGCGTCCCCGGCGGCCAGCGCCACCTCCTCCCCGCCGATCCGCGCCGCGACCTGGCCGCGCACCACGTAAACCCACTCCTCCCCGGCGTGCACGGCGGTCCGCTCGGGCCGGTCGGCGGTGAGGTCCAGGCGCACCGCCTCCAGGGCGGAGCGCGGGCCGAGGCCGGTCATCGTCGCGTAAGGCCCGTCGGGCCCGTCGTGCACGGGCGCGGTGGCGCCGCGCACCACGTGGTGCTCGGCGGGCCGCCCTTCGCCGACGAGCTCGCCCAGCGAGATCCCGTACGCCCGCGCGAGCTGGAACAACGACCCGATGGACGGCTGGCGCTCGCCCTTCTCCATCCGGGACAGGTGCGCGGCGGAGATGCCGGTCCAGTCGGCGAGCGTGGTGAGTGTCAGCCCGCGCTCGCGCCGCAGCTCGCTGAGCCGCGCCGCGACCCGCTGCTCTGGATCTTCGCCGCCCTGCTCGGCCGGCACGTGAGAGGCCACGGCCGGGATTCTAGCGTCTTTGCCTGAGAGACGAATTATCTTGCCTCAGAGGTTGACGTACCAGCCGGGCGCGTCCCATCCTGGGCACACGCCGAAGGGAGCCCACCATGACGATCTCCACCCAGGACGGCCCGCCTCCCGAGCTCGACCTCGACGAGGCCCCCACGTACGCGTCCGCCCCGGTCGAGGAGCAGCGGCTGCACCGCAAGCGCCAGCTCGCCGCCGCGTTCCGGATCTTCGCCAGGTACGGGTACGACGAGGGCGTGGCCGGCCACATCACCGCCCGCGACCCGGAGCTGACCGACCACTTCTGGGTCAACCCGTACTCCGTACACTTCTCCCGGATCAAGGTGAGCGACCTGCTGCTCGTCGACGCGCGGGGCCGGATCGCGCACGGCGCGCGGCGCACCAACAAGGCCGCGTTCTGGATCCACTCCTCCGTCCACGACGCCCGCCCGGACGTGGTGGCCGTGGCGCACGCGCATACCATCCACGGCCGGGCGTGGGCGGCGATGGACCGGCCGCTGGATCCGATCGTGCAGGAGTCGTGCGCGTTCTGGCGCGACCACGTGCTCTTCGACGAATACCGCGGGCTGGTGCTCGAACGGGACGAGGGCGAGCGGATCGCGGCCCGGCTGGGTCAGGCGCGCGGCGCGATCCTGCGCCATCACGGCCTGCTGACGGTCGGCCGGACCGTGGAGGAGGCCGCCTGGTGGTTCATCGCGATGAACCGCGCCTGCGAGATGCAGCTGCTGGCCGAGGCCGCGGGCACACCGCGGGTCATGACCGACGAGGAGGCCGAGGTGGCGCACCGCCAGTTCGGCAGCGCCAACATGGCCCGCAACAACTTCCAGCTCCTGTCGTCACTGATCTTCGAGGAGGAGCCCGATGTCCTCGACTGACCCGCGCCGGACGTACGTGCTGGTCCACGGCTCGTGGAGCGGCGGCTGGATCTGGTCCCGGCTGTCCCCGCTGCTCGTGGCGGCCGGGCACGAGGTGCTCGCGCCCACGCTGCCCGGGCTCGCCGAGCGGGCCGGCCACCCGCGCGGCGCGGCGATCGGCCTGGCCGCGCACATCGACGATCTGCTCGCCCAGCTGGAGCGTTCCGACCTGCGACAGGTCACGCTGGTGGGGCACAGCTACGGCGGCATGGTGATCACCGGGGTGGCCGGCCGGGCGCCGGAACGGGTGTCCGGGCTGGTCTACCTCGACGCCTTCGTTCCGGAGCCCGGGCAGTCCTGCTTCGACCTGGTGCCGTGGCTGCCCGGCGTGTTCGCCGAGCTGGCCCCGAACGGGGAGTTCGCCCAGCCGCTCGACCCGGCCGCGCTGGGCGTGGACGACCCGGACGACGCCGAGTGGCTGCGCGCCCGTTCCACCGCGATGCCGATACGCACGCACAGCGAGCCCTTGCCAGGACCGGCGTGTCCCGCGGACCTGCCCACGATGTTCGTCCGCTGCCTGGGCTTCGAGGCGTTCGCCGACACCGCCGCGCGGTTCCGGGCGCTCGGCCGGCCGGTCGCGGAGCTCGACTCCCACCACTTCGCCCAGGTGAGCCGACCCGCCGAGCTGGCGGAACTGCTGCTCGCCGACGTGCCCGCCGGAACGGGGACCGCCGCGTGACCGCCCTGGAGCGGGTCGACCCGCCCGCGCTCTGCCAGCCGGTACAGGGCCTGTACACCCAGGTGGTGATCGCTCCGGCCGGGCGGACGGCGTACGTGGCCGGGCAGGTCGCGCTCGACGCCGCCGGCGAGCTGGTCGGGCCGGGCGACTACGCGGCGCAGGCGCGGCAGGCGTTCCGCAACGTCCGGCTGGCGCTGGAGGGCGTCGGCGCCAAGCCCGCCGACCTGGTGCGGCACAACATCTACGTCGTCGACCACCGCCCCGAGCTGGTATCGGTGATCTTCGGGGCCGCCCAGGAGGCGTACGGCGACCCGTGGCCGCTGGCCGCCAGCACCCTCCTCGGCGTCCAGGCCCTCGGCCTTCCCGGCTGGCTCATCGAGGTCGAGGCCACGGCTCTCCTCCCCTGAGCCCCGTCCATCCTCCCGAGGGCGGCCGCCCCTGGGGGGATGGCGACAATCCTCGTTCCACAAGCTTCGCCCGCGAGGCCCTGTTCGGCGGCTTCCAGGGTTCCTGTGATCTGCTCTGACGGTCAGGGGAAATCCTGGTAGGTGGTCAAAGAAGCCGCTGGTAGACGGCCTGTCCGGCCTACTGTGGCTGTGACTGTCTGGACGTGGTGAATCGCCGCCGACGAGATGGGCGTGCCACTTGCGTCCGTACGCGTGGAGTACGGCGACTCCGACCTGCCGCCCGGCCCCGGCGCGATCGGCTCGGGTGCAGACCGCCAGCGCCGCGGCAGGCGTCATCGACGCCTGCGCCAAGCTGAAGAAGACCGTGCTCGCCCTGGCCCGCCGCGCCACTGCACGGCCCAGCCGAGCTTGGTCGCCGCCCGGACGGGCGCCGTCACCGAACCGGTACGAAGATCAACTCCCTGCCGCTGATTTCTGCACTCAGCCTCCTCGAAGGCCGACGCGGCGGCAGCATGCCGACCCCGCGGATGTAGCCGCCGAACGGGATCCACTTGACGCCGTACTCGGTCTCGCCTCTGCGCCGGGACCAGGTGGCCGACCTCGTGCAGCGCGATGGAGATCATCAACCCGAGGAGGAAGAGGACGATCCCCGCGACGTAGAGCGAAAGGTGCGAAGATCCAAGTTAGTCGAACCGGGCCGCTCCTGTCGGCTGCGGGAGGCCGGCTCGGCGGGATCTGGTGAGTGACCACAGGGATGCCGCCATGAGCAGGGCGGTCAGCCCGCCGCAGATCATGACGGTGGAGACCGAGAAGGCGTCGACGACGCGTCCGCCGAGGAAAGCGCCGAGGGCGAAGGTCGCCTGGAAGGAGGAGGTGAAGACGACCGTGGCGGCTTCGGGCGCGTGAGGGGCGGCGGTGAGGAACGAGGCCTGCGAGCAGACGGGCACGCCTCCGTAGGCCAGGCCCCAGATCACGAGCAGCACCACGGCCCCGATGGCGGTGCCGCCTGCCGAGGGCAGCAGCAGGGTGGTGGCCGCGATCAGGCAGCCGCA
Organism: Nonomuraea sp. AD125B; assembly: GCF_041402765.1. Taxonomy (NCBI): domain Bacteria; kingdom Bacillati; phylum Actinomycetota; class Actinomycetes; order Streptosporangiales; family Streptosporangiaceae; genus Nonomuraea; species Nonomuraea sp. AD125B. The sequence continues at coordinate 829,099 of NZ_JBGLOU010000002.1, read as the reverse complement.
GGTCACGAATGCGGCGCGCAGGCGGGTGCCGGTGGCCTTGCCCGCCAGGAAGTTGCCGGCGATTCCGGCGATGCCGTACGCCAGCAGGACGGCGCTGACGGCCGCGGGAGGCAGGCCGGTGACGTCCTGGAGGAAGGGCGTGACGTAGGTGTAGGTGCCGAAGTGGGCCAGGACGATGAGGAAGGTGGCCGACAGGGCGATGCCGGCGCCCCGGGTGCGTAGCAGGTCGAGCAGGACGCGAGGGGTGGTGACCTGGTGGGCGGGCAGCGGCGGCAGCAGCATCAGCAGGGCGGCCAGGACGAGGACGGCCAGCGCGGCCAGGACCAGGAAGGCGGTCCGCCAGCCGGCGAGGTCGCCGATGAGGGTGCCGGCCGGTACGCCGAGCACGGAGCCCAGTGGCACGGCGGAGAAGATCACGGCGGTGGCGGTGCCGACGGCGTGCGGCGGCATCAGGCGGCCGGCCAGCCCGGCCCCGATCGACCAGAAGCCGCCGATGGTGAGACCGACCAGCACCCTGGAGATCAGCATGACCCCGTAGGAGGTCGCCACCGCCGCCAGCACGTCGGCCACGGCGAGCACCGCCATGAGGGCGCACAGCATCACGCGGCGGTCCAGACGCGCGGTGGTCAGTGTGACGGTGGGCGCGGCGACCGCGGCGACGATGCCGGGCAGGGCCATGGTCAGCCCCGTGATGCCGTCGGAGATGCCGAAGTCGGCGCCGATGGCGGTCAGCAGGCCGATGGGCAGGATCTCGCTGGTGACGATGGCGAAGATGCCCAGCATGAGCGCGGTGACGGCGAGCCAGTTGATGAGGGGCGGGCGGGGTCGTACGAGCGTGGTGGTGGACATGGTTCCCGTTCAGGCAGGTGCAGGTGGCGTACAGGGACCACAGCCAAGCAGGGGGGAAGCAGGAGGTGCTGGCATGTTTCGGACGCAACCGTCGCCATGACTCGCGCACCGTCAGCGCCCGTGCGGTCGTCAGGGCCGAGGAGGCCGTGAGCACCCCGGCACAGCTTCGAGCCCGCCGCCCTGCGCAGGCGCGGCCGGTCCTGTACGGACACGGCCGCGGGCAACGCAGGGCTACTGGATCGCGGCCAGGTCCAAGACGTACATCTCGTCCTTGATCGGGTAGGTCATCAGCCGGTCGAGGCCGCCGTCGGGGATCGCCATCCGTCCTTGCGCGTCAGGCCGTACGCCGAGGTCGGCGGACCTGCCGGTGTCGGCGTCGTAGAGCGTCAATATGCCGTGGTTTTCCGGTCCCCTCAACGTGACCTTGAAGAAGCGCTCCAGGCCGGCGTCGTCGCCTTCCTGGAAGGTCATCGGCAGGTCGCGCTCGTGGGAGCCGTCACGGTCGCGGACGAACCATCGCAGGGTGGTCCGGTTCCGTACGGTGTCCGGGCAGCGGCGGGTGCCGCACTTGATCTCCTTGCCGGAGCGGTCGCGGGGACGCTCGACCTTGACGGTCTTGTAGCGCACGGCCACGCCCGCGCACCGTTCGAGGCCGCACCTGACCTCCTCATCGGCCTTGATCACGGCGTCGCGCCGCTCACCGGTCTCGACGTTGAGCAGCTCGCGGAAGGTCGACTTCCCGTCGTGAACGCCCACCCACGGCCACTGCAGGATGTGGTGCCGCTCGGCGCCCTTCACCGGCTGCGGCGAGCCCCCGCTCAGCGGCACCCGGTAGACCCCTCCCTTCTCGTAGGCGAAGACCACGTCCGAACCCGTCACGGCCAGCCCGTTGATGTGCCCCTGCTTCATGACGTTCCCGAGGGGGACGTCGGTCACCGGCCGGGGCCGGCCGCCGGCGGCCGGCACCGTCCAGATCCGGGCGACGCGCGGGCTGCCCGCCTCCTTGTAGGACGCCCACCAGACGATGTTGCCGCCACCGGCGGCGACGCCGTCGGCGAAGATCGCCGATCCCTTCGTCGGGGGAATCTCGGCGATCTTCCTGGGCCGGCCGGTGCCCAGGTCGTAGCTCCACAGGAACTGACGCTTTCCGTCGTTCACGCCCGTCATGACCAGCAGCGTGCGATCGTCGAGGAGCAGCTGCGGGTAGTACGTGCGGCCGTCGGGCAGCTTGGCCGGGATCTTGTGTACGGCCTGCGGCCAGACCTTCTCGACGCGTGGCGGAATCTTGTCCGCCGGCGGCTCGGCCTCGCCGGTCGCGCTGACCGCCGGCTGCGGCTCGGCCGACGCGCCCAAGCCGCTCACCGCCGTGCCCCCTCCGCCGGCCACCAGGACCACGGCCGTGGCCGCGTACACGGCGGCGGTCCGGGCCCGCCGCCGGCGGTGGCGCGTCTTGACCGTCGCGAGCAGCCCGGCCGGCGCCTGCGGCGCCCGCTGCGCCGCACCGGCGAAGACGTGGCTCAGCTTGTCTTCCAGCTCGGTCATCGCATGCTCCTGTCGATCGCCGGTGCGGAGGAGAGGGAGGAACGCAGCTTGTCCAGGCCCCGGAAGGCCTGGCTGCGCACGGTTCCTGAGGAGATGCCGAGCACCTTGGCGATCTCGGCGTCGCTGAGCTGTTCGTAGTAGCGCAGCACCAGCACGGCACGCTGCCTGCGGGGCAGCGCGGCGAGCTCTTCCCAGAGACCCTGGTCCTCGTCGGGAGGGAAGACCTCGTGGTGAATGCGGTCCGGCGGCTCTCCCGCGAGGTGTTCACGCCTGCGCCGCCGCCAGACGCTGATGTGCAGGCGCGCCATCGTGGTACGGACGTAACTGTGCGGGCTGTCCTTGCGTCTCACTCTCGACCAGGCGCCGCACAGCCGTACCAGAGCCTCCTGGACCAGGTCGGCGGCGTCATGGGGGTTTCCCGTCAGGACGTATCCGTAGCGGAGCAGCGCGTCCGTCTGCTCGGCCACGAAGTCGTCGAAGCCGGCTTCGTCATCCACTTGTCGTAGTCCCTTCGGCAGTCACGTCCCAGACGGCCGAAGGGACGAAGATGTTGCATCGCTCGGTCCATGCCTTCTCCGGCACCTGACGAAAGTAGGGGCGCGGGCCGGTCTTTCGGGCATGTCGGGCAGGGTGCCGTCATTCCTACAGTGCTGCGCATGATCAGAACTCGACGCACCCCCGCAGCCCTCCTCCTCGCTCTGGCGCTGGCCCTGCCGGCGTCGCCCGCCGTCGCCTCCACCGCGACCTCCGCCACGACCTCCGCCACGGCCCCCTCCGACGTGCGCTTCGCGATCCCGCACCCCACCGGCCGGTACGCGGTCGGGCGCGACACCCTGCACCTCGTCGACGCCGGCCGCCGCGACCCCTGGGTGCCCACGGCCGCGCGCGAGCTGATGGTGTCGATGTACTATCCGGCTCGCGCCGGCGGGAGCGCCGCCCCGTACATGACCGTCGACGAAGCTCGCGCCCTCCTCCAAGGACAGAGACTCGACACCGTCTTCAAGGCCGAACAGCTCGCCGGCACCGTCACGAACGCCCGCCTCGGCGCCCGCCCCGCCCGCGGCAGGCACCCCCTGGTGGTGCTCTCCCCGGGATTCACCCTGAACCGCGCCACCCTGACCACGCTCGCCGAAGAACTCGCCTCCAAGGGGTACGTCGTCGCCCTCGTGGACCACGCCTACGAGTCGTTCGCGACCACGTTCCCCGGCGGCCGGACCCTGACGTGCGTCGCCTGCGAGGCGGTGGAGAGCGCCCCCTCCGACGAGGCGGAGAAGGAGCTGATGGCCAAGGCGGCGCTGAACCGGGCCGCTGATCTGTCCTTCGTCATCGACCGGCTGACGCGCTCCGCGCGATCCGTACCCGTCTGGAAGCACTGGCAGACGATCGACCCGCGCCGCGTCGGCGCCGCCGGCCACTCGCTCGGCGGCAACGCCGCGGCGAGCGTCATGGCCACCGACCGGCGGGTCCGCGCCGGGGTGAACCTGGACGGCTCGTTCTTCGCCCCGGTCCCGGCCGCCGGCCTCGGCGGGAGGCCGTTCCTCATGCTCGGCACCGAGGCCCAGCACGCGCCCGGCGCCGCCGACGCCACCTGGTCGCGGGACTGGTCAGGCCTGGACGGCTGGAAGCGCTGGCTGACCGTGGCCGGCTCCGGCCACTTCACCTTCATCGACCTGCCCATCCTGGGCGGGCAGGCCGGGATCACCGACCCTGCCGCGCCGCTGTCGGGCAAGCGGTCGGGCGAGATCACCACGGGGTACGTGGGCGCCTTCTTCGACCAGCACCTCAACGGCGAGCAGCAGCCCCTCCTGGACGGCCCGTCCGCCGCCGACCCGGAAGTGTCCTTCCAGAACCCGTGATGCCCCCGGGCGTCCGGCAGGCCGGACGCCGCCCCTCAGGCCAGCAGCGACGCGCCCGCAGCGCCCGTCAGGACGGCGAGGATCAGGAACCAGCCGCTCAGCGGCAGACGCACCCGATGCCACGCCCGCCGCCCGCCCGTCACCGTCGCGGGCTGTCGGGGCGTGGGCGCGGCTCGTACGGCGGCGGCCGCCCGGACGGTGGCGGCGACAGGCGCGCCCCGGTACCACTGCTGGGCGAGCGCCTCCCACAGCACCCACTCCTCGTCCTCCGATCCGGCTTCGTGACCCAGGTGCGCGAGCAGGTCGCCGCGGTAGACGTCGAAGGTGACCTTGACCTGCTCGCCGTACAGGCGGGCCGGGCCGAGCGCGCACGCGTAACTGAGCAGCGCGACGGCCGCGCCTCCGGTGTGGCACAGCAGGAACAGCCCGGCCGGCGCGCCGGTGGCGAGCAGGAACAGGCCGGAGGCCGTGGAGAAGAAGCCGGCCAGGAAGGAGATCGTGAGGAAGAACTCCAGGTCGGCGCGTACGGCGGCGAGCGTGGCCCGGTGGTCGGCGGGCAGCAGAGGGTACAGGCGCGGCCAGACGAGCGCGGCGTCGATGCCGTACCGCTCCTCGGGGTGGAGTACGGCGTTCTTGAGGATGTTGCCGAGCCGGGTCGGCATGATCTCCGCGACGTCGGACGGGTAGCCGGAGTAGAGGCGCTGGTAGTCGGGCAGCTCCGCCGGCCGCAGCCCGGCATGGACGTGGGTGTGCCAGTGGCGGCCCGCGCGGGCGAGGAGGCGCCAGGGGCGGCGGGTCCAGTCGCCCTCGTACCAGCGCAGCAGCAGCGTGCTCATGCCGGACAGCCAGGTCGCGACCAGCACCACGGCCGCCAGGAAGGCGATCGAGTACAAGGCCGTGAGCCGCGCGTCCTGCCGGCTCCACGCGGCGAGCCTCGATCTGACAAAACGTTGCGGTCGGTGTGAAAGGTCAGCCCCGACGTCTACCCCGGGGGTAGGTCGCTGTGTTCAGCGGTGCTCGGGCTCCACCGGAAGCCACAGTTCGGCGTCGGCCTCGGTCTTCTCCGGCGACAGCTGGACACGGAGGATCTCGGGGCCGGAGCGGGTGCGGTACGGGTTCGACGGGAACCACTCGGTGAACACGTCCCGCCAGAGCTCCTGGATGGCCCGTGGCGCGGGCCCGGAGGTGGTGAAGACCGCCCAGGCGCCGGCCGGGACGGCCAGCGTGGTCGTGCCTTCCGGAGCGGCGGCGGAGGTGATCACGCCGTGATGGTAGTCGAGCTCATTACCCTCGGCGCGGCTGGGTTCCAAGTCGTCGCATACCGCGACGATGCCGTACGGTTCCTGATCCGACAGCTTTTCCAGGCGTTCCAGAGCCTGTGGATCGATTCCACGGACAAAGTCGATGATCGCCTGGTTCGGGCCTGCGTGCACCAGCGGTACCCGGGCCTTGAACCCGACGACGGTGAAGTCCGCCCTGTCCACGACGCGGTACCGCATGCTGCTGCTCCCTTCGATGGTGAGGCGGAAGGCCATTCGGGACTGGGAGGTGAGCGCGGCGCCGGTACGCCGGGCCTCGCCTGGTCCGATGCCGTGCATGGCACGAAACGCCCGCGCAAAAGCCTCACCGGAGCCGTAGCCGTACCGCACCGCGATATCCAGCAGCGTTTCACGCCCCGCGAGGACTTCGGCGCCCGCTAGGGTGAGCCGGCGGCGCCGGACGTACTCCGCGAGCGGCATGCCCGCCAGCGCGGAGAACATCCGGCGCAGGTGCTGCTCCGAGGTGGCCGCGATGCGTGCCAACTCCGCCACGTCGACGGCCTGGTCGAGATGGCCCTCAATGTGCTCCATGGCCTGGTTCAGCCGCTCCAGCATGCGTGCCCTCCGTCCGCAGCCTCTTCAAGGCCGCCTTGCCGACGATAGTCGGCAAGCACCTCTATCCAGCGCCGCCCCCGTCCCGTCCCAGCCCCTGGCGGATCGCAATCTCCACCGGTGAGTACGCGCCGTCGGCCCGATCCAGTTCGTACGGCGCGGCCGGCAGGAGCGGCGGCTGGGCCATGAAGCGCGGCCGTACCCCATGGTGCGACTGCGCAGCGTGCACCAGGAACGGATGGCACAGGAAAACGTCGCCCGGGGACCCGGTGGCGAGGGCGAGCGGCCGGTGGTCGGACGCCGCCACCAGATCGGGTGCGAGGGTCAGCCCGCTCGCCCCGTCCTCCCCGTACTTCTCCAGCACCTTCGGCACGTCGAGGTGTGAGCCGACCCGGATCCGGGTCGGGGCGTCCGCCTCACCGACTTCGCTGAACAGGAACAGCATCAACAGCGCCCGCCCCTGGGAGCGCAAATTCGTGAAGTACCAGCTCTCGCCCTCCGGCAGATAGCTCCCTTCGATGTGCCAGCCCGCGTCGTTCGGCTCCTCCTCGTGGGGGAAGCGCAGTGGGAACGTGCCCAGTGAGTAGCGCGGCTCCCAGCGTCCCGCGCCGACGAGCAGGTCGTACGCATGATGCAGAGCCGGGGAATTGGGTGCGGCCGCGAACGGTCCCTGCGCCATACCGGCCACCCAGTGCACGGGCTGCGTCCACGTCGACGGGTCGTCCGGGTCGCAGCCCGTCTCCCGCCACAGCAGCCGCGCACAGTCGGCGGCCACGCGCGGCGCGACGGCACCCTCCAATTTCACGAAGCCGTCGCGGAGGAAATGGGAGATCAAGGTCGTGTCATCCATGCCCCCATCGTGCGACGGCACCGGCCCGGATCGCCCGACATCCTCGCTACCGCTTTTGTCGGGTATGCGGATGGGCGTACGGTCTCCGGCCGCCGCTCCCGCACCATCGCGGCCGGCGAACCCTTTCCCCGACAAGGCCGACCAAACGCTGCCGTCGGAAGCGGGACGCGATCTTGAGGGTCAGGCCGAGGCGGTCGCGCGCCCAGTCCGCCAGCGGGCACCCGTGGGCGCCGCCGATCGGCCGGGCAACCATGAAGGCCGGCAGCGAGCCGCCGTCAATCCTGAGGAGCCACGCCGGATTCCGGCCGGGTGCGGCTCCTTCTAAGATGATGCGCACGATGACCAAGCCGAACCCCGACAGGGAAACGCTGAGGGTACCCAGCCGGCACGGCCCCGCGTTGCCGGCGTCGCCGTCTGATCGACCAGTTCATCGCCGCGGGCCGTGTCCGGTGGACGGCCGATCCCGATGATCGCAGGCGGATTCCCATCGAACTCACTTAAGACGGCTCGGCCGAGTCACCGGCGCCTACGCGGCGTTGATCGCACTGCATGACGCGAAGCACACCATCGAAAGGACGATCGCAGTTGAGCGCGGAAGAGAATTTCAAGCAGGTCGGCGCTGAGCTGGCCGACCTGGGTGTGCAGCTGTCCAGAATGATGGGGCGTCCCGCGCTCAAAGACCAGGCGGGGAAGGTGTTCGCGAGTTTGCAGCGCGACGGCGCGATGGTGTTCAGGCTGGTCAGGGACACGCCCGAACACGTGGCCGCGCTCCAGTTGCCCGGGGCGTCCCTGTTCGACCCCACGGGGAAGGGCCGGGAGGTGAAGGACTGGGTGGTCGTGCCGCACTCCTCGGTCGATGCATGGACGGACCTGGCCGAGGTGGCACTCAGCCGCCCACGCTGATCATCTGGCCACACAGGCGGGCACAATTTGCTTTGATCATTTCCCGGCTGCCGCTATCGGATCTTGACCTCAGCGTGAGACGCTCACGACTATGGCCGGACAGGACAACCCCCAGCAGGCGCCCCCCGAGGACTCGGAGGAGGCGGCAGCACTGCGCTATACGGTGGCCGCGCTACGCCTGCTGGGATCGTTGGGCATCGGTGGAGGTTTTGCCGGAGCAGTGATCGAGCTGCTCTGGCATCCGGACTTCCCTTCGCTTCCCTGGCTCGCCGTCTTCCTGGTCGCTGTCTTGGCCGGTGTCGGCCTGCGGATCGAGGCAGCTGTGCAGGACCGTTCATCGCGCTGAGCGCGGTCCGATCTTTCGATGGGTCGCATCTGTTCCGTGTTTCGGGCGTGATCCGATCGCGGCAGCATCAAGCCCATGAGAAAGATGCTCGCAACTGTGCTGGCCTGTGCTGCTCTGCTGACCGGCGCCGCTCCCGCGCAAGCAGTAGTGACCAAGGATCCCGTCCAGGCGCTGAAAGCCGTTCTGGTGCCCGGCCACGGTATGCACTTCACCGAGACGACCACCCTCTTAGAGGGCACTGACGAAAGGTCAGAACGCCGGCGCAAGGGAATCTTCGAGTTCGACGCCAAGGGTGGCGTCAAGTCCTTGGACGTCACCACCACGGGGGGTGAGTACGGTCGCGAACGTGTCATCGGTTTCAACCACGACATCGGCGGCACCGGCTACCAGTCCGGCGGTCTTGTAGGGAAGTGGCTGAAGAAGGGCAAGACCTGGTGGAAGGACTCCCACCAGTTGTACCTCCGGCACACCGAGTTGCTCGACTACGACGAGCAACTCGTCAATCCAGCAGAGCCCGCGACCCTGGCCGCCCTGTTGAGGAACGGGCAGCGGAGCGGGGACACCGTCACCGGCGCGATCACCTTCAAGGAGCTCGAGCGGGCCTCCCGCTGGGCGGAGCACTCGACCCATGCCGGCTGGGATCCGGACACGAGGCTCACCTACACCGTCACGCTGACCTCCTCGGGCCTGGTCGGCAGGGTGCAGAGCATGTTCACGTTCTCCGACGGCCTCGACGAACTGGTGGGCAAGACCGTGCACGTCGACACCCGCTACAGCCGGTGGGGCGACAAAGTATCGATCAAGGCGCCAGACCCTCGCAAGACGACCACCGAGCTGTGCATCGAAGGTTTCTGCGATTGGCGCCTTCTGGGCTGACACCGACCGTCGCCTCGACCCCGTCGCAACGGGAACGAGTGGGTGACGGCGGGTCGGGTCGCCGTCACCCGAAGCGCCGGGAGGTTACGCGGGCGGCTGGTGGACGGTGACCACGTGGGTGGTCCTCGTCGGTTCGACGGCCGAGCCGCCGACCAACGTGACGTTGTACGTGTGTTCGCCGACCGTGGTGGGCGTGTCGGAGAAGCTGAACGACCCGTCGTCTTGGCCATCAGGCCGACCTGGCTTTTGGAGATGTTCTTGATGCCGAGCTGCTCGATGAGCTTGTCAACTCTGCGGGTGGAGACGCCGAGCAGGTAGCTGGTGGCGACCACGCTGATCAGCGCCTGCTCGGCCCGGCGGCGCCGCTCCAGCAGCCAGTCCGGATAGTAGGAGCCCGACCGGAGTCTCGGGATCGCCAGCTCGATCGTTCCGGTGCGGGTGTCCCACTCGCGGCTGCGGTAGCCGTTGCGGGAGTTGGTCCGTTCGCTGCTGCGCTCGCCATAACCGGCTCCGCACAGGCTGTCGGCCTCAGCTGACATCAACGCTTCGGCCATGGTCTTCACCATGGATCGCAACAGATCCGGGTCGTCGGTCTCGATCTGCCGCGCCAGCCAGTGCCCGGGCGTCACACTGTTGTCTACGGCCATCGCCTGATCTCCTTCGATCTTGATCTTGCTACTCGAAGGATCATGCGATGGCCGTCTTCATTTCACGACGCCACGCCTGTGACCAGGTCAAACTCGTACACCACTCCCGTGGACGCAACCCTGGGTCGCCGTGAGGAAGCGCGGCGGGCCGATGAGCGGGCGCTAGCCAGCCCTGACCGCCAACCCGGCCCGGCAGGCCCCATTGGCCGAACGGCTGGAATGGACCTGGCCCATGGCTTACTCCTTGATGCTCTGGGCCCGCGCCCTTGGCGCGCAATCACCATCCCGGAGGCGATTGCCCGCCTCAGGCCCGCTGGTCGGCGAGCAGCTCGACCACCCGCTCGGCCAGGGGGGCGGCGCTGGCCGGGTTCTGGCCGGTGGCGAGGCGGCCGTCCACCACGACCTGCGCCTGCCAGTTCTCGCCGGGCTCGTGCCGCGCACCGCGCGTAGTCAGCGCGTCGGCCAGCAGGAACGGCACGACGCCCGCCACGCCGCGCAGCTCCTCCTCGGCGTTGGTGAAGGCCGCCACCCGCTTGCCCGCCACCAGGTACGACCCGTCGGACAGCGTCAGGTTCACCAGCGCCGAGGGGCCGTGGCAGACGGCCGCAACGACGCCGCCCCGCTCGTACACCTCGCGCCCGATCCGCCGCACGTCGGGGTCATCAGGGAAGTCCCACATGGTGCCGTGGCCGCCGGCGTACAGGACGGCGTCGTAGCGGGAGGCGTCCACGTCGGCCAGGCGGGCAGTGTCGCGCTGCTCGGGCGAGGCGACGAACGCGGCCTGGGCGGGGTCGCCGGGGTCGTAGCCGTCCTGGGGCGGCTCGCCGCCCTTGACGCTGGCCACGTCCACGTCGAAGCCGGCCTTGCGGAAGATCTCCCACGGGTGGGCGGCCTCGGGCACGTAGTAACCGGTCTTCTCCACGCCGCCGAGGTCGTCGTTGCTGGTCAGGGCGATGAGTACACGCTTCGTCATGCGTTCAGGATGCCTCCGCCGAGACATCAGCAACAAATAACGAACGCGGCCCCAAGCCATCAGAATAGTGATATGCCGCCACTATCGCTCGACCTGCTGCGCACCTTCCTCGCCGTCTACAGGACCGGCTCCATAACCGCCGCCGCCCAGACGCTCGGCCTGTCGCAGCCGGCGGTGACCGCGCAGGTCAAGACGCTGGAGGCGACGCTGGATCGGCCGCTGTTCGACCGGCTGGCGCGCGGGGTCGCACCCACGCCCGCCGCAGACGAGCTGGCCCGCCGGGTCGCGCCGGGCCTCGACGCGCTGGACGAGGTGGTGGCCTCGGAGCTGCCCTCGGACGAGGCCGTGCACCTGGGCGGGCCCGCCGAATTCCTGAGCGAGGTGGTCATGCCGATGCTGGCCCCGCTCGTCCGGGACGGGCTGCGGCTGCGCGTCACCCTGGGCCTGTCGGACGACCTGCTGGCCGGATTGGCGGCCGGGCGGCTGGACCTCGTGCTGTCCACGATCAGACCCCGGCTGCGCGGCGTGCAGTCCGACCCGGTGTACGACGAGGAGTTCCTGCTGGTCGCCGCGCCCGGCGCCGGGCCGGCGGAGCCGCTGGTCGCCTATGCCGAGGACCTGCCCATCGTGCGCCGCTACTGGCGCAGCGTCTTCGGCCGCCGCCCGTCGATGGCGGCGCAGGTCGTCATGCCCGACCTGCGGGGCGTGCTGAGCGCCGTACGGGCGGGGATGGGCGTGTCGGTGCTGCCCGCGTACCTGTGCCGGCGGGACCTGGAGGCGGGCACGCTCGTGACGCTCGCTGAGCCGGAGGAGCCGCCGATCAACACCGGCTACCTCGCGGTCCGCTCCGGCGCGCGCACCCGGCCGGCCGTGGGCCGCGTGCGCGACCACCTGGTACGGGAGCTACGCGCCGTGCGATCGTTCTGAAACGGTTGACATAAGCGGGTCACCGGAAGCCCGACCGGCGAAACACACACGATCGCGTGATCGCGCCGGATTTACTCCGCTCTGTTCACTGCCTGGTAGAAGACGCATGTACAAGAAGATCTTGGATGGTAGCTTCGCGAGATGCGTGCGCCGTTAGCCATGTTGAGCAGTGAAGTGCCCTCCTCGTCCCGGATCATGGACTTCACGTTGGTCGAGACCGCGGCTGGGCCGCTCGTGGTCTGCGCCAACTCGAGGTATGGAGGAGTGTGGACATGGGATCCTCTGCGAGACGTGTGGCAGGAGCGGCCGCTGGCCTTCGCCTGCGCGGGGGACCCGCTGACCGCCCAGTATCCCCATGCTGACAACGACATCCATGCGGTAGCCGCGGTCATGTCCGGAGGCAGGGTGGTCCTGGCGGCGGGAGGCGATGAACAGGGGTTTGCCTTCTGGGATTTGGACAGCGGCGAACTGATCCGGGGCGCACGTTTCGACGATCCCTACCTTGCGGCCATCACCGAGGTGCGGGGTGAGGGGCCGCCGTTGTTCGTGACCGCGACGCAGTACGCGGAGGAGATCTTGGTGTGGGGGCCGTCCGCGGAGGCGCCGCTGGAGCTGGTCAACGAGGTCGGCCGCATCGCCTGCCTCACGGCCTCACACGGCCTTGGCTCCTCGCTGGCGGCGGCGGGCGGGATGGACGAAGGAGTGGCTGTGTGGGATCTGACAGCGGGCGAGGAAGTGAGGATGTTCGACACCGACGAGAAACGTGTGCTGGCCGTCTCATTGACGAGGCTGACGGGTGACCCAATCCTGGTGGCGGGTGTTGAGGACGAGATCCATGTGTGGGGCCTGACCGACGAGCACGGGGATGACCCCATCCGCGATCCGCTGACTGGCCACGAGGACGCCGTCGAAGCCATGGATACGGCGGTGATCGGCGAGCGTGCCCTGGCGGTGAGCGGGGGCGCCGACGCGACGGTGCGCCTCTGGGACTTGACGACCGGCACGCAGCTCGGCGATCCGCTGATCGGCCACAAGGGGAGAGTCGACACAGTTCGGACCGCCATCCTCAAGGGGCGCCACATCGCCCTGAGCGCGGGCCGGGACGGCAGAATCAACATCTGGGACCTGGAAGCCTTGGCGCAGTAGAGGAACTTCAAGCGGCCCGGGGAGCGGATGCTGGCCGTCGAGTCCAGGCCGGTGGCCAGATCGTCGAGGGCGACATCCCGTAATGCCCGCCCAGCTTCCAACTGCGCCCGCACCTGCGCCAGTGGCTGGCCGACCTGCTTGGCGAGCCAGAGCCCCCGGGCGTGCCGGCCAGCGCCTTGAGGCGGCTACTGCGGCCACTCACGGTGGCGTTGGAGGGCGGAGGCGGGTATTCCCGAGGCGGGGAAGTACCCCTCATCGTGAAGTGAAAGCGGAGGTTGACTTCATTCAACGATCGTTATCTGAAGAGCACGCCTTGCTAGTGCGAGTCGTAGGGTGGTCGGTGCTCAGCACCCGCTCGCAGTCGGCCAGCGTCGCCTCGTACAGGGGAATGGCCCGGCCCAGATCCCCCGCCGCTTCGTAGGCGCCAGGTCTGGTCCGCTTTCCGCCCTAGCCGCTCAGCGGTGTCTCGCTTGACCTTGACACTGTGACAAGGTCTTCACTGGCGTCAAGGAGGTGGTCCCGATGGCCATGGCGAAACAGGACACGGATGCGTTCCCGGCTTTGCGGGGGCTGGAGGCCGGCGACTCGTCAGTACGGCTGCGGGCGGCGCTGGCGCTCGGCACGAGCCCTGACCCGCGTTTCATCGACAAGCTCATCGAACGCTGCGCGGTCGAGCCCGCGTTCCCGGTGCGTGACATGCTGACGTGGGCGCTCACACGCCACCCGGCGTCGATGACGGTCCCGGCGCTGGTCGAAGAAGTCCGCTCGGAGCACGCGCAGGCACGAAGCCAGGCGTTGCACACGCTCTCCAAGATCGGGGACCGGCGCGCGTGGCCGGCGATCACACGGGCGCTGCTGTGCGACAGCGACGACGAGGTGGCGCGGAGCGCTTGGCGGACGGCGGTCGTGCTCGTGCCCGACGATGAAGTGCCCGAGCTGGTCGCGGTGCTGTCGACGCAGCTCGGGCGGGGCGGGCGTGAGATGTGGCTGAGCCTCAGCAGGGCGCTGGTCGCGCTCGGTGAGGTGATCGAGCCGACGCTGCGCGCCGCCATGACGGACCCCGACCCACGGGTACGCGCGCACGCGATCGCCACGGAGAAGCTGTTGCGCGACCCGGATGCCGGGATGGCGTACGCGATCGAGGAGGCCAAGCGTGTGGTGGCACTCGGAGGCACCGGCGAGGGGGAATGACGGGCCGTGTTGATCGGTGAGGTGGCGCGCCGGTCGGGGGTCAGCGCCCGCATGCTCCGGCACTACGACTCGCTCGGCCTGGTACGGCCGACGGGTCGCAGCGACGGCGGCTATCGCGAGTACTCCAGCGAGGACATCGAGCGGATCTTCCACATCGAGAGCCTGCGCTCGCTGGGGCTGTCGCTGCGCGAAGTCGGGCGCGCGCTCGATGATCCTGACTTCAGGCCCGCGGAACTCGTCGGCGACCTCATCCGCCAGACGCGAGAACGCATCGCCGCCGAGACGCAGCTGCTCACGCGACTGCGCCGGATCGGCGCTGCCGAACCTACGGACTGGCAGGACGTGCTCCAGACCGTCGCGCTCCTGCAAGCGCTGGGCTCGAAGAGCGCCGGCAGGCGCCAGCGCGCGGCCCTGTCCTCCGTCGAGGAGGGTCCGGCGCCGGTGGAAGCGCTGGTCGAGGCGGTGCTGAACGAGACGGACCCGAACGTCGCCGGCGCCCTCCGATGGGCGCTGGCGCAAGCGGGCGACGACGGGTTGGCGCTGCTCGCGGAGGGTCTCGGCTCGCCGGTGGCCGAGGTGCGCAAGCGGGCCGTCCAGTCCATCGCCGAGATCCCGGACGGTACGGCGACCGCGCTGCTGCGCGAAGCCCTCACGAGCCCCGACGTCGTGGTCCGCAGGTACGCGGCTCTGGCTCTGGGGGCCCGTGGCGTGGCCGAAGCCGTACCGACGCTCGTCGACATGATCGTCGAGGGGACGAACGACGTCGATGCGGCCGATGCCCTGAGCGCGCTGGCGAGTGGTCCCGCGGCGGCGGATCGGATCGCTGCCATGCTCGTCGATCGCCTCGCCCATGACACCGTAGAACCGCCGGCCCGCCGGAGGCTGACCCAGGCGTTCGCCGACATCCCTGGCACCACGGCGTCGCGAGCCCTCGCGGACCTGTCACATGACGAAGACCGTGCCGTCGCGCTCACCGCGGCGTACATCCTCGGGATCCGCGAGGGGGTGTCATGACCGGCATCTACAAGTCCGAAGCCGGGGAACGTGAACTCCTCGAGCACTACCGGCAGGCGCTGGAGGCGTGGCCGGTTCCCGCCGAGCGGCTACGGGTGCCCACCCGTCAGGGCGAGACCTTCGTCCTCGTTTGCGGCCCGCCCGACGCGCCGCCCCTGGTGCTGCTGCACGGTTCGGGGGCGAACGCGTCGATGTGGCGAGGAGATGTCCCCACCTGGTCGCAGGGCTTTCGCACCTACGCCGTCGACCTCGTCGGCGAGCCGGGTCTGAGCGCGCCCTCGCGCCCCGCCCTGGACTCCGACGCCGTGGCGCTCTGGCTGGACGACGTGCTGGAAGGGCTCGGGATCACCGACGCGGCGTTCGTCGGCATTTCTCTCGGCGGCTGGACGGCCCTGGACTACGCCATCCGCCGTCCAGAACGGGTGGCCCGGCTGGCGTTGATGTGCCCAGGGGGCGTGGGACGGCAGAAGGTCGGCTGGATGTTCAAGGCCCTGCTGACCCGCCTGTTCCGGCGTGGCGGACTGCGCGAGTCGGCGATGGCGGTCGCCGGACTGGACGGGGACAGGGACCGGCAGGCGCTCGACGCCGTCGTCCTGACGTTCACGCACTTCAACCCGCGCAGGGAGAGACTTCCGGTGTTCTCCGACGAGGCGTTGCGCGCTCTCACCATGGACGTCCTCGTCATCGTCGGCGGCCGTGACGCGATGTTCGACTCCCAACAAACGGCGCGGCGGGTACATGAGTGCGTCCCGCACGCGACCGTACGTTTGCTGCCCGAGGTGGGGCACGCTGTCTTCGGCCAGGCTGAGCCGATCGCCACGTTCCTGCGGGCCTGAGGGGCTCTCACCTCCGGGCGCCGGTCGCCGCCAGGTGTCATTCGGCCCAGGCGCGCTCCAGCAGGGCGCCGAAGGTGGCGGGCTCCCGTCCGATCAGCCCGGCGAGTGTCGGGTCGACGGCGGTGAACTCGCCGTTCCTTGCCGCCGCGAAGATGCTCAGCATCAGGTCGGCGATCGGGGCCGGGGCGCCGTGCGCCAGGAACTGCTCGTGGAAGGCGTCGTCGGAGACGACGGTACGGGTGAAGGGCCGTCCGGTGGCCTGGGAGGCGAGCTCGGCGACGGCGTCGAAGTCGAGCGCCGCCGGGCCGGTGAGCGGCGGGGTGGGCCCCTCGAAGCGGCCCTCCTCGGCGAGGATCGCGGCGGTGGCTTCGGCGAGGTCGTCGTGGCCGGTCCAGGCGACGGGGCCGTCGGCGGGGAGGGCGATGTCGCCGGTGTGGCGGGCGGGCTCCAGGAAGTGCAGGGCGCTGGCCGCGTAGAAGCCGTTGCGCAGCGCGGTCCAGGGCAGGCCGGTGGCGTGCAGCAGGTCCTCGGTCAGGGCGTGGTCGCGGCACGCCTGGAAGCGGGAGTCGTGGGCGGCGCCCATCTGGCTGGTGTAGAGGATGCGGCCGACACCGGCCTTGACGGCGGCGTCGATGGCGTTGCGGTGGCCGGTGACGCACTCCTCGCCGACGCGGTCGAGGGAGACGAGGAGCACCTGCTCGGCGCCTTCGAAGGCGCGCACGAGCGAGGCGGGGTCGTCGAAGCTGCCCTGCCGGACCCGGACGCCGCGGTCGGCGAGGTCCTGGGCCTTGCGGGGATCGCGGACGCTGACGCCGACGCGGTCGGCGGGCACGCGCTCCAGGAGGCGTTCGACAGTGCGGCGGCCGAGCTTTCCGGTGGCTCCGGTCACGATGATCACAGGGTTCTCCCCACGCTGTTTCCAGTGGAATCACTTTCACGTTAACACTGAAATATCAGTGGAACCAAATCCCCGGTATCGTTGGTTCATGGCTACCCGCGACACCACCGACAGCCCCCGCCGCCGCATCGTCGAGGCGGCCGTCGCGCTGCTGGAGAGCGGCGGCCCCGACGCGGTGAGCACCCGCGCGGTCGCCGCCGCGGCCGGCATGCAGCCCCCGGCGATCTACCGGCTCTTCGGCGACAAGGAAGGGCTTCTGGAGGCCGTCGCCGAGCACGGCTACGCCCAGTTCCTGGAGAGCAAGCGCGCGCTGCTCGACCCCGAACCGCAGGACGCGGTGGAGGACCTGCGCCGCGGCTGGGACACGGTGGTGGAGTTCGGGATCTCCCGCCCCGAGCTGTTCGCGGTGATGAACAGGGCCACCGGCCGGGGGGCGGACATGGCACACCGCGCGGGCCTGGAGATCCTCCACGGCCGGGTGCGCCGGCTGGCGGCCGCGGGGTGGCTGCGGGTCGGCGAGGAGCTGGCCGCCCAGATCATCCAGGCCACCGGCCGGGGCGCGGTCATCGCCTGGCACTCCACCCCGCCGGAACGCCGCGATCCGGCGCTGCTGACCGTTCTGCGCGAGGCCATGGTCGCCGCCATCACCCGCGCCGAACCGATGGTCCCCGCCGAGGAGACGGGCCCCGCCGCGGCGGCCCGCGCGCTGCGCGCCGCCCTGCCCGACGAGGCCGGCGAGGCCGGCGTCCTGAGCGAGGCCGAGCAGCACCTGCTGCGCGAGTGGCTCACCCGCCTGGCGGCGGACGGTGGCGCGCCGCGTGATCAGGCGTACCGCCGAGAAGATCACGGCGCTTGACCATGACGTAGCGTCAACGTTTCTAATGACCGCATGAGGATCAGCGAGCTCGCGGCGATGGTCGGGGTGTCCACCCGGACCGTACGCCACTACCACCACCTGGGGCTCCTCCCCGAGCCCGAACGGCTGGCCAACGGCTACCGCGAGTACCGGCTGCGCGACGCGGTGGCGCTCGCCCGCGTACGGCGGCTGGCCGAACTCGGCCTGTCTCTCGACGAGGTCCGCGACGTCCTGGCCGACGACCAGGGCCGGGAGCTGCGGGAGCTGCTTCTGGAGCTGGACGCCGACCTGGCCCGGCAGCAGGCAGCCATTGCCGCCAGAAGGGCCCGGCTGGCGGCGCTGCTGGCGGAGGCGGACCTGCACCCCGACTCGACGGTGTCGCCCGACATGGCCGAGGTGCTGCGCGGCCTTCCCACGGGAGGTTCGGCGTTCGCCGAGTTCGACCGCGAGCTGCTGACCCTGGTCGCCACCGTGGGCGATCCGGCGGACCGGGCCGAGTTCGCCGATCTGTTGCGTCCCCTCACCGAGCCCGAGGCGTACGCGCGGGGAAATGCCCTCATCGCCCGGCTGGACGAGCTCGCCGACGCCGACCCCGGTGATCCGCGCGTCGCCGTGGTCGCGCGTGACCTCGCGGACCACCTTCCCGACGAGATGGTCTCGGTGATGCTCGCGAGCCTCGACGACGCCGGCAACGGCCAGTGGCTGGAGGAGCTGCTGCGGGAAGTGCCCGCCGCCCAGGGCGAGGTCTTCCGGCTGCTCGTGACACAGCTGAAGGAGCGAGGGTGATGGTGAAGGTCGCGCGTGCCGCGTTGTACGCCGTGGTCCCCGTGGAGCTGGTGTTCGCGGTTCTGCTCGTGTCCGGCGTGTCGCTGCCGCTGCCCGTGGTCGCGGTGGCCGAGGTGGTCGTCGTCGCGATGCTCGTGCTGGAGGCGGTGACCGCGTACCGGCTGTACGCCGCGGCGCGCCGGGGCGGCGCGGACCGCTGGAGGGCATGCCGTGCCGCCTACGAGCAGCTGGTTCCCGAGCAGGTGCGGCGGATCATGGGGTTCGACCTGAAGGGCATGATCAGCCTCGCCCTGTGGGTGGCCCGCCGCCGCCACGGCGTGCCCGACGGCGCCACCGCTGTTTCCTACTCCCGCGCGCAGACCCTCACGATGATGATCTTCCTGGGCGCGATGGTCGTGGAGCTGGTCGTCGCGGAAGTCCTGCTGCGGGCGTTCGGCGCGCCCGCCGGCCTGCGCGCCGTGGTCCTGGTCGCCGACGCGTACGCGGTCCTGATCGTGCTCGCGGTCATCGCGGCGTGCGTCACCCGCCCGCACGTCGTCTCGGAGGACGAGGTGCGCATCCGTTACGGGGCGTTCTTCGACCTGCGGGTCCCGCGGGAGCGGATCGCGCAAGTGCGGCAGGTCCGCAACTTCAACGAGAACGGCACGGTCAAGGTGGACGGTGATCGGCTGGCCGTGGCGGTGGCGTCCCAGACCAACCTGGTGCTGGAGCTGACCGAACCGGTCACGGCCGTCCGGCCACTCGGCAGGCGCGCGGAGGTCCGTACGATCCGCCTGTTCGCCGACGACCCCGCAGCCGCCCTCGCCGTCCTGCGGTCCCGCCGCCTGCGATGCTAGGGTCCGGCCATGACGCACCAGCGATCAACGGGACCGAGCGGCTTCCAGTAGCGCGCCAGGAAATACCTGGCGGTGCTATCGAGGGAGCCTCATGTCCCGCACCGCCCATCACATCGGTCGTCCGACTTTCAGGCGATCGGTGACGATAGTTGATCTCCGTTACAGTGCCGCATGCCTGCGACAGGCCCAGCGGACCGGCCACCGGCCACGCCCGATCCCCCTGCGCCGCCAGGTCGTCGTCTACTCCTGGGCCAGGTCGGATCCCCGAGACCGTTCGGTGTCCGAATGGGCCTACATCGAGGAGCGCCGGGCACGCCAACGCCTGCGTCTCACGCTCGAGGCCATCCGCCGGAGGATCAACGCCACAACCGGCGGTCCTCTCGCCGTCGAGGCGATCGACGACCTCGAAGTCCACCCCGCGCGGCACCGCCGCAACGCCATCTGGTTGTACTGATCACGGCGTCGGCAGGGGAGAGACGATCCGGCCGGCGGAGGGACGGGTGATCCCATGTCCGATGAGCCACTGGATCATCAGCATATGATCATGCGCATATGAGCGGCATCACCGAACCCCCGATCGCCCGGGTGGACGTCGCCCGCGAGACCCTCCACGGCATCACGCTCGAGGACCCCTACCGGTGGATGGAAACCGAAGGCGAGGAGTTCCACCACTGGCTGGACGGCCAGGCCAGGCACGCCCGCGAGCACCTGGACGCCCTGCCGCACCGCGCCGCCCTGCTGACCCGGATCCGCGAGCTGGGCAGCGCGCTCACGCGGTACTTCGGCCTCGCGTTGACAGCCGACAAGGTCTTCGCCCTCGTACGCGAGCCGGACGCCCCCGTGCCGGTGCTGACGGTCACCGAGGCCGGCGGAGCGAGCAGACTCCTGTTCGACCCCGGCACGGTGCCCGGCGACGGACACCACGCCATCGACTGGTACGTGCCTTCCCCCGACGGCCGTCACGTCGCCTGCGCCGTCTCCGCCTCCGGGTCCGAGGACAGCGCCATCCACGTGATCGACGCCGACTCCGGAGCCCTGCGGGAGACGATCCCGCCCACGACGCGTTTCGCCTTCCTGAGCTGGCTGGAGGACAGCCGGTCGTTCGTCTATCACCGCTACGCCGAGCAGCACCGCCTGGACAGCCGCTCCTTCCTGCATCACCTGGGCGCCGACCCGGCGCAGGACACGGTGGTGCTGGCCCGCGGCCTCAACCCCCACGTCGAGCTGACCCCGCGGGACCGGCCCTTCCTGGTGGTGCCGCCGCACGGCGAGTGGATGCTGGCGATCGTCTCCCACGGCGCGCTCAGTCCCTGGCCCTGGACCCGCGAGCAGCTGAGCGACTGCACGATATACGTGGCGCCGCGCACCGGACTGGCCGACCCTGCCACCTGCCCGTGGCGGAAGGTCGCGGGCGCAGCGGACGGCGTGACCGCCTTCGCCACCAGCCACGACACCCTCTACCTGGTCTCCCACCGGGACGCGCCGCGCTCCCGCGTGCTGGCCGTTCCGCTTGCCGCACCAGACCTGTCCCGAGCCCGAGTGGTCGTGCCCGCCAGTGAGCGGGTGGTGGAGACGGTGCGGGTGGTGGGCGACCGGCTGCTGGTGCGCGATCTCGACGGTGGCGTCAGCCGGGTACGGCACGCGCCCCTGTCCGGTGGCGAACTCACAGACCTCCCGATGCCGATGGACGGCGCCATCCTGGAGTGGACCACCCACCCCGAGCGGCCCGAAGCCCTGCTGCTGATGGCCGGCTGGACCGACGCGCCACGGCTCTACCGCTACGACGGCCAGTCCCTCCAGCCCGCCGGGCTGGCGCCCCGCTCACCGGTGGACTTCGGCGACGTGCACGCCCGCACCCTGCACGTGCCCGCGAGGGACGGGACGCCGATCCCGCTCACGGTCATCCACCACAAGGACCTGGAGCTGGACGGCGACAACCCCACCGTGCTCACCGGCTACGGCTCCGACGGGATGATCGACCTGCCGGAGTTCCATCCCGAGATGCTCGCCTGGTACGAGCTCGGCGGCGTCTACGCGGTCGCACACCTGCGCGGCGGCGGCGCCTACGGCCGCGAATGGCACGAGGCCGGGCGCGGCGAGCGCAAGGAGGCCACCATCACGGACTTCATCGACTGCGCCGAACACCTCATCGCCCTCGGCTACACCCGCCCGGCGCGGCTGGCCGCCAAGGGCGTCAGCGCCGGCGGCATCCCCACCGGCGGCGCGCTGGTGCGCCGCCCCGATCTGTGGGCGGCCATGGCACTCCAGGCGCCGACGGTGAACGCCACGCGCAACGAGTTCGGCGAGAGCGGGCCGGTCAACGTGCCGAAGTTCGGCAGCGTCAGCACCGAGGAGGGCCTGCGCGCCCTGCTGATCATCGACGCCTACCTGCGGGTCCGGGACGGCGTGCCGTACCCGGCGGTGCTGCTGACCGCCGGCCTGCGCGACTCGCGGGTGCCGCCATGGCAGCCGGCGAAGCTGGCCGCCCGCCTGCAGGCGAGCACGGCCTCCGGCCGGCCGGTGCTGCTGCGCGTCGAGGAGCACGGCGGCCACGGCGCCGGCTCGACCAGAGACCAGGAGCAGGCACTGCTCGCCGACGTGCTGGCCTTCGTCCTGCACGCGTCCGAGGGGTCATGATGACGACAGACATGTCGATCCCGGCGGAGACGGGGTGTCGGTACACCGAGCCGTACGACAGGAACAGCGCGGCGGCGATCGCCCAGCCCGAGATTTCGGCGTCCGGGCGCAAGGTCTTCGGCCTCGCCATCGCGGGCGTCCGTCTCGTTTGTCCTCTTGCGCGTCAGTCCTGCAGCCAGTGCAGCTCGTGCGCCAGGGTTTTGGCGACGGCGCGGATGCGGCGGTGAAGCGGCGACTGCTCGCGTGGGAGGACCAGGTGGATCGTCAGGCTGGGCGCGCCCCGCAGCGGTCGCCAGGTGAGACCGGCCGGTGATGCCGTGACCGCGGCTTCTCCGGCCGGGGCGAGGGTGACCCCGTCGCGCAGGTCGCGCTGAGACATGTCGAAAGAGACTGCGGGCGTGTGGAATCGGGGGTGTGGTCGGATGTCCCGGAACAGTGCGGACAGCTCATCGTGGATCACGGGGTTGGCCGCGCGGTCCGGGAGTCGCAGCGGATACGCGGCCGCGTCGGCGATCTCGATCTCCGGGTGTTCGGCCAGTGGATGGTGCTGCGCCAGCTGGACCCCGATGCGCTGACGCCGCAGCAGGTACCGGCGCACGCCACGGCCCGGCTGTTCGCCGCGGGTGATCCCGGCATCGATGCGGCCGTCGGCGACCGCGGGGGAGATCTCCGGTGTCGCCATCGGGACCGCGCCGACCTCGAGTCCGCTGTTGTCGCGAATCAGCCTGTCCACCAGGGCCGGTGCCGTCTCGGCCCCGGCGCTGAGGCTGTATCCGATGCGCAGCGTGCCCAGTTCACCGGCCGCCGCGCTCCGGGCGGTGTCCCATGCCCGGTCCAGCGCCGCCAGCGCGGGCGGCGCGGATTCCGCCAGAGCCGCACCGGCCGGGGTCAAGACGACGCTACGCGTGTTGCGGACCAGCAGGGCCGTACCGAGTTCCGCCTCCAATCGGCGCATCCTGGCGCTGAGTGCGGGCTGTGCGATACCGATCCGTGCGGCCGCGCGGGTGAAGTTCAACTCCTGCGCCAGCACCAGGAAGTACCGCAGGCTCACCGTGTCCGGCGCCACGTGCTCTCCCTGCCGATTGATAACGATCCGTTCTGAGTCTATCCCGTACCGGTCTTTCCCTCGGCCGTACAGCAAGCCCTAACCTGCACATATGACGATTCAACTGAGTCGGACGTGTCCGGCCGAACACAGGCATTTCCATGGCTAAGGGCTACTGGGTCAGTGTCTACCCCGCCATTTCCGACCCTGAGAGGCTGACTGCCTACGACAAGCTGGCCGGTCAGGCTGTCCAGGCTGGGGGCGGGCGCGTCCTGTCCCGGATCCCGTCCCGTGGCGGTCGAGTCGTCGCCCACGAGGCCGGAATCACGCAACGCGTCGTTCTGATCGAGTTCGACAGCTTTGAACAGGCCGTCGCGGCGTACGAGAGCGAGGCATACCAGAAGGCGCTGGTGGCCCTCCCCGACGGCTTCGAGCGCGACTTCCGCATCGTCGAAGGCATCGACTGACCGGCGGGCGGTGGAGCCACCACGTTGACGCTCCACGCGGCCTTGACGCGCCAGGAGACCCTGCTCGTCACTGTCGAGGACGACGGACATGGCGGAGCCTGACCGGGAAACGGAACCGGACTCACAGCCGAGGCGCCCCGCCTTCGCCGAACACATCAACCGCATCTTCGCCAAGCTCGCCCCGGGTGCCGACGACTCCGTTCGCGAACGCGTCGCAGCCGTCCTCACCTGTCTGCGGCGTTGATGCGAGCCCTGCGTCACGCCGGGCGGGTGGCCAGTTCCGCGGGCGCTTCCATCGCCGCGGACCGTTCGATGGCGGCGAGGAGCAGGTGGTGGCGCAGGCCGGTCTCGAAGCTGGGGTGTGGCTGCCGGCCTTCGGCGATGGCCCGGGCGACCTCCTGGTAGAGGGCCGCGATGTTGGCCGACGGGCCGGACCGGACGCCGGCGGGGACGGTGCGGTAGGCGTCGGGCACGGCCAGGATGTCGTCTCCGATCCTGATGTCCCAGTCGCCCCAGTGGATGAACGTCCCGCGCTGGGCCGGGACGGCGGTCAGGGTTCCGTCGCTGCCGACGAGCTTGAGCAGGAACCCGTCGCGGGCGGGTCCGTTGCCGCCGTGCACGGCGACGGAGGCGGTGGCGCCGCTCGCGAGCAGCCCGTGCAGCAGCACGTGGCTGGGGGTGGCGTTGGGCACGGTCCGCTCCGTCCCGGCGACCAGCACGCGGTCATGCGTGCGGGGGAGTCGTGCGGAGACCTCGGTCAGCGGGCCCGTGACCCGTTCGAGTGCGGCCAGGAAGTGGCCGGCCATGATGGTCAGGACGTTGGTCGCCTCCGCGGGATCGAGGCCGAACACCAGGTCCGGCGAGATCCGGCTGCCGCCCAGGGGCGCGCCCTCCGCCACCAGCGTGACCGATTCGAGCGTGCCGATCCGGCCTTCGGCCAGGAGGTCGGCGGCGAAGCGGGCGCTCGGCGAGTGGTGCCCCTGGAGGACGACCGCGTGGACGACGCCCGCGGCGCTCGCCGCCTCGGTCAGCTCGCTCGCCTCGTCGGCGTCCACGCCCAGCGGCCACTCGGACACGACGTGCTTGCCGGCGTCGAGCGCGGCCCTGGTCACGGCGGCGTGCCCGGAGGCCTTCACCGAGACGACGACCAGGTCGACCTCGGGGTGTGCGGCGAGCTCGCGCGCGTCGGCGAAGGCGTGCCGTACGCCGTGGGCGGCGGCGGCCCGGTCCGCGCTGGCCTGGTTGGTGGTCGCGACCGCGGTGACGTCGAACTCCTCGAGCGCGGCGAGCGCGGGCAGGTGGGAGCCGTCCGCCCAGCCGCTTGCCCCGACGACTCCGACTCGGATCATGTGCGTCACCCCTTAGTTATGTACCTTGCGGTATGAAATTAGGGCAGCGCGACGCTCTCCCGCAAGAGGTAACGTACCGAGAGGTATAAAACTTGAGGGGAGCACGGAGGACGGCATGCCCGGCGGACGCCCACGCTCGTTCGACGCCGACACCGCACTCGACCGCGCGCTGGAGGTGTTCTGGCGGCATGGCTACGAGGGCGCCTCGCTGGCCGACCTGACCGCCGCGATGGGCATCAACAAGCCCAGCCTCTATGCCGCCTTCGGCAACAAGGAGGAGCTGTTCGGCAAGGTCCTCGCCCGCTACCTCGACGGCCCCGGCGGCTATGCCGCCGCCGCGCTGGACGCCCCCACCGGACGGGAGGTCGTCGAGCGGCTGATCCGCGGAGCGGTGGACCTGACCGCGGGCGAGCACACGCCCCACGGCTGCCTGTGCGTCAACAGCGTGCACGCCTGCGGGCCCGACGCCCGCACCGTACGCCAGGACGCCATCGCGGTGCGCAAAGCCGGCGAGGCGGCGCTGCGCAGGCGGCTGGAGCAGGCCACCGATCTGCCCTCCCGCTACGAGCCGGCCACCCTGGCCGCGCTCGTCCACACGATCTCGGACGGCATCGCCGTCCAGGCGGCGGCCGGCCGCAGCCACGACGAGCTGCGGCAGATCGGTGAGGCGGCGCTGCGCGCCCTCTGGGACTGAGAGCCGCCCGTCGGAGCATGAGGCATGCCGCCGTACGGGTCACCGCGATCACGGCATCCACCTGCCGCGACGATCGCGTATGAATGACGGATCTTCACGCATTCAGCGTCCAGGATCATCGCCCTAGGGTCGTACGCATTCCTTCCTGTCACCCGTCGGGAGACGTATGCCCCAGAGCTCGCGCTGGCGCGCGTTCGCCGTGCTCAGCGCCGTCCAACTCATGATCATCATCGATTCGAGCATCGTGTACGTGGCGCTGCCCGCCATCCAGACCCACCTCGGATTCTCCGCCGCGGGCCTCGCCTGGGTCGTCAACGCCTACATGGTCGCCTTCGGCGGCCTGTTGCTGCTGTCCGGGCGGCTGGGCGACCTGATCGGGCGCAAGCGCATGTTCGTCATCGGCCTGAGCGTCTTCACCGTGGCCTCGTTGCTGTGCGGGCTGGCGGTGAGCCAGGAGATGCTGGTCGCCGCCCGGTTCGTGCAGGGGGCGGGCGGGGCGATGGCCTCGGCCGTGGTGATGGGCATCATCGTGACGATCTTCCAGGAGCCGCGGGAGCTGGCCAAGGCGATCGGCGCGAGCGGGTTCGTCGCGGCCGCCGGCGGGGCGGTCGGCGGCGCGGCCGGCGGGCTTGTCACCCAGGTCGCCGGCTGGTCCTGGATCTTCTTCGTGAACGTGCCCATCGGGGTCGTGGCGGCGGTCCTGGCCGTACGGCTGGTGGCCGGCGACCGCGGGCCGGGTCTCGCCGCGGGAGCCGACGTCGCGGGCGCTGTCCTGGTCACCGCGGGTCTGATGGCCGGCGTCTACGCCATCGTCAAGGTCGAGGAGCACGGGTGGGGATCGGCGCACACGCTCGGCCTCGGCGCGGCGTCCGTCGTCCTGCTCGTGGCGTTCGTCGCGCGCCAGGCCCGGGCCAGGAGCCCGCTGGTGCCGCTGCGCGTCTTCCGCGCGCCGAACCTCGCGGGCGCCAATCTGGTCCAGGTGCTGATGGTGGGCGCCATGTCCGGATTCCAGTTCCTCACCGTCCTGTACATGCAGCGGGTCCTCGGGTACGGCGCGGCCGAGACGAGCCTGGCGGGACTGCCCGTCGCGGTGGTGCTGGCGGCCGTCTCGCTCGGCCTGTCCGCCCGGATGATCACGCGCTTCGGCCCGCGTGCCGTGCTGCTGGCGGGTCTTTCGCTCCTCACGGCGGCGCTGGTGTGGTTCACCCGTGCCCCGGTGGACGGCCGGTACGCGGTGGACGTCCTGCCGTCGATGGCGCTGCTCGGCGTGGGCGCGGGCCTGGCGATGCCCGCGGTGATGACCCTGGCCATGTCGGGCGTGCGCCCCGGCGATGCCGGGCTCGCCTCCGGCCTGGCCGGTACGGGAGCGCAGGTGGGAGGCGCCCTCGGCCTGGCGGCCCTGGCCTCGCTCGCCTCCGGGCACACCGCCCGGCTGACCGCCGCAGGGCAAGGCGGCCTCCCAGGGCTGAACGCGGGCTACCACCTGGCCTTCGGCGTCGGCGCGGGGCTTCTCGCCGCGGCCGTCGTCGTCGGTCTCCTCATGCTGCGCTCCGCGGGGCCTGACCTCGCGGCCGAACGCGACGACGCCGCGTTCGAGCCGCACCCCCGGTAAACGCCCCTTTCTAACGAAAGAAGTCAGATGTCCTCCCCTCAGAAGAACCGATCCGTCACGACGACCACCAGGCCCCTCGCGATCGGCGGCGCGGTGCTGGCCACCGGCCTGCTGTGGCTCGCCGCCCGGCTGCTGGACATCGATCTGCTGGTCGACCAGCCAGGCGACGGGCAGCCACCGGTGACCGTCGGCCTGCCGCTCGTCATCGGGGCGACGCTGGTCCTGTCCCTGCTCGGCTGGGGTGCGCTCGCGGTGCTGGAGCGCTTCACCCGCCGGGCGAGGACCATCTGGAGCGTGAGCGCCTGCGCGGTCCTGCTGATCTCCTTCGTGCCGATCGCCGGCGTCGAGGCCGCCCTGGGCACGAAGATCATCCTGTCCCTGATGCATCTCGCCGTCGCCGCCGTACTGATCCCGATGCTGCGGGCGCGGCGGAACCGAGCGTGAAAGATATGCAGAAAGAGGGACGCCCGGGCGGCCCGGCCCCCGCCATCCTTCCAGAGTGAACACCGCTGCCTCGCTCATCCTCGGCGCCGCTCTCGCCGTCGCACCGGTCACGCCGCCGTCGTGGCAGGACTGCGGCGACGGCCTGCAGTGCGCGCAGCTCCAGGTGCCGGCCGACTGGGCACGCCGATCGGGGCCCAAGGTCGCGATCGGTCTCGCCAAGCTGCCCGCCAGGGACCAGGCCCGCAAGAAGGGCGTGCTGCTGGTCAACACCGGTGGGCCCGGCGAGCAGATCGCGCTGCTCCGGCAGGCCAAGCGGGCGTTCGCCGACCTGACCGAGTGGTTCGACGTGGTGATCTTCGACCCGCGGGGGTTCGGCGGCTCGACGGCGATCCACTGCCCGATCCCCGCGCCCTTCGCCACCGAGTGGGTGTTCCCCACCAAGGCGGCCTACGACGCGTACGCCGCGAAGAACCACACCTTCGGCCAAGCCTGCGCCGAGGAGGCCGGCGTCCTGTCGGGCACCCTCAACTCCTGGCAGATCGCGCACGACATGGAGGCGATCAGAAAGGCACTCGGCCAGGCCCGGCTCACCTACTTCGGCAACTCGCACGGCACGGTGCTCGGGCAGGCCTACGCCGAGCTGTTCCCCCGCAGGGTCGGCCGCATGTACCTCGACAGCGTCCTCGACCACACCACTTCCGACCTGCGTGCCTGGCTCCGGCCGCGCGCCAAGGCCCTGGAGGGCAACTTCGCCCGGTTCGCCGCCTGGTGCCGGAGCACCGTGACCTGCGCCCTGCACGGCAAGGACCCGGTGGCGGTCTGGGACGAGGTGATGGCGAGGGCCCGCCGCGAGCCCGTCCCCGCCCCCGAGGCCGGTCCCGGGGCGCGGATCAGCGACACCCAGATCGCCTCCCGCGCCACCTTCTCCTTCGCCGACACCTGGAAGCCCCTGGCCGCTGGGCTGGCCCGCGCGCAGGCCGGTGACGCCTCGTACTTCGCCAAGGTGGAGGGGGCTCCGGACCCCGACCTGTCCCGCGTCGTCCTCTGCGCGGACCTGCCCTACCCCGGCTACGACCAGGTCAAGAGGCTGGAGTCCGCCCTGCGCCGGGACACGCCGCACATCGGCTGGCGCGCGGTGTGGCCGATGGCCAACCACTGCGCGGGCCTGCCGGCGACCCGGACCTACCCGCCCCACCCTGTCGCGGCGCCGGGCCTGCCTCCCGTGCTCATCGCGGGCGGCGAGCACGACGACACCACCCCGCCCGCCGACGGCCGCCGGCTGGCCGGCCAGCTGCCCGGCGCCCGCTACCTGAAGGCCGCCGGAGGTCATGCCCTTTACCTGTCCGGCGACCCGTGCGTACGCGAGCACGTACACCGCTATCTGGTCGGCGGCCGGCTGCCCCCTGCCGGGACGACGTGTGAGTGATCAGGGGAAGCTTGGACTGACCGGAACGGGAGGAAAAATGGCGGCATGGGCGCGGCGCAGGAAAGGGAGGCTCCTGCTGGGCGGATTGGCCGCGCTGGTCGTGGCGGCGGCGGCCGGGGTGGTGTTGGCCTATCCCTCCGTGGCGGCCACCACCTGCCCCGGCTGTTACGGCCTGGCGGAGCTCCAGCCCGGCGTGTACGCCGAACCGGACCTGTCGGAGGCGCAGCGGCGGCACGTGACCGGCGTCGTCGAGCAGGCGCGGCAGCGCGTCGGAGCCTTCTACGGCGGCCGCGAGAGCTCGCCGAGCGTCCTGGTGTGCCTGACGGACGCCTGCTACCGGCGGATCGGCGGCGGCGGCGAGCGGGGGATCGCGGTGCTGAACCGGGCGGTGATGCTGTCGCCGCGCGGCGCCGACCCGGTGATCGCCTCGCACGAGCTGTCCCATGTGGAGCTGCACGTCCGGCTCAGGGGCAAGGAGGAAGAGGTGCCGCAGTGGTTCGACGAGGGCTTGGCGGTGCTCGTCTCCGGCGATCCTCGCTATCTCGCGCCGGAGACGGCCGGGAACCGGTGCCTGGTCGACACCGGCGGCGCGCTTCCCGAGTCACTGAAGGACTGGTTCGGCATGGCCGGCCGGGACCCCCAGGCGTACGCGAAGGCCGCCTGCCAGGTGAGCCGCTGGGTCCAGGCGAACGGCGGACGTGACGCGGTGCTGAAACTGATCGACCGGCTCGCGGCTGGGGACGACTTCGCGCAGCTCGTGACGGCGGCACCCTCGGGAGGCGACGCTGCGGACGTTTCGTGAGCGGCTGGTCGGCAGGCTGCCGAAGGGAACCCGGCTGGACGTCCTGGTGGTCGTCATCGCCGCCATCGTCCTCATCGCCGTCACCCTGCTGGAGAAGCGGTTTCCGGCTCCTGGGCTGCCGGTGGTGGCCGGGTTGAGCGTGGCGGGCTGCCTGCCGGTGCTGATCTGGCGCAGGCTGCCCCTCACCGCCGCCGTCCTGTCGGCCGGGGTGGCGCTGGTCGGCATGGTCGTGCCGGGGTGGCCGGGGCGGCTGGTCGCCACCTGCCTGTTCTGCGCGGCCGCCGCCCATCGGACCCGGCGGCCGTGGCTGGTCCTGGCCGCCTCCGTCGTCTGGGTGGTCATCTACGGGACGCTGCTGCCCCAGTCGATCGGGGCCGCCACGCTGACCGACCTGATCGTCCTGGGCGTCGCCCCCGTGGCGGTCGGCCGCATGCTGAGGCTGCACGCCGAGCGGGCCGCGCAGGCGGCACGGCTCGACCACGCCGAGGCCAGGCGCGCGCTCGCCGAGGAACGCGCCGGGCTCGCCCGGGACGTGCACGACAGCGTCGGCCACCACCTCACCGCGATCCGCATCCAGGCCACGGCCACCCGCCGGGCCCTGCGCGGCCGGACGCCCGCCGCCGACAAGGCGCTCGGCACCATCGCCGACCTGTCGTCCTCCGCGCTGGAAGAGGTACGCGCCCTCCTCGACACCCTCCGCGAGACCTCCGCGGAACCCGACCAGGGAGACCTCGAAGAGCTGGCCCACCGGCTCTCCACTCCGCACCTGCGGATCTCGGTCCACCGGACGGGCCACGGCACCCCGCTGCCGCCCGGCGTGAGCCGTACGGTCTACCGCATCGTGCAGGAGGCGCTCACCAACGCCGCCCGCCACTCGGGAGCCACCGAGGTGGAGGTGCGGGTCCGGCGCGGCCGGGCCGCGGTGGCGGTCTCGATCTCCGACGACGGCCACGCCCGCGCCGGGGCGGAGGGGCGCGGCATCAGAGGCATGCGCGAACGTGCGCAGCGGCACGGCGGCACCCTCACGGCGGGCCCCGGCCCGCGGCACGGCTGGCTGGTCGAGGCCACCGTCCCGATCGACGCACCACCGGAGCTCTGAAGGAGGAAGTGGCGTGACCATCCGGGTGTTGATCGCCGACGACCAGCCGGCCGTACGCGAAGCCTTGATCTTGACGCTGGACGGCGAGCCCGACATCGAGGTCGTCGGTGAGGCGGCCGACGGGGCCGAGGCCGTGCACCTGGCGCTGTGGCGGCGGCCCGACGTGGTCGTGATGGACCTGCGCATGCCCTACGTCGACGGGATCGCCGCGATCCGGCAGCTCGCCGAGGTGGAGACGCCGCCGAGGGTGCTGGCGCTGACGACGTTCGACACCGACGAGTACCTGTTCGGGGCGCTCCAGTCGGGGGCCTCGGGGTTCCTGCTGAAGGACAGCGACCCCGAGCTGCTGCTGGAGGCCGTACGGGCGCTGCACGGCGGGCACGGACTGGTGGACCCGAAGGTCACCACCCGGCTGATCCACCGTTTCGCACGGCTGTCGCCCGCGTCGGCCGCCGACGCGCGGCAGCGGCTGACCACCCGTGAGCTGGAGGTGCTCCGCCAACTGGCCCGGGGGCTCAGCAACGCGGAGATCGCCCGTGCCCTCACCATCGAGGAGGGCACGGTCAAGACCCACGTCGCCAGCATCCTGCGCAAACTCGGGCTGCCCTCACGGGTGCGCGCCGTCATCTACGCCTACGAGCACGGCCTCGCTCCGCGCGACTAGACGCAGCCTTTCCGCTTCACGGACGTGGACCAGGCCGGGAGCACGTCGGTGAGCTGAGGGCGGCTGAGGGACCAGACTTCGCGCCCGTGCCCCGGCACGAGCTCCTGGCCGCCCAGGAGGACGTAGGAGCTCCTGTCGAAGATGAGGGATTCGCGGGAGAGGGCGCCCCCGGGGCCGCGGTCGTCCACCCGGGTCACGGCGATGCCCGATCGGCCGGTGGCGTCCTTGAGCTCCTCCGTCTCGATGCCCGGCAGAGTCGCGGCGATCTTGAAGATGGCCGCCTGCTGCTCGGGCGGGACCGGGCTGCCGAGGAGGTTGATGACGGCGTTCCAGGTCCGGGCCGCGGCGTCCTTGCCGGCGGTCATCGGGTGTTCGGCCAGCTTGCGCCGGAGCTGCTCCTGGTCGGTCGGCCACTTCCGGAGGTCGGCGTAGGCGGGCCGTCCGGCGCCGCGTTCGGGGCAGCGGGTCAGGAGTTCCTGGTACTCGGGGTTCTGCGGCCTGGATTTGGGCGGCTTGTGCCAGAGGAGTCCGGGGCGGGAGCCGTCGACGGACTCCCAGACCTCGCCCGTGACGTGGCGCGGGCCGACATTGGGGACCCCGTTCTCGCTGCGGGTCTCCGCGATCCGCTCGTAGTGGAGGTACTGGTCGTCGCGGGGCTCCGGCCACGGAGCGGCGGTCGCGGCCTCGGCCGCCAGCCGCAGGACCTCGGCGGCGCTCGCGGGCGCGGCGGAGCCGAACGTCTGCACGGCGATCACTCCCGCGGCCATCGCCGCGACCAGCCCGCCCGCCAGCGACACGCGCCGCAGCCCGACCGGCCGCCGCTTCGTACGGGCTTCGGCCAGCAGGGCGGTACGGGCGGGAGCCAGGCGCTCCGCCGTGGGGTGCGGCTGGTCGGCGAACAGGTCGCGCAGTTCGGCCAGGTCGGTCCGGTCGTTCATGAGGTCTGCTCCGTCGTGGGGTCGGTGCTGCCGAGGACGTCGCGGACGATGGCCCGCGCGCGGTTGAGGCGGGAACGCACGGTCCCGATCGGGATGGACAGGGCGTCGGCGACCTCCTCGTAGGTGAGGTCGGCCCAGGCCACGAGTAAGAGGACGTCGCGGTCGCGGCTCTTGAGCGAGGCGAGCGCCCGGGCGAGCGGCCGGCGGACGGCGTGCGCGCTCGCCCGCTCAAGGGCTTGTTCGGCAGCGTCGCCGGCGTCGGGGAGCGCGCCCACTTTCGCGTACGCCTTGTAGCGGTGTGTCTCGGCCCGCCGATGGCGGCGGATGAAGTTGGTCGCGAAGCCGTACAGCCAGGGAAGGGCCTCCAGCCGGGCGGTGTCGTAGTCGCGGCGCTGCCGGAACGCGGCGAGGAACGTCTCGGAGACGACGTCGTCGGCCGCGTCGTCGCCGAGCCGGCGGGCCACATATCGGTGGATCTGTCCGGCGTGCCGGTCGAACAGCAGGGCGAAGTCCTCGGGATCTCGCCATGACCGTTCGATCAGCTCGGCGTCGGACAGGGTCGTGCTGAGCGGCATGTGGTTGAGCCTTTTCAAGGAAGTAGTGTCGCCCGTCTTTCACCTGAGCCGGGAATCGAGTTCACGGCGTGCTCTCCTGCCGTGTGCGGCGATCGCGGCCGCGAGCGCGAAGGCGGCATATCCGCACGTCACCGCCAAACCCGCCCACGGCGAGAGCGGGTAGTAGCCCCCGAGCAGTGACGGACCGACGTCCACGTGCGCGAACGTGGGGACGCTCTGCGTGATCGCGAACCCGGCGGCGGGAGTGACCACCAGCAGCCACGGAGCCAGGCCCGCGATCCCCAGCCCGTACGGCACGACGACCAGCGCGACGGACAGCCCGGCAGCGACGGCACCCCGCCTGACCAGCGCGGCCAGGCCCAGGGCCAGCACGGCTGCGGCCGCGGTCAGCGCCGCGTGGCCGACGACCACCCGGAGCCCGGTGGCCAGGGTGATCGGCTGGATCGGGTTCTGATGGGCGCGCAACAGCGTCAGACCGGCGGGGACCACCACCCCCGAGGTCACCAGCCCCGCCACGAACGCGACCGCGCCGAGCACCACGGCCCGGGCCACCAGCCGCCGCGCCCGGCGCTCCGCCGCGCAGAACGTCACCGCCGCCACGAGCACCGGGATCAGCCCCACGGCCCCGCCGATCAGCATGAGGTCGGCGCGGATGCCGCCCTCCACGGTGGCGGGCCCGATGTCGCCGCCGCCGGTCACGATGAGCTTGCCGCCGGACTCGACGACCCCGCCCGGGTGGTGCGGGGTCCTGCCGTCGGACTCCAGGCCGACGCCGACGTCGTCGTGCCGCCACGAGCCGTCCGCGCCCTGCAGCGTGATCCGGTCGAAGGTGGCGGTGGCCTGGGCGAAGGCTTTCGCCATGTCCCACAGGACGCCCGGCGAGGTGGCGAACAGCCCGATCTCGACCGTCTCCGGCAGCCCGGCCAGCTCGACCGTGCCGATCCGGGTCCACGTCCTGCCGTCGTCCGACTCGTAGCCGCTGATCGTGTCGCCCGACCTGGTCAATCTCAGCCACTGCGGGCCGTTGTGAGGACCGCCGGGGATGTCGTGGACGTAGTTGTGCTGCATCCGCACGCCGTGAGCTCCGGTGAGCATGACGGCGGCGTACGGTGTGCCCTGCTTGAGGCTCTGCCTCACGAGGAGGCCGGCCTTGGCCCAGGGCACCACTCCTTCCGCGACGTTGCGCACGCCGGGCACGACGTCCGGCAGCCGCAGCTGCCCGGTCAGGTCCGAGACGCGGGCGGTGATGCCGCCGTTCCCCTTGAGCGGCTGGTGCACGAAGTAGTACTTGTCCTTGACCGCCGTGCCGTCGGGTCCCAGCAGCGGCGCGGGACAGGGGCCTTCGCCCTTGCCGGTCACGCAGGTGGTGCGGACGCCCCCGGCGATCAGCAGCCCGAGCGACACGGTGACCAGCACGGAGGCCGCCATCGCGAGCAGCAGGCCGCGCGAGGAGCGGAGCCTGGCCCACTCCGCGCGCAGCGCCTGGGAGAAGCCGTCCTGTCCGGCCGTGGATGATCTCATGGCGACGGTTGTACGCGGCGTCCGGTTCCAGCCGGGTCGCACCGGCTGCGACCCGGCTGGAACCCGGCGTCTGGCATCGTGGGCGCATGGCTCCTCCACCCACCGGACGGCCCGCCCGCACGAGGATCGGCGGCGGGCGGTGAGGGTCCTCGTCGTGGAGGACTTCGAGGTCCTCGCCCGCTCGATCGGCACCGGGCTGCGCCGCGAGGGCATGGCCGTGGACGTCGTCCTGGACGGCGGCGCCGCCCTCGACCGGCTGGCCGTCACCCGCTACGACGTGGTGATCCTCGACCGCGACCTGCCCGGCGTCCACGGGGACGAGATCTGCCGGCGGCTCGCCCACGACCGCTGCGAGAGCCGCGTGCTGATGCTCACCGCCTCCGGCACGGTCGAGGACCGCGTCGCCGGGCTCGGCCTCGGCGCCGACGACTACCTGCCCAAGCCGTTCGCGTTCGCCGAGCTGGTCGCCCGCGTCCGCGCGCTGGCCCGCCGCGCCACCCCGCCGCTCCCGCCCACCCTGGCGCACGGGGACCTCACCCTCGATCCGGCCCGCCGCACCGTGTTCCGGGCCGGCCGGCGACTTGAGCTGAGTCCTCGCGAGTTCGCCCTGCTCGAATGCCTGCTGGCCGTGCCCGGCCTGGTCATCTCGGCCGAGGAGCTGCTGGAGCGCGTCTGGGACGAGGCCGCCGACCCCTTCAGCAGCGCCGTCAAGCACACCGTGCACCGGCTGCGGGCCAAGCTCGGCGACCCGCCCGTGATCGAGACCGTCCGCGAGGGCGGCTACCGCATCGGGCCGTCATGACCCGGCTCGCCAGAAGGTCCCTGCGGAAGCGGCTCGCCCTCGCCTACGCGGCGGGCGTCTACGCCGCCGGAGTCCTCGTCCTCGTCGTCGTCGACCTCCCGCTCGCCACCGTCCAGGCGACCAAACCCGCGGGCCATTCCTCCGCGAGCGCGACCGCCGCAGCCGGGCCGGGCATCAGCCTGCCCCAGCTCCTCGTGGGGTCCGCCGTCGCCCTGGTCCTGCTGATCCCGGTCGCGCTGGCCCTCGGCTGGTACGTCGCCGGCCAGTTCCTGCAGCCGCTGCGCGCCATCACCGCCACCGCCGAAGTCATCTCGGCGGGCAACCTGCACCGGCGCCTGGACCTCGGCGAGCCCGTGGACGAGCTGACCGCGCTCGGCCACACCCTGGACGACCTGTTCGCCCGCCTGGAGGCGTCCTTCGACGCCCAGCGTCACTTCGTCGCCAACGCCTCGCACGAGCTGCGCACGCCGCTCGCCGGTCTGCGTACCCTCCTCGAAGTCGCCCTCGCCGACCCCGACGCCGACGCGGAGGCCCTGCGCGCGGCCTGCGAGGAGGCCCTGGCTCTCGGCGGGCACCAGGAGCGGCTGGTCGGAGCGCTGCTCGCCCTGGCCACGAGCGAGCGCGGCGTCACCCGCCAGGACACCCTCGACCTCGCCCACCTCGTCGAGGAAGCGCTCGCCACCCGCCGCGACCAGGCGACGGAGAACGGCATCGACCTCGCCGCGCACCTGACGCCCGCCGTGACGGCGGGAGACCCGGGACTGATCGAAAGCCTCGTCACCAACCTCCTCGACAACGCCGTCCGTCACAACCACCCGGGCGGGCACGTGAAGGTCACCACGCGGACCGTCGGCACGCAGGTGGCCCTGACGGTCGCCAACAGCGGGCCGGTCATCCCCGAGGACCAGGTCCAGCGCCTCTTCCACCCCTTCCAGCGGCTGGCGCCCGACCGGCACGGCGACCGCGACGGCTACGGCCTCGGCCTCGCCATCGTCGACGCCGTCACGCGGGCTCACCGCGCCACCCTCGTCACCGAGGCGCGCCCCGAGGGCGGTCTGTCCATCACCGTACGATTCGACAGCGCCGCCCCCTGAAGGAGTGCGCCTTGACCCTCACACCGTGTCAGGCGGTCAACTCGGAGCCATCATGTTCGCCATCGGAGACTTCGCCCGGCACGGCCGCGTCTCGGTCCGGATGCTGCGTCATTACGACGCGACCGGCCTGCTGCGCCCGGCCCACGTCGACCCGGCCACGGGCTACTGCTACTACACGGC
Source organism: Nonomuraea sp. AD125B (assembly GCF_041402765.1). Lineage (NCBI taxonomy): Bacteria > Bacillati > Actinomycetota > Actinomycetes > Streptosporangiales > Streptosporangiaceae > Nonomuraea > Nonomuraea sp. AD125B. The sequence goes on along the minus strand of NZ_JBGLOU010000002.1, from coordinate 792,547 downwards.
CGCCCAGCTGGCCCGGCTCAACCGCGTCATCGCGCTCAAGGACCTCGGCTTCACCCTCCGGCAGGTTCAGCTGATCCTGGACGAGAAGGTGACCACCGAGGAGCTGCGCGCCATGCTCCGGCTGCGGCGTGCCGAGCTGGAGGCGGCGATGACGGCCGCGGCGGCCCGGCTGGCCCAGGTCGAGGCGAGGCTCCGCTCGATCGAGAGCGAGGGGCAGATGGCGGCGACGGTCATGCACCGCGGCTCGATGGACGCCGTCCTGCCCACCGTCCAGACCCTGGGCCGCTGGATCGACGCCCACGGTTACCGCTCGATCGGCTATCCCCGCGAGATCAACCTGGAATTCCCTGACGACCACGACGAGTGGGTCACCGAGCTCCAGGAACCGGTCACCGTCAGAGGTTGACCGCGACCTCGTGGTGCGTGACGCGTTCGTCCCACCGGATCAGGGCGCGGCGGGCCGCGTCTTCGACGACGGCCTGCTCCGGGTCGTCCCCGGCGAACGCGCGCACGTCCTCCATGCCGGCGAAGAACGTGATGGAGGTGAACATCACTTCCTGATCGTCGTGGTGGCGCAGCAGCCGGGCGCCTCGGAAGCCGGTGACCTGCTGGAGATGCTCGGCCACCTCGGACTCGTAGTGGCGCTGATAGTCGTCGGCCGTCGCTGTCGGGGCCCATCCTCGCCATGTTCGCGCGATCATGCGGTGCACCTGGCCTTCCTTGTTCTCGCCCGCGTCTCAGGGTCGGGGGCTCATGCCGGCGAAGACTGCTTGGAGCACCCGATCGTAGTACGCGGGCGTCAGCGGCTCGTGGGAGATCGAACTGCCCCTGCTCCCTGGCGAGAAGCGCTCTCCAGCTGGTTCGGCTCGCTCAACTAGTAGTATTTATTCGCAGAGTCATAGTACTGTGCGGCTGTGCGACGACTCGACATCCCGCGACAGATCCCCCCGCCCGCGGAAGGCCACCTGCGGCTGGGCGATCTCCCCGACCAGCCCGACGCGATCACCGTGAACTCCCGGCACCTGAGCCGGAGAGGCAGACCGTGGTTCCCGATCATGGGAGAGTTCCACTACGGCCGCTACCCGGCGGCCGAATGGCGGGAAGAGCTGCTGAAGGTGCGGGCGGGCGGGGTGACGGTCGTCGCCACGTACGTCTTCTGGATCCTGCACGAGGAGCGGCGCGGCCTCTTCGACTGGAGCGGCGACCGCGACCTGCGCCGATTCGTGACCACCTGCGCCGAGCTGGGGCTCGACGTGGTGGCGCGGATCGGGCCGTGGGGGCACGGGGAGTCGCGCAACGGCGGCTTCCCCGACTGGGTGCTGGAGGCCGACTGCGTGCCACGGACCGACGACCCCCGCTACCTCGAACTGGTCCGGCCGCTGTTCGAGCAGATCGGCGCCCAGCTCGCCGGCCTGACCCGCGAGCACGGCGGCCCCGTGGTCGCGGTGCAGGTGGAGAACGAGCTGTACGACCAGCCGGACCATCTCCTCACGCTCAAGCGTATGGCGAAGGCGGCCGGCATCGACGCGCCGCTGTGGACGGCGACCGGCTGGGGGCACGCGCAGTTGCCGCCGGACGAATTGATCCCGCTGTTCGGCGGGTACTCGGAGGCCGCGTGGGACACCGCCCATGACGGCTGGCCGCAGCAGAGCCGGGCCCACTACTTCTTCGGGCCCGGCCGGGACGACGACTCCATCGGCGCGGACCTGCGCACCACCGAGGTGACCGGCTCGGACGAGAGCCATCTGGCGCGCTACCCGTTCGCCACCTGCGAGCTGGGCGGCGGGATGTACACCTCCTACCACCGCCGGCCGATCGTGAAGGCGCCCGACATCGCCGCGCTGGGGCTGGTGAAGCTGGGCAGTGGTTCGGTGTGGCAGGGCTACTACATGTACCACGGGGCGTCCCAGAAGATCGGCGCGCTGTCCACGCTGCAGGAGTCGCACGCCACCGGCTACCCCAACGACTGCCCGGTGATCAGCTACGACTTCCAGGCGCCGCTCGGGGAGTACGGCCAGTTCCGCGACTCCTTCCACCACCTGCGGCTGCAGCATCTGTGGCTGGCCGCCGACGGCCCGGACCTGGCCACCATGACGCTGGTGATGCCGCCGGACGCCCCCGACGACACCGCCGACCGGGAGACGTTGCGCTGGTGCGTACGCTCCAATGGCCGCTCGGGTTTCCTGTTCGTCAACAACCACCAGCCGGTCGAGACCCTGCCCGCCCACGAGGACGTGCGGTTCACGGTCGAGCTGGACGGCCGCGAGCTCGTCGTGCCGCGTGAGCCGGTGTCGGTGCCGTCCGGGGCGTACTTCGTCTGGCCGCTCGCGCGTCCGGTCGGCGGCAGCCTGCTGCTGACCGCCACCGCGCAGCCCATGGGGGTGCTGGACGCCGACGAGCCGGTCCACGTCTTCTGCCAGACCGCCGGCGTCCCGGTGGAGCTCGTCTTCGACGCCGCCACCGTCGCCGAGGCCGAGGGCCCCGCGACCGTGGAGCGCGACGGCGACCGCCTCGTGATCACCGGCCTCGTCCCGGGCCCCGGCTGCCTGGTGCGGGTGCGCGACGCGTCCGGCGCCCGCGCGGCCGTCCTGGTCCTGGACACCGCCACGGCCCTGACCGCGGCCCGGGGAACGCTCTGGGGAGCTGACCGGCTGGTGCTGAGTGAGCGGCCGGTGGTGATCGAGGAGGACCGCCTGGTGGTGTACGGCCAGGGCTCCTCCGACGTGCGGATCCACCCCGCTCCGGACTCCGCGCCGCGGACCGACGGCGTGTTCGGCCTGCTGCCGGCGCCCGCCGCCGGCCAGGTGCCCGAGGCGAAGGTGGAGGAGGTCAGGCAGGCGGGCCCGGCCCGGCGACCGGTGATCGACGCCGCCTCCGGCCGGGCCTCCGCCCCCACCGACGCGGACTTCGAACAGGCCGCGGTGTACCGGATCACCGTCCCCGCGGAGGCTTTCGCGGGCGAGGGGGAGGTGCTGCTGCGCCTGGACTGGGCCGGTGACGTCGGCCGCGCCTACGTCGGCGGCCGGCTGGTTGCCGACCAGTTCTGGTACGGCCCCGCCTGGGAGATCGGGCTGCGCCGCTTCCGCGAGGAGATCCTGGAGCACGGCATCGAGGTGCGGCTGCTGCCGCTGAGCGAGGACGCCCCTGTGTTCATCTCGCCGGAGGCGCGGCCCGCCGCCTACCCGGGCGGCTCCGTCCTGGAGCTGCGCTCGGTCACCCTCGTCCCGGTTCCCCGCACCGTGATCACCGAGGACGGCCGATGACGACACTGGACGACGCGCTGGCCGCTCTGCCCGTCATCGCCATCATCAGGGCCGCCGACTCCCGCCACCTCAACGCCGTGCTGGAGACCCTCGCCGGCGCCGGCGTCCGCGCGATGGAGGTCACCATGACGACTCCCGGCGCGGCCGAGGCCATCCGATGGGCCGCCGGGGGCGGGCTTCCCGGAGTGGCGATCGGGGCGGGCACGGTGCTCGACGCGGACGCGGCCCGCCAGGCCGTGCACGCCGGCGCCGGTTACCTGATCACGCCGGCCGTGCTGCCCGAGGTGATCGGCGAAGGCCGGCGGCTCGGCGTCCCCGTCCTGCCGGGGGCGTTCACGCCGACGGAGATCCTGCAGGCGTGGTCGCAAGGGGCCGCCATGGTCAAGGTCTTCCCGGCGGGCGCGGCGGGCGGCCCCGGCTACATCAAGGACGTACGTGCCCCGCTGCCGCAGATCCCGCTGGTGCCGACGGGCGGCATCGGCATCGGGGACGTGCCGGGCTACCTGCGGGCCGGGGCGCGGGCCGTGGGGATGGGCTCGCCGCTGCTGGGCGACGCGTGCGCGGACGGCGACACGGCGGCGCTGGCCGCCCGCGCCGAACGGCTGGTCGAGACCGTCAGAGGCTCCGATGGGTGAGCTGGTCACCCTGGGCGAGGCGATGGCGGTGACGCGGGTGTCCGGCATCGGCCCGCCGTCGCCCGGCGCCGCGGCCACGCTGTCGTACGCGGGCGCGGAGGCGACCGTCGCCATCGGGGTGTCCAGGCTGGGACACCGCGCCACCTGGCTGGGGCGGCTCGGCCGGGACGCGGCGGCCGACATGATCCTGACCTCGCTGCGGGGCGAGGGCGTGGACGTCTCCCGTGCCGTCCGGGACGACGACCGGCCCACCGGGCAGATGACGCGTCACCGGCGGACCGCCGACCGGGTGGTGGTCGCCTACCACCGCAAGGACGGAGCCGGGGTGCGGCTGTCGCCCGGCGACGTCGCCGCCGAGGCGATCAGTTCGGCGGACGTGCTGCACCTGACGGGGATCACGCCGGCGCTCGGCCCCGGACCCGCGGCCGCCGTGGAGCGGGCGCTGGCGGTCGCCGAGGAAACGAACGTGCCGGTCAGCTTCGACGTCAACTACCGGTCCCTGCTGTGGCCGCCCGAACAGGCCGGCGAGGTGCTGCGGCGGCTCGCCGGCCGGGCGGAGGTGGTGTTCGCCGGCCTGGAGGAGGCGCGGCTCGTCGTGAACGGGCCGCCGGCGGGGGACGACCCGGCCGTGCTGGCCCGGCTGCTGCTGGAGCTGGGGCCGCGCGAGGTCGTCATCAAGCTGGGGCGCGAGGGCGCGTACGTCACCGACGGCGACGAGGCGCTGCGGGTGCCCGCCCGCCAGGTCACCGAGGTGGACCCGGTCGGGGCGGGCGACGCCTTCGTCGCGGGTTACCTGGCCGGGCGGCTGGACGGGCTCGGCCTGGCCGGGCGGGCGGAGCTCGGCGTGACGTGCGGCGCGTTCGCCGTGGCGACGTGGGGCGACTGGGAGGGGCTGCCGCGGCGGCGCGAGCTGGACCTGCTGGCGGCGGGTGACGGTGTGGCCCGCTGACGCTCGGAGAACAGGCCGGACGATCAGGGTCCGGCCTGTTCTCCGTGCACCTTCTTGGCCAGCTCGACGTCCGCGATCGAGCGCTCGATGAGCGCCCGCATCGCGGCCTCGGCCGCCCTGGGCCGCTGCTTGCGCACGGCGAGCAGCACCTCGGCGTGCTTGTCGGCGGACTCGCTGGTGAGCGTCGCGTGCACGAACTGGTCGCGCAGCCGCAGCCCCGCCTCGATCGCGGTGGCCATCTGCGCCATCAGCTCGTTGTGCGCGGCGCGCAGCAGGGCGTGGTGGAAGCCCAGGTCGGCCTCCACGTGATCGACGGCCGGCCTGCCCGCCGCGATCCGCATGGCGGCCAGCGCGTCCTCCAGATCGGCCAGGTCACGGTCGGTGCGGCGCTGCGCCGCCATGCGCGCCACGGCCGGCTCGACGGTGAGCCGCACCTCGCCCAGCTCGTCCAGGAACGTCTCGTCCACCCGGTCGGCGAAGCGCCAGCGCAGCACGTCGGCGTCAAGCAGCGCCCAGTGCTCACGCGCCGCCACGAAGGTGCCCCGCCTGGGCCGGGCTCCGACCAGCCCCTTGGCGGCCAGCACGCGCAGCGCCTCGCGCACGGCCGTCCTGCTCACGGAGAAACGCTCCTGCAGCGCCGCCATGTCGAGGTCGTCGTCAGGGGAGATGTCGCCGTTGACGATGGCCGCGCCCAGGCTGTTGACCACCCGGTCGTGCGCGCCGGCTCTCCCGATCTCCGTCATGCCGGAATCATGCCACGCCCGCACTCCGCGCCGCCGTCCTCATAGATCGCTGATGCCTCCGCTGATCATACTAGTCTAAAAAGTAATCGTATTTATTGTTGACTTTGACGAGGTGGGGCGGCATTCTGCTCGTCAAGTCCCGTATCTGGGCATCTCACACCCCCAACGAAGGAGTCGACGATGAGCGACGTGACGCGCCGGGCCTTCCTGCGTCGGACCGGTCTGATCGGCGGTGGTCTGCTCGCCGCGCCGGTGCTCGGCGCCTGCGGCGGCGGGGCCGGCGGTGGCCAGGCGGTCACGTCGGGCGCGGTGACGATCGGCTTCTGGACGCACGACCCGGGCTACGTGAAGACCTTCACGGCCTCGGCCAAGCGGCTCAGCGACACGCCGGGCGGCGCCTTCGACTACACGCTGAAGACCACCCAGGCCGACAGCGAGGCCCTGGTCACCAAGATGGTCTCGCAGGGCGCGGCCGGCACCGGGACCCCCGACATGATCGGCATCGTGATCAGCGTCTTCCCGCGGGTCATGACCGGCGGCATCGGCAAGCAGCTCCTGCTCGACCTGGACGGCCTCGTCGCCCCCGTCAAGGACGACCTGCTGCGCACCGCCCCGTACAGCATCGACGGCAAGCTGTACGCGCTGGAGTCCGACACCTGTCTCAGCGTCCTGTACTACCGCGAGGACGAGTTCAAGAAGAACGGCATCCCGGAGGACGTCGGCACCTGGGAGGAGCTGGCGGAGATCGGCGCCCGCCTGCACCAGAAGACCGGGCAGTCGCTGGGCATCGTCGGCACGGGCGACAACACCTCCATCACGAACATGTTCCTGCAGTTGCTGCTGCAGCGTGGCGGCGGTTACTTCGACCAGGGCGGCAACCTCGTCCTGGATTCGCCGGAGGCCGTCGAGGTGCTCGACTTCATGGCCAAGGGCGTCGCCAGCGGCTTCCTCCTGGCCCTGCCCGACCCGTACGGCGCCCCGAACACCGCCGCCCTCAAGAACGACAAGCTCATCGCCACCGTGATGCCGAACTGGTACAACGTCTACGGCCTGCAGGCCAACGTGCCCGAGCAGAAGGGCAAGTGGCGCATCCGCAACCTGCCCAAGTTCGCGGGCGGCGGCCACATCGCCTCCGCGCTCGGCGGCACCGGCTTCGCCGTGCTCAAGGACAAGCCCAACACCGCGGCCGCCACCGAGCTGCTCAAGCAGACCTACCTGACCAAGGAAGGGCAGCTGCTGCGCTTCCAGCAGGGCGGCTTCCTGCCCACGCTCAAGCCGCTGTACCAGGACAAGGACTTCCTCGACTTCGAGGACGAGTACCTGGGCGGGCAGCGGCTGTTCGACGTCTACACCCCCGCCTCCCAGGACAGCCCGGTCTTCTACCAGAACGCCCAGCTGAACGTGCTCATCGAAGCGCTCGGCGGCCCCATGCTGGAGACGCTGCAGGGCAAGAAGAAGCCCGCCGAGGCGATCAAGGAGGCGACGGCCGCCTACACCAGCAAGAAGGGCAACTGACGTGCTGTCCGTCGCGCGGCGTCGAACGTTGGCACCTTACGCGTTCATCTCCCCGTTCTACCTGCTGTACGCGCTGTTCCTGGTCGTCCCGATCGGCATCGGCGGCTACCTGAGCCTGACCGAGTGGGCCGGGCTCGGCACTCCGCTGTGGGTGGGGCTGGACAACTACATCCGGCTGTTCGGCGACGCGAGCTTCGTGACCGCCGTCGTCAACACCGTGCTGTACGTGCTGTTCTCGGTGTGCGTCGTGGTGCCGGCCGCGCTGCTGATCGCCCAGGCGCTCAACGCGCGCGGCCTGCGCGGCCGCGACTTCTTCCGGCTGACGTTCTTCGTCCCCGTCGTGCTGTCGCCGATCATCATCGCGCTGGTCTTCACGCTGTTCTACGACCGCGAGTACGGCCTGTTCAACGCCGCGCTCCGGGGGTTCTTCGGCTGGGGCGGCATCGACTGGCTGGGCGAGCCCTCCTGGGCGAAGGTCAGCGTGATGCTGCTGGTGCTGTGGCGCTGGACCGGCTACCTGACGATCTTCTTCCTGGCCGGCCTGAAGAACATCCCGCGCGAGCTGTACGAGGCCGCCGACATCGACGGCGCCGGCCGGGTGCACAGCTTCTTCAACGTCACCCTTCCCATGCTCAAGCCCGTCACCGCGTTCGTCGCCGTCACCGTCATGGTCGGCACCGCGCAGATCCTGGAGGAGCCGATGCTGCTGACCAAGGGCGGCCCGGGCGAGGCGACGCTGTCGGTGGCGATGTTCATCTACCGCGAGGCGTTCACCCGCCAGCAGCTCGGCTACGCGGCCGCGGCCGGCGTCGTGATGTTCGTCATCGTCTTCCTCGTCGGGCGCACCGCCAACGCGGTGTTCGGGGTGGGGAGGGAGAAATGAGCCGCGGCTCGGCGACCCGCCGGCCCCGGCTGGTGTACGTCCTGCTGATCGCCCTCGTGGTGATGTTCGTGGTGCCGCTGCTGTGGGCGCTCAGCTCGTCGTTCAAGCATCGCGGCGACATCTTCACCTACCCGCCGCAGCCGCTGCCGTCGCCGTTCACGCTGGAGAACTACACCCGGCTGCTGGAGACGCAGCCGTTCTGGGGCTGGTTCGCGACCAGCACCATCGTGGCCGTGGTGTCCACCGCGGTGTCGGTGTTCGTGTGCGCGCTGGCCGGGTTCGCCTTCGCCAAATACCGCTTCCGCGGCAAGCGGCTGCTGTTCGACGTGATGTTCAGCTCCATGGCCGTGCCGTTCGCGGTGATCGTCGTGCCGTTGTTCGTCATGCTCGTCAAGGCCGGCGTCACCAACGTCTACTTCAGCCTGATCGTGCCGTGGGTGGCCCCCGCGTTCGGGATCTTCATGATGCGCCAGTACGCCGAGCAGGCCGTGCCCGACTCGGTGCTGGAGGCGGCCCGCATCGACGGCGCGTCGGAGTTCGGGCTGTTCACCCGCGTGGTGCTGCCGCTGCTGCGTCCCGCGCTGGGCGCGCTGGCCGTGTGGGGCTTCCTCAACAGCTACAACAGCTTCCTCTGGCCGCTCATCGTGGTCTCCGACCCGGCCCAGTACACGCTGCCGCTGGGCATCCAGTCGCTGTACGCCGCCGAGGCCCGCCAGGTCGACCTGGTGCTGGCCGGCAGCGTGCTCGCTGCCGTCCCCAGCCTGATCATGTTCATCCTGCTGCGCAAGCAGCTGCTCGACGGCCTGACCGCGGGCGCCGTCAAATCCTGAAGGAGCCGATCTCTTGTCCACGTTGACCATCACGCTCTGGGACTTCACCTGGTACACCAGGACCGGCCCCGGAGAGCCGTTCGAAGACCTGGACCGTGCCTTCAGCGAGGCGGTGGCGCGCGGGTACAACACGGTGCGCGTCTGCGCGATGCCGTACCTGCTGTTCGGGTCCGGGCTGGACACCTCCGCGCTGACCTTCGCCCCCTTCGGCCGCGGCTACGGCCTCCGCACCCGCTGGTACGACGTCCGCGAGACCACCACGCTGGACGGCCGCGCGCACCTGCTGGCGCTGTTCCAGGCCGCCCGGCGGCACGGCTGCCAGGTGATCGTCTCCTCCTGGGAGTACCAGCAGAGCTCCAGCTTCCTGACCGACCCCGCCTGGTACGAGGCGTTGCGCGCGGTGCCGGCCGAGCGTCGCGCGAACGCGCTGGCCGAGGCCCTCGCCGACCTGGTGGACTTCGTGGCCGGGCACGGCCTGGCCGAGCAGATCGCGTTCGTCGAGCTGCACAACGAGATCCAGGCCACCTGGCTCACCGAGGCGCTCGCGCCCGGCGAGTCCCCGGTGCTCGGCCTGCGGCCGTACCTGGAGAAGGCCGTCGACGCTTTCAAGACCCGGCACCCGGACACCCCCGTGACGGTGAACTACGCCCGGGTGCCGCACGGCGAGATGCGCGGCATCCCCGCCAACATCGACGTCGCCGTCTTCCACCCCTACGTCTACGGCGTCCTGGACGAGCTCATCGACACCTTCGCGCTGCGCGACACCTCCGTGCCGTTCCCGCAGGAGCGCGCCCGGCGGGAGCTGCTCCGCCCGGACGCCCCCGACCTCGCGGACTGGCACCCGGAGCAGCGGTGGCGCGGGGCGGCCACGGTGGTGCCGCCCCGCGAGGTCTACCTCCACGACTGGTGCGACCCCGCCCGGTTCGACCGCTGGCTGTACGACCGGCACGCGGGGTACCGATACGGCATGGCCGAGAGGCTGCGCATCTGGATCGAGGTGGCCGCCGACTGGGCCGCCGCCCGCGACCTGCCCCTGGTGTTCGGCGAGGGCTGGGTCGGCTACACCCCGCTGCACGGCACCTTCGAGGAGGGGCCGGTAGGAGCCGGGATCTGCCTGGACGCCGTCCGGCACGCCCGGCGCGTCGGCGCGTGGGGCACCGTGGTCTGCTCGAACGCGGCCCCGCACCACCCGATGTGGGCCGACGTGGACCTGCAGGTCACCGCCAACGCGCTGTTCACGGGGCAGCGGTGAACGGCCGCTTCGAGGCCAGGACGGCCCTCGTCACCGGCGCCGCGTCGGGCATCGGCGCGGCCACCGCCCGCCGCCTGGCCGCCGAGGGGGCGCGGGTGCTGCTGGCCGACATCGCCGACGAGCGGGGCCGCGAGGTCGCCGCCGCGATCGGCGAGCGGGCGGCGTTCGTGCACCTGGACGTGTCCTCCGCGCGCGACTGGGCCGCCTGTCTCGACGAGGTGCGTGACCGGTTCGGCCGCCTGGACGTGCTGCACGCCAACGGCCCAGGGCGGGTGATCCCCGCCCGCCCCGCGCACGAGCTGCCGGAGGCGGACTGGGACCTGCAGATCGACGTCACGCTCAAGGCCGCCTACCTGGCGGCGCGTACGTTCTGCCCGCTGCTGGCCGAGACCTCCGGCGCCCTGGTCGTCACCTCCTCGGTGCACGCCCAGACCGGCATCCCGGGTTGCGCACCGTACGCCGCCGCCAAGGGCGGCCTGCAGTCGCTGACCCGGCAGCTCGCCGTCGAGTACGCCCCCCGGGTGCGCGTCAACGCCGTCGTCCCCGGCCCGATCATGAGCCCCGCCTGGGACGGCATCGACGAGCAGGCCCGCGCCGCCACCGTCGCGGAGACCCCGGCAGGCCGCTTCGGCACCCCCGACGAGGTGGCGGCGGCCGTCGCCTTCCTGGCCGCGCCGGAGGCCTCCTTCATCACCGGCGCCTGCCTCAACGTCGACGGCGGCTGGAGCATCTCCACCACCTCCTCCTAGAACGGACCCCCCATGAAAATCGTCTCGATGGACACCTTCCTCGTCCCGCCGCGCTGGCTGTTCCTGCGCATCCGCACCGACGAGGGCATCACCGGCTGGGGCGAGCCGGTCGTCGAGGGCCGGGCCGAGACCGTCCGGGCCGCCGTCGCCGAGCTGGCCGACCACCTGATCGGCGAGGACCCGCTCCGGATCGAGGACCACTGGCAGGTCCTGACCAAGGGCGGCTTCTACCGGGGCGGGCCGGTGCTGTCCAGCGCGGTCGCCGGCATCGACCAGGCGCTGTGGGACATCGCCGGCAAAGCCGCCGGCCTGCCCGTGCACCAGCTGCTCGGCGGCCCGGTCCGGGAGAAGGTCCGCATGTACGCCTGGATCGGCGGCGACCGCCCCGCCGAGGTGGCCGAGCTCGCCGCGACCCAGATCGAGGCCGGGTTCACCGCCGTCAAGATGAACGGCTCCGCCGAGCTGACCGCCATCGACACCCCGGCCCGCACCATGGAGGTCGTCCAGCGCGTCGCCGCCGTCCGCGAGGCCATCGGCGACCACCACGACCTGGTGGTGGACCTGCACGGCCGGGCCTCCACCGCCATGGCCCGGCGGCTGCTGCCGCTGCTGGAGCCGTACCTGCCGCTGTTCGTGGAGGAGGCGGTGCTGCCCGAGCACTCGCGCAACCTGGCCGCGCTCGCCGCGAGCACCTCGATCCCGCTCGCGACCGGCGAGCGGTTGTACTCGCGGTGGGACTTCCGCGAGGTCATCGGGAACGGCATCGCCGTCGCCCAACCGGACGTCAGCCACGCCGGCGGAATTTCGGAGGTCCGCCGGATCGCCTCGATGGCCGAGACCTATGACGTGACCATGGCCCCGCACTGCCCGCTCGGCCCCGTCTCGCTGGCCGCCAGCCTGCAACTGGCCTTCGCCATCCCCAACTTCCTCATCCAGGAGCAGAGCGTCGGCATCCACTACAACGAGGGCAACGACGTCCTGGACTACCTCGTCGACCCCGCCCCGCTGACCTTCCCCGGCGGGTACGCCACCCGCACCGCCCTCCCCGGCCTCGGCATCGAGATCGACGAGGCCGAGGTGGAGCGGATGGCGCGGCAGGGCCACCGCTGGCGCAGCCCGCTGTGGCGGCACGCCGACGGCTCCTTCGCCGAGTGGTGACGGTTAGGCTCGCCTCACCCTCCCGTCACATCACTCACTGCTGTCACTCAATTACTTTCAGTGAGAGACGAAGGTGAGGTGGCGGGTGCATCTGACTCCCCATGAACGGGAACGCCTGATGATTCATGTGGCCGCGGACGTGGCCCGCAGGCGCAAGGAACGGAAGATCCCCCTCAACTACCCGGAAACGGTCGCGCTCATCACGTCGCACGTGCTGGAGGCGGCCCGGGAAGGCAAGTCCGTCCACGAGATCATGTCCACCGGCAACACGATCCTCTCCCGGGACGACCTCATGCCGGGCGTCGCGGAGATGATCTCCGACCTCCAGATCGAGGCCACGTTCCCCGACGGCACCAAGCTGGTCACCATCCGCGACCCCTTCGCGGATGGTGACCAGGCGCGGTCGCCGCTCCATCCGGGGAAGATCGACCACCCGGCCGGCGCTGTGCCGGTGCCCTTCAACGAAGGCCGCGAGATCACGACGGTGACCGTCACCAACACCGACGACCGCCCCATCCAGGTGGGCTCGCACTACCACTTCTACGAGGCCAACCCCCTCCTCGACTTCGAACGCCCCGCCGCCTACGGCAAGCGCCTGCACATCCCCGCCGGCAGCTCGGTCCGGTTCGAACCCCGGTGCACCCGTACGGTGAAGCTCGTCCCCATCGAGGGCAAACGCGTCGTCGCCGGCCTGCGCGGCCAGGTCGGAGGGCCGCTCGATGGATGAGGCCCCGGACGCAGCCGACGCCACCGCGGACACGCTCGCCGAGCCGGTGGCGGACACCCCGCCGCGCGAGCCCGCGCCCGGCGGGGAGACCCCGCCGATCGACCTGCCGCTGACCCGTGTCCAGTACGCCGACCGCTACGGCCCGACGGCCGGCGACCGCGTCCGGCTGGCCGACACCAACCTGCGCGTCGAGATCACCGAGGACTGGGCCGGCGGCCCGGGACGCAGCGGCAACGAGGTCATCTTCGGCGGCGGCAAGGTGATCCGCGAGTCGATGGGCCAGTCGAGCGCGCCACGTGACCCGGCGCGTCCCGGCGCGCCGCAGCCGCCCGACACGGTCATCACCGGCGCGCTGATCCTCGACCACTGGGGCGTGGTCAAGGCGGACGTCGGCATCCGCGACGGCCGGATCGTCGCGCTCGGCAAGGCCTACAACGACGACACCATGGACCGGCTGCACGACGGGCACGAGCACGCCACCGACTTCCTCATCGGCCCGGAGACCGAGATCATCGCGGGCAACGGCAAGATCCTCACCGCCGGCGGCATCGACACCCACGTGCACTTCATCTGCCCCGAGCAGGTGCACGAGGCGCTCGCCTCCGGGGTCACCACCCTGATCGGCGGCGGCACCGGCCCCGCCGAGGGCAGCACCGCCACCACCGTCACCCCCGGCTCCTGGCACCTCGCCCGGATGTTCGAGGCGCTGGACGCCTTCCCGGTCAACATCGGGCTGCTCGGCAAGGGCAGCACCATGTCCACCGAGTCCCTCTACAACCAGGTGGAGGCCGGCGTCCTCGGGTTCAAGATCCACGAGGACTGGGGGGCCACCCCGGCGGTGCTGCGCCGCTGCCTGGAGGTGTGCCAGGCCACCGGCGTCCAGCTGGCCCTGCACGCCGACTCGCTCAACGAGGCCGGCGCGGTCGCCGACACCATCGAGGCCATCGGCGACCATCCGATCCACGTCTTCCACGTCGAGGGCGCCGGCGGTGGCCACGCCCCCGACATGCTCACCATGGCGGGGCTGCCGAACGTGCTGCCCGCCTCCACCAACCCCACCCGCCCCCTGACCGTCAACACGGTCAAGGAGCACATCGACATGGTGATGGTCTGCCACCACCTCAATCCGCTGGTCGAAGAGGACCTGGCCTTCGCCGAGTCGCGGATCCGGCCCTCCACCATGGCAGCCGAGGACGTGCTGCACGACCTCGGCGCCATCTCGATCATGTCGTCCGACGCCCAGGCGATGGGCCGCATCGGCGAGATGATCATCCGTACGTGGCAGACCGCGCACGTGAACAAGGCCAGGCGCGGCCCCCTGGACGGCGACCAGGGCGGGGCCGACAACCACCGCGCCCGCCGCTACGTCGCCAAATACACCATCAACCCGGCCATCGCGCACGGCATCGACCACGAGGTCGGCTCCGTCGAGGTGGGCAAGCTCGCCGACCTGGTGCTGTGGGAGCCGAAGTTCTTCGGCGTCAAGCCGCACCGGGTGATCAAGGGAGGTCAGATCGCCTACGCGCAGGTGGGCGACGCCAACGCCTCCATCACCACCCCGCAGCCGATCCTGCCCCGGCCGATGTGGGGGGCGACGGGCCGGGCGCCGGCCGCCAACGCGGTCAACTTCGTCACCGAGCACGCCATCCGGGCCGGCCTGGCCGAACGGGTCGGCGTGGGCAAGCCGTTCAAGGCCATCCGCGACACCCGTGGGGTGTTCAAGGCCGACATGCGGGAGAACAACGCCTGCCCCGACATCGACATCGACCCCGACACCTTCGAGGTGGTGATCGGCGGAGCGGAGACCAAGGACGTCAGGACGGAGATCGACGATCAGCCCGTCGACGGCACCCGGTTCGCCGACACGCTGCCCATGGCCCAGCGCTACTTCCTGTTCTGAGCGCTCCCCGATGACGACGGAAGGTGAGCCGCCCACGATGAACCGTGCCGCCCTGCTCGTCCTGGCCGACGGCCGGTTCCCCGCGGGCGGGCACGCCCACTCCGGCGGCGCCGAGGAGGCCGTCGCGGCCGGACGGGTGCGCGACGTGGCGAGCCTGAGGGAGTTCTGCCGCGGCCGGCTGCACACGGCCGGCCTGGTCGCGGCCGGGCTCGCGGCCGCGGCCGCCGCCGGGTACGACCCGCTGCTGCTGGAGGAGGCGGCCGACGCCCGCACCGCCGCCCCCGCCCAGCGGCACACCTCGCGCCGGCTCGGCCGCCAACTGCTGCGCGCCGCGCGGGCCGCCTGGCCGTGCGCCGAGCTGGACGCCCTGGCCGCCGCCTGCCCGCGCGGCGCCCACCAGAGCGTGGTGCTCGGCCTGACCGCCCGGTGCGCGGGGCTGACGCCGCTGGACGCCGGCTACGCCGCGGCGTACGAGAGCATCGGCGGGCCGGTCACCGCGACCGTCCGCCTGCTCCGGCTGGACCCCTTCGACGCCACCGCCGTCCTGGCCCGCCTGTCCGCCGACCTCGACCGCGTGGCCGCGCAGGCGGCCGAGGCCGCGCGGCGGGTCCACACCGACGGAGCCGCCGCGCTGCCGGCCGCCTCGGCGCCGCTGCTCGACATCGCCGCCGAACGGCACGCCACCCGCCCGGCCCGCCTGTTCGCCTCCTGACCACTCCTTCTGCCTGGAGCAGCCATGCACCTCCACCACGACGACACCTTCCCCGAAGGCTCCACGCACGGCCCCGGCGGCTCCACGCGCGGGCGTCCCGGCGGCGGTCATCGCGCCTTGCGCGTCGGGCTGGGCGGGCCGGTCGGCTCCGGCAAGACCGCCACCGTCGCCGCCCTGTGCCGTACGCTGCGCGAACAGCTGTCCCTGGCGGTCGTGACCAACGACATCTACACCCGCGAGGACGCCGAGTTCCTGCTGCGCGAGGCCGTCCTGCCCGCCGAGCGCATCACCGCCGTGCAGACCGGCGCCTGCCCGCACACCGCCATCCGCGACGACATCTCCGCCAACCTCGAAGCCGTCGAGGACCTGGAGGACCGTCTCGGCCCGCTCGACGTGATCCTCATCGAGTCCGGCGGCGACAACCTCACCGCCACCTTCTCCAAAGGGCTCGTCGATGCCCAGATCTTCGTCATCGACGTCGCCGGCGGCGACGACATCCCGCGCAAGGGCGGCCCCGGCGTCACGACCTCCGACCTGCTCGTCATCAACAAGACCGACCTCGCCGTCCACGTCGGCGCCGACCTGGCGGCCATGGCCCGCGACGCCGAGGCCCAGCGCGGCGACCTGCCCACCGTCCTGACCGCGGTCAAGTCCCCGGAAGGCATCACGCCCGTGGCCGGCTGGGTGCGCGCGCGCCTGGCCGCCTGGACGGCGGGCGCCGCATGAGCCGAACGGCCCTGCCGCCCGTGCCGCCACCCGTGCCTGTTCCGCCACCCGTGCCTGCTCCGACGCGGGGCGTGCACGCCACCGCCCGCATCGAGGCGGCCCGCGTGGGAGGCGGCACCGGCCTGCCCGTGCTCGCGGGCGACGGCCCCTTCGACCTGCGCCGTGCCCGCCCGCACGGCGACCAGGCGCGGGTGTGCGTCCTCGGCGTCATGAGCGCCCCCCTCGGCGGCGACCGGCTGCGCATCGAGGCCACCGCCGACCGCGACGCCCACCTGCACATCACCACCGCCGCCGCCACCATCGCCCTGCGTGGCCCCACCGCCGCCCACGCCACCTTCGACGTGCGCCTGAACGTCGCCGAGCACGCCAGCCTGCACTGGGCTCCCCAGCCCCTGATCTCGGCGGCACGCAGCAACCTGCGTCAGAGCTGCACCGTCGACCTGGCCCCGACCGCCCGGCTCCTGCTGCGCGAGGAGGTCGTGCTCGGCCGCTCCGGCGAAGGGCCGGGCCGCCTGTCCACCCGCCTCACGGTCCGCCGCGACGGACGCTCCCTGCTGGAGCAGCAGACCGCGTACGGCCCCGGAGCGCCCGGCTGGGACGGCCCCGCCATCGTGGCCTGCCACCGCGCCGTCGGCCAGATCCTCATCGTCGACCCCGCCCTGGACCGGCGACCGCCCGAGGCCCGCCTGTTCGGGGACGACCCGGCAACCGGTCAGGCCGTCCTGACCCCGCTGGCCGGCCCCGCCGTTCTGATCACCGCGCTGGCCCCGGACACCCTGCACCTGCGCCGCCTGCTGGACGCGGCACAGCCCGCCGCGCTCACCAGGTGACCGGGAGCTCGTGCAGGCCGTAGATGACGGCGTCGGTCTTGTACGGCAGGTCCTCGGCCGGTGCGGCCAGTCGCAGGGTGGGGACGCGGCGGAACAGCGTGTCGAAGACGATCTGCAGCTCCATCCTGGCCAGGTTCTGGCCGAGGCACTGGTGCGGGCCGAAGCCGAAGGCGACGTGGTGGCGGGCCCCGCGCTCGACGTCCAGCTCGCCCGGGTCCTGGAACGCCGCCGGATCCCAGTTGGCCGACAGCATCGAGACGATGACGCCCTCGCCTGCCCGGATCCTCACCCCTCCGATCTCCACGTCTTCGGTGGCCAGCCGGGAGGTCACTCCGTCGGCGATGGTGAAGTAGCGCAGCAGCTCCTCCACGGCGACGGGCGTCCTGCCCGGGTCGGCCTTGATCACGGCCAGCTGCTCCGGATGGGTGAGCAGCCCGACCACGCCGAGCGAGATCATGTTCGCCGTCGTCTCGTGTCCGGCGGTCAGCAGCAGGAAGGCCAGGCTCACCAGGCCCGCGTGGTCGGGGGCGCCCTCCTGGCGTTGCCGGGCGATCTGCCGGCCGAACAGGTCGTCGCCGGGTTCGGACTCCTTGCGGGTGACCAGGTCGTCGAGGTAGGCGCGCAGTTCGGCGAAGGCTTGCCGGCGGCCTTCCGCCGAGGTGCGGCTCACCATCATGGCGGTACGGCTCTGGAAGAAGTCGTGGTCGGCGTACGGGACGCCGAGCAGTTCGCAGATCACCAGGGACGGCACCGGCAGGGACAGCGCCTGCACCAGGTCGGCCGGACGCCGGTCGGCGGCGAGCAGGTCGTCGATGAAGTGGTCGACGATGTCCTGAATGCGTGGGCGCAGCGCGGCCAGCCGCTTCACGGTGAACTCGCCGATCACCCGGCGGCGGGCGGCCGAGTGTTCGGCGCCGTCCATGCCGAGCATCAGCGGCGGCTGGCTGCGCAGCTCCCGCAGGGTGGCCGCGTCGAGGGTGTAGAGCGGGAAGCCGTCCTTGCGCTTGTCCGAGGAGAAGCGGCCGTCGGCGAGGACGGCCCGGGCCTCCTCGTACCCGGAGACCCACCACGCCTCGCCGCCGCCGGCCAGGCGGACCTTGTTGATCGGGGCCTGCTCGCGCAGTCGCTCGTAGGCAGCGGGCGGAGCGAACGGGCAGCTCCGCCCGACGGGCACTTCCAGGTCGGCGACGTTGCCTGTCATGAATGACCTCCCGGTAGTTGTTCTGCTTGTGGCTCCCTCGGGAGCGTGGTGGCGGGACGGCTCGCGCGCAGGCCGGTGGCCAGGCACAGCACGACACCGTGGGCGACCGCCGCGCCGGCGCGCGGAGGTCACGATGACCTGCGGGGCGTCGGTGTGAGGGACGTCGTGCAGGGACGAGCGCACGGCCGGCCGGGTCGATGGTGGTCCGGCCGTGACTACCTCAAGGTGAGGGGCGTCTCGGAGGCGATGCGGGTCAGCTTGCGTGGGTTGCGTACGTAGTAGAGGCCGGTGATGCGGGCGTCCTCGACCCGGGCCGCTATGACGCCGTCGATCTCGCCGTCCACGCGGAGGAGGAGCGCCGGGTTGCCGTTGACCACGGTGGGCTCGCTGGTGAGCGCGATCCGGGTCTTGCCGAGGCCGCCGATGATCATGCGGGCCACCTTGTCGGCGCCGATGACCGGCCGGGGCACGGCCTGCTTGACGCCGCCGCCGTCGCTCACCAGGACGACCTCGGGGGCGAGCACGTCGAGCAGGCCCTGCAGGTCCCTGCTGTCGAGCGCGCGCTGGAACGACGCCACAGCCGCCCGGGCCTGGCCCGGCGAGACCGTCTCGCGGGGCCGCCGGGCGTCGACGTGCCGGCGGGCCCGATGCGCGATCTGGCGTACGGTCGCCGGGGTCTTGCCGACGGCGGCCGCGATCTCGTCGTAGCCGACGTCGAAGACCTCGCGCAGCACGAACACGGCGCGCTCGGTCGGCGACAGCGTCTCCAGGACGAGCATCAGCGCCATCGACACGCTCTCGGCGAGCTCGACGTCCTCGGCCACGTCGGGCGTGGTGAGCAGCGGCTCGGGCAGCCACTGGCCGACGTACTCCTCCTTGCGGCGCTTCATGCTGCGCAGCCGGTCCAGTGCGCGCCGGGTGACGATCCGCACCAGGTAGGCGCGCTGGTCGGACACCTGCTCAAGGTCGACCTTGACCCACCGCAGCCACGTCTCCTGCAGGGCGTCCTCGGCGTCGGCGGCCGAGCCGAGCATCTCGTACGCCACGGTGAACAGCAGGCTGCGGTGGGCGAGGAAGCTCTCGGTCGCCGGGTCCGTCCGGCCATCGTCGGCGATCGGCTCGGTCGTTCCGTTGGGCTCGTTCATGGCTCGCTCCTGCCTGTTCACCCGCACATCCTGCTCCATGCACAAGGCGTCGGCACGCGCCGCCGTGTGACACCTGTGCGCGGTGACACACATCACATGGCTGGTGCTGTCACAAAACTCGCGGCGCCGACGCCGCATGGTCGACCGCTACCGCAGAGAGAACGGAGCACCAAGATGAGCAAGGTCTGGTTCGTCACCGGTTCGTCGCGCGGCCTGGGCCGCGCCTTCGTCGAGGCCGCCCTGTCGCGTGGCGACAGGGTGGCCGCGACCGCGCGGACCGCCGCGAGCCTCGACGACCTGGTCGCCGCCCACGGCGAGGCGGTGCTGGCGCTGGAGATGGACGTGACCGACGAGGCCGCCGTCCGCGAGAGCGTGAAGCGGGCCAGGGAGCACTTCGGCCGTCTCGACGTCGTCGTGAACAACGCCGGCTACGCCCAGGTCGGCGCGGTCGAGGAGTTGACCGGGCAGCAGTTGCGCGACCAGCTGGAGACCAACCTGTTCGGCGCGCTGTGGGTGATCCAGGCCGCGCTGCCCTACCTGCGTGAGCAGGGCTCGGGGCACATCATCCAGCTGTCCTCGGCGGCCGGGCTCATAGCGATGCCGCTCAGCGGCGCCTACAGCGCGTCCAGGTGGGCCCTCGAAGCACTGAACGAAGCCCTCGCCCAGGAGGTGGCCGACTTCGGGATCAAGGTGACCTTGGTCGAGCCCGGCGGCTACGCCACCCGCGCCGGCAAGAACCCCAACCCGCTGGACAACGGCCACGTGGCCGAGCCCGACCCGATCTACGACGGCCTTCGCCGGCGCATCGCCGCCTTCGCGGGGAAGCAGCCCGCGGGCGATCCGGCCGCCGCGGCGCAGGCGCTGCTCAAGCTCGTCGACTCCGACAACCCGCCCCTGCGGGTGCTCTTCGGGCAGGGCTTCTACCCCATGCTCCAGCAGGTGTACGCCGACCGGCTCAAGACCTGGGCCGACTGGCAGGACCTCTCGGCGGAGGCTCAGGGCCCCCTCCCTCAGGAAGACGCATGAAACACCGCATCGTGGTCCTCGGCGCCGGCTATGCCGGGGCGTACGTGGCCGGGAACCTGGCCCGCCGGCTGTCAGCGAAGGACACCGTGATCACCGTGGTCAACGCCGTGCCGGACTTCGTCCAGCGCATGCGGCTGCACCAGCTCGCGGCCGGCCGGGACATCGAGGCTCCGCCGCTGGCCGACGTCTTCGCGGGCACGGGGATACGGCTGCGCCTGGCCCGGGTCACCGCCGTCGACCCCGAGCGGCGAGTCGTCACCGTCAGCGGCGGTGACGAACTCGGCCACGACACGCTCGGCCATGACACGCTCGGCTACGACACGCTCGTCTACGCGCTCGGCAGCCACGGCGCCGGCCACGTGGTCCCCGGAGCGGCCGAGCACGCCTTCGACGTCTCCGCCAGGCCCGCGGCGCTGCGCCTGCGGGAGCGACTGGACGGCCTGGGCCAGGGCGCGAGAGTGCTGGTCGTCGGCGACGGGTTGACCGGCATCGAGGCCGCCACGGAGATCGCCGAATCCCGGCCCGGCCTGTCGGTGGCGCTCGTCGCGCGCGGCGAGCTGGGCGCCCGGCTCTCCGCCGGAGCCCGCGGCCACCTGCGCCGGGCCTGCGGCCGGCTGGGGATCACCGTCCTGGAGCACACCAGCGTGGACGCCGTCGAGGCGACGCGGGCGCTGTGCGCCGACGGGACCGCCCTCGCGTCCGACGCGACCGTGTGGACGGCCGGGTTCGCGGTCAGCCCCATCGCCGCCGCCGGCGGGCTGGAGGTGACCGAGAACGGCCAGATCATCGTCGACCGGACCATGCGGTCGGTCTCGCACCCGGACGTCTACGCCGTCGGTGACAGCGCCCACGCCATGGGCGACAACGGCCGGCCGCTGCCGATGTCCTGCGCGTCGGCCGGCTACACCGGCCGGCAGGCCATCGAGGCGATCGTGGGACGCCTGACCGGGCGCACGGTCGCGACCACCAAACTGGTCTACGCCTACAACCACATCAGCCTCGGGCGGCGGGACGCGATCTTGCAGCTGGTCGACGACGAAGGACGGGCGAAGCCGACCTACCTGGGCGGCCGGCAGCCCGCACGGATCAAGGCGGGCATTCTCGGGATGGCGCTGTGGGCCACGTCGCACCCGACGTACGGCATGCCGACGCGCAGGCACCGCCTGGCTCCCACGCCGGACACGACCGCCGAGAGGATGATCGCCTAGCCGCCTCGTAGGCAGTGGCCCGCGCCGCAACGGGCCTGACCCGTCAACTCTGGACGGTCGTACCGCTCGGGTCGCCGCGGTGCACGAGCGGATGCCGGCGCGGTGGGACGGCCGGGCCCCCAGAGGGTCAGGCCGGCCCGCCGAGCGCCAGTTCGACGGCCGTCTCGACGTGGATGCGGGTGGAGTCGATTACCGGGACCGGGCTGTCGGCCGGACCGACCAGCAGGGTGATCTCGGTGCAGCCGAGGATCACCCCCTGCGCGCCGCGCCGGGCGAGGCCGGCGATGATGCGCCGGTACTCCTCGCGGGAGGAGTCCTCGACGCGGCCCTGGGTCAGCTCCTGGTAGATGACGTCGTGGACGACCGTGCGATCGGGCTCGTCCGGCACCATGACCTCCACGCCGTGGTGACGCATGCGGTCGCGGTAGAAGTCCATCTCCATGGTGAAACGGGTGGCCAGCAGGCCCACCGTGGTGATCCCCGCATCGGCGACGCGGCGCGCGGTGGCGTCGACGAGGTGCACGAACGGCACGTCGACGGCCGCTTCGATCGCGCCGGCCACCCGGTGCATGGTGTTCGTGCACAGCAGCACCATGTCGGCGCCCGCCCGCTCCAAGCTGGTGGCCGCCTCGGCGAGGACGTGCGCGGCGTCGTCCCATCGGCCTTCGCGCTGCATCGCCTCGATCTCGGCGAAGTCGACGGTCAGCAGGATGCTCTTGGCGCAGTGGTGGCCGCCCAGGCGTTCGCGGGTCTCCTCGTTGAGGAGCCGGTAGTACTCGGCGGAGGATTCCCAGCTCATGCCGCCCAGCAGGCCGATCGTTCGCATCATGGGTCCGATCGTGCCGGACGAGGCTGCTCGTAGGTAGCCCTGTACTTGTTGGCTGACACCCAAGCCATACTTATGGCATGGACGTGCAGCGGATGCTGATCTTCCGGGAGATCGCCCGTACCGGGTCGATCGCGGGCGCCGCCCGTGTCCTCGGCTGGACGCAGCCGGCCGTCAGCCAGCACCTGCGCCACCTGGAACGTCAGGCGGGCGCGCCCCTGGTGCTGCGGCGGCCGCGCGGCGTCCAGCTCACCGAGGCGGGGCGGGCCCTGCTGCGGCACGCCGACGCCATCGCCACCCGCATCCAGGCCGCGACCGCCGACCTGGAGGCGATGGTCCAGCTCCGCGCCGGAACCGTACGGCTGGCCGCCTTCCCCTCCGCGGGCGCCACCCTCATCCCCGCCGCGATGAGCCTGCTCGCCGAACGCCACCCCGGCCTCGACGTACGCCTGCGCGCGGCCGAGCCCCCGCAGGCCATCGCCCAGCTCGACGCCGGCGAGGTGGACCTGGCCGTCACCTTCACCCACGCCGGCCAGACACCGCCCGGCAGCGGCGAGCTGACCCGGATCCCGGCCGGGCAGGACCCGCTCCGGCTGGTTCTGCCCCTCACCCACCCCTGCGCCGGCCCGGAGGATACGCCGCTGGACCTGCGCGAGCTCGCGGACGACACCTGGATCGGCGGCTGCGAACGCTGCACGGCCCACCTGCTCCAGACCTGCGAGCTGGCCGGCTTCACCCCCGACATCCGCCACGGCACCGACGACTACGTCCTGACCCAGGCGCTCATCGCCCGCGGCCTGGCCGTCGGGCTGCTGCCCCAGCTGGCCCTGGACGCCGCCCGCGACCCGCGCGTCGCCGTGCGGCCCGTACTGGACGTACGGCCCAGAGCCCTGTACGTCCTGCACCACCGCGAGGCCGAGCAGATCCCCGCCGTCCGCAGCGCCCTGCGCGCGATCCTCGACATCGTCGCCGTCAAGGGACGGGTCTGACGCGTGAGTGCGGCGCGAGGAACCAGTCGGCGGCGATCCCGGTCCCCGTGATGCGTCCGACCAGCGTCAGGGCCGAGCTGATGCTCTCCATCTCCTCCACGCGGTCGTCGAGGACGTCGTCGTCGGAGATCTGGAAGCGCAGCCCGTCCATCAGGCGGTCGAGCGCGTGCGGGTCGCTGCCGGACCGCCGCTCCGGCCAGGTGGGGTCGAAGGAGACGACCATGCGCCCGTCGCGGGCGTAGTCGAAGGAGGCGTGGCTGCCGTACATGAGAAGGCCGATGGCCTCGCCGCCGCCTTCGGTGACGGCGCGTACGCGCTCGCTGTCGGCGTGCGCCGGCACGACGCCGATCCAGCCGCCGACCTCGGCCACCCAGGTGGACCCGTCGTCGATGTTGCGGTCGAGGATCTCGCTCAGGTGGCACGGTGCCCGGGTGGCGAGGTCCAGGTCGAAGGCCGCGGCGAGGGCGTCGAGGCCCACGCCCTTGATCCACATGGCGCTGAAGCCCAGCGCCCACAGGTCCGTGTCGGCATCCAGCCCCTCGGTGAAGAGGGTCGAGACCAGCAGGTCGTGCAGGTAGGTCCGTGACTCCATGAGCCTGGCCCTTCTCTCAGCGGTTCTGGACGAGGTTCGCCTCGTAGGCGGCTGCCGGCAAGAGGACCACGATGGCGGCGTCACCGGACAACGTGGGGATTCACCCCGGTGGCGGGGTCATCGATCAAAGTTCTCCGTGGTGTTCGTCTGTTGTCTAGGTCCTGATGGATCGCCAGGGTGCGGACGGTCCGGGAGGTGATCAACCGGACGCTGTGACGCTGGCACCCGATGCCGGGGCGGCGCAGCTCCGGGATGCCCTACCCGGAGGGCAGGGGGTCCTGGCCGAGGAAGCGGGCGCCGTTGGCGGCGGAGACGCGGACCGCGGCGAACCCGGCGTCGATCATCTCCTGCTCGTACGAGCCCAGCGCCGGGATGAGCGGCCCGCCGCGGGCGAGTGCCGCGCTGAGCGCCGCCGCGTCGCGCAGGGCGAGGTTGGCCCCGGCCCCGGCCGCCGGGCTCATGGCGTGGGCGGCGTCGCCGAGCAGCGTGACGCGGGTGGTCCGCCAGGGCGGGACCGGGACGCTGGTGCGCAGCTCCAGCGGGAAGACCTCGTGCCACTCGCCGATCATCCGCCGGACGAGGGGGTGCCAGCCGTCCGTCATGTCCATGACGAGGGACCTGAGCTGATCCTGCGTCATCACGTCCAGGCCGGATGGGAGGTCTTCGACGCGGGCGCCGAAGGAGCAGGTGGCGTAGTCGCGGGTGCGCCCGACGCCCACCGTGCGGTGGCCCGGACCGGTGATCGCGGTGAACACGTTGTCCATGCCCTCGGCCAGCCGGACGGGGATCTTGCCGTAGAGCTGGACGAGGCCGGTGCCGGCGATGCGGGCGTGCGGCAGGTACTGGCGGCGGACCGCCGAGTTGATGCCGTCGGCGCCGACCAGGACGTCACCTGCGACCGTGGTGCCGTCGTCGAAGCGCGCCGTCACGTGGTCGGCCGCGAGCTGGAAGCCGGTCAGCCGGCTGCCGTACGTGATCGTCTCCGCCACGTCGGCCAGCAGGGCGTCGCGGAGCGTGCGCCGGTCGACCGACAGGTGGCGTCCGCCGTGTTCGACGACGTCGGACTCCTTGAGGGTGGGATCGAAGCGGACGAAGCGGGGGGCGGGCGTGTGGGCGGTGGCGAGGAGGGCCGCGCGCCGTTCCGGTGTCAGCACGCTGGTCAGCGCGTCGATGCCGACGTCGCTGAGGTGCAGGCGGTAGCCCTGGCGGCGGACGAGCGGCGACCGGTCGCGCTCGTGGACGGCCACGTCGATGCCGGCTCCGCGCAGTCCGTTGGCGAGGGCCAGCCCGCCGAGGCCGGCGCCGGCCACGATCACCTTCATCGCGGGTCACCGCCGAAGTCGGCGGCGTGCTCGGCGGCCCACGCCGACAGTCTCGTGGCGGGCGCCCCCGTGATGTCGGGCACCGTGGAGGTGACCTCCGGAGGCGGGGCGGCGGCCATCTTGGCGTAGCCGTCGAGCAACTCGTCGACGAAGTCGTCGGGGAAGCCGGGATCGGCCTGCAGCCGGGCGCGCTCCTGCTCCGGCGTGAGCTCCTGCCAGCGCAGCGGGCGGCCGATGGCCTCGCCGATCAGCCGTACCTGCTCGGCCTGGGTCAGTGCCTCGGGGCCGGTGAGGGTGTGGCGGTGTCCTTCGTGCCCGGTTTCGGTCAGCGCGTGTACGGCCACCGCCGCGATGTCGTCCTCGTGGATCGGCGTCGTCGCCAGCGAGCCGAAGGCCCCGCGGACGCGGTCGCCCGCCCTGATCTGCGCGCTCCACCACAGGGCGTTGGCCATGAAGGTGCTCGGGCTCAGCACCGTCCACTCCATGCCGGACCGCTCGATCAGCTGCTCCACGGTGGCGTGCCAGCGGGCGACCGGGCTGGGCTGCTTCTCGGGCTCGACTCCGGGCAGTACGCCGCCGCCGGTCATGAAGACGACGCGGCGGACGCGGCGCTGGAGCGCCTCGACGATGGGGCGGGCGGGCTCGGCCGAGTGGAAGGGCCACATGAGGAACGCGGCGTCGACGCCGTCGAGAGCGCCGGGCGCGTCCAGGGCGGGAGTGATCACCTCGACGCCCTGGGGCAGCTTCGCGGCCTCTGGGGTGCGGCTCGTGGCTCGTACGGCGGTGCCGCTCCAGGCCAGCCGCTCGGCCACCCTTCTGCCGACGTTGCCGGTCGCGCCGAAGACCAGGTAAGTGCTCATGCGGCAAAGAATCCCTTCGCCGCGGCGGTCACGCACTTCACGCGCCACCTTGTGGCGATAAATCGCGTTTACTGGTGAAGCATGGCGATAACTAGCGCTCTGGACGCACTGGACCACGCTCTCGTGCACGCGCTCCAGATCGACGGCCGCGCCTCCTTCCGTACGATCGCCGACGCGCTCGACGTCTCCGAGCACACCGTCGCCCGCCGCTACCGGAGGTTGCGTGCGCACGGCGTCCTGCGCGTGGCCGGCTGGCTCAACGGCGGGCGCCTCGGCCGTACCTCGTGGTCGGTGCGCCTGGTGTGCACGCCCGACGCGGCGGGCCGGGTGGCCGAGGCCATCGCCCGGCGCGACGACACCTCCTGGGTCCGCCTGCTGTCCGGCGGCACCGAGATCGCCTGCGGCGTCCAGGCGGGCGACGACCAGGACGGCGACGCCCTGCTGCTGAAGAAACTGCCGCGGACCCCGCGCATCGTGGCCATGTCCGCGCACGCGACCCTGCACCTGTTCGCCGGATGGCGCAGCCGGGTCGCGGTGCTCACGGACGAGCAGGCCGAGCGGATGCGGCCCGCGCTGCCGGACGAGGAGGTGGCGCTGAGCGCCCAGGACCACGCCCTGGTGCGCGTGCTGGCCCAGGACGGGCGGGCCGGGATCGGCGAGCTGGCGGCGGCCAGCGGGTGGTCGCCCACGACCGTACGGCGTCGCCTCGGCGAACTGCGAGCCGGCGACATGCTCAGGTTCGACGTCGAGATCTCCCCGCAG
Source organism: Nonomuraea sp. AD125B (assembly GCF_041402765.1). Lineage (NCBI taxonomy): Bacteria > Bacillati > Actinomycetota > Actinomycetes > Streptosporangiales > Streptosporangiaceae > Nonomuraea > Nonomuraea sp. AD125B. The sequence continues at coordinate 765,744 of NZ_JBGLOU010000002.1, read as the reverse complement.
GCCCTGGGCTACCACGCCGAGGCCTGGCTGTGGATGAAGGTCGAGCCGTCGGCCCTGGTCGCGGTCGGCGAAGCCATGGCCGCCCACCCCGAGGCCGACGTGGTGGCGGCCACCACCGGCCCCACCAACCTCATGGCCGGGGTGACCTGCCGTGACACGCCCGACCTCTACCGCTACCTCACCGAACGGGTGGCGCCGCTGCACGGCGTGCGTGAGCTGGAGACCGCGCCGGTGATCCGTACGGTCAAGCGCGTGGGCGCCTTGCCGCGCTGAGTTCCGCTGATCGTGCGTCATCGCCGTCCCGTTGGTGGCAACCGGGTCATACCGTAACGTCACCGGCGGAACATACCGGCGGCAAGACGAGATGATCACCAGGGGCGCATGACGATGAGCGACGAACTACCGGAACTGACCGTTACCGACGCCCGAGCCTGGCGGGAGTGGCTCAGCACGCACCACGCCAGCTCGGCAGGGGTGTGGCTGGTCCTCGCCAAGCAGAACACGACCCGGCCCACCAGCCTGACCTATGACCAGGCGCTCGACGAGGCCCTGTGCCACGGCTGGATCGACGGTCAGCTACGACGGCGGGACGAGCTCACCTTCTGCCGGCGCTTCACCCCTCGCGGAAGGCAGAGCGCCTGGTCGGCGCGGAACGTCTCCCTCGTCACCCGGCTGATCAGCGAGGGCCGGATGCATCCGGCCGGAATGACCGAGGTCGAACGCGCCAAGGCCGACGGCCGCTGGGACGCGGCCTACGCGGGACAGGCCGGCATCGAGGTGCCGGCCGACCTGGCCGCCGCGTTGGCCGCGAACCCCCAGGCGCAGGCGATGTTCGACATCCTCACCTCCCAGAACCGCTACGCGGTCCTCTACCGGATCACGAACGCCAAACGCGCCGAGACCCGGGCCCGCCGTATCGCCCAGTTCGTCGACATGCTCGCCCGCGGCGAGACGCTCCACCCGCAGAAGCGCACCCTCGGCGGCACGGCTCAGAATCGGTAGCGGAGGATTCGGGCCCCTTGCCGGGACAAGGCCGTGCTGCGGGCGGTGAGACGGGTCAGCGCGCGCAGGGGTTGCGGGAACCGGGCCACCTCCGGTGCGCGGGTGAGGATCTGCTCCTCGACCAGCTTGAGGCCGGCGCCCCAGGACTCCGGTTCGTGCGGGTCGTCGAAGCCCTGGGCGGCTTTGATGCCGAGTGCCTTGATGGTCGGGTGGTACTTCATGGCCCAGGCCGCGAAGCGGGTGTAGCCGTTGAGCGCGAGCTCGCCCGAAGGGAAATGGGCGGTCAGCGCGCGGGTCATCGCCTGGAAGGTGTCGCCGGGCATGAAGGGCAGCAGCCCCTCGGCGACGATCATCGCCGGCCGGTCGCCGGGGATGGCGGTGAGCCAGTCGGAGCTGGTGAGGTCGGCTCCGACCAGGTGGGAACGGCCGGGCAGACATGCGGCCCGCAGGTGCACCACTTCGGGGAAGTCGATGTCGTACCAGTCGACGCCGGGCGGGGGAGCACAGCGGAACATCCTGGTGTCCAGGCCGCAGCCCAGGTCGAGCACCACGCATCCGGGGTGAGCGGCGGTGTAGGCGCGTACGACCTCGTCGAGCTTCTTGGCGCGCAGCGCCGTGGTGAGGACGAGGTTGGGCTTGACCTTCAGCTTGCCGAAGTCGTAGTCGATGGTGCCGGCCAGGTCGGCGGAGAGCGTGTCGCCGAGGATCGGGCTGGGCTGCCCGGCGTCCAGGGCTCGGGCGTGGAGGGTGAGCAGCAGTGTTTCCTGGATCAGCCCGAGCTTGGGTTGCCAGCGTTGCATGGGGATTCCTTAACGGCGTAGCGGATGACGGGCCGCGAGGTTCTGCAGCCACGTCAGGGAGTCGTGGGCGGCCTTGATGCGCTCGGTGCGGTGCCCGTCGCCGCCCACGATGTCGAGCCCTTCGTCGGCGATCTCGCCGAACGCGCTCAGGCTGTCGAGCTTGCGCTGGATGACCTTCTGCCAGGCGTCGTCCTCGATGCGGTAGTAGGAGACGCGATCGCCGGGCCTTCTCACCTTCTTGACCAGGCCGATGGCGGTGAGGAAGCGCATGTTCGAGGTGAGCGAGGCCCGGCTGGCCTGGATGACGTCCGCGATCTGGCCGGCGGACTGCTCGGCCGGGTCGCAGATCATGAGCCAGCCGAGGATGCGTCCGGTGATGGGCGGCAGCCCCCACTCCTCGACGCAGAAGGCGGCCACCCGCTCCACCCAGCGGAGCTGCCGGTCCTGCGTTTCCTCAGTGCTCATCGTCGCGTCCTCCGTTGTTGATCGTGTGCCGGTTCACTGTGTCATGGCGGCCACCGACTCGTACGTGGGTGTCGGGGTGATGTCCGCGAGCCGGGTCCTGCGCAGGTAGAGGTCGAACCAGTCGATCGCGAGCGCCATCGCCTCCTCCAGGCCGGGGCCGGTGTAGAGGCCGAGCACGTCGTACGGCAGGACCGCGAGCCGCTTGGGCTCGCCCGCCCTGGCGAAGGCGCTCTGCGCCTCCTCCAGCATGTGGTACGGGTCCCAGCCGCCGTTCGCGATCATCAGCAGCGGCGTCGGCGCGAGCCGGTGGATGAGGTTCTCCGGCGCGAAGGTGAGCAGGTGCTCGGCCGAGTCGAGGGCCTTCTCGTTGCGGTAGGTGGGGAACAGGCGCGTCGACATGTCCGGGGTGTCCTTCACGCTGTCGCCCTCCAGCGTCAGGTGCGGCACGCGCGCGCTCTGCCCGCCTTCGTAGCGCCGCTGCCAGTCCTGCTGCAGCTGGTCGCGCAGCGCTTGGACGCCGGCACGGCCGAGGAGGCGTTCCATGTACCGCCATCCGTTCCACACGCTGGGGCTCTGCACGACGACGCACTTGATGCGCCGATCGAGCACGGCGGCCTGGGTGGCGACCGAGCCGCCGATGCTCACCCCCCACACCCCGATCCGATCCGGCTGCACTTCGGGACGGGTCTGCAGGTAGGACACGGCGCTGCGGAAGTCCTCGACCTGGCGCTCCGGGTAGTCCAGGCCGCGCGGCTCGCCCTCGCTGGAGCCGACCGTCCGGTAGTCGATGGCCAGCACGGCGAAGCCGGCCTTCACGAAGTACGGCGCGAAGAACGCCAGCGCCTCCTTGACCATCACCCCGCTGTGGCCGAGCACGAGCCCGGGGACGGGGTCGCTCGTCTCGGGCAGGTAGAGGTCGCCCGCGCAGCGGGTGCCGAGGCTGTTGAAGGTCACGTGTTCCATGGGTTGCTCCACGCTTGGTTGCTAGTTATTTCAAACATGACTGAAATAGCTAGCAATGTCAATCCAAGAAGGGGAGTGACCCAACCATCTGCCGATCACGGGCGTCGGTACGGGCGAGAGGAGTCATCTTGGACCCCAATGACAGCTTCCGCGAGTTCATGGCCGCTCATCAGCAGTCGCTGATGCGGACGGCCTACCTGCTCACGGGGGACGCCCACCTGGCCGAGGACCTGCTGCAGAGTGTGCTGCTGAAGGTGCTGCGCCGCTGGCCCAAGCTGGCGGACGTCGCCAATCCGCAGGCGTACGCCCGCAAGGCCCTGGTCAACCAGTACATCTCCTGGCGCCGGCGCCTGGCCAGGGTGACCGAGCTGCCGAGAGCCGAGCCGCCGGATCGGCCGTATTCCACCGAGGATTCCACGGTTGTCCGGATCGTCATGCTGCGAGCCGGCCCTGGCCAAGCCCCTGGTCTGCCATGAGCGCGACGATGACGCGCCCGCACCGAGCCTCGACCCGCCGTACGTTCCCTTCACGGCCTACGCGGTGAACGTCGAGACCGGCCAGGCCAGAAAACTCGCCACCTACACTGCCCAAGGCTTCTTCCACCTCGTGCTCCCGGGCTTCCCCGGCACCCTGTGACGGATCATCTACGGGGCAAGAAAGCATCAGCTGGGGAGGGGCTGTTCGTCACCGAGGTGGGCGGCCGAGGCAGCGGCGCAGGGCTTCTCGCCCGCCTGGGACGAAGGGCCCTCGCTCGACCACCTCCCGCAGGTCGAGCTCGGTGAGCCAGGCATGCCAGGCGATCTCGGACGGGTCCGGAGTCAACGGCTCGGTGATCAGAGCCTCGTGCACCCCGAACCAGACAGGGCCGATCCCGTCCCGGCACAGGAACTTGAACAGGAAGCGGACCGGGACGCCGGTGCCCAGCTCCTCGACCAGTTCGCGGGCCGCCGCGTCCTCATAGGATTCGCCTACGCCCACGGCACCGCCGACCATCACGTCATAGTGGCCGGGAAAGCGGACATGCCCCTCGGCTCGGCGCAGCACGAGGATCCGCCCCGTCGGATCGCGGCAGATCGTCGTCGCGATCCGATGCATCCACCGCCGGCGCACCGCCTCCGCGCGCTCCACGACTTCCAGCACGCGGTCCTGTTCATCCACCCGCTCGACCAGCTCACCCATGCGGCACACGGTCGCACAGGCCACTGACAAGCCCTTGGTGGCGGCCCTGCCCATCGCTGCAGGTCAGGCAAGTCCGATGGAAATTTCCCCGGGACTACAGCGAGGCCGAGGAGGGCGGCCTGACGCTCACCGTGGAGCTGCCCGCGAGCTGACTTCTCCTCAAGGCATTGCCGTGACCAGGATCACACCACCATGATCGTGTGCGACCGACATCCCCCATGGAGGAACGACCATGCTGACTGTGATCGGCGCGGGCTTCCCGCGCACCGGCACGAGCTCGATGAAGGCGGCGCTGGAGAGGCTGGGGTTCGGGCCCTGCCATCACATGTTCGACGTGGGGTCCGACCCCGACCGCGCCCGGCGCTGGGCGCCCCTGGCCGACCCGGCCGTGGTGCCCGACTGGGAACACGTCTTAGAGGGCTTCCGCTCCTCGGTCGACTGGCCGGCCGCGTTCTTCTGGCGCGAGCTGGCGCAGGCATACCCGCAGGCCAAGGTGGTTCTCACCGTACGCGACCCGCACACCTGGATCGCGAGCATGCAGACGCTCATCGCCAACGGCCCGGCCCGCCTGCAGAGCGAGAACCTGGCGCCCGAGATGACCGGGCTGGTGGAGAACATGAACACCACCCGCCCGCTGCTCGAGCGCATGATCAGGGAAGGGCTCGGCAGCGACAAGCCCTTCGGCGTGCCGCTCGACGAGAAGGACAGCCTGCTGGCGTTCGAGCGGCACGTCGCCACGGTGAAGGCGAGCGTGCCGCCCGAGCGGCTGCTGGTGTTCGACGTGCGCGAGGGCTGGGAGCCGCTGTGCGCGTTCCTGGGCGTGGATGTCCCGGAGGGTGAGCCGTTCCCGCACCTCAACGACAGCAAGGTGATGCAGGAGTCGATCGACCGGCTCATGCAGGGCGAGAACATCGGCCTGCCCTTCCACCCCGCCACCTGACTCACAACGGGCGCGGCGGCTCGATCGTGACGATCCGGGTGGGCACGCCGGTGCGTGACACCCGGCCGTCCGGGGTGACGTGGCCGGCGTCTCCACCGGATCCCTGCCGAGGTGCCCGGCCCTGCGGCCGGGCACCGGTCATCGGGTCACTGGACGATGATCTGATGGGTGGCCTGGGCCGGTCCGGTCCCGCCGTCCCCCGCATAGCTCGCGAGGTAGCTGTACCTGCCGGCGATGACGGGCGTGTCGGTGAACGTGTACGTGCCGTCGGCGTTCACCCTCACCGGCGGGAGCTTCACTGTCCTACCGCTGGTGCCCTTGATGTACAGGGTGCGCTGCACGGTGAGCGTGGAGCCCGGAGAGGGCGGCCTGCCGCCCGAGGTCAGGACGCCGCTCAGTGCCACGGCCGTGCCGGCGACGCCGGACTGCGGCCCTGTCAGGGTGAGCGCGGCTTCGCGCTTGACCGTCACGGTGACGGAGGCGCTGCTGCGGCGGTGGCTGTCGTCGCCGTCCCAGAACACCCAGTAGATCACCTCGCCGATGTACGGCGGCAGTTCGAAGACGGGCGTGTCCTGGAAGGTGAACGTGCCGTCCTGCCGCGTCGTCACGCCGATGATCGGCACTTTCGTCCAGCCAGGCAGGTACTGGATCACCGTGAGTGGCTTGAGCCCGAGCGCCTCGCCGTCGGCGCGGGTGAGCCGCCCCTCGACGGTGATCGGCGAGCCTGCGTACGCGTCCGCGGGGCCCGTCATCGTGAGCTTGGTGGCCGGTAGCGCGACGCCCGTCACCCGCCACAGCAGCAGCCGGTCCGTGGAACTGCGCAGCAGCGCGAAGACGTCCGTGCCGGAGAACGCGACGCCGTCCGGGAGCAGTTCGGCGTCCGGCTGGTCGGCCGCGAAAAGCTCCGCGCCCGTCGCGGCGTCGTAGAGGGTGAGGTCGGTGCCGCCCCACTGGCGTCCGGCCGCGACGTACGCGCCGTCCGACCCGAGCGCCACGGCGGACGGGTACCCGTCCCAGCCGTCGCCATAGGTGCCGGTCGCCGCCAGGGTCCCGGTGTCGTACCTGGTGAAGTGACCGGGAGTGTCTGCCGCGCTGAACAGGGTGCCGCCGTCGGAGCTCAGGGTGAGGTCGCGCAGGGAGTCGATGCGCCACTTCGCGCCATCGATCGTGCCGCGCAGCGTGGGGGCGCCGTCGCCGAGGTCGTAGACCAGCATGTCGGCGTGGTGCAGGGCGGTCTGGCCGACCACGAGCGTGTCGCCGGCGGCCGCGAGCACGGGAGGCCGCAGGTGCTCGCCCCCAACCGCCACGGGCGCCGGGGCGCTCACGCTGAGATCCAGGCCGACGACGCCGCCGGGGCCGTTGTCGCATCCGTGCCCCACCCACAACCGCTCGCCCAGCAACGCCAGGGTGGACGGGCACGGGTGGGCCGACAGGTCGATCCGGCGGGTGACGGCGAGGCTCGCGGTGTCGATCTCGGCGACCTCGTTCGAGCCGGTGAGAGCCGCGTACAGGCGGGTGCCGTCCGCGTTCACGGCCAGCTCTTGGACGCCGGGCAGGCCGGTGACGACGCCGCCGGTGAGGTTTCCGTCAGTGCCGGCCACGATGATGCGGTCGCCGACGGGGACGAACACCCGGCCGCCGCCGACGGCCAGGTCGGCGGTGTAGGAGTCGGTGACCCCGAGGTCGGTGGTGGTGCCGGCCGCCGAGGCGGCGGGGGTCGTGACGGTGAGCAGGCCGGCGATCAGGCCGGCGGTTCCGCAGTAAGCGGCTAATCGGCGAACCAGGGATGGGGACACGAGAGCCTCCCGCCGGGACGGGAACATGTGTTCTAAATAACGTCTCATAGGTGCTCCCACGTCAAGATCATCCGGTCGCGCGACACCAAACCGTGATCAAGCATCCTCCAGCGTTCGAGACCGGGACGATCCCGCGGCAAGCTCAAGGGCACGATGGGGACGACGGCTACTGAAATTTCGCGTCAGGGCAGGTCAGCGACAGCCGTTGGCCTTTCGGGACCTCTTGCAGGAAGGGCAGTACGGCTCCGCCCACGACGCCCAGGGCGAGCGAGAGTGCGCCGGCGACGTACGCGACCACGGCGGGCCAGGAGCGCCGGCCGGCATGAGGGGGCTCGGCGACGGGTGAGGGGGCGGGCCGGAAGAGCGGGGTGAGCCAGCGCAGGTAGTAGAAGAGGGAGGCCACGGTGTTGACGACGGCGAGCACGGCGAGCCAGGCGTAGCCACCGTCCATCGCGGCGCTGAAGACCCCCAGCTTGCCGAGGAAGACGCCGGTGGGCGGGGTGCCGACCAGGCCGAGCAGGCAGACGACCAGGACGGCCGCCAGGCCGGGACGGCGGCGGGCGAGCCCGCGGTAGTCGTCGATGACGCGGGCACGGGGGAGCTCGGCCACCACGGCGAACGCGCCCAGGTTGGTCAGGGCGTAGGCGGCCAGATAGAACAGCAGGGCCGGCCGGGCCAGCTCGCTGCGGGTGGCGACGGCGACGGCCATCAGCAGGTAGCCGACCTGGCTGATGGCGGAGTAGGCCAGCAGGCGCGTGACGGAGGCCTGAAAGAACGCCGCCAGATTGCCCAGCGTCATGGAGGCGGCGGCGAGCACGGCGATCAGCAGCGGCCAGTCGACGCCGGAAGGCAGGGCCTGGTGCAGGAACCGGTGGGCGGCGATCAGCGCGCCGATCTTGGGCAGGGTGGTGACGTAGGCGGCGATCGGCGCGGTGGCCCCCTCGGCGACGTCGGGCACCCAGAAGTGCGCCGGTACGGCGCCGGCCTTGAACAGCACCCCGGCCAGCACCGCGACAAGCCCGGCGGCGACCAGGGCGTGCGGGGCGGCGGGCAGCCCCGCACGCAGGCCGGCGTACAGGGTGGCGTGGCCCGCGCCGTAGAGCGCGGCCACCCCGGCCAGCATGACGGTGCCCAGCAGCGCTCCCATCAGGTAGTACTTCAGTGCGGCCTCGGTGCCGGCGTCGTCCTTGGCGAAGCCGGCGAGGGCGTAGGCGGGGACGCTGGCCAGCAGGTAGCCGGCGAAGAGCATCAGCAGGTCGGCGGCGCCGATCATGGCGAGGGTGCCGGCGCCGGTCAGGAGCAGCAGCACGTAGTACTCGGCCTCACGCCTGTCCCGGCGCATCCTGGTCGCGGACATGCCGCAGACCAGCAGCAGGGCGAGGAGAACGATCAGCCGCCCCGCCGCGGTGGCCGTGTCGACGGCGAAGGTGCCCGAGAACACCGTACGCGCCCGCCCGGGAGCGCCGGCGGCCGCGCCGATGCCGGTCACGCAGGCCGCGGCGGCCAGTGCCGCGACGATCCACTGGCGGCGGCGGGGCAGCCAGGAGCCGATGAGCAGCCCGGCGACGGCCGCGGCGAGGAGCGCGAGTTCGGGGGCGAGGGCGAGCAGGTCCTCCTTCACCGGGAGACCAGCCCCACCAGGACCCGGCCGGCGGGCTCGACCACGTCCAGCAGCAGGCGCGGCGCGACGCCGATGACCAGGGCGAGCGCCAGCAGCGGCACGATGGACCACGTCTCGGCGGCGGCCAGGTCGCGGAAGCCGTGCGCGCCGACGGACGGCGGCAGGCGTACGGACCCCAGGAACATGCCGCGCAGGGCGCGCAGGAACAGCGCGGCGGTGATGACGATGCCGGTCAGGGCCACGGCGGTGGCGACCGCCTGGGAGGCCAGGCTGCCGGTGAAGATCTGGAACTCGGCGATGAAGCCGGAGAAGCCGGGAATGCCGAGGCTCGCGAACGCCGCGACGCCCGTGGCGGCGGCCAGCCTCGGCGACGGCCCGGCCAGACCGGAGTAGGCGGCCATCTCGTAGGTGGCGCCCCGGTCGTACAGCACGCCGGCGATCAGGAAGAGGGCGCCCGTGATCAGGCCGTGGCTCACCATCTGGGTGACCGCACCGGTGACGGCGAGGGCGCGGGCCTGCGCGTCGGTGCCGGCCAGCACGCCCGCCGCGCCGGCCGCGAGGATGACGTACCCCATGTGGTTGACGGAGGTGTAGGCGATCATCCGTTTGAAGTCGGTCTGGGCCAGGGCCACCAGCGCTCCGTAGACGGCGCTGACGGCGCCGACGACGACGAAGACCAGGGCGTGGTCACGCCAGCTGCCCGGCAGCAGCGGCATCGCGATGCGCACCAGGCCGTAGGTGCCCATCTTCAGCAGGATCCCGGCGAGGATGGCCGACCCGGCGGCCGGGGCCTCGGTGTGCGCGGGCGGCAGCCAGGTGTGGAAGGGCACCGTAGGCGTCTTGACGGCCAGGCCGACGCCGACCGCGAGCAGCACCAGGGCCGCGTACGTGCCCTGCCCGGCCAGCGGGTTGGCCCGCGTCAGCTCGACCAGGTCGAAGGTGTGCGGCGTGGCCGCCAGGTACAGCCCGATGAAGCCCAGCAGCAGGGCGAGCGAGCCGACGAACGTGTAGAGGAAGAACTTCAGCGCCGCCGCCCGTCCCCGCTCGCCGTGGCCCCAGCCGGCGATGACGAAGAACATGCCGACGATCGACAGGTCGAAGAAGACGAAGAACAGGATGAGGTCCTGCGCGGCGAACAGCCCCAGGCAGACCGTCTGCAGGAACAGGAACAGGCACACGTACGAGCGGACCCGGCGTTCCTCGCGCAGCGAGTAGGCGGCCACGGCGAGGAAGAGCAGACACGTCAGCGCCACCAGCGGCAGCGACAGGCCGTCCACGCCGACGTGGTAGCTCACCCCGGCGCCGGGGATCCAGCGCAGCCGCTGCTCGTACTGCAGTCCGCCGCCGGTCCGGAACCCGAGCCACGCGACGACGACGAGCAGCAGGTCGGCGGCCGCGACGGCGATCCACACCCGGAGGTACGTACGGTCGCGCAGCCGTACGAGCAGCAGCGCGGCACACGCCGCCAGCGGCAGGAAGACGATGACGCTCAGCACCCGGTCACCCCGTCAGCAGCACGAGAAGGAGCAGCACCGCGAGGCCGATCACGGCCTGGGCGTAGTACTGGTGCAGCAGCCCGGTCTGCGGGCGGCGCGCCCACCGGCCGAGCCGGCGCGCCCCGGCGGCGACCGCGCCGACCAGGGCGTCGATGCCGCCGTCGTCGGTGCGGGCCGACAACCGGGCCGCCGCCAGACCCGCCCGCGCGACGCCGTGGACCGCTCCGTCCACGCGGCGATCGTCGAACCGGGCCGCCAGCCGGGCGGTGGACAGGCCGTCGAGGGCCAGCCGCCGCACCGCCGCGTCGATGACGCGGTCGTCGATGCCCGCCAGGAGCCGGGCCAGCGCCGTCACGGGCCGGACGACCAGCGCACGGGCGGCCCGTTCCAGCCCCAGCCACCCGGCCGCCCAGCCGATCGCGGGCAGCGGGCGCGGCCCCCGCCGCCAGGCGAACGCCGCGGCGGTCAGGGCGGCGCCCGCCGACAGCGCGACCTCCCACGGCCGCGGGGAGTGCCCTCCGGCATCGCCCACCAGCGTGCGCAGGCGGTCGGCCGGTCCGGGAAGCGCGAGCACCCCCAGTGTGGCGGCGGCGCACGCCAGCACCGGCAGCGGTGCCCTCATGAGCCGGGTGACGCGGCGGGTGCCCGGCCGTTCGGTGTCGTAGCCGTCGGCGGCGTCGGGCGGCAGCGGCCGCCAGACGTACCAGAGGGCTTTGACGCTGTAGAGGGTCGAGACGACGGCCGCCGCCAGGCCCACCGCGTACAGCCCCCAGCCGTGTGCGCGGGCGGCGGCCAGCACCTCGTCCTTGGCGGCCCACAGCGACAGCGGTGGCAGCCCCGCCAGGGTGAGCGCCCCCACCGTGAAGGCGGCGCCGACCACGGGGTGGGTACGGGCGGCGCCGCGCAGCGCGGGCAGCCGCTTGGTGCCCAGTGCGGACAGCCAGGCCCCGGCGGCCAGGAACAGCCCGGCCTTGGTCGCGGCGTGTGCGACGAGCTGCGTCGTCCCGGCGGCGACGGCGGCGCAGCCCGCACCGAGCACCATGAAGCCGACCTGCGCCGCGGTGGAGGCCGCGAGGAGCTGTTTCAGGTCTGTCTGGGCGACGGCGACGAGTCCCAGGAGCAGCGCGGTGCCCGCGCCGGCCCACGCCACCAGCGGTCCGGCCCAGCCGGTGGCGGCCTGTAGCGGCGCGAGCCGCAGCAGCAGGTACGCGCCGGCCGCGACCATGGCGGCCGAGTGCAGCAGAGCGGAGACCGGGCTCGGGCCCTCCATCGCCCGCGACAGCCAGAAGGAGAACGGCAGTTGCGCGGACTTGCCCAGCGCCGCGACCACCACCCCGGCGGCGGCCACGTGCAGCCACGGGGACGCGGCCGTGGGCAGGGCGTCCAGACGCAGCGTGCCGACGCCGCCGGCCAGGGCGGCGCCGGCCGCGAGGTACAGGCCGAGGTCGGCGGTCCGCGTGGTGAGGAAGGCGACGCCCGCGGCCCGTGCCCGCTCCGGCTCCTGCCACCGGTAGCCGATGAGCGCCCAGCTCGTGGCGCCCATCGCCTCCCACGCCATGAGCAGCGGCGGCAGCGTGGTCGCCGTGACGGTGACCATCATGGACCCGGCGAACAGCAGCATGAGCCCGAAGAAGCGCCCCCGGTTCGCCTCCCGCCCGAGCTCGCCGGCCGCGTACACCAGCACGGCGACGGTGACGGCGGCGACGGTGACCGCCGTCACGGCCGACAGGCCGTCCACCCGCAGCCCGGCCTCGATCCCCGCCAGCAACGGCGCGCTCGCCGCGGGCCGCAGCAGCGCCGCGGCGACGGCCAGGACGAGCGTCACCACGGCGGCGGCGACGCCCAGGGCCGGCGCCTGCCGGTTCCAGCGGCGGCCGGTGACGCCGAGCAGCGCTCCGGCGGCCAGCGGTACGGCGGCCAGCGCCCAGGCGAGGGCGCTCACTCCTTGAGGTCCTTGGCCATGTCGGTCATGTCGACCTGCCGGGCGCGGTAGATGGCGGTGGTGACGGCGAAGCCCATCGCCATCTCGACGGCCATCGCCACGACCGCCGTCACGACGATCACCTGCCCGCCGGCCGCCGGCGCCAGGAACCGCCAGAACGCGGCGGCGCCGACGACGACTCCGCCGATCATCAGCTCGACCCCCATCATGATCATGACGATGGACTGCTGGGACAGCGCCCCGAACAGGCCGATCGCGAACAACCCCGCCGCGAGCAGCAGGAACAGCTGCAGGTTCACCAGCCCACCCCTCCGCCCGCCGGATCGTCGGCCGGCCGCCGGTCGAGGTCGTCGCCGAACCGGTCGTAGCGGCCCCGCCGGGTCGCCAGCGCCGTGGCGCCCACCATCGTCGCCAGCAGCACGAACCCCAGCGTCATCATCGTCAGCATCTGCCCGCCCATCAGCGACGCGCCGAGCTGGAACGTCGTGTCCGCAGGCGGGACGGCGACCGGGGCCGGCCACGGCACGAGCAGGATCCCGGCGGCCAGGGCCAGGAAGACGCCGGCGCTGATGGCCAGCGCGCCGCGCTTGTTGTGCAGCATCGACATGGGCATGAGGCCGCCGGGGTTCATCATGTACGCGACCATGAACACGGCCATGATCACCATCTCCATGACCATCATCAGCACGACCACGACCCCCAGGTACGGCAGCCCCAGCAGCACCAGCTCGCCGCCGACGCAGATCAGCGCCGCCAGCAGCGCGAACGTCGCCCGCGCCATCGAGGCGACGCGGAACACCAGCGCGCCCCCGGCCAGCGCCGCCACGGCCGGCACCCAGAACAGCGCCGACTCCATCGGCGATCCCCCTCTCACAGCACGACCAGCGCCGGGACCAGCGCCTGAAGGACGCTCAGGGGCAGCAGCACGACCCAGGCCACCTCCATGTACCGGTCGGCGCGGACCACCGGCAGCCGCCTGCGCGCCCACACCAGCAGCGCGAGCACGGCCACGGTCTTGACCAGCGACCACGCCCATCCGGGCAGCCAGGGCCCGGCGCCGCCCCCGAGGAACAGCGGCACCGCCATGGCCGACCCCGCGGCCAGCCACAGCCACCGGCCCGCCGACAGCAGCAGCCGGTCCGGCCCGGACGTCTCAGCGAACACGCCCCCGGCGATGTCGCCGCCGGCCGGGTAGGCGAACGGGCCCGTGAAGCTGAACGCCAGCACGCTCCCGAGATGGACGGCGAACGCCACCGGCATCCACACCGCGAACCACAGCCCGCCCTGCGCGGCGGCGATGTCCCCGATCCGCAACGACTGCGCCCCGATGGCCGGCGTCATCAGCGCGAGCATCAGCGGCAGTTCGTACGCCAGTCCCTGGGCGAGATAGCGGTAACCGCCGACCAGGCTGAACGCGGCGTTCGGCCCCCATCCGGCCAGCCACAGCCCGGCCCAGGTCAGCACCTCCATCGCGTTGAACCACACCAGCCCCACGGACAGGCCGGAGATCGCGAACGGCCCCAAGGGCACGACCACGACCGACAGCACGGCCGCGACCGGCACCGTCACCACGCCGATCCGCCACAGCGGGACGTCGGGCGCGGGCAGCCGGCGCGGCTGCTCCACCAGCAGTCGTGGCACCTCCAGCAGCGGACGCGCCACCGCGGACAGGGTGACGGGCCGCCCCGCCGCACGCGCGGACAGCGCGCCGTCACCGGCGACCGCGAGCAGCGCGAGGGCCACCAGGAGGGCCGGGGCGGCGAGCACGCTCCACCAGGGCGCGGCGTCACTCAGGAGGGCCGGGGCGGCGAGCACGCTCCACCACGGCGCGGCGTCACTCATGAGCCGTCCCCACAGGGCGGGCCGCCGCCTCGTCCGGGTCAGGATCGAGGCTGGCGACGATCAGCCGGGCCGCGGCCAGTTCGGCGCCCTCCAGGAGGCGCGGCAGCAGCGAGGCCAGCGTTGCCGACGGCCCCCTCGGCGCGGACAGCGGGCCGCGCGGGGGCTCGTGGCGGGCCGGATCGAGCGGGGCGCGCTCCTCCAGCCGGTCCACGTCCTCCAGGACCGCCGTCAGCCAGAGCCGATAGCGGGCCGGGACGTCGCCGTCCGCCCGCGCCGCCGGCCCGGCGACGCCCGCCGCCGCGGCTTCGCGCGCGGACAGCGGGCCCAGGCCACGGGTCAGCCAGTACAGGGTGCGCGAGTTGCCGACCCGCCGGGCGAGGCGGGCCGCGCGTGGCGAGACGGTCTCGCGGCTCGCTCCGTCCAGCAGGTCGTCACGCAGCCGGCGGGCGCTCGTGGCCGCCGCCGGCCATCCCGCGACGGCGAGGAACCGTCCGAGGCTGTCGAGATGCGCGGCCGCCCGGCGGCGGGCCGCCTCCCCGGCCTGGACCCGCTCGCCCGCGGCGGCCCGCGCCCACGGCTGCGTCCAGAAGGAGGCTGCGGGCGGCACGAGGCACGCGGGCGGACCCGCGACCTCGGCCCGCTGGACGACGTCGCCCTGCAGGGTCACGCGCACCGTCAGCCCGTGCGGCCAGTCGGGCAGGAACGGACCGAGCGACACGTGCAGCCGGTCGAAGGTGAGCCCGTCACGGTCCGGCCCTCGTTCGGCCATCGGCAGCCCCGCCGGCTCGTCGCTGTCGTCGCCTTCCGCGCCGGCGCGCTGTCTCGCTCCGGCATTCTCCCGGCGGGCCAGACGGGCACGAGCGTCCTCGACGGCCGCGGCGACCTCCCGCGGGTCCTCGGCGTGTGCCCGCCGGCGCGGCGCGGGCATGTCCTGCCACAACCGCTCCAGCGCCGCCTCCAGCTCGGAGCAGGCGGGTCCGGCGACGAGCAGGATGTCGGCGTCCGCGGGCGTGAGCGCGACCGGCAGGTCACGCAGGCGAAGCTCCCGTTCCAGGGCCAGCCGTGCCGGCGTCCCGCCGGGCATGCTCGCCAGGAGCACGTGCGGGCGGACGGCCGCCGCGCGCAGCAGCGCGGCGGTCAGGTCCATCGCAGGGCCCCCTCGCGCCACGCGTACACGACGCCGGCCAGCAGGATCGCCAGGAAGGCGAACATCTCGATCACCGCGCTCGCGCCGACGGCGGAGATGACCCTGACCCAGGGGTACATGAACACCATCTCCATGTCGAAGGCGAGGAACAGCATCGTCACCGGGTACCAGCGGACGTGGTACCGGCTCATCGCGTGCTCCGCCGGCTCCCGTCCCGAGTTGAAGGGCGAGGCGGACAGGGGGACGGCGCTCACACGCGACCACCACGACAAGGCGTACAGCACTCCCGCCGCCGCCAGGACGACGGCGAGCAGGGACACGGCGGCGGACAGTCCGTTCATCGGGGCGGCGCGGTTCAGGTGACGGAGGCTGCGGTTCCGGCGGGGAAGGCGATGGTCGACAGCAGGGCCAGGGCGGGCTGGCGGGAGTCGAGGCGGGTGTGCTGCACCACGATGGGCACGTCGCTCACGATCACGCTGGCGTAGTCGCTGCCCACCGGGACGGGCTCGGGCTCCCGCAGGTCGTTGAAGCGCTGGTGCAGCGTCCGCCGGGGCGGCACGACCACGCGGTAGGGGCCCACGGGGTCCCGGTCGGGGAAGAACAGGGTGATCTCGACGTTGGCCGGCGTCGGCCCGGTGTTGAGCAGGCAGGCGGTTTCGTGGCTGGTGAAGGCCCTGCCCTCGCCGGTGCTCTCCGGCGGTATGTAGCCCTCGGCGATGATCCAGGTCGTCCGGCCCAGGTGGTCCACTGCTCGCGTCCCTTCGTCGGTGCGGTGGGAAGCACGATGGTGTCCCCGGCGTCACCGTGTCCCTCCCCCGCTGAGCAGGGACGGAATCCGGTTCACGCCAGGTGGTGGGACCAGGACGGGTCCGAGATCTGCTGCTCGCCGCCGGCGGTCGAGGATCCGGTACGGCTGCGCATCGTCTCGATCGTGGCCGGCCATCAGGGCGGCGCGGCCACCATCGCACAACCCGCTCCGCGGTACCCACCGCAGGACGACCGGACAGGCCGTCAGCACGACTTCCGCATGGCCGAATCCGGCTAGAAGTAGTCCGCCGGCCAGTGGGCGGCGTTCTCCGCGCCCACCACGGGGGCCGGGTCGCCCAGGATCGCACGGGCCATCCCCGTGCGGTCCCGCTCCCGGACGACACTCGCGAACAGGTGCGGCAGGGCCGGCTCGTCCCAGGTCAGCCTGGCCCTGCCGGTACGGATACCCTTGGCCGCCGCCTCGGCGGCCAGCGCGGACAGCACCCCGGGCAGGTCCCCGGCCACCTCCAGCACGTCGAGGACGCCGCCGTCCCATCGCACGGCGGCGTACCCGGCGTCCCCGGCCAGCAGCTCGACCGGGTCGCCGTACCAGATCGGCAGCCGGTCCCGCCAGTGCGCCTCGTCGCGCACGGCGGTCAGCGGACGCCGCGCGTTGTGCCGCTCGTACACTTCCCGCAGGACCGCCGCCTCACCGGCGGGGATCCGGCGCAGCCCCCGCCCGGCCGAGCCGGTGCGGCGCAACGGCCCGGACACGGTCCGCAGCTCGAAGCCGGTCCACTCCTTGTAGACCCCCGGCGTGCCGGTGAACAGCAACGACCAGGCGCAGCCGTCGGCCGCCATCGCCTCGGCCGCCAGCGCCAGCAGCCGCCGGACGTGCCCGCGCCCGCGTACCGACGGGTGGGCGGCGACGTTGGCCACGCCGCCCGCCCGCACCTCGCCGCCCAGGCCGTCGTGCAGCCGGCGCGGCAGGTAGTACACGCAGGCCGACACGTCTTCGGTCACGAACGTCCTGCCGTACCGGCCGGGGTCGGTCTCGTACAGGGGCACCACGTGCGGGGCGTCGAAGCAGGCGGCCCACAGCGCGTGGAGCGCCTCCCGGTCGCCGGGACGGGCGGTGCGCAGGGCCGTCACCCCATCCTCCCCAGCAGCTCCGGCGTCACCTCGTGCGCCAGCGGGACGCCGGCGGCGTACCGGGCGATCTCCTCGACCACCAGCCCGCCCTGGCGGGCCCGGCCCGAATCGGTGCCGGCCGCCTGGTGCGGGGTGAGCAGCGCGTTCGGCAGCGCGCGGAACGGGTGCCCGACCGGCAGCGGCTCCTCGTCGAAGACGTCGATCGCCGCGTCCAGCCGTCCCGAGCGCAGCTCGGCCAGCAGGGCGGCCTCGTCCACCAGCCACGACCTGGCGGTGTTGACCAGCCCGGCGCCGTCGGGCATCAGCGCCAGCTCCCGCGCCCCGAGCAGGTGGCGCGTCTCCGGCAGCGCCGGGGCGTGCACGGCCACGATCCGGCTGGTGGACAGCAGCTCGTCCAGCTCCACGGCGCCCTCGTGGTACGGGTCGGCGACGGTGACCTCGGCGCCGAGCGCGCGGACGAGGTCGAGGTAGGCCCGGCCGGTCCTGGAGGCGCCGATGACGCCGATCGGGCAGCCGAGGATCTCCCGCCTGGCCGGGGCCCGCTCGGCCGCCTCCCACGGCCGGCCGCCGCGCAGGGCGTGGTCGAAGCGGTGCACCTGGTGCAGCAGCGCCAGCGTGAACGTCAGCGCCACTTCGGCGACCGACCGGGCCATGGCCGCGCCCGCCTGCGTCACCCGGACGCCCCGCGCCCACAGCTCGCCGGTGACGAACGGCTTGACCGTCGCTCCGGTGTGCGCGACCAGCCGCAGCCCCGGCGCCCGGTCGAGCAGCTCGGCGGTCAGCGGCGGCACCCCCCACGAGGTCACCAGCACCTCGGTGCCGGGCAGCGCCTCGGGCAGCGCGCGGTGGTCGTCGAGCAGCCGCACGTCCCCCAGGGCCAGCAGGGCGGCGGGGTCGGGGAAGAACTGCGCCCGCAGCGGCGGCGGAACGCTGACCAGGACGCGCACGGCGGCGTCAGCCGAGCCAGGCATCGCGGTGCTCCGCCACGAAGTCGTCGTCGGTCAGCCACGGGTAGGCGGCGCTGACGCGGGTCAGCTCCTCGGCCTGGCCGGGGGACAGGCCCTCGTCCGGGTCGAGGCACCAGGTGCCCGCCAGCAGGCCCTGCCTGCGCAGCACCTCGTGCACGCCGGCGATGCAGCCGGCGAAGGCGTTGGCGCTGTCGAAGACGGCGGCGTTGGCGTCGGTGAGCGCCGTGGCCCGGCCCCACCACCGCGCCGGGTCGTCGCGCAGGCCGTCGACCATCTCCACCGCCGCCCGCGTCCACACCGCCCACTGGCCGAGCAGCCCGCCGGCGAAGCGCAGGCCGCCGGGCAGCTCGGCCAGCAGGTCGCCGACGATGTGGTCGTCGTTGCCCGTGTAGAGCGTGACCTGGTCGGCCCGGTCGGAGGCGGCCACGCCGTGCGCCACGTCCAGCGAGCGGTAGCGGTCGAACGCCGCCACCTTCACCGCGACCGTGGAGGGCTGGTCGGCCAGGGCCCGCCAGAAGCCGCGAGACAACACCGGCCCGCCGATCGCCGCCTGGAGGTAGAAGCCGACGACCGGCAGCACCTCGCCCACGGCCCGCGCCCGCGCCAGCAGGTCGTCCTCGGAGGCGCCCGGCACGACCGGCGAGAGCAGCACGGCGTCGTACCCGAGCGAGGCGGCCAGCTCGGCCTCGGCCACCGCCTGCGCGGTCGGCCCGCACGCCCCGGCGACCAGCACCGGCCGCTCCCGGGCGGACTCACGGGCGGATTCCCGGGCGACGTCGGCGGCCAACCGGAGGACCGGCTCCAGCAGCCCGGCCCCGCGGATCTCGAACTGGGTCGTGTGCACGCCCACGGCCAGGCCGCCGGCCCCCGCCGCCAGGTAGTACCGGGTGAGCCCGGCCTGGCGGCGCTCGTCCAGCGTCCGGTCCGCGGTCAGCGCCAGCGGGTGGGCGGGGATGACGGTCCCCGCGCGCAGGCGCGACAGCGCGGGGTTCGGCGTGGGCATCAGAATCTCCCGTCTCGTACGGCGAACTTGGTGGGCTTGCCCGACGTCGGCAGCCCGGCGGCCAGCCAGTCGGCCTGCCAGTCGATCAGCGTGCCCAGCGGCACGTGCGGGTAGCCGAACAGGCGGTGGCAGAGCGTGGCGTCGTTCAGCAGCGCCGCCCCGGCCTCCGCGCCCTCGAAGGACACCGGCGTGCCGAGGCGCGCGCCGAAGGCGGCGGCCACCCGGCGCACCGAGGCGGTCTCGGGGCCGGTCAGGTTCAGCGTGAACGGCGTGCCCGCCGTCGCGTGGGCCAGCGAGCGCAGCACGACCTCGTTGGCGTAGCCCTGCCAGACCACGTTGACGTGCCCGGTCGTCACGTCCACCGGAGCGCCGGACAGCACCCGCTGCCCGATGTCGGCCAGCACGCCGTACCGCAGGTCCACGGCGTAGTTGAGGCGGACGACCGTCACGGCCGTGCCGCGGGTGGCGGCCGCGTGCTCGAGGACGCGCTCGCGGCCGAGGCAGCTCATCGCGTACTCGCCCACCGGCCCGACCGGGTCGCCCTCGACGCTCCCGCCGGACGACAGGGGCACCAGCGGGTAGACGTTGCCCGTGGACAGCGCCGCGACGCGGGAACCGCCGTACCGCTCGGCGACGCGGGCGGGCAGGGCCGCGTTGACGACCCAGGCCAGGTACGGCGCGGCGGACGTGCCGAACTTCGCCCCGACCATGAAGACCACGTCCGCGGCGTCGGGCAGCGTGCCCAGGTCGCCGTCGAGCAGGTCGAAGGGGACGACGTCCACGCCGTGCGCGGCCAGCGCGCCGGCCGCCGCGCGGTCGGACCACCGGGAGACGGCGAAGACACGGTCGGCGCCGCGCCCGGCGGCGTCCAGGCCGCGCCGGGCCAGGCGGCACAACGTGGGCCCCATCTTGCCCCCGGCGCCCAGCACGACCAGGTCGCCGGAGCCGGCGGCGAGGTCGGCGACGAGCGGCCCGGACGGGCGGGTGAGGTGTTCTTCCAGATCCTCGACGGAGGTGAACATCAGCCCTTGATCCCCGACATCGTGACTCCTTCGGTGAAATAACGCTGGCCGACCAGGTAGGCGGCGAAGATCGGTACGAACGCGACCGTGGCCCCGGCCAGCACGACGCTGAGCGGGACGTTCTCCGTCTGCAGGGAGGCGATGCCCACGGTCAGGGTGCGCATGTCGGCGCCGCCGCCGATGATGAGCGGCCAGAGCAGGTCGTTCCAGTGCCACAGGAAGACGAAGACGCCCAGCGTGGCCAGAATCGGCTTGCACAGCGGCAGGACGATCCTGATGAAGATCCGCCATTCGGAGGCGCCGTCGAGCCGGGCCGCCTCGAACAGCTCGTCCGGCAGGCCCATGATGAACTGCCGCATCAGGAAGACCGCCTGCGCGTTGGCGAGCGTCGGCAGGATCAGCCCCCAGTACGTGTCGACCCCGCCCAGCTCGGCGATGAGCATGAAGGTCGGGATGAGCGTCACGTGGTAGGGCACCATGACCATGGCCAGGAACGACCAGAACATGGGCTCGCGGCCGGGGAAACGTTTCTTGGCGAAGGCGTATCCGGCCAGTGAGGCCAGCAGCAGCACGGCCACCACGCTGACCACGGAGTAGATCAGCGTGTTGACCGTCCAGGTGACCAGGTCGCGCCCGCCCAGCACCTCGCCGTAGCCGCTGAAGTCGACCGGCCAGGGCAGCATGCTCTCCGGGAACGTCACGGCCGTGCCCGGCTTCAGCGACAGCACGACCATCGCGTAGAACGGGAACAGCGTGACCGGCGTGGCGACGGCCAGCAGGACGAACCTGGCCACCTTCCCGGCCCTGGTCGGCTCCAGCGCCTTGTACGGGCGGTATGTCGTCACTTCGACCTCCCGATCATCAGGCGCTGGACCAGCGCGACCACGAGGGTCATGACGAACAGCGCGACGCCGATGGCGCTGGCGTAGCCGAAGTCGAAGTTCTTGAACGCCTGCTCGTACAGGGCCATGACCAGTGTGAAGCTGCCGTGCGCCGGGCCGCCGCCGGTCATCACGTAGACCAGGTCGAACACCTGGAAGGAGTTCGTCGTCTCGATCACGGCGACGAAGAACAGCGCCGGGCGCAGCTGCGGGGCCACGATGTAGCGGAACCGCTGCCAGGTGGAGGCGCCGTCGGTGAGCGCGGCCTCCTCCAGCTCCCGCGGCAGGTCCTGCAGCCGGGCCAGGACGATCAGCATGCCGTAGCCGAACCTGGACCAGACCGAGACGATCACCAGGGCCGGGATGACCAGCGTGGTGGAGGCCAGCCAGGACTGCCCGGTGAGCTTGGTGATCGGCCCCTCGGAGGAGAACAGCCAGGTGAAGACCGTCCCGGCCAGGACCAGGCTGGTGACGACGGGCAGGAAGAAGACCGAGCGGAAGAAGGCGGCCCCACGGAAGGCGCGGCGCACCAGCAGCGCCATTCCCACCGAGGCGGCCATCGACGCCGGTACGTACAGGATCGTGTAGATCAGCGTGATGCGCAGCGACTCCCAGAAGACGGGGTCGGCGGCCATCCGCCGGTAGTTGTCCACGCCGGTCCACTCCGGGCTGGCGCCGATGGAGGAGTCGAAGAACCCCAGCAGCACCCCGGCGACGGACGGGCCGAACCGGAACAGCAGGAAGAGCAGGAGGCACGGCAGGACGAACAGCAGTCCGGTCCGCGCCTCCCACCGCCTGACGTCGATCGCCGCCATCAGCCACCCAGCAGCGCGTCCGCGGCCTTGGCCGCGTCGGCGAGCGCCTGCTCGGGCGTCTTCTTGCCGATCAGCGCGGCCTGGATCTCGGGAGCCAGGACGCCCATCACGTCACGCGCCTTCTCGTGCAGCGGCCCGGCCGTGGTCAGGTCGAGCGCCTTCTCCACCTCGGCCTGCACCGGGTCGGCCGCGTACAGCGAGCCGGTGGACTTGCGCGGGGAGAAGTAGCCGGAGGCCAGGTCGTAGGCCTTGCTCGGGGCGGCCCCGGTGGCGAAGCCGATCCACTTGCCCGCCGCCTCCTTGTGGTCGGACGCCTTGAGCAGGGCCAGCGAGCCGACCGTGCCGTAGGCGACCTGCTTGGCGTCGGTCAGCGGCGGCAGGACCTTGATGTTCTCCTTGCCCCAGAACGACTCGACGTCCGCGGGCAGCTGCTGCCAGGTGCAGGCCACCTTGTTCTGTGCCGTCCTGGTCTGCTCGAACTTGGGCAGCCCGGTCAGCAGGTCCTTCTCCACGTAGCCGCCGTCGGCCAGCTTCTTCAGGAAGGTCAGCGCCTTGACGCCCTCGGCGCCGCCGAAGGCCGCCGCCTTGCCGTCGGGGCTGAACACGTCGCCGCCCGCCTGCCACAGCAGCGGGTAGAACGACTGGTTGAGGGTGGCGGCGGGGTCGGCCCAGTAGTTGGTGACGTCCACGTCCTTGGCCTTGAACGTCGGGGCCAGGGCGAGCACGTCGTCCCAGGTCTTGGGGAACTCGGTGACGCCGGCGGCGTCGAAGGCCTTCTGGTTGCAGACCAGCGGGTTGGCCGACATGAGGATCGGCGCGCCCATGACCTTGCCGTCGATGGTGACCGACTTCAGGGCGTTGTCCCGGTAGTCGGCCTTGTCGGCGAGGTAGACGTCCACCGGCTCCAGCGTCCTGGCGTACTTGGGGAGCTGGTCGGGGATGAGGTAGACCACGTCGGGTGCCTTGTTTCCGGCGATCGCCGTGGACAGCGCCTCGTCGCGCTTGGCCCACGGGTAGATCTCGACCTTGACGTCGATGTTCGGGTTGGCCGCCTCGAACGCCTTGGTCTGCTCGTCCCAGAACGCCTGGTGCTTGGCCTGGTCGGCGATGTTCGGGTAGATCCACATGGTGACGGTCTGCTTCTCGTCGCCTCCTGAGCCGCCGCCGCAGGCGGTCAGCGTGCCGAGGGCGGCCGCAGCGGCGGCCAGCGCGCGCAGTCGCATGATGGTTCCTTCCTAGGATGCGGGCACGGTGACGACCGTGCCGCTGTGCCGGGCCTTCTCGGCGGCGAAGACCGCGAGGTGGCTGTGGAGCGACTCGGTGGGGCCCGAGCGCACGTGTGCGGGGTCGCCGGTGGCCAGCGCGGTGACGAAGGCGTCCATCACGCCGTCGTCGCCGCCGCCGTGGCCGTCGCCGGCGTTCGAGCCGGTCCCGGCGACGCTGCGCCGGCTGCTGCGGCCGTCGCGGAAGTCGAGGACCTCGACCGACTCGCCGTCGCCGACCAGCCGGCCGTGGGTGCCGAAGATCCTGGTCTGGCGGTGGGTCTGCTCGGTGAAGGCGGTCATGGTGAACGTCGCGGTCGCGCCGCCGGTCAGCTGCATGGCCAGCACCTGGTGGTCGACCACGTCGTTGTCGCAGGCGTAGACGCACCTGCCGTACGGGCCGGTGCGCAGGGCGTCCATGACCTGCTCCTCGTTGTCGCCGAGGACGCTGGTCGGCCAGTCGTAGCCGCGGTTGAGGTACAGGCGGGGAGCCGAGTACGGGCACCCGGGCTCCAGGACGCAGTCGAGGCAGCGGTCGGCGGCCTGCGCCGGGCGCCGTTCGGGCCTGAAGTGACCGAGCGAGCCGAAGCTGGCGACCTGCTCGATCCTGAGCCCGGTGACGTAGGTCAGCCAGTCGAGGTCGTGGGAGGACTTGGCCAGCAGCATCGGGCTGGCCAGGCGCTCGCTGCGCCAGGGGCCGCGCACGTAGGAGTGCGCCTGGTGCCACCAGCCGACCGGCTCCAGGTGCTCGACGCTCATGACCTCGCCGAGCACGCCGCTGTCCACGGTCTGCTTCACCAGCGCGGTGTAGGGCGTGTAGCGCAGCACGTGGCAGACGGCGAGCAGCACGCCGGTCTCGCCGACGGCCGACACGATCTCGCGGCATTCCTCCTCGGTCGGCGCCATGGGCTTCTCGACGAGCAGCGCGTAGCCCGCCCGCGCCAGGGCGATGGCGGGCTCGACGTGCAGGCGGTCCTGGGTGGCCAGGACGACGGCGTCGGCCACCCGCTCGCGCAGCAGGTCGCGCCAGTCGCCGAACTCGCGCACCCCGGGGCCGGCCAGCCTGGCCCGGCGTGCGGGGTCGGGGTCGGCCACGGCGACCAGCTCCGCGCGATCGGGGTGCGCGGCGATCCAGGAGGCGTAGGTCTGCCCCCGGTTGCCCGCCCCCGCGACCGCCAGCGTTATCTTTCGCACCTAAATCACCAAATTTCCTGATGTGAGGACCTTCGGGCCGTCGGCCGGCAGCTCCCTGGCCACGCCTTCCTCGACGTTGCCCGTGTGCTGGACCACCTCGAAGGCCTTGATCGACAGCCGGCCGCCGCCGAACTGGCAGCCCGTCGCCGCGTAACGGTTTCTGCCGGAGTCGAGCTGGACGTGGGCTCCGGCGTTCTGGCTGCGGACCCCGGCGAGCTGCCAGGAGACGAGCCCGGCGGCCTCCACCCGCGACAGCCCGGCCTCGGCCAGCTCGGTGCCGCCGTCGAGGCGGATGCGCTGGTCGGCCTTGCCGGCGGCGGCCAGGCCCACGCCCTTCACCGTGCAGCCGGTCAGCGACACCGCACCGGCCAGGACCAGCGGGGCCGCGCCCTCGGCGCCGTTCAGCGTCGAGCCGGACAGGCGCAGGTCGGCGCCGTTGAAGGCGTTGCCGTTCAGGCCGTGGAACGTGGTGCGGCTGACGTGCAGCGGCGCGGTCACGTTCGCTTGGAAGATCTCGCTCTTGGCCGGGACGGTGAAGACGCAGCCCTCGATGAGGTTGGGCCGGCGCGACAACTTCGACTGCTGGGAGACGATCAGCGTGTGGCTGGCCGAGCAGCCGCGCATCTGCACGCCGTCGGCGTTGACCCAGATCATGCCCGAGCCCTCCAGCGACGGCTTGCCGATGACCTGGAGGTCCTCCAGCGTCAGGTCGGTGACCTTCACCCGGGCCACGAACCACGAGCAGACGTGCTTGCGCACCGTGATCCGCTTGGCCGCCGAGCCCCAGGCCGCGCCGGAGTTGGCGAAGGTCATCAGGCCGGAGTTGCCGGTGTAGGTCAGGTCGTGCTCGTACTGGCCGTGGGTGACGAACGGGCCCTGGTCGTCGCCGTCGCCGTGGCAGTTCTCCACGTAGCAGTAGGCGCTGGCGGTGAAGTCGTTCAGGTGGCGGGCGTTGGCCGTGTGGCAGTCGCGGACGTGGCCGTACAGGCAGTAGATCTGCTGGGTCAGGTAGCCGGCCCCGCCCCAGGTCACGCTGGCGGGGTTCTTCAGGGTGCAGCGCTCGGTGCGGAAGTGGGTGGCCCAGCGTCGCATGACCAGCGGCCAGAACGTGCCCGTGCCGTGGATGCCCTCGACGTCGCAGTGGACGGCGTACTCGTAGGCCAGCGGGTGCGAGCCGGTGTACTGGTCGCCGTCCGCGACACCCTCGAAGCGCAGGTTGCGCACGTGCACGCGCTCGACCGGCTCGACCAGGGTCCAGGTGATCGTGCGGCCGGCGGCCAGCTCCCAGCCGTTCTTGTAGTTGACCCTGATGTGCGTGCCGTCGACGATCTGGGTGACCTCGACCAGTTTCTGCAGCTCGCGCTCCCAGCGGCCGGACAGCGCGTTGACCTCGGCGCTCCACCACTGCCCGACCTTGAAGGCGCCGGAGTCGGCGACCTCGAAGACGTCCGACAGGTCGGGCACCGCGGCGCTCAGCTTGTGGCTGACCGTGGTGGCGGTGACCTTGCCGCGGAAGAACATGACCGCCGCGAAGGGGTCGTCCTGGCCCGCCTTCTCGATGCCGACGGTGCGCATGGTGTGGCCGCCGAAGTCGAGCACCAGGCCGGAGCGCTGGAACTTGTGGCGCTTGACGAAGTTGAGGTCGGTGTGGGCCTCGATCCTGGTCACGGCTGGATCGCCGACCATGGCCTCCAGGGCGGCGTCCGCAGGCGCCTTGTCGTCGAAGACGCCGAAGGCGCGGAAGTCGAGACAGCCGTCGTGCAACTGGATCCAGCGGCCCTTGGGCGCGGAGCCGAGCACGGTGCCGCCGTTGGCGGGCGCGGTGGAGGCGGCGTCCCAGCGGACGAGCTTGCCGCCGCCGTCACCCGGCTTGAGATAGCCCGCGACCTGCGCCAGCGTTCCGTCCGCCAGTTTGGCGGCCTCGAAGGCGAGCAGCTCGGCGACGGTGGCGACCGCGTGCACCTCGTCCTTGGGCTTCTTGTCCGGCTCGGCGAGCGCGGGCTTGGCCATCAGGACGGTGCCGACAGCCGCTAAACCGGTGACGCGCAGGATGTCACGACGTTCCATGGGGGGTTCCTTACAGTGCGAGGGTGTCGGCGATGAGGACGCGGGGGCCGGCGGGTGGGAAGGCACGCTCGACGCCCTCCTCGGTGCAGCCGGTGTGCACCAGGACGGTGGCGGCGGTCAGGTCGAGCCGGCCGCCGGTGAACCGGGAGCCGGTGGCGCGGAAGCGGTTGTCGCCCGTGGACAGCCCGACGCGGGTGGCGGTGGCCGTGCAGGCGGCCAGTTCCCAGGTCAGGACGCCCGGACCGGCGGCCCGGGCGAGCGAGGCGTTCTCCAGCGTGACGCCCTCCAGGCGCAGCCGCTGGTCGCGTACGGCGCTCAGTTCGATCTGCACGCCGTCGAGCCGGCCGCCGCTGATCACGACGTCGGCCGAGCCCACCGAGACCTTGCCCGATCCGCTCAGGACACAGCCGGTGAAGCGCAGGGCGCCGGAGCCGCGCAGGGTGGCGCCGTCGAGACCGGTGAGGACGCACTCCTTGAAGTGCAGCGCGTTGCTCACCGGCGTCTGCACCAGCACCTGGCCCTGGGGCAGGTCGAAGGAGCAGCCTTCGATGACGTTGGGCCGTCCGGAGCGGTCGGAGCGCTGGCCGATCGCGACGGTCTTCGCCGAGCAGCCGCGCATGTGCAGGCCGTCGGCGTTCACTTGGAGCGTTCCCGCCGGGTCGAACGTCGAGCGCGGGATCACCCGGACGTCCTCCAGCGTCAGGTCGGTGATCTTCGTTCCGGCGACGAACCACGAGCACAGGTGCTTGCGCACGGTGATCCGCTTGGCGCTGGTGCCCCAGAGGGCGCCGCTGTTGGCGATGTCCATGAGGCCGGAGTTGCCGGTGAAGACCAGGTCGTGCTCGTACTGGCCGTGGGTGGTGAAGGGGTTGCCGCCCTCGTCGTCGCCGTCGCCGTGGCAGTTCTCGACCGTGCAGTAGGCGCTGGCGGTGAAGTCGTTGAGATGGCGGACGTTGGAGGTGGTGCAGTCGGCGACGTGGCCGTACAGGCAGTAGATCTGCTGGGTCAGGTAGCCGGCTCCGCCGTACATGACGGTCGGGGGGTTCTTCAGGCTGCAGCGCTCGGTGCGGAAGTGGGTGCACCAGCGTCGCATGATCACCGGCCAGAAGCTGCCGGTGGCGTGCACGTCCTCGACGTCGCAGTGGACGGCGTACTCGTAGGCGATCGGGTGCGAGCCGGTGTACTCGTCGCCGCCCGGGGCCGCCTCGAAGCGCAGGTCGCGCACGTGCACGCGCTCGACCGGCCGGATCAGCGTCCAGGTCAGCGTACGGCCGGCGGCCAGCTCCCAGCCGTTCTTGTAGTTGACCCGGACGTGCCGGCCGTCGACGACCTGGGTGATCTGGACCAGTCGCTGGAGCTCGCGCTCGTACGTGCCGGCCAGCGCGTCGACCTCCACGGCCCACCACTGGCCGACCCGGAACTGCCGGGAGTCGACCTCGAAGACGTCGGCCAGGTCGGGGATCGTGGCCGTGAGCGTGCCGGTGACGGTGGTCCCGGTCCGCTCGCCCTGGAAGAACAGGACCGCGCCGAAGGGGTTGTCGTGGGAGTTCTTCTCGATGCCGGCGGTGGTCATGGTGTGGCCGCCGAAGTCGAGCACCAGACCGGAGCGCTGGAACTTGTGGCGCTTGACGAAGTTGAGATCGGTGTGAGCCTCGATCCTGGTCACGGCCGGATCGCCGACCATGGCCTCCAGGGCGGCGTCGGCGGGCGTCTTGTCGTCGAAGACGCCGAAGGCGCGGAAGTCGAGGCAGCCGTCGTGCAACTGGATCCAGCGGCCCTTGGGCGCGGAGCCGAGCACGGTGCCGCCGTTGGCGGGCGCGGTGGAGGCGGCGTCCCAGCGGACGAGCTTGCCGCCGCCGTCACCGGCGCGGTGATAGCCCGCGACACGCAGCAGCGTGCCGTCGGCGAGTCGGGAGGCGTCGAGCGCGAAAAGGCGCGCGACGTCGGCTACATGGTTCATGGGGGGAGGCCTTCGGGGAACGGGGTGATGGAAGGCCGGGCGACGTGCGAAGGCGGGCAGGCGGCGGTGCTGCGGCCCAGACGTCCGGCGCCGGGGCCGCGGCGCTCGGAGTCGGATCTTCGCCCGAAACGATTGGCGAGGACGCTAGACAGTGGGGGGCGGGTCTGTCAAGCCGTCACGTGGGATGGCCGAGACCTCGGGAGATCGTCGCCGCGGTCTCTCTCACCTCCCGGCCGAGCTCCTGGTAGCGCCAGGCGGGCAGGTCGCGCTTGAGCGAGGTGATGCTGATCGCGCCCACGCAGGCGCCGGTGTGGTCGCGCAGCGCGCTGCCGATGCAGAAGATGCCGTCGGCGTCCTCCTCGTCGTCGACCGCGTAGCCGAGCTCCCTGACCGTCTTCAGGTGGGCCAGCAGCAACGGCAGCTCGGTGATCGTGTTGCCGGTGCGGCGTGGCAGGCCGACGTGGCCGACGACCCTGGCGACCTCCTCGTCGCTCATCTCGGCCAGCAGCGCCTTGCCCAGCCCGGTGCAGTGGGGCGGCTCCCTGGTGCCCATCCGCAGGTCGACCTGGATGCGCTCGCCGTTGCTCACCTGGTCGACGACGACCGCCTGGCCGGCCTCGGGCACCGCGAGCCTGGAGTTCATCCCGGTGCGCTCGGTGAGCTTGACCAGCGCGGGACGGGCCACGTCGCGCAGCGAGAGCTGCTCCTGGGCCCTGGCGCCCAGCCTGGCCAGCGCCATGCCCAGCCGGTAGCGGCGGTTCATGCCCTCGCCATCGTCGGCGACCAGGCTGTAGCCGCGCAGCGTGTAGAGGGTGGCGAAGGCGGCGCTCTTACTCAGCCCGCAGGCCGCGGCGACCTCGGTCACGCTCATGCCGCCACCCTGCCCCACGCGGGACAGGACCTCCAGCACCTCGGCGGCGCGGGCGACGCTGCGGACCCAATATCGCGATTCCTCAGCAGCAGTGTTCGTCACAGCCGAACAGCTTAGCGGAATTCATCGTTGACCCCCACCCATTCTCGTGTTTCAATCTCCCTCATCTGTTCGGTCTTGCCAAACACTGTTCGGAATTTGTGGCGGATCATCAGCGCTTCCCCGGCCGGGCCGGGCCGGGAGGCGCGTCGGAGGAGAGAGATTTGAAGCACCTAGCCGAGCGCGCACGCCAGGTCATCCCCGGCGGCGTGAACAGCGGGCAGCGCAGCATCCCCGGGCTCACCGACCTGGTGATCACCCATGCCGCCGGCGCCCGCTTCCGCGACTCGCAAGGACGGGAGTTCGTCGACTACCACGCCGCCTTCGGCCCGCCGCTGCTCGGCCACAACGACCCCGACGTCGGCGCGGCCGTCGCCGAGGCCGGCCGTACGGTGGACCTGTGCGGCGTCGGCGTCACCGCAGGCGAGGTCGAGCTCGCCGAGACGCTGGCCGAGCTCGTGCCGAGCGTGGAGAAGGTGCTCCTGACCAGCACCGGCAGCGAGGCCACCTTCCACGCTCTGCGCGTGGCCAGAGCCGCGACCGGCCGCCGGCTCGTGGTGAAGTTCCAGGGTTGCTATCACGGCTGGCACGACGCGGTCAGCCTCAACGTGATCTCCGCGCCGGAGAAGGTCGGCACGCACGACCCGATCTCGACCGGCATCCTGCCCGAGGTGCTGCAGGCCACGCTGGTCCTGCCGTTCAACGACCCCGAGGCGGTACGCCGGGCGTTCGCCGAGCACGGCGACGACATCGCCGCCGTCATCCTGGAGCCGGTGCCGCACAACGTCGGCTGCCTGCTGCCCGAGCAGGAGTTCCTGCAGACGCTCCGCGCCGAGTGCACCAGGGCGGGCAGCGTGCTGATCTTCGACGAGGTCATCACCGGCTTCCGCCACCACCTGGGCGGCTGGCAGGCGATCTGCGGGATCACCCCCGACCTCACCACCATGGGCAAGGCGATCGCGAACGGCTACCCCGTGGGCGCGCTCGGAGGCCGCGCCGATCTCATGGAGCTGTTCAGCTCGCGGCCCGGCGGCCCCGCCTTCTTCGCCGGCACCTACAACGGCCACCCCGCCGTCGTGGCGGCCGCCCTGGCCACGCTGCGCAAGCTGCGCGAGGAGCCGGTGCACGAGCACGTCTTCCGCCTCGGCGAGCGGATCAGGACCGGCCTGGCCGAGGTCTTCGCCTCGCTGGGCATCCCGGCGCTGGTCAGCGGGTACGGCTCGGTCTTCGTCGGCTACTTCATGACCGGACCCGCCCGCACCTACGACGACCTGCTGCGCAATGATGCCAACATGTTCATCGGGTACCGCCGCCGGCTGCTGGAGCACGGCGTCTTCGAGCTGCCACTGAACCTCAAGCGCAGCCACGTCTCCTACGCCCACACCGACGCCGACGCCGACCACCTGCTGGAGGCGGCCGCCACCGCGGCCAGGCTCGCCCGCGGCGACGTACTCGACCTGACCGACGCCAGCACGATGGGCGGCGCCGATGCTCACCGTTGACACCAGCCGCCCGGCCGGCCCCGCCGGCCGGATCAGCCGCGTCGAGACCCTCTCGCTGGGCACCGCCTGGCGCGACTTCTCCTACGTGCGCATCCACACCGACCAAGGGCTGAGCGGCATCGGCGAGATCACCCACCCCTACCGGGGCCGGGAGACCTGCTCACTGACCGAGGCCATGGCGCAGCGCCACCTGATCGGCGCCGACCCCTTCGACGTCGAGGAGATCTGGCTGCGGATGTACCAGGGCGACTTCCTGCGCGGCGGCGACGTCGGCGGCATCGTCGTCTCCGGCGTCGACCAGGCGCTCTACGACATCATGGGCAAGGCGCTGGGCGTGCCCGCCTACCGGCTGACCGGCGGCGCCTGCCGCGACTCCGTACGGGTCTACGCCAACGGCTGGTACACCGGCGAGCGCGACCCGCAGGTGTTCGCGGCCAAGGCCAAGGAGGTCGCCGCCCGCGGCTACACCGGGCTGAAGTTCGACCCGTTCGGCGCCGGTCTGGGCGAGCTGTCCCGGGCCGAGCTGCGGCTCTCGGTCGACATCGTCGCGGCCGTCCGCGAAGCCGTGCCCGACCTCGACCTGTTCGTCGAGGGGCACGCCCGGTTCGCGATGCCGACCGCCGTCCGGCTCGTGCGCGAACTGGAGCCGTTCGACCTCGGCTGGTTCGAGGAGCCACTGCCGTGGACGCACATCGAGCGCTACGCCGAGCTGCGCGCCCGCGCCTCCATGCCCATCTCCGGCGGCGAGCACTTCCACAACCGCTACGAGTACGCCCGGCTGTTCGCCACCGGCGCGGTCGACATCATCCAGCCCGACCTGTCGATGGCCGGCGGGTTCACCGAGATCAGGAAGCTGGCCGCGCAGGCCGACGTGCACGCCATGCTCGTCGCCCCGCACAACTCCAACTCCCCGCTGTGCACCACGGCCTCCGTGCACGCCGTGCTCGGCATGCCGAACCTGCTCGTCCTGGAGACGTTCGACGGCATGCTGGAGCCGTACGTCTTCGACGCGCTGAAGGGCGTCCTGCCCGTGATCGACGGTCATGTCGGCCTGCCGGAGCGGCCAGGGCTCGGCGTCGAGCTGGCCGACGAGGTCTTCGCCGAGCACCCGCCGTCCCACCGGTTCTGGAACATGTTCAAGGAGGGCTGGGAGAAGCGTGATCGTTGACGTCCACTCCCATCTTTTCACCTGCCCGGACGACGTCGGCGACCCGTTCGCGGCCGAGTCCGCCCGCGCGCACGGCGGCCACGTCGACCTGACCGTGCGCTGGGCGGACTACGCCGCCACCTCGCCCGCCGGCACCCGTACCGTCGTGGTGGGCGGCAAGGCCAGGCGCTCGGGCCTGTGGGTGGACGACGCCGCCGTGGCCGCCTACGCGGGCGAGCACCCCGACCGGCTCATCGGCTACCTGTCGCTCGACCCCACCCAGCCCAGCTGGCGCGACGAGCTGGAACACGGCCACCGCGACCTTGGGCTGCGCGGCATCAAGCTCATGCCGATGTACGCCGGTTTCGACCCGGCCGCGCCCGAGCTGGACGACCTGTACGCCTACGCCGCCCGCCACGGCCTGCCGCTGCTCGTGCACACCGGGACCACGTTCGTCTCGGCCGCGCCCCTGCGCTACGCGCTGCCGGTGCACCTGGACGAGGTCGCCATCAGGCATCCGGAGCTGCGCATGGTCCTGGCCCACCTCGGCCACCCGTACGAGGGTGAGTGCATCGCGGTGATCCGCAAGCACCGCCACGTCTACGCCGACGTCTCCGCCCTGCACTACCGCCCCTTCCAGCTCTGGCACAGCCTGCGCCTGGCCCAGGACTACGGGGTGTGGGGCAAGCTCCTGTTCGGCAGCGACTACCCCTTCACCACGGTGGACGCCTCGGTGGAGGGGCTGCGGGCCGTCGGCGCCGTCCCCGGCATCCCCGGCCTGCCGCCCCTGGACCCGGAGGAGATCGAGAAGCTGATCCACCGCCCGTCGCTCGACCTGCTGGGGCTGTCATGACCGGACTGGCCGTGGTCACCGGGGCCGCCAGGGGCCTCGGTGCGGCCATCGCCGCGCGCCTGACGGCCGACGGCCACCGGGTGATCACCGTCGACCGGCCGGGCGCGGGCTGCGACTACGGCTTCGACCTGGCCGACACCGAGGGCCTGGCCGGGCTGGCCGACGCGGTCCGCCGCGACCACGGGCCGATC
This sequence comes from Nonomuraea sp. AD125B, assembly GCF_041402765.1. Classification (NCBI taxonomy): domain Bacteria; kingdom Bacillati; phylum Actinomycetota; class Actinomycetes; order Streptosporangiales; family Streptosporangiaceae; genus Nonomuraea; species Nonomuraea sp. AD125B. Next base: position 732,817 of record NZ_JBGLOU010000002.1, on the reverse strand, counting down.
CACGTCCTGGTCAACAACGCCGGGGTGGCCCGCCTCGAACACTTCAACGAGATCACCGTGGCCGGCTGGCAGGCCGTCATGCGGGTCAACTGCGACGCGCCGTTCTTCCTGGCGCAGCGGGTGGCCGAGCACATGATCGCGGACGGCGTGCGGGGGCGGATCGTCAACGTCTCCTCCAAGAACGGCCTCATGGCCGAAGCCGGGCTGGCCCACTACAACGCCTCCAAGGGCGCCCTGGAGCTGATCACCCGCTCGCTCGCCGCCGAGCTGGGCGCCCATGGCATCACCGTCAACGCCGTGGCGCCCGGCATGATCGCCACCCCGATCGACGGCGACTTCCCCTTCGACCGCGCGGCCTTCGAGGCGGCGTGGGAGGAGCGCATCCCGCTGCGCGGCGGGTACGGCAGGCCGGACGACGTGGCCGGCGCTGTCGCGTACCTGGCCTCGGAGTCGGCCCGCTACGTCACCGGAGCCACCCTGGTCGTGGACGGCGGCGTGCTGGCCGACCAGATGCCGCGGACGCGGTTCATGCCGCCGTACCGGAACTCGTTGCGACCCGGTTCCTGACCCGCGGCGTCGTCGGGGCTCGGATCAGCCGCCTTCCAGAGGGCGGGCGTAGGAACGTGTACAGAAGCGGCTGTCCCAGGGCGAAGTCCAGGAAGTCCGTCAGGAGGCCGAGCACCCGCGCCTCCCGTGGGCCGTCCGGGACCCGGTTGCTCGGGGAAGTGCTTGTAGGCGGCCATCCGCCGCATGGTCACGGCTGCGGCGCCCTCGCTCGCCAGGACGGCTTGCCCGGCGTCCGCGATCTTCTCCGCTGTGTGGGGGGCCCTCACGGTGTACGCCGTGAGCCATGAGGGTTTACGGCGTACACCTTCGTGCGGGTCCATCAGGCCCGGCGCGCCCGGCGCAGGAGGCGGGCCGCGGCGAGCGAGGCTCCGGCCAGCGCCACGACCACGGCCACCATCCCCATCGGGGCGAGGCCGTGCGGGCGCTCAGGCCCGTACCCGCCGGCCAGGCCCTGCCGGTCGTAGTCGGAGCCGGCCTGCTTGTCGGCGTACCGGCTGACGAGCAGGGCCTGGTAGTCGGCCAGGCGGTAGACCCTCGGCGCGGTCTCGGCGGCGGCCGAGGTGTCGAGCAGCCGGACCTGGTCGCCGCGGAGCTCGTACCAGCCGTCGATCTGCGGCTCGTACAGGAGCGAGGCGTCGGCGCCCAGCTGGGCCGCGACCTGCTCCTCCGGCGTGCCGGAGACGATCTCCGACAGCCGCCAGCCGCCGTCGTTCGTCATGGCGACGGTCGCCGGGGTGCCGTCTCCGGTCCGGGCGGGGATCGCCACGTAGGAGAGCCGGCCGACCGGGGCGCCCGCCTCGCCGCGGGTGAACTCGGGGGTGATCGCGTAGACCGGGATGGCCTTCTCCCCGATGGACGCCTGGCCCTGGGTCTCCGACCGGCTGTCCGGGAACTTCAGGACGGCCAGGCGGGCGAGGAGTTGCGGCGTGGCCGCGGCCGTGTGCGCGTGCTGCAGGTCGGCGGCCGAGGGAGTGCCGGTCAGGTGACCGGAATCGGCCGCCGCGGTCCCGCCGGCCAGAAAGACCAGGCCGGCGACGGCGGTGACCGCCGCCGCAATCGCTTTCTTCATCACGGCTGTTTCGTCCTCACGATGTTGTCGAGCGTTCTGGTCCAGGTGTAGGTGTCGTTGCTGACGAAATAGCTGTACGGCTTGATGCGGTAACGCGGCGGATTCTGCCCCGGATTGCCGAACATGATCTGGCCGCCGTCCGCGTCGTCATATCCATAGACCACCAGGGCGTGCCCGCCGCCGGCGGCCCAGCGAATTCCGGCGTAGAACGGGCGTTCCACGTCGATCTGCGTCTTCACCGCGGCGTAGCTGATCGGGTTGTGCAGATCGTCACCTGACCGGTAGAAGCCGAGCCGGTCCAGGGCGTGCTTGACCAGGGCGGCGCTGCCGGCGGCGTTGGGGCAGACATCGTTGACGGGGTAGTCGTTCGCCAGGTTGCAGAACTGGTTCTGGGACAGCCAGGCGCCGTGATAACCGGCGATGGTGACGCCCGTCGCGGCCCAGCACCATTTGCTGTTCTCCTGGTGCTGCATGGTGATGTAGAGAACGCGGCTCGTGGACGTGCTTCTCGTGCTCGCCGAAGCCGGGGCGGTGAGGCCGGTCAGAAATACTCCGGCCGCGATGAGTGCGGCTAAGGCGCGCAACGCGTTTCTTGGCACGCTTCCTCCTTTCGATTGTCGTTGTCCGGACCCTGGACAATGTACGAAGCCGCGCAGCGTCGTTCCGCGTACTAATCACCCTCGCAGTGCGTATAAATACGGAGGGCCGATCGCAGGAGCCGGTCGGCGTGCTCGGCGATGAGGTCGCGCAGCGCGTCCGGCCGCTCGACGGCGAACGGCAGGTCCAGCGACGCGAGGACGCCGGGCAGCCAGTCGAGCCGTTCCGCCCGCAGCTCGACGCGGGACCAGCCGCCGGCGTCCGGCTCTCCCACGATCGCGATGCCGGGCGGCAGCCAGGTGTGGATCTGCTCGGCCGTCCCCTGGACCAGCAGGGTCACCTCGTACCGGTAGGGGGCGGTGGCGAGTCCGGTGAGCACGCGTCGCGCCGGGTCGAGCCCGGCGGGTGGCTCGAACACGCCCGGCAGGGTCTTCGCGCCGGTGATGCGGTCCAGCCTGAACGTCCGGTCCTCACCGATCGCCGGATCCGCGCCCGTCACGTACCACCTGCCCGCATGGGTCACGAGCCCGTACGGGTGCAGCGTGCGTTCGCTGCGCCTGCCGTCGGCCGCGACGTACCTGATCGAGATCGGCCGGTGATGGCTGATCGCGTCGGCGATCGCGAGCAGGACCCCGCTCTCAGGGGCGGCCGGCTGCTCGCCGGGCGGAGTCGTGAAGGCGAGGGAGCCGAGCACGGCGTCGAGTCTGCGGGCCAGCGGCGCCGGCAGCACCCGCCGGATCTTGGCCGCGGCCGTCTCGCCGGCCGTGCCCATGGCCGTCATCAGGCCGGCCCGCCGGCCGGCGACCAGCCCGAGCAGCACGGCGAGCGCTTCGTCGTCGGTCAGCATGAGCGGCGGCATGCGGTAGCCGGGGGCCAGCCGGTAGCCGCCGTAGCGGCCGCGTACGGACTCGACGGGCACGTCGAGGTCGACGAGGTGGGCGGCGTAGCGCCGCACGGTGCGCTCGTCGACCCCGAGCCGGTCGGCGAGCTCCGCGACGGTCCGTACGCCTCCCGCCTGCAGGAGCTCCAGCAGGGCGAGCACACGGGCAGTGGGTCGGGACATGTTCCTCGATGTCAGACGAATATAGGGCGGTTTCTGTCCAGTATTGCCCGTAGCGTCGGCTCAGCAGCATCGACCCACCCTGAGAGGACCTCATGAACTTCGTCTCGATCCGCATCATCACCGGCGACGTGGCCCGGCTCGTCGGCTTCTACGAACGCGCCACCGGGGTGCGGGCGAGCTGGGCCACCGAGGACTTCGCCGAGCTCACGACCGCCTCGGCCACCCTCGCGATCGCCGGCACCCGTACGGTTCCGCTGTTCGCGCCCGGCTCCGCCCGCCCGGCCGACAATCACAGCGTGATCATCGAGTTCCTGGTCGACGACGTGGACAGCGTCCACCGGAACCTGACCGGCTTCGTGGCGGACTTCGTCAACGAGCCCACGACGATGCCGTGGGGCAACCGGTCGTTGCTGTTCCGCGACCCCGACGGGAACCTCGTCAACTTCTTCACCCCTGTCGCGGGCAGAGGCTAGATGGCCGTCCGCGAGCGGGCCTCGGCGGCCCAGTGGGGGGCGTTCCACCGCTCGGCGATCGCGGCGGCCTCGGCGAAGTGGGCCGTGGCCTCGGCGCGGCCCAGGAGGAGGGCCAGCTCGCCCAGGGTGTGGGCGACCGGGCGCAGCGCCACCGCCAGGTTCGCGGCGCCCGCCGGGGGGCCGTCGCGGTGCGGGAGCAGCGCCGCGTAGACCTCCTCGGCGGCGTCGCGATCCCCCAGGGCGACGACGGCCATCGCGCGCACCGTCGTGAGGAAGGTGAAGAAGAAGTCGGGGCGGATCGGGCCGGCTGACGCGCGGACCTCGCGGGCTTCGGCCTCCAGGCCGGCGGCGTGGAGGGCGAGTGCGAGCAGGTCGGAGGTCATGGCGCCGCCGAGCGTGGCGTGCAGGGCGCGTACGTCGTCCAGGTGCGCGCCGAGCGTGCCGTCGTTCAACCAGATCGTGGCCAGGGCGAGGGGGAGGAAGCCCGTGGCGTGCACCGAGCCGGCGCGCCGCATGCCCTCGTCGGCCTGCACGTAGAGGCGCTCGGCGTCGGAGAACCGGCCTTCGACGAGCGCCAGGGTCGCCAGCGTGATCTCGGCGACGGGGATCGCCCCCGGCATCCGGTAGGCGCGCGCGAGCTCCAGAGCCTCGGTGGCCGCCTGGCGCATGGTCACCGGGTCGTTGGCCGCGGCGGCGACAGCGGCTAGGTTGATCAGCCCGGTGACGCGGTAGACGGGCAGGTCGTGCTCGGCGCCGATGGCCACGAGCTCGCGGCAGAGCTCGGCGTCGCCGTGGACCCGGGCCAGGCTCTGGAGCGCCGCGGCCCGCAGCCGGGGTCCGGTGGCGAGGTCGAGCGCCTCCCGCGCCGCGTCCAGAACGGCCGGGTCGTCCTCGCCGGCCAGTTCGTCCACGTACGCGATCAGGAGCCGGCACCGCACCGCGGGGGTCAGGTCGCGCTTCAACAGGCGGCTCAGGCGGTCGACGACGGGCCGGTCCACCGTGCCGTACATGCGGGCCTGCCAAGGGGTCGGCTCCGTCCACGCGGTGAACGCGGCGATCATCAGGTCGTCGCGGCCCAGGGACTCGGCGTACTCGACCGCCTCACGGCGGGTCTCGCGGGCGGCCGCGACGGCTCCCGCCCGGATCTGCGCGCGCAGCAGCCTGCCGAGCAGCTCGACGCGTTCGTCCGGTCCTGTCGCGTTGGCGACGGCGTCGGTGAGGAGGGCGGCCGCCACGTCGTGGGCGTAGCGGGCCTCGGCGAGCTCGGCGGCCTGGACGCAGTAGCCGACGGCCTTCGGCGAGCCGGCGCGCGCGTAGTGGTGGGCCAGCGCCGCGACGTCGTCGCCGCCTTCGAGCGCGGCGGCGATCCTGGCGTGCATGCGGGCGGCGCGCAGGCGGCTGAGGTCGGCGATGAGCGTGTCCCTGACGAGGGCGTGGACGAAGCGGACGCGTCCGGGGGCGGGCTCGTTCAGCAGCCCGGCGATGACGCCCGCGTCCAGCGCGTCCATCACGCCGTCCTCGTCGGTGCCGGCGGCTTTCACGAGGACGTCCACCGAGCTCTCCCGGCCGGCGACCGCAGCCAGCCGGAGGATGGACACGCCTCCTTCGGGCAGGCGCGCGAGCCGGCGGCGCAGGACGTCACGTACGCCTTCCGGGACCTCGGAGAGCGCGACCAGCGCGCCTTCGCCGTTCAGCAGCCGGGCGCTCTCGCGCACGTAGAACGGGTTGCCGCCGGTGCGTTCTGCGATCCCCGTGACGGTCTCCTCGTCGGCCTCGCACTCGGTCCGCACGAGCTGCGCCACGGCCGCGTCGTCCAGCCCCGTCAGCGCCAGGCGCAGCGGCGTGGCGCGGGCGAGGGAGGCCAGCGTCTCAGTGAGGTGCCCGCTCTCGTCCGCCCGGTACGCGGCGACGACCAGGATCGGGGCCCGCAGGCCGAGGCCGCCGCCGAGCAGCTCCAGCGTGGCGGCGTCCGCCCAGTGCAGGTCGTCCAGCACGACGGCGACCGGGCACCGCGCGGCGACCGCCGCGAGCCATCTCCACACGGCCTGGCGCAGGCGGAAGCGTCCCGCGGTGGCGTCGGCGTGCACCGGCTCGGTGTCGGTGAGCAGCGGCGCGAGGTCGCCGGCGAACGCGCCCGGTGGCGAGGCGGCGGCGACGGCGCTCAGCGCCTCGGTCCACGCCCACGCGGGCGGCGCGCCGTCGACCTCGGGGCAGTGGCCGACGGCGACCAGCCAGCCGTCACGTTCGAGCCGCCTGCCCAGGTGTTCCAGCAGCGTCGACTTGCCGAGCCCGGCCTCGCCGGTGACCAAGGCGATGCGGGCGCCGTCGGCGGCGGCCTCGGCGGCGGCCGTGACCAGCGCCGACAGCTCCGCCTCACGCCCGACGAACGGCGCCTCGGCGATCTGGGCCAGTGGTGGCGGGGGCGGGAGCGGCGGGGGCGGGGGCGGGGGCACGGTCGCGCGCAGGACGTCAGTGCGCTGGGTGAGGATCGCCTCCTCCAGCGCCGTCAGCTCCGGGCCGGGGTCGAGCCCGAGCTCCTCGGCGAAGACGGCGCGGGCGCGGCGGAGCGTCGCCAGCGCGTCGGCCTGGCGGCCGCTGCTCCACAGGGCCAGGGCGTGCAGCCGCCAGCCCTCCTCGCGCAGCGGCTCCTCGCGGGTGAGCCGCTCGGCCTCAGGGACCACCGCGGCGGCCTCGCCGATCCGCAGGCCCGCCGCGACGCGCAGCTCGGTGGCGACCAGGCGCAGCTCGTTCAGCCGGGCCTTCTCGGTGGCGGCCCACGGCTCGTCGGCGACCTCGGCGAACGCCGGCCCCTGCCACAGCCCCAACGCCTCGGCGAGCAGGGACCGGGCGGCACGCGGGTCGGTGACCGCCCGGGCCTCGTCGAGCAGGTGCTCGAACCGCCACGCGTCCACCGCCTCGGGCGGCAGCCGCAGCGCGTAGCCGGGCGACGCGCTCACCAGCAGCCGGGCCGACGTGCGCGGCGGGCGTCCGGGCTCCAGCAGCCGGCGCAGGTTGGACACGTACGCCTGCAGGGACATCAGTGCCCGCCCGGGCGGCTCACCGCGCCACAGGTCCTCGATCATCCGGTCGACCGGCACGACCTGTCCGCGCGCCGCCACCAGCATCGCCAGCACGGCCCGCTGCCGCGGCCCGCCGAGGTGAACGGCCGCGCCGTCAACCTCGGCCGCGAACGAGCCCAGCACGCGGATGAAGACCATGATCCGCACATCGTACGGGGACAGCTCCAAACCGGCTCCAAGTCCCCTCCAAACACCCGGGAGCAGCCTGAACACCACACCGCCTGATCCGACCTCACAGGAGAAGAACGATGTCACTGAAGAACATCAACACCGTCCTGACCACCGCTTTCATCCTCTTCATCCTCTGGTTCGGGATGGACTTCATCCTGCGTCCAGAGACGGTGGCGCCGGGGTTCGGCCTGCCGAGCTGGCCGTCCGGCGACGGCGGCGGCTTCCTGGTCGTCAAGGGGGTCCGGGACGTCGTCCTGGCCCTGGTCCTGGGCGTCCTGCTGGTGACGGGCCACCGCCGGGCGCTCGGCTGGGTGCTGCTGGTGGAGTCCTTCGCCGCGTACGGCGACATGACCATCGTGCTGGCCCACCACGGCTCCGTGGCCACCGCGCTCGGCGTCCACGCCCTGACCGCGACGCTGATGGCGGTCAACGGCCTGCTGGTGCTGCGCGAGACCCGCACGGCCGCTCCCGCTCTGCGGCCCGCCTGAACTCGGAAGGAAGACGACCATGACGATCAACGACGTGCGCGGTGTACTCAAGGGGCGCGTGCTCCTGCCCGGCGACGACGGCTTCGAGCAGGCGGCCACCCCGTGGAACCTCACCGTGAGGCAGCCGGTGGCGGCCGTGGCGGCGCTCGTGCGGTACGCCCGGCGGGCGGGGATATGACGGTGACCGCTCAGCCGGGCGGGCTGCTCGGGTGAACCGGTGGCGGGGCCGCGCCACGCTCCCGGCCGTGGCGGCGGATGAGCTCCTCGAGTGCGGTGAGTTCGGCCGACAGCGCGGCCCTGCCTTCCCCGGTGATGACGATCCAGGTCTTGGGGCGCCGCCCGTCGTACCCCTTCTCCAGCACGATCAGGCCGGCCTCCTCCAGGACGGCGAGGTGCCGGTTGAGGTTTCCCCTGGTCAGTTCGAGCACGTCGTGGAGGTAGGTGAACTCCACCCTGGCCGCCTCGTCGGCGATGGCGAGGATGCCGAGCCGGTGACGCTGGTGGACGACGTCGCTCAGGCGTCCGGTGGGATGGGTCACGGACGGGCCTTCCGCAGGGCGCGCAGGCCGGCCACGAGGAGCACGGCGGCCGGGAGCAGCAGAGCGATCTCGCGCGCGCCGAGGAGGCCGTCCAGTCCGGACCGTTCGAGCAGCCGCTCGTACAGGTGGACGCCGTCGCTCGCCACGGCCGGGACGACCGCCGCCGCGTAGAGCCCGGTGACGACCCACAGGTGCCCGCTGTGTTCGACGCAGGCCAGGGCGATCAGGCCGAGGCCGATGACCAGCAGGTAGAAGGGGGCGCCGTCGAAGGGAAGCAGGAGCGACAGCAGGGGGACGGCCGCGGCGAGGCCGCCCAGCACGCCCGGCCGGCGTACCGCCGTCTGGATGCCCTTGCGGTAGCCGTGGCGGTGGTAGTGCCACACGGTCAGCCCTGTCCCGGCGATCAGCCCGGACACCCACACCATGTCCACGAACTCCCTCGGGAGGAGATGGGCGAGGTCTCCTCCCGGCGGGAAACGGAGCGCGCCGTCGATCGTCTGGAGAACCGCCAGGAACGCGGTGAGGCCGCCGAAGAGCACCAGGGGGTAGCCGAAGGCGTGCCGGTCGGCGCGAGCGCGGCCCCGCAGGACTCTGACCTCGCCGAGCAGGCGATCGGCGGCGTCGTACGAGTACTCCATCGTGAGACCCCCGTCATGTCGGTGTCGCAGACCTGTCTGTATTGCAGACATCAGTCCGCCGGCGGCGAACGCGGCAACGGCGGAAGGGTCATCTCTGGCCGGGGCCGTCCACCACCTTGGCGTCCAGCCGGGCCGTCAGCGTGAGGGGCGTGCCCGCCTCGATCGCGGACGAGGAGGGGTGGTCGTACTTCGTGGTCTGGACGCCGTACGTGCCGAGGAAGCGGAAGTCGACGGGGTCGAGGATCAGGTCGTAGCGGGCCCGCGCGCCGGTGTGGCTGAACGCGACCCCCCGCCTGCCGTCGGCGTCCACGACGTTCTCGGTGAAGCTCACGCCGGGGATCGTGGCCAGGCCGCGGAACAACGCCGCCCGCACCTCCGGCGGCAGGACAGGAGACCATGCAAAAACGTGCACCAACCTCTGCGTGTTTCATCTTGTTTATTCCGACTTATTCGTACTATAGTCCCGAACCGTGATGATTCTGATTGCCGGCCCCTACCGTTCAGGTACGGGCGACGACCCCGAACTGATGGCCCGCAACCTGGCCCGGCTGGAGGAGGCGGCGTGGCCCGTCTTCCGCAGCGGACACGTCCCGATGATCGGGGAGTGGGTGGCCCTGCCCGTGCTGCGCGGCGCGGGCGGCACCGGCCCCGCCGACCCCGTGGCCGAGCAGATCATGTACCCCACGGCGGAGCGGCTGCTGCGGCACTGCGACGCTGTCCTGCGGCTGCCGGGCGAGTCCACCGGCGCCGACCAGGACGTCCGCATCGCCACCGAGCGCGGCCTGCCCGTCTACTACCGGGTCGAGGACATCCCCGGCTACCGGGAAGAGCTCACCCGCCGCTGAGCTCGGGGTGAGGGAGGAGCCGCTTCATCCGCCGATGTCCGCGTGACAGGCAGATGTACGATGTCCCGGCCGGTGGCCCTCGCCGTCCCGCGTCCTCCATGAAAGCCGTTTCGTGACCGACATCGTCCCCCTGCGCAAGAACGCGCGCTTTCAACTGCTGTGGATCGGCAGCGCGGTCTCCGAGCGGGGGTCGGAGCTCACCAGGCTCGCCATGCCGCTGCTGGTGCTGGCGCTCACCGGCTCGCCCGGCCTGGCGGGCGTGGTCGCCGGGGCCCGTACCGTCGCCTCCCTCGCGGTCCAGATCCCGGCCGGCGTCTGGGTGGACCGGTGGGACCGCCGCCGCACGCTCATCACCGCGCAGGGTCTCCAGGCGGTCGTCTCCGCGCTGCTGACGGCGCTCGTCGTCACCGGTCACGTACAGGTCTGGCAGTTCGTCACGCTGGCGGTGCTGGACGGGCTGTGCGCCGCGTTCGTCGGTCCCCTCCAGGACACGGCGATCCGCGGCATCGTCCCCCCGGGCCAGCTGCACACCGCGTACGCGCAGGAGGAGGCCCGCACCCACGCGGCCGGGCTGATCGGCCCGCCGCTCGGCGGATTGTTGTACGGCCTGGGGCGGGCGGTGCCCTTCCTCGTCGACACCGTCACCTTCCTCGCCGCCACGCTCTTCTACGCCCTGGCGAAGGTGCCGCGCCGCCCGGCGGACGAGCCGCGGACCTCGGAGCGGGACGACGGCGAGCGGCGGGGCATGGGCAGGGAGGCGGCCGAGGCCGTCGCGTGGCTGTGGCGCCGGCACGGCCTGCGGGAGGCCACCGCGGCGGTGATGGTACTCAACCTGCTGGGCGGCGCGTTCCTCATCCCGCTGATCGTGCTCGTCGGCGAACGCGGCGGCGACGCGCGCATCACCGGCACGGTCCTGGCCGGTCTCGGCATCGGCGGACTGGCCGGCGCGCTGCTGTCGGGCCGCATCAGCAGGCTCCTGCCGCCCGGCAGGCTGGTGTCGGCCGTCGTGGCGGTCTTCGGCGCGGCGGTGGCGGCCACGGCGCTGCCTTGGGGGAAGTGGTGGCCGATGGTCCCGCTGGTGTTCATCACCTTGTCGACGCCCTCGCTGAACGTGGTGCTGAACGTGGTGATCGCCCGCATGGTGCCGGAGACGATGCTCGGCTGGATGGGCGCGGTCCTGAGCATGAGCGGGATGGCGCTCAAGCCCCTTGGGCCGGTCCTCGGCGGGACGCTGGCCGCGGCGCTGGGCGGCGCGGCGTCGCTCGTCGTCCTGGGCGGGCTGCTCGGCCTGGCCGCCGCCGTGGCGGCGCTCAGCCCGCAGCTGCGTCACTTCACCGGAGAGATCCCCGCGGCCGAAGCCGACGGCATGGCCCCGCGCGCCGGCTGACGGGCCGGGCCGGGGACGCGGCCCGGCCCGTCAGGCGAGGCGCCGTCAGCGTGCGACGGTCTCCGGGACCCGTGCCGGCGGGGCCTGGTGGTGGCGTTCCAGCTTGGCGCCCTCGACGTCCACGTCGGGCAGGATCCGGTCGAGCCAGCGCGGCAGCCACCACGCCTTGTCGCCCGCCAGATGCATGACCGCCGGAATGATCAGCATGCGCACCACGAACGCGTCGACGAGCACGCCGAAGGCCAGCGCGAAGCCGACCGGCCGGATCATCGTCATGTGGGAGAACATGAACCCGCCGAAGACCGAGATCATGATGATCGCGGCGGCGGTGACGACGGCCCTGCCCGCCCGTACGCCCTCGGTGACCGCCTGCCGGGCGGGAGCGCCGTGCGCGTACGCCTCGCGCATCCCCGAGGTGAGGAAGAGCTGGTAGTCCATGGCGAGCCCGAACAGGATGCCCACCAGCAGGGTCGGCAGGAAGTTGAGGATCGGCGCGGGGTCGGTGACGCCGAAGAGGCCGCCGAGCCAGCCCCACTGGTAGACGGCCGTGACGCCGCCGAGCGCCGCGAACAGCGACAGCACGAAGCCGCCGGTGGCGATGAGGGGCACCAGGATCGAGCGGAACACGACGATCAGGATCAGCAGCGACAGGCCGACGACGAGGGCGAGGTAGGTCGGCAGGGCGTCGGCGAGCTTCTCGGAGATGTCGAGGTTGGCGCTGGCGCTGCCCGCGACGGACAGGGACACCTTGTCGGAGCCGAGCTCAAGGGTACGGCCGCGCAGGTCGTGGACGAGGTCCTCGGTGGACTCCGACGTCGGCCCGCCCGTCGGCACGACCTGGAAGACCAGGACGGTGCCCTTGTCGTTCGCGCCGATGGGGGCGACCGCGGTCACGCCGTCGACGTCCATGAGCTGCTTGCCGAGGCCGGCCTGGGCCGCCGTGAGGTCGTCCCCGGTCACGCCGTCGCCGAGGTCGGCGACGACGACCAGCGGCCCGTTCGCACCGGCGCCGAACTTCTCGGTGATGGCCGTGTAGGCGCGGTACTGCGTGGAGTCGGCGGCCTCGGAGGCGCCCGTGGGCAGGCCGAGGCGCATCGAGGCGGCGGGCACCGCGATGAGGGCCAGCGCGCCCACGCCGATCACGATGCGCAGGACGGCGCTGCCGATGGTCATCGGCCGCGCGGGCGCGGACGCCGGCACGGGCGCGGCCTGCGCGGCGGCCTTCCTGTCGCGCCGGGGGAGCAGCCGGTGCCCGAGCAGGCCGAGCAGCGCCGGGGTCATGGTCACGGTGAGCAGCACCGCGACGGCGATGGCGACCGCGCCGACGGTTCCCATCAGCGCGAGGAACGGGATGCCCGTGACGTTGAGCGCCAGCAGCGCGATGAGCACGGTGCTGCCCGCGAAGACCACGGCGTTGCCGCTGGTGCCGTTGGCCAGCCCGATGGACTCCTCCACGGTCATGCCCGCCTTCAGCTGGCGGCGGTGCCGGTGGAGGATGAACAGCGCGTAGTCGATGCCGACGGCCAGGCCGAGCATGGCGCCCAGGATGGGCGTCACCGACGTCATCTCGATGCTGCCCGACAGTGCCATGGCGCCCGCGACGGCCACGCCCACGCCGAAGAGCGCGTTGAGGATCGGCAGCCCGGCGGCCACGAGGGTGCCGGTCATGATGATGAGCACGACGGCCGCGACGACGAGGCCGACCGCCTCGCCGACGCCGCCCAGCTGGATCTCGCCCTGCGCGATCTCGGCGGAGTAGTCGGCCGTGACGCCGTCGGGGAGCGCGGCGTCGAGGGTCTCGGTGACGGCTTCCTTGGTCTCCGGGGTGATCTCCTGCTGCGGCAGGTCGAAGACGACGGTCGCGGTCGCGGTGGAGCCGTCGGAGGAGACCATGCGGATGTCCTGCGCGATGGTCAGCAGGTCGCGTCCGGTGAGCAGCTGCCGCTCGGACTTCTCCAGGGTCGCGCGCTGCTTGTCGAGCTCGGCCTGCTGCTTGTCGAGCTGGGCGAGGGTCGCCTTGAGCCGGGTGAGCGTCGCTTTGAGCTGCGGGTTCGTGCCGGCCTGCCGGAGGGCGGTCTCGGTCTGCTCGATGCCCGCCTCGGTCTGTGAGCGGGCCTGGTCGAGCTGCTTCCGGCCCTGGTCGAGCCGGTCGCGGCCGTCCTCGACCTGCGCGAGACCGTCCGTGATCTTCTTCGCCTGCTGGGCGCGCGTGTCGGTGGAGGTGAACGGGTCGGCCACCTGGTCCACGCCGTCGAGGCCGGCGACCTTGCGCAGCGCGGCGCTGACGCCCTCGCGCTGGGCGGTCGTGAGCTCCTCACCGTCGCCGGAGTGGATGACGACCTGCCCGGTGCCGCCGCTGGCCACCGGCAGCTCGGTCTTGAGCCGGTCGGTTACCTGCGCCGTGGGCGTGCCGGGGATGGTCATCGTCGAGCTCATCGTCCCGCCGAAGGCCAGGAAGGCTCCGACGGCCAGGGCGAGCACGACGACCCAGGCGGAGATCACCCACCAGGCCCGCCGGGCGGTGAACCGGCCCAGCCGGTAGAGCAGTTCGGCCATCGAGCACTCACTTTCCGCTTCTCACGTGGGGTCCGGAACCGGATATGACCTATCCGATTCGGCAAGTCTAGTGAGAAGTGGATAGCTCTCATCCGTTTCATCGGAGGTGCGGGCTGTGACGTTGATCCCATCGATCCGCCCAGGGGTACGCTTCGACACGTGAAACCGCGACCCGCCGCCGCCGACGAGCCCATGCGGCGTGGCAGCCTGCGCCGGGACGCGGAGCGCAACCGGGACCGCATCGTGCGCGCCGCTCGCGAGCTGTTCGCCGAGCGCGGCCTCGCCGTCGGCTTCAACGAGGTCGCCCACCACGCCGGCGTCGGCGTCGGCACCGTGTACCGGCGCTTCGCCGACAAGGAAGAGCTCATTCGCGCGGCGCTGGAGGAGCCGCTGGGCGAGCTGGCGGAGGTCGCGCAGCGCGCGGGCGAGGCCGAGCGGGCCTGGGACGGCCTTGAGCTCCTCCTGGGCAGCATCACCGAGCTCCTGGTGGACAACCTCGGGCTGCGGGACGTCGCGCTCGGCGGCGGCGGATGGCGGCTCGGCAGGTCAACCGTCGAACGCGTCGCGGAGGTGATGCGGCATCTGCTCGACCGGGCGCGGGCCGAGGGCGACCTGCGTGACGGCGTCGCCGGCGACGACGTGGTGATGATCCTGTGGCTGGTGACCGACCTGGCGCAGCACTCCGTCCAGGTCCGCCCGGGGCTCTACCGCCGCTATCTGCAGGTCATGCTCGACGGGCTGCGCGCCGCCCCGGACAGCAGGCCGCTGGTGGAGAAGCCCACCGAGCAGCAGATGCTGACGATCTGCCGGCGCTGGGCGGGCGCGCCCCTCTGAAGCGCGTCCCTCAGGGCGGTCCGAGCACGTCCGGGGTGATCAGGGCGCGGGCGGTGGCTGCGAAATAGTCTCCGGAGGCGGCGTCGGCGAGGCCGAGAGTGACACCCTGGCTGAGGCCGACCATGAGCGCGCGCAGCGCCGTGGCCAGGCGGCGCGCCTGCCGCGACGTCACGGCGCTGCCGTCGTGGACCCTGCCGGACAGCAGCGCGGTCAGGCGTTCCTCGTGCTCCCGGACGGAGGCGGCGAGCCTGGGCGCCAGCTCGGGGTCGCGCAGGGCCAGGTCCTGCAGGCTGATCTCGAACGACAGGTGGCGCAGCGCGTCGGGGTCGTCGCACAGGCGGCGGTAGTGGCGGGCGAAGACCTCCACCGCCTCGACGAGGTCCAGGCCGTCGGGGACGGTCTGCTCGATGCCGTCGTAGTGCGGGGTGAGGTAGTCGGTGACCAGGGCGATCAGCAGCCCGTTCTTGCTGCCGAACAGCGAGTAGACGGCGCCCGTGGTCAGCCCGGCCTGCTCGGCGATCTCCTCCAGCTTGGCCCGGTGGCCGTCGCGGGCGACGATCAGGCGCGCGGCGGCCAGCAGGGCCCGCCGGTTGTGCTCCTTGGCCTCGGCCCTTGTCATTCGCATAATTCTATTATTACCGTAATCTCGTTATCGATGTTGCCGAGGACAGGAGCCGCACCCATGGACACAGCCACCGCGATCGCGAGCGAACGCCGGGAACTGGCGGCGATGCTGGAGAGCCTGACACCCGCCCAGTGGGACGCGCCGACCTTGTGCGCCGGCTGGCGCGTACGCGAGGTCGCGGCCCACATGTCGATGGGATTCCGCGTTTCGCTGCCCCGGCAGGTGCTCGAACTCGTCAAGGCTCGAGGCGACATCAACCGGATGGCGGATCGGCGGGCCCGCCAGGACGCCGCCACCCTGTCCACGGCCGAGCTGGTCGGCGCCATCCGCGACAACGCGCACCATCCCTGGAAGCCTCCGGTGGGCGGCATCGCGGCCGCCCTGGGCCACGACGTGGTCCACGGCCTGGACATCAGCGTCGCCCTCGGCCTCGGCCGCCGCGTACCGCAAGACCGCGTGCGCCTCCTCCTGGAGCAGGTCACTCCCCGTACCCTCAAGTTCTTCGGAGCCGATCTCGACGGCGTCGAACTGCGCGCCGACGACCTCGACTGGTCCTTCGGCGCCGGCGCGCTCCTGACCGGCGCCGCCCAGGACCTCCTCCTGGTCGCCTACGGCCGCAAGCTCCCGCCGGGACACCTCGGCGGCGCGGCACGAGACGCTCACGTCTCACGGTCGTGATCGGAAGCCCATGCCGGCGTGGGCGTCATGGGCTGGTCGGCGGTAGGTCGTGTCCTCGCCGTTCGGGTGTGAGAGCCGCCTCAGGCGGGCTGGCCGACCGGTCGGATGGTCAGGGTGTTGAGGTCGACGCCGGCCGGCGCACCCCACCAGCCGGCCGGGTTGACGCGCGCCCTCACCCGGGCCGGACCCCGCCGCCCCGGCGATCAGCTCCTCGCGGGCGTCCCGGCCGGGTCACCTGTCCTGCCGGGCCGCTGCCACGATGCGGTCGAGTGTCGTGCGCCCCATCGCGCTCATCGGCGGATTGCTCTCGGCGTAGTACCAGACCAGCCCCATGGCCTGGACGAAGGCCCAGGCCATGCCGCGTTCCCACTCCAGGTCGTCGCAGCCCAGGCTCCGCCGCAGCACCTCGCGCGGACGTGTGCGCAGCAGGTGCCAGGCGGCGACCAGGTCCAGCGCGGGGTCGGCGGGGCCGAAGCCGCCGCCGTCGAGGACGCCGCTGAGGCGGCCGGCCGCGACCAGCACGTTCCCGGAGATCAGGTCGCCGTGGCTCATCACGTCGTCGCCGTCGCGCGGCAGCTCCCGCAGCCGGCTCCACAGGCGGCGCAGCCGCGGCACGTCCAGCAGCCCTTCGCTCTCCCGGAAGCACTCCTCCATCCAGGGGTCGTGGCGGGTGAGCTCGCCGCCGCGCCCCGAGCCGTTGAAGCGCCGGCCTCCGGTCTCGGCTTCGCGCAGGGCGGCGATGAAGGCCGCGAGGTCCTCGGCGAACCCCTCCGACCCGCTCGGGTCGGTGTCGGTGGCGGGCGTACCCCGTACCCATGTCTGGACCGACCACGGCATGGGGTAGCCGTCGCCGGGCTCGCCCAACGCCACCGGTTCGGGGGTGGGGAACGGCGAGACCCGCGCCAGCTCCGCGCTCGCGCGGGCTTCCCGCTCCAGAGCCGACCGGACGGCGGCGGCGTCGGCCAGGCGTAAGGGGAAGCGCGCCGCGAGGTCGTCCCCGATCCGGAAGATCGTGTTGACCGTGCCCGTCGATCGCACCCGGCGGATCTCCATGCCCGTCCACTGCGGGAACTGCTCGGCGACCAGGGCGGCGACCACCTCGGCCGGCACGTCCACCTGATCGTCATGCATGATCACGTCGTACTCCCTTCCGGCAGTGCCGCCTCGATCTGGCGGGCGGTGTTCACGAAGGAGCGGATGAGGTCGGTTTCCGCGGCGGTGCGCCACAGCAGCGCCCATCGCGCCGGAGGCGCGTCGTGGACGGGCACGTAGGCGATGTCGGGCCGGGAGTGGTAGCGGATGGCGTGGGAGTGCACGAGCGCGACGGCTTCGCCGTTGGACAGGATGGGCAGCATCTCGCTCTCGGCGGTGACGGCCGGCCCCATGCGGATCGGCCGCCCGCCTGGGGTGTGGCTGGGGACGAGGGCCTCGCGCCAGTAGTCGGGTCTGGCGCCGACGATGACGGCTTCGTCGGCCAGGTCCTCGTACGACACCGTCTCCCGCTGGGCCAGCCGGTGCCCGGCTCCGACGGCGAGGACGACGGGCTCGACGCGGACGACCGGCCCCACGGTGAGGTCGGCCTCCCTGACCGGCAGCCAGGCGATCTGGACGTCCACCTCCCCGTCGCGCAGCGGCCCGAACGGGTCACCGAATCCGACGTAGCGGATCTGTGCCTCGCACGCGGGATGCCGGGCGTGGAACGCGTCGAGCAGGGGCCGGAAATCCTGGACGTTGCTGGAGAGCATGCCCAGGCGCAGCACCTCGGTCTTCCCGCCGGCGGCGCAGGCGGCCCGCGCCATGCCTTCGTGCAGGCCGCGGTACATCGGCGCGAGGTCCTCGAACAGCTGCTTGCCGATCGGTGTCAGCGTCACGGCCCGGTTGTTGCGTTCGAACAGGGCGGCGCCGATGCGGCGCTCCTGCTTCTTGATCGCCTGGCTGACGCGGGCGGGCGTCACGTGCAACCGTTCGGCGGTCCGGCCGAAGTGCAGCTCCTCGGCCAGGGTCAGGAAGATCTCGATGTCCCGCAGCTCCACAGGCGCGCTTCCGTCGTTTAGTGAAAGGTTAAGGCACCTTATCGAACCTGGCGTTGTCGCCGGTGCCGGCCTGCGGCCAGGCTGGAGGGCGTCCGGAAGATCATCGTCGCCCGAAGGTAGCGAGAGAACATGAACCTGCACGTCAGTAACAGCGCACTCGACGTCAAGGACGTCGAGCAGCAGCCCAGGAGGCGCCCGACGAGGTTCACGCTCAACGGCGTGCTCTGGGCGCTGCAAGCGGTGTTCGGCTTCTTCTTCGCCGGCAGCGGTTTCGGCAAGGTGCTGCTGTACGACGCGGCCCTGTACGCGGAAGCGCCCCGGGCCGTCGCCTGGTACGCCGCGGTGCCGCAGTCCCTGATCGTCTTCATCGGGATCTGCGAGGTGCTGGGCGGCGTCGGCCTGATCCTGCCGGCGATGGCGAAGGTCAAGCCGGTGCTGACGCCGCTCGCCGGCGCCGGCCTGACCCTGACGATGATCCTCGCGGCCGGTTTCCACATCGTGCGCGGCGAGTACGCGTTGGTCCCCGCGAACCTCCTGCTGGGAGGCGCCTCGGCGCTCATCGCGGCCGGACGGTGGAGGCTGAGGCCCGTCGCACCCGCGCCCCTCACCACCGCGCGCGTGCTGTGGCCGTTCGCGGTCCTCGTCGCCGTGGTCCTGCTGACCTTCGTCCCGACGTGGTACACGATGACCAACGTGCAGTTCTGACCCGGGTCACGATCCGTCGGTCTCCGGCGGCACGGCCGGCGCGGGCGGGCAGCAGGCGTCGCCGCGCCAGGCTTCGCGGCCTTCCTTGACCGCCACGGCGGCGATGACCAGGGCGGCGATCGGGTCGGCCCAGGACCAGCCGAAGGCGCTGTTGAGCGCCAGCCCGGCCAGCAGCACGCCGGACAGGTAGGTGCACAGCAGGGTCTGCTTGGAGTCGGCGACCGCGCTGGCGGAGCCGAGCTCGCGGCCGGCGCGGCGTTGCGCTCGCGACAGGAACGGCATGATCATCAGGCTGAGGGTGGCGAGGATCAGGCCGGGGGTGGAGTGTTCGGCCTCGCCGGCGCCGAGCAGCGCGCGTACGGCGTCGAAGGTCACGTAGGCGGCCAGCGAGAAGAACGAGAGCGCGATGACGCGCAGCGCGGCCTTCTCCCGGCGTTCGTGGTCGGCGGCCGAGAACTGCCAGGCCACCGCGGCGGCCGAGGCGACCTCGACGACGGAGTCGAGGCCGAACCCGATGAGGGCGGCCGAGGAGGCGACGGTGCCGGCGGTGATGGCGACGGCCGCTTCGATCACGTTGTAGGTGAGGGTCGCCGCGACCAGCAGCCGGATGCGGCGCCGCAACGTCGTGCGCCGGGCCGGGGAGGGGCCGAGGCCCGGCAGGTCGATCGCGCTCATGCCCCTGCGCCGTCCGTACGGACCCCGCTGGGAGCGGGACGGAGCGTGACCGCGTGGCCGGTGGCGGCCAGCAGCTGCTCGGCGGAGGCGAGCAGGTCCATCAGCTCGGGCCGGGTCAGGGAGTAGAAGGACTGGCGGCCTTCGGCGCGGTAGTCGACGAGATCGCAGTCGCGCAGGCAGGCCAGGTGCTTGGAGACGGTGGACTGGGCCAGGCCGAGCTCGGCGACGAGGTCCACCACGCGGGCCTCGCCGCGGGCCAGGCGCTGCACGATGCGCAGCCGGTTCTCGTCGGCCAGGGAGTGGAACAGCGCGGCCGCCGGGGGGACGCCGGCGGCGACGTCGGCGCTGACACAGGAGCCGGAATCACCATTAATCGCCATGTGGCGATGATAGCCCGATTCGGGCATGATGCGGCAAGAGCCGGGACTCCTATCGACCGGTCGCCGGCCCGGCGTCGGTGGCCTGCCGGCCGGCCAGCGAACCCAGCAGGACCGCGCCGACGTCGGTGAGCCGGTACATGACCAGCTTGCCCGCCCGCCGCGAGTCGGCCAGTCCGGCTCTGCGCAGGGCGCGCAGATGGTGCGAGACCAGCGGGGCTGATCACGACCGCCTCGGCGTAGGCGCTGCCTGGCCGCGCAGGTGCTCGCCCCGGTCCAGGCGGCTGACGGCCGCGGCGGAGGCGAGCCCGGCCGCGGCCAGCAGCAGCCACGGCAAGGCGGCCAGGCCCGCGGCGCGGCCGGCGTCCACCAGGGCGCCGGCCAGCAGGTTCCCGGCGAGGATGCCGGCGCCGCACGCCAGGTTGTACAGCCCGTAGTAGGTGCCGACCAGCCCTTGTCCGGCCATGTCGGCGATGGTGGCCATCTCGAACGGGAACGCCACCAGGCTGCCGAGGGTGAGCAGCAGCGCGCACACCACCACCGGGGCCGGCGCCCAGCCCGCCGGCAGCGGCAGGTGCGCCGTGACCGCGAGCGGCACGAAGGCCACGCCCATCAGGGCCAGGCCGCGGCTGATCGCCTGGCCGCGGCTCCACCGGGCCGTGCACCATGCGGTCAGGCGTACCTGGGCGGTGATGCCCAGCAGCGCCGACAGCGCGTACAGCGCCGCCACCGCCGTCGGGCCACCGCCCTGGCGCTGCACCTGCAGCGGCAGCGCCAGATACATCTGGAACGACAGCGCGTAGGAGGCGATCATCGCCGCCGAGAAGGCGACGAAGGCGCGGTCGGTGAACGCCTGGCGCCACTCGCTCAGCACCGGTGGCCGCGGTCCGGCCGCGACGCGCCGGGCCGGCAGGCACAGGCCCTGCAGCACGGTCAGCACCGCGAAGATGGCCGCGGCCGCCAGGCACACCACGGTGAAGCCGCCGCGCAGCAGCGCGAGCCCGGCGAGCGGGCCGGCCAGGATGCCGCCCTGATAGAACACGTTGAACACGGCGAACGCCGCCGCCTTGCGCTCCCCGGCCTCGGCCGCCAGGCAGGCGCGGGCGGCCGGGTTGAACAGCGCCCCGGCCAGTCCGGTCACCACCGCCGCCGCGATGAGCAGCGGCACCGTGGTGGACAGGCCGAACAGGGCGAAGCCGATCGTCCGCAACGCGCACCCTGCCATGATCATCGGCTTGCAGCCGAGCCGGTCGGCCAGGCTGCCGCCGATCAGGAACATGCCCTGCTGACTGGCGTTGCGCAGGCCCAGGACGAGCCCGATCGTCCAGGCGGCCAGCCCGGCGCCCGCCAGGTGCTGGGCCAGGTACGGCATCAGCATGTAGAAGCCGAGGTTGATGCCCGCCTGGTTGAGCTGCAGCAGCTGGACGGGCCGGGCGAAGGAGCGGAACTCGCGCAGCGTGACCCTCATCGGGCCCCCGCCAGAGGATCGGTCACGGTGGCGCAGCGGGTCCAGCGGTGCACCTCCCGTTCGTGGGGCGCTGCCAGCACGTCCGGCTCCTGCGCCGGTACGGTGCCGAGCAGGCCGTGGGCGTGGCAGTAGTCGTCGTCGAAGATCGTGCTGTGGTACCGCCACGGCCCGTCGGGGAAGATCGCGACGGTGGTCCGGCCGGGAGCGGTGCGGGCCAGCCAGCCCGCCACCAGCGCGACCGCGCCGGTGCTCCAGCCGCCCGAGACGTAGTGCCGCTCGGCCAGGGTGCGGCAGGCCCAGACCGCCTCGGCGGGGCTGACCCAGTGCACCTCGCTGAAGGCGTCGTAGGCGACGTTGCGCGGGTGGATGCTGGAGCCGAGCCCGCGCATCAGCCGGGCGCGGGCGGGCTGGCCGAAGATGGTCGAGCCCACCGTGTCGACGCCGACCAGCTGCAAGCCGGGGAAGTGCCGGCGCAGCACGGCGTGGATGCCGGCGCTGTGCCCGCCGGTGCCGACCGAGCACACCAGCGTGTCGATGTGGGGGAGCCGGCTCAGGAGTTCGTGCGCGAGCCCGGCGTAGGCCTCGACGTTGTCGGGGTTGTGGTACTGATCGGGGCAGTAGGCGCCGGGGATGTCGGCCAGCAGGTGCTGGACGCGTTCCCGGCGGGCCTGCTGCCAGCCGCCGGTCGGATGCGGCTCGGTCACGGTCTCCACGTGGACGCCGTATCCGGCGAGAAGCCGGCACATCAGCGGCTCCATGCCGGGATCGCTCACCAGGACGACCGGATGGCCGAAGACGATCCCGGCCAGGGCCAGGCCGAGCCCCAGGGTTCCGCTGGTCGACTCGACGATGGTGGCTCCGGGCCGGAGCTCGCCCCGGGCGCGGGCCTGGCGCACCATGTGCAGGGCGGGGCGGTCCTTGATGCCGCCGGGATTGAAGCCTTCGAGCTTCGCCCAGAAACCGCCGATCCCGGACACGGGAGACGCGGGCAGCTGGATCAGCGGCGTGTTGCCGACCGTCAGAGAGAGCGCCGGATATCCCGGCGAGGCCCCCTCGTGCGGGCGCGCGAAAACAGCGTGCGGTGACATGAAAGTGTTTCCTCTGGTGATGGCATTGGACGACGGATGACGGTCGTCGTCCTATACGCGCATCACACAGAGACTCTCCGGATGCTGTCCGGGCGAGAGGCGGCTGCCTGCCTCGACGGGCGACGGCCCGCCGCAGGTCCGGGCGGCGGGCAGGACGGCGCTCGCCTGCAGGGTCGAGGGAGCCGGCACGGCGGCCGGGCCGGTCGCCGAGCAGTCCTGCTCGGTGCCGTGCTGGTGGCGCGGAGGCAGGCCCCGATGCAGGCAGACGGCGTTGTGCACGGCATGGCGCGCGGTGTCCGGCGGCTCTGCCGCGCGCACATCGGCGCTGTGATCGGCCGATTCCGCCATCTCCAGGGCGGCGCAGGCGCCACCGTGCGCGAACACCGCGCCGATCATCATGGCGATGACGAACACCACGCGCGCCAGCAGCCCGCCCCTGCCGGAATCGGCCGGGCGGCGGGAACGGGTCGTTCGGGTCGCGAGCATCACGGGTGATGATGCCCACCGGGCGACGGCGTGCGCCGGGTGCTGGCAAATGATCGGGTAAAGCTCGCCCCTGCCGTCGGCTGATCTGCATCTCCCGCTTGAACTACTCGCGTTTGACTAGCCTAACCTACTCGTGTTTGAGTAGCCGGGTGAGTGACGTACGCATGTTCGTGCTCGGCGCCCTGCTGCGCGGTCCGATGCACGGCCATCAGATCCGCCGGCAGGCGCAACTGGACCGCACCGAGCTGTGGACCGACATCAAGGTGGGCTCCCTGTACGGCGCCCTGCACCGGCTGGTCGCCGAGGGCGCGATCGAGGTGGTCCGCACCGAGCAGGCGGGGGGCCCGGCGCGGACGGTGTACGCGCTCACCGCGGCCGGACGCGAGGAGTTCATCGCGCTGCGCGACCGGACGCTGCGCGAGGTCCGGCTGCGGCCCGACCCGGTGGACCTCGCGCTGCACTACGCCGACGACCTCGGCGAAGCGGACCTGAGGGCCCTGCTCGGCGACCGGCGCGACGCGCTGATCGCCCGGCTGACGGCCTGGCGGCACCAGCGCGAGCAGGCCGAGCCGTACCTGCGCGGGCTGGAGCCGATGACCTTCGATCACACCACGGCACGCCTGCGGGCCGAGATCGCCTGGCACGAGAGCCTGCTGGAGCAGCTGCCGAAACTGCTCGCCGCGGGCGACCGCGGCCAGGCGCCGACAGCGGAAGGACGGCACGGATGATCCTGGTGACCGGAGCGACCGGCCTGGTGGGGCGGCACCTCATCACCACGCTGCGCGGGGACGGCACCGAGGTGCGCGCCCTCAGCCGCCGTCCCGAGACCGCCGGCCTGCCGTACGAGACCGACCTCGCCGCCGTCGCCGCGGTCGCGCTCAGGGGCGGGCACGCGGACCGCCGGCACTCGCTCGCCGGGCTCCCCGCCCGGGGTTTCGCACAGTGGGCCGCCGAGCACGCCGGCGACTTCCGCTGAGCACCGTCATGCCGCGCAACCGCATCATCGCCTGGCATCGGGAGCTGCAGGACGTCCACCACCGCCTGGAGAAGGCGCTGGAGGACGCCCGCAGGGCCATCCGCTCCGGCGAACGCGCCCAGAGCCTCAAGCCCGAGCTCCGCGGCTTCTGCTACACCTTCTGCTCCGCCCTGGGCAGCCATCACCGCAGCGAGGACAGCGACTTCTTCCCGGCCTTGCTGCGGCAGCTGCCCGAGCTGGAGCCCACCATCGCCCGCCTGGGCCGTGAGCACGAAGTCCTCGCGCGCCTGCTCGCCGACTTCCAGCTGAGCCTCGACGACCCGCGGTCATCGCCGCAGCAGCTCTTCCGCCAGATCAACGACATCAAGGCCGCGATGAAGGCCCACTTCGGCTTCGAGGAAGGCTCACTGAACAGGGCACTTCATGCTCTTGACGCCCCGGAGAGCGCCAGGAGCCGGATGTTCGGCGACGTCTGACGGATCTCCGGCCCGGTCAGTCGAACCGCAGGACGAACCGCCCGCGGACGCCGCGCCGTTCGAGCGAGCGGTGCGCGTCGGCGGCTCGGGCGGCGGGCAGCCGGCCGGCCACGCGGACGGTGAGCCGTCCGTCGCCGGCGAGTGCGGCGAGCCGGTCGAGCTCGGCCGCCGCCTCCACGTAGTCGCGGACGAAGATCGGGACGACGCGGACCCGGTCGGTCCCGTCGCCCTGGTAGCCGCGTACGGTGACGACGGTGCCGCCGTCCTTGACGGCCGGGAGCGCGGCGGCCTCCAGCGCGGCGGCGTCGAGCAGCCCTTCCACGCCGCCGGGGTGGCGGCGCCGGACCTCCGCGGCGAAATCGTCTCCTCGCGGCACGACCTCGTCGGCCCCGCAGTCGCGTACGAAGGTCTCGTCCTGCCGGGCGGCGTCGGCGACGACGACCAGCCCGGCCAGCTTGGCGAGCTGGACGAAATACCCGCCGACACTGCCGGCGGCGCCGGTCACGGCGACCGTCGCGCCGGCCGGGAGCGCCAGCGTGTCGAGCGCGAGCTGCGCGGTGAGCCCGTTCATGGGGACGGTGGCGGCCTGGGCGTGCGAGAGCCCGGCCGGGATCCTCGCGACCGATCGGGCCGGCACGACCAGGTCCGCCCGGTAGCCGCCGTGCTCGCCCGAGGGCACCACGATGGCCATGACGGCGTCCCCGATCGTGAACGGGCGGTCGACGGCGGGGCCGATCTCGGTGATCACGCCGGCGACCTCCATGCCCGGCACCCGCACCGCGTCCGCCTCGTCCGCCTCGTCCTGTCGGGGACGTGCACGGATCATCGCGTCGACCGGGTTCACCGTGGCGCTGGTGACCCGGATCCTCACCTGGCCGGGTCCGATCGGTTCGGCCGCGAGGTCGAGCTCGCCGAGAGCGTCCGGTCCGCCTGGTCGGGTCACTCCGATTGCTTGAACCACGGTGGTTCGTCACTCCTTGTTCGTCGCGGGCGCGGGGGTCTGAAGTCCTTCGAGCAGCAAGCTGCACACCTCGTCGAGCTCGCCGCCGATGCCGGGGCTCTGCCATTCGGCGGCATGGGCGAGGTGGTTGAACTTGGCGGTGGCGTGGAAGACCACGCGGGCGGTGGCCGCCGCGTCGCCGGTGCGGAAGCTGCCGTCGGCGGCGCCGTCGGCGATGATGGCCGCCAGCTGGCCCAGCAGGTCGGCGACGTGGTCGGTGGCGACGGTGCTGTGCGCGGCCGCGAGGATTCCGTAGGCGGCGAACAGCTCCGGGTCCTCACGGATCTTGGCCTGCTTCACGGCCAGGACGGCGTGCAGCCAGGCACGCAGTCGTCGCGCCGGCGGGACCGTACGGTCGGCCGCGAGGACGGCGAGGGTGTCCCGGTTGCGGTCGAGCCAGCGCCGGGTCACCGCCTCGCGCAGCGCCTGCTTGGAGGCGAAGTGCTTGTAGACGGCGGCATGGGTCACCCCGAGCGCCCGCGCGACGTCGACGACGGTCGCTTTGTCCGGTCCGTGGCGGCGCAGGATCTCCTCGGTGGCCGCCAGGATGGTGTCCGCGTCCAGCGGGCTTCGGGCAGGCATCAGCGGCACACCCCGTCGTCACCGAGTCTTCTCCGTTCCATACGACGAACGCTAAGCGGATCGGTGACAAATTTCAAATCTTGTAACCAGTAACCGTGACGGCGGGAGGGGTGTGCGGCCGGATCAAGGTTTCCTAGGATCGGGCCCATGACGACGAACCGGGTTCGGGGACGGGTGTTCGGCGAGATCGCCGACGAGTACGACAGGATCCGGCCGAGCTATCCGGCCCAGCTGGTCGCCGACGTCCTGGCCTATGCCGGGCCGCCGGCGCTGGAGGTGGGCGCGGGCACGGGGAAGGCGACGGAGCTGTTCGCGGCGCACGGCATCGACCTGGTGGCCACGGAGCCCGATCCGGCGATGGCGGCGCTGCTGGCCCGGCGCGTCGCGGACCGGCCGAACGTGACGGTCACCGTCTCCACGTTCGAGGAGTACGTGCCGGAGCGGCGCTTCGGGCTGCTGTTGTGCGCCCAGGCCTGGCACTGGATCGACAAGGAGGTGCGCTGGCAGCGGGCCGCCGCGGCGCTGGCCCCAGGAGGAGGGATCGCCCTGTTCTGGAACGCCGACTGGCCCAGGGACCCCGAGGTGACGGCCGTGCTGCGGGCCGCGCACCAGGAGTTCGCACCGCATCTCACCCTGAACACCGGCCCGATCAGCGACCCGGCCGGCGAGGAGGCGTGGGCGGCGGACATGGGGGTGCCACCCGGGTTCGGAGACCTCGGCACCCGGAGCTATCGGTGGGAGCGCACGCTGTCGGCGGCCGACTACATCGCCTACCTGTCCACCCAGTCGGCCTACCGGCTCCTGGACGAGGACGTGCGCGAGAGGCTGTTCGGCGCGCTCAGGCACGGACTCGGCGCGCAGGTGAGACTGAACGTGGAGACCAAGCTGTACCTGGCTCGCCACCTGTAGGCCGCGCTCTCGTACGTCGCGACGGCATCTGACTCAAGAGTCGGTCTCGGACGAGCGCCGGCGGGCGAGAGCGAGGCTGGTCAGCGTCGTGATCGCCATGGCGCCGATGCCGATCAGCGCCGCGGTCGTGTAGGCGCTGTCGTCGGGGAAGAGGTGGCCGGGGCCGGTGCCCGCGGCGAGGATCAGGCCGCCGACGGCGCTGCCCAGGGAGTATCCGACGCTGCGGACGACGTAGTTGAAGCTCATGGCGCTCGACGTCTCGCTCTTGGGGGTGACGGCCAGGATGACGCCGGGCATCGCGGCCGAGAACCCGCCGACGCCGAAGCCGAGCACGCCCATCGCCACGAACAGTTCGGCCAGGTCCGACCGGGCCGCCGCGAACAGGGCGAACCCGCCGCCGACCACGACGGCGCTGCCGGCCAGGAGCAGGGGGTCGGCGATCCGCGCCCGGACCCGCGGCGTGAGCTTGCCGGCGACGAACCCCAGCACCGAGAACGGGATGAGGACCAGCCCGGCGACGAAGGTCGTCAGCCCGAAGCCGTAGCCGGCGCCGTGCGGCGTCTGCGCGTACCGGGTGATGAGCGTGAGCAGGAGGTACATGCCGATCCCGCCGACGAACATGGCGAGGTTCGCCCCGGCGACCGCCGGGTGCCGCACCGCCCGCACATCGACCAGGGGCGTCGTGCTGCGCAGCTCGATGACGGCCCAGACGCCGAGCAGCACCACCGCGACCACGGCGAGGCCCGCCGCCACGGCGAGGTGCCGGCTCCACAGATCCCGTTCGCCGGCGAGGAACAGCACCAGGAGCAGCGCGGCGGCCAGGACGACCGCGCCCGCCACGTCCACGCGGGCGGAGCGGCCTTCGGGGGCTTCGGGCATGGAGCGCCACGCGGTCAGGAGGGCGGCGGCGGTGACGACCAGGCCGAAGCCGTAGGCGGCCCGCACTCCGCCGAGCTCGGCGAGCAGTGCGGCCAGCGGGTAGCCGACGCCGGCCCCGATGATCGAGACCACCGAGATCAGGGCGATCACGGACGCGCTGCGCTCCTCGGGGAGGTGGTCCCGGGCCACGCCCATCATCAGCGCCGTCAGCCCGAGCCCGACGCCCTGGGCCGCCCGGCCGGCCAGCAGCCACGCGAACGGCAGCGGCAGCACGGTGAGCGCGCTGCCGGCGACGACGACCGCCAGCGTGACGAGGATCGCGGCCCGCCGGTGCGGGCCGGCTCCGAGCCTGCCCAGAACCGGCGTGGCGACGGCGCCGCTGAGCAGCGCGACGGTCAGCGTCCACTGCGCGCTGCCGAGCGAGACGTGGAACGAGGTCGCCACGCTGGTGATGAGCGGCGTCCCGAGGCTGGCGACCGCCGCCACGACCAGAGCGATGAACATCAGGGCGGGGACCAGCAGCCGCCCCTCGGTACGCGTCACCGCGACCCCCGCGGCCGGCTGCCCGTTCACCGCTTCGGCCCTTCGCGGTCCTGGCTTTCGAGCTCTGCCAGGTGCTTCAGCGCCGGAAGGGCCGCCACCAGCGCCTCGACCTCGTCGCCGGTGAGCTCGCCGATCAACCGCTCGAACGCGTGGACGCCTGCCTGGCGCCGCTTGCGGACGTAGGAGGCGCCGGCCTCGGTCAGGCACACCAGCGTGACCCGCTTGTCGGACGCGTCGCCGCGCCGCTCGACCAGTCCGGACTCCTCCATCACCCGGACCAGGGCGGTCATCGCGGGCTGGGTGACGCCCTCGACCGCGGCCAGATCGGTGATGCGCCGCGGTCCGGTCCGGTCCAGGGTGGCCAGGGTGGCGGCGGACGTCAGGCTCATGTCACGGGGCAGGCGTCTCACGGCCCTGGTGGCCAGCCCGTAGAGGGCTGCCCCGATGGCGGCGGCCGCCCCGGGAGCGGGGTCCTGATGACTCACGCCAAAAGCATAGCATTTTTATATTCATAGCTTATGTAAATCCGGCACGGCCGCCGTCACCGGCGTGATGGCACGGTTCGCGACCCCGGCCTCTGGACAGGCTCTGGATGTTTGCTGAACACTGTGGCGGTGCTGGTCGTCCAAGTGCTCGGCCGCCTCCGGGTGTGGCACGATGATCGCGAGGTCGACGCCGGGCCGCCCGCCCGCCGCCTGATGCTGGGGGTCCTGGCGCTCAACGCCGGGCGGCTCACCACCCGCCGGGAGCTGATCGAGTCACTGTGGGGCGAACGGCCGCCCTCAAGCGCGGTCAACGTGCTGCACACCCACACCAAACACCTGCGCCGCCTGCTCGACCCCCGCCACAGCCCACGCGGCCAGGACGGCGTGCTCTCCACCGTCGGCGACGGCTACCTGCTGCGCCTGCCGGACGACGCCCTCGACCTGCTGCGCTTCCGGCGTACGGTGGCGGCCGCCCAGCAGGCCGCGAACCGCGGCGACCCGGCCCGAGCCGCCACGCTCTTCCGCGAGGCCCTGCGGCTGTGGGAGGACGACGAACCCCTCTGCGACCTGCCCGCCCTCGAAGACCACCCGAAGGTGTGGGGCCTCAAGACCGAGCGCCGCCGCGCCCAGCTGTCCTACTGGGATCTGATGCTGCGCGCGGGCAACGCCGCCGAGATCATCGGCGCGCTGGCCGTGCAGGGCGCCGCGAACCCGCTCGACGAAGCCGTACAGGCCACACTGATCCGCGCCTACCAGGCGACAGGCCAGCGGGCCATCGCCTTCGAACGCTACGAGGCCACCCGCCGCGCCCTCGCCGACGAACTCGGCGTCGAACCGAGCGGCGAACTCCGGCAGGCACACCGGCAACTGCTGGAGGAACACGAGAACCGCGACCCGCCGACGATCCCGCGCCAACTCCCGGCACCGGTGCCGGACTTCACCGGACGCGCCGACGAACTCTCCCTGCTCGACGCCGCCCACACCCACCGCCCACCGGGCATCGCCATCATCTGCGGCACCGCGGGCGTCGGCAAGACCGCCCTCGCCGTCCACTGGGCCCACCACAACCGCGAACGGTTCCCCGACGGGCGCATCCACCTCGACCTGCGCGGCGACGACGCCCAGCACGCACTGTCCCCGTACGAGGCACTCGGCCGCCTGCTCACCGCCGTCGGCGTGCCCGACCACGACATCCCGGCCGACACCCAGTCGCGGACCGCCCGCTGGCGCACCGAGACCGACGGCCGCAGACTGCTCGTCCTGCTGGACAACGCGGCCACAGCCGACCAGGTACGGCCCTTGCTGCCTGGCACGCACGACACCCTCATGCTCATCACCAGCCGCGACAGACTCGCCACCCTGGCCGCCCTGCACGGCGCACACCGCATCGAACTGGACCTGCTGCCCCACCCCGACGCCGCCCACCTGCTGCGCCGGCTGCTCGGCGAACGGGCGGGCACCGATCCCGGCAGCGTCGACACGCTCGCCGCCATCTGCGCCCGCCTGCCGCTCGCGCTGCGCCTGGCCGCCGAGTACGCCGCAGCACAGGCCCACCTGCCGCTCGCCGGCGTGGTCACCCGCCTGCACCGCGCCGGACCCCTGGACCTGCTCGACTGGGGCGGCGCAGCGGCCATCCGGCACGTCTTCGGCTGCTCCTACCGCCTCCTCGACCCCGAGGCGCAGCGCCTGTTCCGGCTGCTGAGCCTGAACCCGGCGCCCCACTCCACCCCGGCCTGCGTCGCGGCACTGGCCGACCTCGACGAGATCGGCGCGGCCCGGCTCCTGCACCGCCTCGCCTCGGCGCACCTGCTGCGCTGCGACGCTCTGGGCCGCTACGGCTTCCACGACCTGCTGCGCGCGTACGCCACCGAGATGAGCCTCGCCACCGACGGCGACGCCGAACGGCAGGCCGCCACGGACAGGCTGCTCAACCACTACTGCGAGACCGCCGTCGAAGCCGGCGACACCCTCTACCCCGGCTGGAGCGGAAGCAGGAGGCACGCCGGACTCGCACTCGAACCCGGCGGCGTCACCCTCTCACCGGACGCCGCACTGTCCTGGCTGGACAGCGAACTGGCGTCGTTCGGCACGATCTGCCAGTTCGCGGTCCGACAGGGACGCCCGGAACGGGCCGTCACCCTCGCCGCCGCCCTGCACCGCTACCTGGAAGCGGGTCACGGCACCGAAGCCCTGTCCATCTACGCATGCGCCATCGACGCCGCCCGGCAGGTGGCGGACCCGCAGGGCGAGGCGCACCTACGCACCAACACCGGAGTCATCCTGCGCCTCCTCGGCCGATACGCCCCGGCCGTCGACGAGCTGAGCCAAGCCCTGGAGCTGTGCCGGCGCACCGGCAACCGCCACGGCCAGGCCCGCGCGCTGTCCAACCTCGGCATCATCGAAGAACGCCTCGGCGACTTCACCTCGTCGGCCGCCCGGCACAGCGAGGCCATCGCCCTCTACCGCGACCTCGACGACCCCTTCGGCCAGGCCGCGGCGCTCACCAACCTCGGCAACCTCGAGGAGTCGATCGGCGAACACGCCGAGGCGGCACAGCACCTCCTGGCCGCGCACGACATCTTCGCCACGCTCGGCGAACGTTCCGGCCAGGCCATCGCCCTGTGCAACCTCGGCCAGATCCACACCGCGCTCGGCGACGACACGCTCGCCGTCGCGAAACTACGCGAGGCGCTGGACCTGTTCCGCGAGATCGAGCACCGCGACGGTGAAGCGACCGCGCTGAGCAACCTCGGCACCGCCCTGTGCCGCCAGGCCAAGTTCGACGAGTCCCTGTGCCACCTGGAGCAGGCACTGGACATCTTCCGCTCGACCAGGCACCGGTACGGCGAGGCCAGCGTCCTCAACGCCATCGGCGAGACGCTGCACGCCCTGGGCCGTGACGGCGAGGCGGCACAGCGGCACCGGCTGGCGCTGGAGATCGCCGCCGAGACGGGCGACGAGGACGAACGCGGCCGCGCGACCGCCGCACTCGAAAGCCTCGCTGAGGCGCGGGAGGCGCGGCCCGACGAATGACTCGCCGCCTGCCGCTAGCGGCGGCGTCCGTGGGCGATGCGGTCGGGGGGCATGCCGGGGCCGATCGTGGCCCGGATCTCGGCCGGATCGTCCACCCGGCCGCAGTGGGCGCACACCGTCTGCTGGGTGACTCCGGCGCCGCACTCCGCGTGGGTGTAGAGGATCGGCGGCTCGCCCTCGGTGGACCAGCGGTCGCCCCATTCGGTGAGCGCGACCAGCGCGGGCGCGAGGGCGCGCCCTTTCTCCGTCAGCAGGTACTCGTACAGTTCGGGCTGGTCGGAATATCTGTGGCGCCGCATGATCCCTGTCTCGACGAAGCCGTCGAGTCGCGTCTTGAGCACGTTGGTCGCGATGCCCAGGCGGCGGTTGAAGTCGCTGTAACGGGTCGCCCCCGCGAACAGGGCGTCACGAATGATCAGCAGGCTCCAGCGTTCGCCGACCAGCTCCAGCGCGCGTGCGATCGAACACACCTCTGAGTCGTACGTCCTCCCCAGCATGCGGCCAGTCTACCGGCCTGCTTGCTTCATGAAAGTGGCACGATTACCGTTACTTGCATGACGCAAGTCACCAGGAAGCAGAGCCTGAGCTCGTCCGGAGTGGCCGGAAGCCCACTTTTCCTGGGTTCCTTGGACGAGGTGCACGTCGACGTGGCGCGCTCGCCCGGCGCGACGCTCTTCTCCGTCGTGCGGGACGTGCTCGGCGACGCCGGCGGCGGCGTACCCCAGCCATGGCGCCACGCCGTACGCACCGCGCTGCCCGCCGACGCGGCGGCGCTCGTCAGCCCCTTGCTCAACACGGGGAAACGCTGGATCCCCGACGCCCTCGCGCTGACCGACCACCTCCGCACCACCAGCATGCGCGCCATCCTCGACGAAGTGGACGGTCTCGACCCGCGGGCGCTCGCCGACGAGGTGTCCGACCTCTACCGCACGTCGATGCCCCAGCCCTGGCAGCGCTTCGTCGAAGCCCCCGGAGCCTTCCTCGCCGCCTACGGACAGGTGTTACGAGCCGCCTGGACCGTCATGGAGCCGCTGTGGGCCCGGGCCGACGGCCTCATCGCCCGAGAGACCGAACGCATCGGCGCCGCCGTCGTCAGCCGCGGCCTCGACGCCGTGCTGAACGCTCTGAGCGCCTCTCTCCGCTACGCCGACGGCACGCTCTGCCTGCCCCATTCGCCCTGCCCCCGCCACCGGTCCGACCTGGACGGACGCCGCCTGATGCTGGTGCCGCTCGCCTCGGGGTTCACCGCCGGCATGTACAACGCCCAACGCGACGACTACGTCTGGATCGGCTACCCTCTGCCCGGCCTGGGCCGCATCGCCACCCGCACCCACCCGGCGCCACCTCCCGCCCCCGACAGCGCGCTGACCCAGGTCCTGGGACCCATCAGGGCCGCGATCCTGCGCCAGTCGTCCTCGCTGCCGTCCGTCAGCGAACTCGCCCGCCACCTCCACCTGGGCGTCAGCACCATCACCTACCACTGCCGGCAGCTCGCCGCCGCGGGGCTGCTGCACCGGGAACGCCACGGCCGCGAGGTCCGCCTCCGCCTGACCCCCCGTGGCACGGAACTCCTCGACCTGCTCACCGGACCGCCGGAAGGGGTGCGAGCCCGCGGGTCCCGCTGACGGCCGCCCCCGTGCCACGGCCGAGGCCAGGAGGCGCGTACGCACCCCCTGGCCTCAGGCGTCGTCAGGACGCAGCGGGTCAGGCATAAGCGCTGATCACCAGGTTCGCTCCCGCCGATCCACCGCAGTACCCGGTGAAGGTGGCGAGGTATTCGAATACCGTCACCCGCACGATGGGGCTGGGCGTGATGAAGTCGACGTACAGTATCGAATAATTGTGCGGGGCGGCCGGCTCGGGATAGACGATCTGACGATTTCCGTTGTTGTCGATCAGGAAGACCCGCTGGATGTTCGCGATGTGGTTGGTGCCGTTCCAGAAGGCCAGGCGGGTCACCCGGAACCCATTCCCGTAATAGTGCCAGTTGACCTCGGTCGAGATGCTGCCGTTGGCCTGGACTGGGTTGCATTCGGCGCCGTAATAGATGGCGTTGTAGCCGTTGCCGGGCCGCTGCTGCTCACTGGCGGAGGCCGACGCCGAGGTCGTCTGCGCCAGAAGTGCGGTGAGGGTGATGGCCACGATCAACCATGGCCGTAATGTGCGTCGAATGAACGCTCGCATGGTGTCCCACCATTCCGGTTTGAAGGTGTACGGCGGTGCCGTGTTCCGCAATTGATGGTGACGTGCACACGACCGGAGGAACAAAGCTTTCGAATTCTTTGAAAAGGCCGGGCCGGACTGCTCAGGCGACGACGGGTTCGCCGCTCAGCGCGACACCGGCCTCGCGCAGCTCGTCCAACGCGGTGCGCGTGGTGTCGGCGGCGACGCCGGCGGTGTAGTCGAGAAGGACCCGCACCGCGAAGCCGGCGCGCGCTCCGTCCAGCGCGGTGGCCTTCACGCAGTGGTCGGTCGCGATGCCCACCACATCGAGATCGGTGACGTCGCGGGCCTTCAGCCAGGCCGACAGCGTCTCGCCCTCCTGAGTCAAGCCCTCGAAACCGCTCTTGGAGGCGGAGTGGGCGCCCTTGAAGAAGACCTCGTCGACGTGCCCGGAGGCGACAGCGGGCGCGAAATCCGGATGGAACTCGCCTCCCTCGCTACCGACGACGCAATGCACGGGGAACGAGTCCCGGAAATCGGGGTTGTCGGAGAAGTGAGCGCCCGGATCGATGTGGTGGTCACGGGTGGCGACGACGAAGGCGTACTGCCCATCGGCGCGCCGGATCAGCTCGGCGATGGCGGCGGCCCGATCCGCGCCCCCCTTCACCGGAACGCTGCCGCCCTCGCAGAAGTCCTTCTGCACATCAACGATGATCAGTGCACGGCTCACGGACAATCCCCTTTCTCAGGTGTAGCTGTCCTGCGGACACCCTTCCGGTGGGCAGACACACCTCTCGCCGAATGCCGGCAGACCGGCGGCATTCGAGGCCACACCTACCCCACGGTGACGTTCGGAACATGAATCATCACTCTACGTACTCTACTTGGAGGGACAGGTGAACTCCACCGTGCTGCTGCCCGCGGGACCGCGAACCTGGTTCGAGGGTTCAGCGGCTCGCGGAGGAGGGGCGTTACGATGACCAGCCGTTGATCACTTTGGAGGTGCATGTGGATTTTCGGGTGCTGTGCGTGCATGCGCATCCGGACGACGAGGCGATCTGGACCGGTGGGACGCTGGCCAAGTACGCCGACGAGGGCGCCAGGACCGCCGTCGTCACGTGCACGTGGGCCCAGGGCACTCAGCGGGTCGCGGAGCTGGAGCGTTCGCTGGACATCCTCGGCGCCGGCAGACCGAGGTTGCTCGGCTACGCCGACGCCCGCAACCCCGCATCCGCGCCCGGCAGCCCACGTTTTCTGGATGTGCCACTCGACGAGGCGGTGGGACGGGTCGTCGCGCACATCAGGGAGTTCAGGCCTGATGTCGTGCTCACCTATGACGGCTACGGCGCGTACGGACATCCGGATCACGTTCAGGTGCACCGGGTGACCATGGCCGCGGTCGAAGCGGCCGGGTACGACCAGCTCTACCGAGACCTGGGCGATCCGTGGAGGCCGCGCGCGCTCTATCTGGCGACCATCCCGCGGTCCGTCGTGGTGTCGCAGTGGCAAGCGGTGTTCGGCACGCTTCCTGAGCCGGGCCAGAAGCTGCCGGGCGTCCCCGACGAGCAGGTCACCACCCACCTCGATGTCGGGCGGTGGGCCGAACGCAAGTGGGCGGCCATGCACGCGCACGAGTCCGAGGTCGGGCGTGGCGCGTCGATGACCTTGCTCACCTCACTGCCGGAGGAGGCCCGCGCTCAGATGCTGGCGAACGAGTGGTATCGGCGCGTCTCCTATGCCGGCGCCCCGGAGACCACCCTTTCAGGACCTTGATACCGACCTGCCGTGCCCGGTGGCCCGCCGTTCCCTGCTCAAGGAGGCGATGGCGGGGTTCGCCGACGCCGGGCGGCGGCCGTGGCTGACGGCGCTCCTGCTGTTCTCCCCGGTCAGCCTCATGTTCGTGATCGCGCCCAGCCAGGTGCTCCTGCCCGTGCTGAGCCGGGACACGTTCGGCTCCTACACGGCGTACGGCACGGCCCTGGCGTGCTACGGCGCCGGCGGGCTGATCAGCAGCGTCACGATGATGGCCTGGCGGCCACGGCGACCGGGAGTCGTGGCCATGTGCGCGATGGCGCTGTATGCCCTCGTCCCGCTCGGCCTGTTGTACGCCTCTTTGGCCTCATGCCGTTCGGCCAGGCCCTGACCGGGCCGCTGACGGACCTGGCCGGCAAGGGGGCTCGTGCTGGTGATCCCGCCGGGTCTGCTCCTCGTCGCCGGCATGCCTCACCTGCGCGGCACCCGTACGCCGAGGACGACGTCAGGACCCTCCGCGCCGGTCTGATCGCCGCCGGCCCATGGACCGGGTCACAGCGCGGAGGGTCTCCTCGAGACGCCGCGCCTCGTTCCAATCCACGGTGAGATCGATCGGCTTGCCCTTCTTCCAGGTCGTGAGCGGCTTGGCCGGCGGATGGTCGATGAGCGCGGCCAGCGGCGGCACGGCCTTGGCCACCGGTTGGGCGAACATCGCCGACGCCACCCGTACGAGGCCGCGCAGCGGCTGCGTGAAGGGCTCGTGCAGGCCGGTCGCCACGAACACCGGGTTGTACAGCACGTACTTCGTCCGCTCGGAGAAGTAGGCCGTGCCCAGCAGTTCGCTGGCCGCGGCTCCCTGCATGGTCGCGGTCAGCCCCCGGTAGTCGTCCTTCAGCTGGAGGTCGTCCCAGTGGATCCGGCCACCTCGACCGGCGCCGCACAGGTTGACGATCACCGGTGCCGGTGCGTTCTCCAGCGAGGCACGCAGTCCTTCGGCCATGAGCCAGCGGTTGACCACGTAGAGGGCGAAGGTGTGCTCGAAACCCTCGTCGGTCTCCACGCGTACGGGGTTGAACCGGAACGCGGCGAGCACCAGCGCGTCGATCACGGGGTGCTCGGTGCCGAGTCGTTCGATCAGCTCGCGGGTCCGGCGCACGGAGCTGAGGTCGGCTCTGACGAATCGGGCCTTCGGTGCCGCCTCGCGCAGGCGCCGCCCGCCCTCCTCGCTGCTGCCCACGGCCACGACGTGGTCGCCGAGCTCGGTGTGGTGGCGGGCGAGGGCCTTGCCGATGCCGTGCGTGCCGCCAGTGATCACGATCGTCCGCGCCATAACTTGAGGCCCTCCTCAACTTGAGATGGGCCTCAACTTAGCTAGGATTCCGGGCATGCGCAAGGACGCCGTGCACAACCGGGAGCGCCTCCTGCGAGCGGCCCGGGAGCTGTTCGCGGACCGGGGGCTCGACGTGCCGCTCGAGGAGATCGCACGCTCGGCCGGCGTCAGCATCGGGACGCTCTACAACCGCTTCCCCACACGCGACGCCCTGGTGGAGGCGGTGTTCGCGGATCGCGCGGCGACCGTGGCCGAGCTGGCCGAGCAGGCGCTGGCGATGAACGACGCCTGGGAGGGGTTCGTCGCGTTTCTGACCGGCGTGTGCGAACTGCAGGCGGCTGACCTCGGCTACAACGACCTCGCCGCGCGGACGGTGGCGGTGGACGGGGATCGCGGATTCGGCCTGATGGGAGAGATCCTCGAACGCGCCCAGCGGTCCGGGGGCCTGCGGGGCGACGTCACACTCGCCGACATGGCGTTCGTGGTCTGGGGTGTGGCGGCGACCGTCAGGGCCACGGCCAAGGTGGCGCCGGGAGCCTGGCGGCGCCACCTCGCCCTCGCCCTGGACGGCCTGCGCGTCGCCGCCGCCCGGCCCCTGCCGGCGCCGCCCATGTCCGTCGCGCAGACCCGCGCCGCGATGCGGGAGTGCTGACCAAGGGCTTGCGCCGAGCGCTCGGCGGATCAGCTCTCCGCGCGGCAGACGGTGTTCGCGGGCGGGACGCGGAGGTCGACGAAGTACCGGTTGGCGTGCGCGATCGTGCAGGCGTCGCCCGTGTGGTACAGCCCGTGCCCGTGCCCCTCGAAGCGGATCGTGCCCGATCCCGGCACCCGGAGGGCGAGGTCGGCGGTGTCGGCGTAGTCGGTCCACGTTCCCGCGCCGACGAACGGCGGCAGCTGGTTCACGGGAAGAGGAGCGGCGGGTTTGCGAACCGGTTCCGGCCAGCCCACGCAGCCCAGCGGGTGCCACAGCTGGTTGCCGGACAGGTGCGGTGCGATCCGCTCGCCCAGGGCTCGCAGGCGGCGGTACTCCGCGTAGTCGCTATAGCGGATTCCGTCCAGGCAATGGGTCATGTTCATCCCGACGAACGAGGGCGGCTTCAGGCTGCCCAGCGTTCCCGCCTTGACGTAGTCGGAGAATCCGGTGGCGTCCCCCTTCTCCGCCCGCCTGATCGCCTGGGCCAGCTCCTTCCACCGGGCGTTGTCCGTGCCGGGCGTGACGAGGTCGGGCATGGCGGCCACGGTGATGTCGAAGCCGCTGTAGGCGACTCCCTTCTCGGCCGGTACGGGGGAGCGGTCGGCCGCGGAGCGGAGTTCGTTCCACACCGTGCCGACGTCGCGTCCGTGCAGGGCGCAGGCGGAGTCGTGCGCGCACCACTGGCTGAAGCGGGTGAACTGCGCCTCCATGAGGGCGTATCGCGCCCGGTCCTCCTCGCTCTTGTCCCGGAGCGTGTTGACGGTCCCGTCCAGGTACATCGCCCGCACCCGGCCGGGGAAGAGCCTGGCGTACGCGAGCCCGGGGACGCCGCCGTAGGAGGTCGCCAGGAAGGTGAACCGCCGCTCGCCCATCGCCGCACGGATCGCCTCAATGTCGCGCGCGAAGGAGGCGGAGTCGAGGTGGCCGAACAGCTCGGGGTCGGCGGCGCGACAGCGCTCGGCGGCGGCCCGGTTCGAGCGGGCCAGCGCGGCCCACTCGCGCTCGTCGCCCGGCGGGGTGATCCACGGGCCGGTGGTGAGGCAGTCCTGGTCGAGGACGCCCAGCTCGATGCCGTTGCGCGGCAGGAGGCTGACGACGTCGAACCGGTCCCGGATCTGGGCGAAACTGCCCGTGTGCCGCTCCAGGTCCTCCACTCCGGACCCGCCCGGCCCGCCGGGGATGGAGAACAGCACGCCGATGCGGTGGCGCCGGCCGGTGTGGGGCAGCATCGCGAGGGGGAGCGTGATCGTACGGCCCCGGGGTTCGGACCAGTCGACGGGGACGCGGATCTCGCCGCAGAGCAGCTTGTCGCAGGGCCTCCACGTCAAGGTTGACTCGGGAGCGGCGGCGGCGGACACCGGCGCGGCGCCCACCAGCAGGATCGTGGCGACCGAACCGGCGAGCAGCGGCCGGAGCCGGTGCCCGCGCAGCGCGATGGCGACCGCCGCGGCGGCCATGGCGGCCACGGTGTACGCGGCCAGCAGTGCGCCGGCGGCGAGCGGGGTGAGCAGGCCGTCGGCCGCGATCTGGCCGGGCAGCGCCCCGACGAGGTGCGCCCCGATCTGGTCGCCGAGCGGACGCGGCAGGGTCTGCGCGGCGACCGGCAGGATCAGCAGCAGGACCATCAGCGTGACCAGCGTGCCCGCCGTGGAACGGATGGCCGTGCCGAGCCCCAGCCCCATGAGCGCGACGAGCGGCATCGAGGCGCCGGTGATCAGCAGCCCGGCCAGGACGCCCGGCTCGGACAGGGAGGCGCCGAGCGTCTCCCCGTCGAGTAGCACGGTGCCGGCTCTGGCGCCGAGGACCGCCATGGTGGCGGCGTACATGCCGAAGACCAGCACCTGCCCCGCGACCAGGCTCACGGCCACCAGGACCGCGATCTTCGCGAGGAGGAAGGTACGGCGGGCCGGGACGGCGGTCAGGCTCGTGCCGATGTGGCCCGTGCCGTACTCGGTGGTGATGGAGAGCGCGCCGAGCGCGCCCATCACGAGGTGGGCGAAGGGCAGGCCGGTGCCGAGCCCGTCGCCCAGGCTGCCGAAGCGGCGCTGCTCCGCGCCCTGCTGGGCGTCGAAACCGCGCGTGACCAGGAAGGCCACGCCGGCGCTGAGGCCCACCGCGATCAGCGCGGACAGCAGCAGGCAGAGGTTGGAGCGGAGGGTTCTGAACTTCAGCCACTCCGCCGCGATCGCGTCCTTCATCGCGCCACGTACTCCCTGCTGTCGCCGGTCAGCTCCATGAACGCCTCCTCCAGGGACGCCTCGCGCGGCGTGAGCTCGTACAGCGCGATGCCGTGGGCGAAGGCCAGCTCGCCGATGCGCCGGGCGTCGAGCCCGGTCACCGCCAGCCCGTCCTCCGCCCGGACGACGCCCCCGTTCGCCCGCAGCACCGTCGCCAGCGCCGCCGGGTCGGCGGCGCGGACGAGCACGTCGCGCCGGTGCCGCTCGGTGAGGGCCGCCATGGCCGTGTCGGCGATCAGGCGGCCGCGCCCCACCACCACGACGTGGTCGGCGGTCACGGCCATCTCGGCCATCAGATGGCTGGAGACGAGCACCGCCCGGCCCTCCGCGGCCAGCGCGCGCATCAGCTCGCGGATCCACCGCACGCCCTCCGGGTCCAGCCCGTTGACCGGCTCGTCGAACATCAGCGCCTCCGGATCGCCCAGCAGCGCCACCGCGATCCCGAGCCGCTGCTTCATGCCCAGGGAGAACCGCGCGATCCGCCGGTCCGCCGCGGCCGTCAGCCCCACCCGGTCGATCACCTCGTCCACCCGGGCCGGGCCGATGCCGTTGCTGCGCGCCACGCAGGCCACGTGCGCCCGCGCGGTGCGGCCGCCGTGGACGGCTCCGGCGTCCAGCAGCGCCCCGAGCGTCAGCAGCGGGCGTGCGAGCGAGGCGTAGGGCCGCCCGGCGACCAGGGCGGTGCCGGACTGCGGGGCTTCCAGGCCGAGGACGGCCCGCATCGTGGTGGACTTCCCGGCGCCGTTGGGTCCGAGGAAACCGGTCACCTGGCCCGGTTCGGCGGCGAAGGTGAGCGTGTCCACCGCGGTGGCGTCGCCGTACTTGACGGTGAGGTCGTTGACTTCGATCACGGGCTTCAGCCTCGCCGCGCGTGCACGCGCCCTCCATCCGCCTGCGCCCAGCACGGGAGGTGGGATTTTCCGCCCCCGGAGGTAGGGCTGGACCTACCGTGGGACCGGTGATCGGCGGGCAGACTGGCGGGGTGAGCAGAGTCAGGAGGGGGTTGATCGCGGCGGCCGGGGTGCCGCTGAACGCGATCACGGGTGTGGCCGTGGTCCTCGCCTGGGTGCCGGCCGTCCGCGCGGCCCTCGTCTCGCTGGAGCGGGCGTGGGCGGGAGCGGCGCTGGGCCGGGCCGTTCCGGCGCGTGAGCCCGGCGGCCTGCGCGTACTGGCCTGGCTGGCGGTCAACGCCGTCGTGGGACCGGCGCTCCTGACGGCGGTGGCCGCCATGCTGAACACCGTGGGCGTCATCTCCTCCCTGAACCCGGCCGTCAACAGCCCGAGCGTGACCTTCACGCTCAGCCTGACGCTGCTCACCCTCCCGGCGCTCGCGGTGGTCGTCGCCGCGCTCCTGGGGCTGGCCGAGGCCCGGCTCGCCGAGCTGCTCCTCGGCGGTGGCGGCTCGCTGGCCCAGCGGGTACGCGAGCTGACCGCCTCCAGGGCCGCCGCCGTCGACGCGCGGGCGGCCGAACTGCGCCGGATCGAGCGCGACCTGCACGACGGCGCCCAGGCCAGGCTCATCGCCGTACGGATGAGCCTCGGCCTGGCCAGGAGCGCCGGCGACCCGGCGCAGGCCCGCGAGCTGATCGAGGAGGCGTGGGAGTCGGCCGGGCAGGCCCTCACCGACCTGCGCGACCTGGTGCGCGGCATCCATCCGCCCGTGCTCGCCGACCGCGGCCTGGCGGGCGCGATCGAGGCGGCCGCCCTCCTCTGTCCCGTCCCGGTGGCCACGGACCTCGTCCTGACCGGCCGTCCCGAGCCGCCGGTCGAGTCCGCGCTCTACTTCGCCGCGGCCGAGGCCATGTCCAACGTCACCAAGCACAGCCGGGCCACCCGCGCATGGGTACGTCTGCGCCGCACCGGCGACGGCCTCCGCCTGGTCGTGGGCGACGACGGGCACGGCGGCGCGGATCCGGCGGCGGGCACCGGCCTGCGCGGGATCGCGGAACGCCTGTCCGCGTTCGACGGGACGCTGACCGTGCAGAGCCCGCCGGGCGGGCCGACCGTCCTCACGATGGAGCTGCCGTGCGCGTGGTGATCGCCGAGGATCTCGCCCTGCTTCGCGACGGCCTGATCCGGCTGCTGTCGGCGCACGGCTTCGAGGTCGTCGAGGCGGTGGACAACGGCCCGATGCTCCTGACGGCTCTTCTG
The DNA here is from genome assembly GCF_041402765.1 of Nonomuraea sp. AD125B. Lineage (NCBI taxonomy): Bacteria > Bacillati > Actinomycetota > Actinomycetes > Streptosporangiales > Streptosporangiaceae > Nonomuraea > Nonomuraea sp. AD125B. The sequence goes on along the minus strand of NZ_JBGLOU010000002.1, from coordinate 691,165 downwards.
GAGCGGACCCCCGACGTGGCCGTCATCGACGTACGGCTCCCGCCCACCTTCACCGACGAGGGCCTGCGCACCGCCCTGGAGGCCCGCCGCCGCCGGCCGGGGCTTCCGGTGCTGATCCTGTCGCAGTACGTCGAGCAGCTCTACGCCCGCGAGCTCCTCTCGGACCGGTCGGGCGGCATCGGATACCTCCTGAAGGACCGCATCGGCGACGTGGCGGAGTTCGTCGAGTCGGTACGCAGGGTCGCCGGCGGCGGCACCGCCATGGACGCGGAGGTGATCTCCCAGCTCCTGACCCGCCGGTCGAGGGACGAGCCCCTGGCCGGGCTGACCGTCAGGGAGCGCGAGGTCCTCGCCCTGATGGCGGAGGGCCTGTCCAACCTGGCGATAGCGGCCCGCTTCGGGGTCACGGACAAGGCGATCGGCAAGCACACCAACAACATCTTCGCCAAGCTCGGCCTCCCGCCCTCCGACGACCACAACCGCCGCGTCATGGCCGTCCTCGCCTACCTCCAGGCGGGCCCCGTCTCGGGGGTCGATCAACGGGCGACGTAGCCGCCGTCCACGGGCAGGGCGACACCGATCACGAAGCCGGCTCCCGGGCTGCACAGCCACAGGACGGCCTGCGCGACCTCCTCGGCGGTGCCGAGCCGGTTGACGGGCTGGTTCGCCTCGGCCTCGGCGAGGTCGAGCTCACCCTTGGCGATCATGTCGCTGACCATGGGGGTGTCGATGGTGCCGGGACAGACGGCGTTGACGCGGATGCCGCGCGGCGCGTATTCAAGGGCGGCGCTCGTGGTGAGGCCGATGACGCCGTGCTTGCTCGCGTGGTACGAGGCCCGCCCGGGAAGGCCGACGAGCCCGCCGAGCGAGGAGCAGTTGACGATGGCGCCACTGCCCTGGGCGCGCATGTGCCGCAGCTCGTGCTTCATGCTCGCCCAGACGCCGCGCAGGTTGACGGCGTTGACCCGGTCGAAGGCCTCGACGGCCTCGTCGGCGGCGTCACAGGGCGGGATCTGGATGCCGGCGTTGTTGTAGGCCATGTCGAGACGGCCGAACATCTCGACGGTCCGGTCGACGGCGGCGGCGACCTGGTCCTCGTCGGCGACGTCGCAGGTGAGGGCCAGGACCCGGTGGCCGGCGTCGGTGAGGTCCTTCGCCGCGGCGTCGAGGGCCCGCGTGTCGACGTCGGTGAGGGCGACGGCGGCCCCGGACTCGGCGAAGGCGCGGGCGGTGGCCAGCCCCATCCCGGAGGCGGCTCCGGTGACGAGGGCGACCTGCCCGGTGAAGTCGTAGACGGGATTCATGCGGTGGTTTCTCCTCGGCGGGCGGTTCAGGGGCGGAGCAGGGTCTTGACGGCGCGGCGCTCGTCCATGGCCCGGTAGCCCTCGGCCGCCTGCTCCAGCGGCAGCGTCAGGTCGAAGACCTTGCCTGGGTCGATGGCGCCGTCGAAGATCAGCTCGATCAGGTGGGGCAGGTACTCGCGTACCGGGGCGGGACCGCCGTGCAGGTGCACCAGGGACATGAACAGCTCGTCGCCCGGCAGCGCGACGTCGTGGGAGACGCCGACGAAGCCGACGTGGCCGCCGGGGCGGGTGGAGCGGATGGCCTGCAGCATCGACTCCTGGGTGCCGACCGCCTCGATGACGCTGTGCGCGCCCAGCCCGTTCGTCAGCTCCTTGATCTTCTCCACGCCCTCGTCGCCGCGTTCGGTGACGATGTCGGTGGCGCCGAAGGAGCGGGCCAGCTCCTGCCGCGCGGCGTGGCGGCTCATCGCGATGACGCGTTCGGCGCCGAGCTGCCTGGCCGCCAGCACGCCGCACAGGCCGACGGCGCCGTCACCGACGACGGCGACGGTCCTGCCGGGCCCGGCCTCGGCGGCGACGGCCGCGAACCAGCCGGTGCCCAGGACGTCGGAGGCGGCCAGCAGGCTGGGCACCAGGCCGGCGTCCGGCGTGCCGGGCGTCGCGACCAGCGTGCCGTCGGCCAGCGGGATCCGGGCCAGCTCCGACTGGGTGCCGATGGTGCCCATCAGGACCCGCTGGACGCATGCGCACTGGTAGCCGGATCGGCAGATCTCGCACGTGTTGTCGGAGGCCCAGAACGAGCCGACCACGAACTGGCCGGGCTTCAGCGTCCGGACCTCGCTACCGACCTCCTCCACGACGCCGACGTACTCGTGGCCCATCGGCGTCGGCCCGTCGATCTTCTCCACGCCGCGGTAGGGCCACAGGTCCGAGCCGCAGACGCAGGTCGCGCTCAGGCGGATGATCGCGTCGGTCGGTTCGATGATCCGCGGGTCCGGGCGGTCCTCGACGCGGACGTCGCCCGGTGCGTACAGAACTGCTCCACGCATGGGTGGTGTCTCCTTCGCTATCGGTCTCAGCGGCGGGTGCTGAAGCGCGCGGCTCCGTACTCGGCGTCGCTGACGTGTTCGAGCCGGCTGGTCTCGTCGCCCCGGTGGATCACGTCCCACCAGGCGTCGCCGGTGAGCAGCTCGGCCGGGGCTTCACTGGTCGGGGGCCGCTCGATGAGCCGCATCTCCGCTCCCCTCTTCGACGATCTTCTTCAGCCGGCTCATGGCGGTCATCGCGTTCGGCCAGCCGGCGTAGAAGGCCAGGTGGGTGATCGCGTGCTTCAGCTCCTCGGCGCTCAGCCCGTTGTCCATGGCCGTCTTCAGGTGGAAGGGCAGCTCGTTGCCCCGGTACAGGGCGACCAGCGCCGCCACCGTGACCAGGCTCCGATCCCGCCGCGACAGCCCCTCGTCCGGCCACACCTGCCCGAACAGCACGTCGTCGGTCAGGTGCACCAGCTGCGGCGCGAAGCCGCCGAACATGGCCTGGGCTCCGGTCGGTTCATGGGTCGGCATCCGTGTCTCCCTCCTCGAATCACCCTCGGCTTCCCGGGAGCGGCCCGGCCGGTCCCCGCATCAGCGGAGAATGGCCGCCGCCCGGGCATTGCTTTGCCCGCGATGGCGCGGTCCGTCACGCCGTGGGACAACGCCCAGGAAACCGGCTCCATCTCGCGCCCGGGAGGTCGGGTTTATCGGGGGACAAGCTCAACCCCTTTCCGCCCACACTGCCTACCCTGGGGTCATGAGCCAGATCGACCATCGTGCCGAGGTCCGCGAGTTCCTCAGCTCGCGCCGGGCCCGCATCACCCCGGAGCGGGCAGGGCTGCCCTCCTACGGCGGTAACCGCCGCGTGAAGGGCCTGCGGCGTGAAGAGGTGGCGATGCTCGCCGGTGTCTCCATCGACTACTACGTCCGGATGGAGCGCGGGAACCTGTCCGGCGCCTCCGACGGCGTGCTCGACGCCCTGGCCCGCGCCCTGCAACTGGACGAGGCCGAACGCGACCACCTGTTCGCTCTTGCCAGGACGGCCGGGTCGGGCCGGCGCCGCCGCGCGACGCCGACCAAGGTGCGGCCGGTGATCCAGCAGGTGCTGGACGCCATCACCGAGGCCCCGGCCTGGGTACGCAACGGCCGCCACGACATCGTCGCGATGAACCGGCTGGCCCGCGCCCTGTACGTGCCCGTCCTGGCCGACCCGCGCCGCCCGGCGAACACCACCCGGTTCGTCTACCTCGACGAAGCCGCGCGCGAGTTCTTCGTCGACTGGGACCGGATCGCCAACGACGCCGCCGCCATGCTCCGCCTGGAGGCCGGCCGCAACCCGCATGACCGGGCGCTGATCGAGCTGGTCGGCGAGCTGTCAACGCGCAGCGAGCTGTTCCGGCGGCGCTGGGCCTCCCACGACGTGCAGTACCACCGCAGCGGCATGAAGCGGCTGCGCCACCCGGTGGTCGGCCGGCTCGATCTGGACTTCGAGTCGATGGAGCTGCCGTCCGAGCCCGGCCTGACCCTCAACATCTACACCGCAGCCCCCGGCACCCACACGGCCGACGGCCTGAAGCTGCTCGCCAGCTGGGCGGCCACCCAGGACCTCGCCGAGGTCCAGCCGGCGGCTCCGGACCAGAGCTGACCCACGCCCGGCGGCACGAGCCCGCCGGCCGCACGACGGGCCTGTGCACCTCGTTGGGAGGCCCTGTCATTACCTGTAACAGCAGACCCTGCCGCATGCCGGAACGAGCCGGTTGAATGGTGCTCGACCAGCCGGTTCGAATCCTGGCGACCGCGGAGGCACCGCTCACCGGCTGCCCGCCGGTTTGCCGACAACGGACCTCGCCCCGGCATGCCGCTCACCGGGCCTCGACCCGCCAGGGGTAGGTCCCACGACGACCACCGGCGATGGAGAACCTCATGCGAGCGACGGAAAGGTCATCATGAAGCACATCACGCTCGGCAATCTGGACGTCTCCCGCATCGGGCTGGGCTGCATGGGCATGTCCCACGGTTACACCGGCGCCGGCAGCGACGACGCCGAGTCCATCCGCACGGTCCACCGCGCCCTCGACCTGGGCGTCACGTTCCTGGACACCGCCGAGATCTACGGCCCGTACGTCAACGAGGAGCTCCTCGGCAAGGCGCTCAAGGGCCGGCGCGACCAGGCGGTGATCGCCACCAAGTTCGGCCTGGTCTCCCACGCGGGCGCCGGGCCCTGGAACCTCGACAGCAGCCCGGCCAACATCCGTACCGCCGTCGAGGGCTCGCTGCGCCGCCTGGGCACCGACCACATCGACCTGTACTACCAGCACCGGGTCGACCCGAAGGTGCCGTCGGAGTACTCGCTGTGGACCCGCGACCAGGAGCAGGTGCTGCCGCTGCTGCGTGAGCTGGGCATCGGCCTGGTCGCCTACTCGCCGCTCGGCCACGGCTTCCTGACCGGGAAGATCCGCAGCGAGAGCGACTTCGGCCCCGACGACTTCCGCTCCACCAACCCGCGCTTCACCGGCGAGAACTTCCAGCGCAACCTCGCCCTCGCCGACGCGGTGCAGGCCGTCGCCGCCGAGGCCGGCGCCACGCCCGCGCAGGTCGCGATCGCCTGGCTGCTCAGCAAGGGCGACGACATCGCCCCCATCCCGGGCACCAAGCGGGTCTCGCGCCTGGAGGAGAACGCCGCCGCCGACGACCTCGTCCTGACAACCGGGCAGCTGGCGAAGCTCGATGCCCTGCCCCCGGCCGCCGGCGGCCATCACAACGAGGCGCAGATGCAGATGATCGAACGATGAAAGGCGGGCTACCGGCTGCTCGACACCGCCGCCGTCTACCGCAACGAGGAGGCCGTCGGCCGCGCGATCAACAGCAGCGGCATCCCGCGCGAGGAGCTGTTCGTCACCACCAAGCTGTGGATCTCCGACGCGGGCGAGGACGCCGCCCGGCGGGCCTTCGACACCTCGTGGCCGAGAACTTCGACGTCTTCGACTTCGAGCTCTCCGACGACCAGATGGGCCGCATCGCCGGTCTGGACACCGGGGCCTCGCTGTTCTTCGACCACCGCGACCCGGCCGTGGCCGCGCAGCTCGGCAACCTCCGCGACACCGACTGAGAGGTGACCATGCACACCAGGACACTCGGACAGGACCTGCAGGTGTCGGCCGTCGGGCTGGGCTGCATGGGCATGTCGCAGAGCTACGGCCCCAACCCGGGCACCCGCGACGACATGATCGGCGTGATCCGCTCCGCCCTGGACGCCGGGGTGACCTTCCTCGACACCGCGGAGGTCTACGGCCCGTACCACAACGAGGAACTCGTGGGCGAGGCCGTCGCCCCGATCCGGGACCAGGTGCAGATCGCCACGAAGTTCGGCTGGGACATCCGCGACGGCAGATCCGTCGGCCTGAACTCCCGGCCCGAGCAGATCCGCAAGGTCGCCGACGCCTCGCTGCGGCGCCTCGGGACCGACCGCATCGACCTGTTCTACCAGCACCGCGTGGACCCGGCCGTGCCGATCGAGGACGTCGCCGGCACGGTGGGCGAGCTGGTGCGGGCAGGCAAGGTCCGGCATTTCGGCCTGTCCGAGGCCTCGGCCGCCACCATCCGCAGGGCCCACGCCGTGCATCCGGTCACCGCGGTGCAGTCGGAGTACTCGCTGTGGACCCGCGACCCCGAGCCCGAGGTGCTGCCCGCCTGCGCGGAGCTGGGGATCGGCTTCGTGCCGTTCAGCCCGCTCGGCAAGGGTTTCCTGACCGGCACGATCGATGCGAACGCCTCCTTCACCGAGGGGGACGTCCGGGCGACGATCCCGCGTTTCGACGCCGAGCACCTGCCCGCCAACCAGGCCCTGGTGGATCACGTGCGCGCGCTGGCCGAGGCCAAGGGCGTCACGCCGGGGCAGCTCGCGCTGGCCTGGCTGCTGGCCCAGCGCCCCTGGATCGTGCCCATCCCCGGCACCCGCCGCCTGTCCCGCCTGCGGGAGAACGCGGACGCGACCGCGGTGGCGCTGTCCGCCGACGAGCGGGCCGACCTGGACGTTCTGGCCGCCCGCGTCGGCGTTTCGGGGAACCGGTACGGCGAGGCGCACATGAAGCTGGTCGGCCGCTGAAGCCCTCGCCCAGGAGCGGTCCCAGTCGCGCTCACCGTTGTCCACCGCGCGCCGGCTTGCCACAGCCGGCTTGCCACAATGGCGATGGCCCGCGGGGAGGCAGCCTGGGCTGTGTCGCCTCACCTCGCGCCGACGTTGCCGCCGGCCTCGACTGGTCCCGGCGAGCCATCGCCTGTTCGCGCCATCGCCTGGCGGGCTGCGCTGCTGCCAGGATTTCCCGCCCCTCTGGACCGTTCGGAGCCTGAGCTCCCGAAATGCCCCCGATGGCAGTGCTCTGCCGTGGCCGCTTACAGGACGGTCAGGTGGCCGTACCTGGAAAGGGCGGCGGCCAGGTCGCCGGGTTCGCCGCGGAGTGCGGTGTCGAGGAAGGCGACGGTGGCCGCCGCGGTGATGCGTGGCCCGGCGGTCCGGCTGAGGGAGCCGACGAGCGTGGGCAGCGGCGGCAGGAAGAGCGGGGCGTCGGTGAAGGTGAGGTGTGCAGAACCTGGGACGGTGAGCCGGTAGCTCGTCGCCGTGCTGAGTTGGAGCACCCGCGTGAGGCGCGAGAGATAGTCCGGCTCCTCGCCCGGCTTCACGTCGTGGGTGAGCGCGAGCACGGGCTGGTCGAACGGTCGCGGCGCGGGGTCTCGCGGGAAGCCGTCGATGTCGATGACGGCCGCGAACCGGGGGTCCTGGCGGGCGGCCTGCAGGGCGGCGGCGCCCCCGAGGGAGTGGCCGGTCGCCGCGGCCCGGCGGATGTCGAGCCGCCCGGTCAGCAGGCCCGGGATCTCGCCGCGGTCCAGTCGGCCGAGCTGGGTGAGGACGAAGCTGAGGTCGGCGGCCCTGACCGCGGTCCACCCGGCCGCGCGCCTGTCGTCCTCCGCCTGGTCGCCGGTGGAGGCGACCCGGGTGCGGATCGTCCGGCCGTCGGTGAGGGTGACGACGGCCGAGTCGTACGGGTGGTCGAGGGCCGCCACGACGTAGCCGCGCCCGGCCAGTTCCTGCGCCCACGCGGTGCTCTGGGTGCGCACGCCGCCGAGCCCGGGCGAGAACAGCACCACGGGGAAGCGGCCGCCTCCGGCGGCCACGGGGGCATCAGGCACGGAGCGCGTGTGGGCGCGTGCCGCCTCGTCGAGAACGAAACGCGGAAGGCCGAGGTAGTCGGCCTCGCCGCGGGCGACGAGCCGCGCCTCCTCCGCCGTACGGCCCAGGTACCACGCCGGCCGGGCGGCAGGATCGCGCCGCGCGGGATACCAGAGCTGGACGACGACCGTCCGCCTGTCATCGGTCCGCGACGTGGCGGTCTCCGCTCGACCGGGGTCGGTCCACTGCACGACGGTGGTGCCGACGGCGTAGGCGCCCGACGGCTCGGGGAACACGGGCCGGGGCAGCGCCCACGCCGCCGCGGCGCCCGCCAGAACCAGTGCCAGGCATGCCGCCGACCCCGGCAGGGCCAGCCACCACCGGGCCCGCCGCCTCCGCAGGGAGAGGGCGCCGGACGTCAGCGCGATGGCCCCGCCCGCGAGGACGGGTATGAGCTGCCAGCGGATCCCGAGCACGGCCAGCACGATCGCCGACACCGCGAGGGCCGCCGCGCCGGCCCACGTCGAGGGCCGGCGCGCGCCGGGCGGCAGCCAGCGGGCCAGCACCAGCACGACGGCGGCCGCCAAGGCCACGAGCTCTGCCAGGGACAGGCCGAACAACACGGTCACAGTCATGGTGATCACGGTGGCGGAGCGGCCTCGGCCGGACATCGGCCCCGATGGGGAAAGTCGTGCGCGACCTCGGTATGACCCCGCACGACCGGTCTGCGACCGGGGTCGCAGGGCCCGCCGGTCAGCGCGGCTCCCACCATGTCAGGTTGGCTTCCGCCTGGGACGCCGGCTCGATGATCTCCCATGCCTCGGCGATCAGACCGTCGTCCAGCCGCCAGACGTCGACGACCGTGATCTCCGGCCCGGCATCGGGCAGCCGGCGCCGCGAGTGCATCACGACGTGATCGCCGTCGGCCAGCACGTGCTCGATCTCGACCTGCATGCCGGCCAGCGGGACGAGCGCGGCGCTCACTGCGGCCAGCCATTCCGGCTTCGTCCTGGCGGTCGCGTCGGGACGGTGGTGCAGGAAGTCGTCGCTCAGCAGGGGCGCGAGCGCGTCAACGTCGCCGGTCGCGACCAGCGCGGTCAGCGCCTGCTGGACGATGCTCTTGTTGTCGTGGGTCATGTTCTGTGTGGTCACGGGCGGCAATGTTTCCGGCGTCCGTGATGCTTGTCGATGAAATCGCATTTCATGGCGTTCCGTAGGTAGGTGAGTAGCATCGGGGCCCATGCACACGGTGGGGGAGTTGCTGCGGGAGTGGCGGCATCGACGGCGGCTCAGCCAGCTCGATCTCGCGATCGCCGCCGACGTGTCGGCCCGTCACGTCAGCCTGGTGGAGACCGGCAAGTCCCGCCCGAGCGCCGAGATGATCGTGCGCTTGGCCGGGCAGCTCGACGTGCCGTTGCGGGAGCGCAACCGGCTGCTGCTGGCCGCCGGGTTCGCGCCCCGCTACGCCGAGCGGCCTCTCGACCGTGAGGCGCTGGCGGCGGCCTGGGACGCGATCGAACGGGTGCTGCGCGCGCACGAGCCGTACCCGGCGTTGGCCATCGATCGCCGGTGGAACATCGTGATGAGCAATCGCGCCCTCGGCCCGTTCCTCGCCGGCGTCGCCCCCGACCTGCTGGTCCCGCCGGTCAACATGGTGCGGATCGGGCTGGACCCGCGCGGGCTCGCCCCGCACATCGTCAACCTGGCGCAGGTGCGCGCGCTGCTGCGTACCCGGATCGCGCGGCAGCTCGCCACGGCTCCTGACCCCGAGCTCACCACGCTCTACGAGGAACTCCTGGCCCCCCATGCGGGAGACCCGGGTCAACCGGCCGGCTCCGAGATCGCCATCCCGATGATCTTCCACTTCGGCGGGCGGGAACTGCGGCTGTTCTCGACGACGACCACGTTCGGCACGCCGATGGACATCACCCTGGACGAGGTCTCGATCGAGTCGTACTACCCGACGGACGCCGACAGCGCCGCCTACTTCACCGCCCCACCCGCCTAGCGGTGACCTCCGCGCCGCCCTACTATGCAACTGAACAGTTCGCTATGCACGTGGATAGGAGCGCGGGGCAGTGACGACATCAGGACCCGACACCGAGGACCTGACCGCTCGCGCGCGGATCAGAGACGCGGCCCTGCGGCATTTCGGGGAGCACGGCTTCGACAGGGCGACGACCCGGGCGATCGCCGAGACCGCCGGCGTCTCCCCGGGGCTGCTGCGCCATCACTTCGGCTCCAAGCAGGCGCTGCGCGAGGCGTGCGACGCCCACCTGGTCAAGCTGATCAGCAGGATCAACGAGCAGGCCGCCGCCGACATGGCCGCGGGCGGCGTGAACGGCGTGAACCACGTCGCGGCCTCCATGGCGGCCCTCGGGCCCTACCAGCGCTACCTGGCGCGCGCCCTGACCGAGGGGCGGGCCGAGCCGGTGTTCGACGCGATGGTCCGGATGAGCGAGCAGTGGCTCGCGGGGCTCGACGAGCGCCGCCCCGACGTCCCCTTCGCCGGCCGCAAGGCCAGGGCGACGGTGGGCACGGCGATGGCCCTGGCCGTCGGGATCCTCCACGAGCACGTGTCCCGAGGGCTGGGCGCCGACGTGTCCGGCGAGGAGGGCGCCCACCTGCTCGCCCTGACCCTGCTCGACCTCTACTCCCACCCCTGGCTCAGCCCGGACGAGGCCGCCGCCTACCGCGACGCCCTGGACAGGACCCGGACGGACGCCGGAACCGCACTCCCGACCGAGGAGGGCCCGCGATGAGTGACGCGTTATCCGTCACAGGCTTGGTCAAGACGTTCGGCTCCACCCGCGCGCTGGACGGCCTCGATCTCGTCGTGGACGCCGGCGAGGTGCACGGCTTCCTGGGGCCGAACGGCGCGGGCAAGAGCACCACGATCCGGATCCTGCTCGGCCTGCTGCGCGCCGACGCGGGCACCGCCCGGCTGCTCGGCGGCGATCCGTGGGCCGCAGCGACGGAGCTGCACCGCAGGCTGGCGTACGTACCCGGGGATGTCGTGCTGTGGCCGCAGTTGTCCGGCGGCGAGGTGATCGATCTGCTCGGGCGGCTGCGCGGGGGGCTCGACGAGCGGCGCCGCGCCGCGCTGCTGGAGCGCTTCGACCTGGACCCCCGCAAGAAGTGCCGCGCCTACTCCAAGGGAAACCGGCAGAAGGTCGCCCTGATCGCCGCGCTGGCCTCCGACGCCGAGCTGCTCGTCCTCGACGAGCCCACCTCAGGCCTGGACCCCCTGATGGAGGAGGTCTTCCGCGAGACCGTCCGGGAGGAGCGGCGCCGCGGTGACCGTACCGTGCTGCTGTCCAGCCACATCCTGGCCGAGGTCGAAGCGCTGTGCGACCGGGTGACCATCGTCAAGGACGGCCGCACGGTCGAAAGCGGGTCCCTGGACGGGCTGCGCCATCTCACCCGCACCTCCATCCAGGCCGACCTGGCGGCGCCGGCGGGGGAGCTGGCCGGCCTGCCCGGGGTGCACGGCCTGCGCACCGAGGGCGGCCGGGTGTGGTTCGACGTGGACACGGCCGGCCTGGACGTCGTGCTGCGGCGCCTCACCCACCTCGGCGTACGCGCCCTCGTCAGCCGGCCTCCCACCCTGGAGGAGCTGTTCCTCCGGCACTACGACCGCACCGGCAGGAGCGCATGAGTCCTCTCGCCGGCACCGGCCACCTGGTCCGCCTGGCGCTGCGCCGCGAACGGGCCGTCGCCCCCTGGTGGATCCTGCTGATCGTGAGCATGAGCCTGGTGATGGTGGCCTACGTCAACCGCTACATGGCCACCCAGGAGCTGAAGCTCACCTACCTCGGCATCATCACCAGGACGCCCTTCCTCCACGCGATCGGCGGCGGCCGGGTGGAGCCCCGGCTGGAGGTGCTGGCCACCTGGCGCAGCGGCGGCTTCCTGTACGTGGCCGGCGCGTTCGCCGCCGTGATGTCGGTCGTCCGGCACACCCGCGGGGAGGAGGACGCGGGCAGGACCGAGCTGGTCCGCGCCGCCGTCGTGAGCCGTCGTGCCCCGCTGGCCGCCGCCGTGCTGGTGGCGGCGGGCATCAGCCTGGCCGCCGGGGCGCTGACCGCGGCCGCGCTGATCACGGTCGGGCTCCCGCCGATCGGATCGATCGCGTACGGAGCCGCCATCGCGCTCGCGGGCTGGCTGTTCGGCGGCATCGCCGCGGTCGCCGCCCAGCTCGCCGCCGGCGCCCGCTCGGCCACCACGATCGCCCTGTCCGTGCTCGGCCTCGCCTACGTGATGCGCTTCTCCGGGGACGCCATGGGACAACCCTGGCTGAAGTACCTGTCGCCCATCGGCTGGAGTCACCTGGTGCAGCCGTACCAGGGCGAGCGGTGGTGGCCGGCCGGTGTCATGTTCGTGGTCGGCGCCGCGCTGCACGCGCTCGCGTTCGGGCTGCTCGACCGCCGCGACCTCGGCGCCGGCGTGCTGGCCGAGCGGCCGGGCCCGGCCACGGCCCCGGAGCTGCGCGGCCCGGTCAGCCTGGCCTGGCGGCTGCACCGCGGCCTGCTCATGAAGTGGGCGGTGGGGGTCGGGGTCTTCGCGGGGGCGGCGGGCGCGCTGTCCCCGCTGACGAACGATCTGCTCACGCGGCCGAGCGTCATGCTGGACACCATCACCGCCATGATCGGCATGCGCTCGCCGTCGCTCGCCGCGTACCTCTGGTACCTGATCATGATCATCGCGTACGCCGTCGCGCTCTACCCGGTGCTCATGGTCATCAGGCTCCGCGCGGAGGAGGTCTCGGGCCGCGGTGAGGCGGTGCTGGCCACCCCGCTGACCCGGCTGCGCTGGGCGGGCGGGCACCTGCTCGTGACCGGGCTCGGCACGGCCGCGCTGATGGCCGTCGCCGGTCTGGTCTTCGGCACGGTGTTCTCGCTGCTCGTCGGCGACCTCGCCACCGACCTGCCCCGCTTCGTCGCGGGGGCGCTGACCACCGTGCCCGCGGCGTGGAGCGTGGGGGCGGTGTGCCTGCTCGCGTACGGGCTCACGCCGCGGACCGGCGTGGCGGTCTCCTGGCTGGCCTGGATCCTGACCTGCGCACTGGGAGAGATCATCTCCCCCTTCTACGGGTTCTTCGGCGGTTTCCCGGTGGAACCGTTCCACTACGTCGCGAACGCGATGACCGGGACGCCGTACGACGCCCGCCCGGCCCTCGCGCTCACCGCGGTCACCGCCCTCCTCCTCGCCGGCGGCCTGCTGGCCCTGCGCCGCCGCGACTTCGGCTGAGCCCGGCGTCAGCGGTCGGGCAGGACGCGCATCGAGCGCAGCGGCGAGGCGAGCGCGATGCCGGTGCCCGCCAGCATCAGGCAGGACGTGACGACCAGGGTCGCCCGCAGGCCGAGCGCCTCACCGGCCACGCCGCCGAGCACCGCGCCGAGCGACTGCCCTCCGTAGGCCAGGAACCGCCAGATGGCGTTGGCGCGGGAGAGCAGCTCCGGAGGGATCAGGGCCTGGCGGAAGGTCTGCTGGTTGACGCCGTACAGGGAGGGGCCGCTGCCCCGCAGGACCTGCGAGAGGACCAGGACCGTCAGCGTCACGGCGAAGGGCCCGGCCGCGGCGGCCAGCACCAGGCCCGCGACCGAGACCAGGAGCATGCCCAGGATGAACGTCGGACCGGGGCCCATGCGGTGGGTGACGCGGGTGGCCACCAGGGCGCCCGCGACGCCGGCCGCGCCGGTGAGCGCGACGAGGACGCCGATCAGGCCGGCCGGCAGGCCGAGGTCGCGTACGAGGTAGAGCACGAGCACGACGGCCTGGGCCTGACCGGCGAACGCGCCGACGGTGGCGGCCAGGATGACCGTGCGCATGACGGGGTGGGCGAAGACCGCGCGCAGGCCCTCGGCCAGGTCGGCCCGCAGCCGCACGGGGCCGCGTCCGCCGCTGACGCGCGGCCGGCCGGCTGCCCGGATGCGGGTCTTGACCAGGGCGGAGATCAGGAACGAGGCCGCGTCGACGGCGATGGCGATCGGCGCGGTGAGCGCCGACACCAGCAGGCCGCCCACGGCCGAGCCGGTGGTGTTCACGGTGGCGTTGCTCAGCATGAGCGTGCTGTTGGCGGCGAGCAGCCGCTCGCGCGGGACGAGGTGCGGGGTGAACGACTGGGCCGCGACCGACTCGAAGAGCGCGGCGATCCCGGCCAGCGTCACCACCGCGTACAGGTGCCAGATCCGCAACTGCCCCAGGACGGCCAGGACGGGCAGCGCGCCGAGCAGCAGCGCCCGGACCGCGTCGGCGACGACGATCGTGCGGCGGTAGGGGACGCGGTCCACCCACACGCCGGCCGGCAGGCCCAGCACCAGGTGCGGTAACAGGCCGAGCGCGCCGAGCAGCCCCATCTCGGTGGCCGAGGCGCCCAGGTGGAGCACCGCGGTCAGGGGCAGCGCCACGGTGGTGACGCTCGACCCGAGCAGCGAGACGGAGTTGCCGGTGAACAGCCTGCGGAAGTCAGGGTGGTGAGCCAGCACCGCCCAGAAGGGTTCCGGCGGCGGCTCTTCGGCGTCGCGTGCCTCGTCCTTGCCACGGATCACGGGGCACGCTAACCCGGACCGGCGACCCGGGCAAATCAGCGCGGCGACGCATGCCCCGGACGGCTTCGGGCCGAGGGCACACCGGTCGGAACTCTTCTCCTGGTACGTACCGGGCCCATTCCGTGGGTGTGAAGGACCGGCCCGCGAGGTCGCACAGGGCAGCGGCCAGGTTCGGGGGAACGGCCACGTTCCACAGGCGCACGGTGTGATCCAGGCCCGCGGTGGCCAGCGTGGTCCCGTCCGGGCTGAACGCCACGGCGGCCGTGACCTCTTGGTGGGCGGTGAGCGAGGTGCCGATGGGATGGCCGGTGGCGACGTCCCACAGGCGTACGGTGTGGTCCTCACCCGCGGTGGCGAGCCTGGCGCCGTCCGGGCTGAACGCCACCGAATAGACCGAGCCCTCGTGGCCGGTGAGCGGGTCGCCGAGCTGCCGGCGGCCGGCGACGTCCCACAGGCGCACCGTGTGGTCCTCACCTCCGGTGGCCAGCCTGGTCCCGTCCGGGCTGAACGCCACCGAATAGACGATCTGTTCGGGGCCGGTGAGCGGGTCGCCGACCTGCCGGCGACCGGCGACGTCCCACAGCCGCACTCTTCCGTCCTTGCAGCCCACGGCCAGGCTGCGCCCGTCCGGACTGAACGCCACCGAACAGACATCCTGACCGGTGAGCGGGTCGCCGATCTGCCGGCGGCCGGCGACGTCCCACAGCCGTACGGTGGTGTCGAACGAGCTTGTGGCCAGCATGGTCCCGTCCGGGCTCAGGGACATCGCCAGGATGGATTCGGCGTGGCCGTGGAGGGGCTTGCCGATGGGATGTCGGGTGGCCGCGTTCCACAGCCGTACGGTGTGGTCGTTGCCGGCACTGGCGAGAGTCCGTCCGTCTGGGCTGAACGCCACCTCGACCACCTCGTCCTCGTGGCCGGTGAGCGGGTCGCCGATCTGCCGGCGGCCGGCGACGTCCCACAGGCGCACCGTGTGGTCCTCACCTCCGGTGGCCAGCCTGGTCCCGTCCGGGCTGAAGGCCACCGAGCGCACGGATTTGTCGTAGCCGGTGAGGGGCTTGCCGACGGGATGCCGGGTGGTCACGTCCCATACCCGTACCGTGTGGTCGCCGGTGCCGCTGCTCCACAATGTCGTCCCGTCGGGAGAGAAGGCCAGGGACAGCACGCTGCGCCCGATGAGGGGAGCGCCGATCTGGCGGTGGGTGGTCATGTCCCACAGCTTGATCTTCCCGGCGGAGGCGGTGGCGAGGACGCTTCCATCCGCGGTGATCGCCGCGGCACCACCCCACACGTCGTCCGCCTCCAGGGGAGGGCCGATCTGACGGCCCGTCCGCACGTCCCATGCCCGCCCCGTCGTGCCCTCCGAGGTGATCAGGGTACGGCCGTCCGGGCTGAAGGCCAGTGCGGACAATCCCCGGGCCTCGGGTGAGTCCTCGACGGAGACGGGGTCGATCTCGCGCAGGGAGAGGGTGTCCCACAGGCGCACCGTCCTGTTGCCGTGATGGGTACGGGCCATGGTCCGCCCGTCCGGGCTGAAAATCGCCGAGATGGAGCCGGCGTAGTCGGGGGTGTGCTCGGCGGCGATCGGCGTACGACGGTTCAGGTCCCACACCCGCAGCGTCCCGCCGGTGTCCATGCTGGCCAGGGTGTGCCCGTCCGGGCGGAACACCACCGCCAGAACGGGGTCGGCCACGGTGAGCGGGGCGCCGAGCTGGCGGCGGGCGGCCACGTCCCACAGCCGGATGGTGCCGTCCGACGAGCCGGTGGCGAGCGTACGCCCGTCGCGGCTGAACGCCACCGACGACACCGGTTCCTCGTGGCCGGTGAGCGGGGCGCCCAGCGGGCGGCGGGTGGCCGTGTCCCACAGCCGTACGGTGGCGTCGCTGTTGTGCGCGCCGGCCATGATCCGCCCGTCGGGGCCGGCCGCCAGCGCGTTCATGAGTCCGGGCAGAACGGCTCGTTCGGGCCGGCTGAGCACGTTGACCATGGCGAGGCGCGCTTCGGGGGTCGGGGCGAGCGCCCAGGCGGTGGTGGCCAGCCGGGCGGCGGTGGCGGGGTCGCCGGTCAGCAGTTCGCTCTGCACGGCGAGCTGCCGGGAGAGGGCCTGGGCGCGCTGGTACAGAGCCAGATCGCGTTGGCGGACGGCATATCCTCCGGCTGCCACGACCACGATCAGCAGCGTGGTGAGCAGGGCGATGAGTTGACGCCTGCGGCGGATCCGGCGGGCGGCCAGGCGGTGCTCGGCGGCCTCGGCCGCCAGGCAGGCGTCCAGGAAGTCCCGTTCGAGGGTGGTCAGGGCGGCCGGCTGGGAGCCGGCCCATTCCCGGGCGGCGCTCAGCCGGGTGCCGCGATACAGCAGCGAGGTGTCGCGGTGCTCGCGTTCCCATGCCTCGGCGGCTTCGGCGAGGCGGCGGTGGGTGCGCAGCCCGGCACGGTCGGCCACGATCCACTCGCGCAGCCGGGGCCAGGCCCGCAGCAGCGCCTCGTGGGCGAGCTGGGCGGATCCGGCGTCCAGGGTGAGCAGGCGGGCGGTGGCGAAGGCGTCGATCACCTCCGAGGTGGGCTCCGGCGGGAAGTGCGCGGGTGGCAGCCGGCGGACGTCGACGGGACGGCGCGTCTCGGGGCCGGACTCCTCGACGCACACCATGTGCAGCAGCAGGCGGCGGGCGATGTCCTGGCCGGTGGGGTCGAGAGCGGTGTAGACGTTCTCGGCGGTGGCGGCGACCGCGCCCGCGATCCCGCCGGTCAGCCGGTAGCCCGCCACGGTCAGCGTGTCGCCGGCGCGGTGCTGCCAGGTCGCCAGCAGCGCGTGGGACAGCAGGGGCAGCGCGCCCGGCTCGTGCGCCGGCCCGCTTTCCCGCCCGTCCGCTCCGGGCGGCACGCCCAGGTCCCGCAGCAGCAGCTCCACCAGCGCCGGCTCCACGCCGAGGCCCGCCTCGCGGGCGGGGCCGGTGATGACCTCGCGCAGCTCGGCGACGCTCATCGGGCCGAGCGGCAGCTGCCCCTCGCGCAGGGCCTCCAGCAGGACGGGGTGGTTGAGGCAGTGGCCGTAGAAGTCGGCCCGCACGCCGAGCACCACAGGTTGACCGGCGACGGCCAGCGCGTCCACGGCCGCGAGGAAGGTACGGCGTTCGGCGTCCTCGTCGCAGAGTGTGAAGATCTCCTCAAGCTGGTCGACCACCAGCACCAGCCGGCGCCGGGGACCGCCGTCGGGTGTCCCGCCGTTCACCGCCTGCGCGACCTGCCCGGCGAAGGCGGCGGGATCGTCCGCGAGGACGCCGGCCAGAGGGGCGGGGTCGAGCCCGGTGAGCGTGCTGATCCTGGCCGGCAGCTCGGCGACCGGATGCGCGCCGGGGGTGAACACGACGGCCGGCCACGAGCGGGATCCGGGCGCCGGCAGCACCCCTCGGCGCAGGGCGGGCAGCAGTCCCGCCCGCAGCAGGGACGTCTTGCCCGCCCCCGAGGGGGCCACCACGATCAACGGCCCGCGCCCCGGCATGCGCTCGGCCAGCCGCCCCACCAGCAGGCTTACCGTACGGTCCCGGCCGAAGAACCAGCGGGAATCCTCGGGCCCGTAGGGCTGAAGCCCTCGATAGGGGCAGCCCCCGCGCGCCTGTGTGATCGACTCGGCCAGCTCGGTCAGCTCGCCGCCGGTCTCCAGAACCGCGTCGCACCGGCGCGCCACCCCCACCGACAGCGCCTTCTCGCCGGTCTCGACCTTGCTCAGGTAGCCCTTGCTGTAGTGGGTCAGCCGGGACAGCTCCTTCAGCGACAGCCCGCGTGCCGCCCGCAGCCGCCGCAGCGCGGCGCCGGGGGTTGTCTCCGGACCGCCCTCGCCCTCGTGCACCCCCGAGACCCTACAAGCCGTGAGGGGCTGGTCGCAGTACGTGGTGCGGCTTGTGGTGGTACCTCCGGGTTTCCCTGGCCACCAGCTCGGGAGGGCGACGGGAAACCCCTACTGCGCCTGCCACGGGCGGCAACACGATCGGTGCACCGGTTCATCCGGACCGGAAGCCATCCAGAGGAAGGAAGCAACATGCGTGCTCACATCCGTCTCACCCTCGGTCTCGCTCTCGGCCTCGCCGCCCTCGCCGCGCCGGCCACGCTGGCGGTCACGGCGTCGGCGACCCAGGCGGCGCAGGCCCAGTCCGCGAGGTCCGGCGTCGACTTCCGCGTGCCCGGGGTCCGGATCTTCTCCCGGCCGGACGGGGGAGCGACCCGGGTCGGCCTCGGCTATCCGGGCCAGGGCTGGGACATCCAGGGCACCGGGTACGGCACGGCCTACACCTGCGACAACGGCGTGACCACTACCAGCTGGGAGCACGGCCGCAACATCCGCACCGGCGTGGTCGGCTGGGTCCCGAGCTGCAACACGGTGATCGTCTAGCGTCCGCCCCTGGAGGCCCTCGGGGACGCGCCGCGGCGCGCTCCGGGGGCCTTCCCGGTTCCTGTCCCGGGCCTCCGCTGTCACCAGGGGAGGGGGCCTTCGGCGTCGAAGTAGCCTCCGGTGGGGCCGTCGGGGCCGACCTGGGCCATCCGGACGATGATCTCGGCGCCCTCCTCGACGGTCTGGGTGCCGGTGTGGCCGTTCAGGTCGGTCGCGGTGTAGCCGGGCTCGACCGCGTTGATCCGCATGTCCGGAAACGCCTTGGCGTACTGCACGGTGATCATGTTGACCGCGGCCTTGGACGCCGGGTAGGCGACGCCGGGGTAGGCGTGAGCGGGTGTGCCCGGGGCGGTCATGCGGGTCAGCGAGGCCAGCCCGCTGCTGACATTGACCACGACCGGGGCCGCGGAGCGCCGCAGCAGCGGCAGGAACGCGTGGGTGACGCGCACCAGGCCGAAGACGTTGGTCTCGAACAGCTGCCGCATCAGGTCGGCGGTCGTCTCCGCGGCGCCCGCGACCAGGTTTCCTTCGCGGCGGCCTTCGATGCCGGCGTTGTTGACCAGCACGTCCAGGCCGCCGTCGGCCTCGATGGTCTTCGCCGCGGCCGCGACGGAGGCGTCATCGGTGACGTCGAGAAGAACCATCCGCGCGCCCAGCCTCGCGGCGGCCCGGCGCCCGCGCTCGGCGTCCCGGCTGCCGACGTAGACGGTGTGGCCTGCCGCGACGAGCCTGCGAGCGGTCTCGAAGCCCAGCCCCTTGTTCGCCCCGGTGATCAGTGTTGTCGTCATGTCCCCAGGGTCCGGCCGGGTGGGTCGGGCAGCCAGCCGTCTCGTCTTCCTGGGACTGGCGGTACCAGGAAGGCCCGCCGGCCGGCGGTGCACAATGGTGGGCATGGCGGAGTTCGGGCGGGCGGTGCGGCGCTGGCGCGATCGCGTCTCGCCCGAGGTCGTCGGGCTGCCGGTCGGTGGGCACCGGCGCGCGGCCGGACTGCGCCGTGAGGAGCTGGCCCTGCTGGCCGGGATCTCCGTCGACTACCTCACGCGCCTGGAACAGGGCCGCGCCGCCAACCCGTCCGCGCAGGTCGTCGATGCCCTGGCCAGGGCGTTGCGGCTGTCGCCTGCCGAACGCGCCCATCTGTTCGGCCTGGCCGGGCTGGCGCCGCCCGGCCCGCGGACGGTCCCGGCGTACATCACGCCGAGCGTTCAGCGGCTGCTGGACCGGATGAGCGGGACACCCGTCGCCGTCTACGACGCGTCCTGGACCTTGCTGATGGCGAACCCTCCGTACGCGGCGTTGATGGGCGACCCGTCCGGATGGCGCGGCGACCAGCGCAACGCCGTGTGGCGGCAGTTCCTCGGCCCGTCCACCCGGGTCAGGCACACGCCGGAGTCCCGGCGCGTCCTGGAGAGTGCCCTGGTCGCCGACCTGCGCGCGGCCGCCGCCCGCTACCCGGCCGACCAGCGGCTCCGGCGCCTGGTCGCGGAGCTGCGGGCAGGCAGCGACCGGTTCGCCGAACTGTGGGATTCCGGCGCCGTCGGCCACCATGAGGCCGCGCGCAAGACCATCGATCACCCGCACGCAGGGGCCCTGACCCTGGACTGCGACGTGCTCACCGTGTCCGGCAGCGACCTGCGCATCATGATCTACACGGCGGAGCCCGGCACCGTGGACGCCGAACGCCTCGCCCTGCTCACCGTGCTCGGCACCCAGACACTCACCGGGTAGCCGGGCCGGGCCGCCGCCGGCACGTCATCCCTCAGACGCTCTCGGCGGCGCGGAGGGCGTCGATCAGGGCGTCGACGGCGGCGAGTGCGGCAGAGGTGTCGAGCCCGGCGCGGGCGACCAGCGAAAGGCCCTGGACGGTGAACAGCAGGAGCTGCGCCTGGGCCTCGGGGGTGGCGGCCCGGGTGACCTCGCCGTCGGCCTGCGCGCGCCGCAGGGCGTCGGCGACGATCGTGGTGAAGCGGGCGTGCGAGCGGGCCACGATCTCGCGGGCCTCGGCGTCGTGCGGGACCAGTTCGGCGGTGGTGTTGCCGATCATGCAGCCTTGCGGAACGCCGGCGTCGGAGGCGTACTCCCGCGCCCGGGCCGGGTTGGCGAGCACCTCGCGCAGCGCCGGCAGCACCGGCCCGTCCTCCAGCGCCGCGACCAACTGACGCTCGTAGGTGTCCCAGTACAGCCGGACCGCCGCCAGGTAGAACTGCCGCTTGTCGCCGAAGGCTCCGTACAGGCTGCCCCGCTCCAGCTCCAGCGCGTCGACCAGGTCCTGGACGGAGGTCTCTCCGTAGCCCCGGGACCAGAACAGCAGGAGCGCGCGCTCCAGGGCCTGGTCCTTGTCGAACGCGCGGGGTCGTCCTGTCCGTGCCATGTCCCCAGGGTACGACTTTTTGACCGCTTGCACGAAATGCCCTACGGTGACGACGAGCGACTTTTTGAACGCTTGCATGAAAGTCGGCGTACGAGAGGCAGGACCACATGGACTTCACCGGAAAGACGGCACTGATCACCGGGTCGGGCGCCATCGGCGGGCTCGGGCACGCGACCGCGAGGATCCTCGCCGCCGCCGGAGCCGACGTGATCATCACCGGCACGGACCCGGAGCGCGCCGCCCTGGTCGTGGACGACGTGCGGGGGAGCGCGGGCGGCTCCGTGCGCTTCATTCCCGCCGACCTGGCCGACCCGCAGGCCGTGCGGAGACTGGCCGAGGACGCCGGGGCGGTGGACGTGCTCGTCAACAACGCGGGCGTCGTCCCGTTCGGCGCGACCCCCGAGCAGGACCCGGCCGCCTACGACGCCGCCTTCGCGGTCAACGTGCGCGCGCCGTTCATCCTGGTCGCCGAGCTCGCACCGAAGATGGCCGCCGGCGGGGGCGGCAGCATCGTGAACGTCAGCTCCACGGCGGCCGGCCTGGGCATGCCGCTGATGGCGGTCTACGGCGCCACCAAGGCGGCGCTCGAGTCCCTGACCCGCACCTGGGCGGCCGAGTTCGCCGCCTCGAACGTGCGCGTCAACGCCGTGTCGCCCGGCCCGATGACCACCTCCAAGGTGGTGGCGGCCATGGGACCGGATCTCGGCGGCATGGGACTGACCACCGCGCTGAAGCGCACCGCCGACCCGGCCGAGGTCGCCCGCGTCATCGCCTTCGTCGCCAGTGACCAGGCCAGCTACGTCACCGGCGCCGTCGTGGCCGCCGACGGCGGCCGTACCGCCATCTGAGCCCGGACGCGCCGGCCGCCGGCTCGACGCCGTCGGCCGGAGCCCCGTCCGTTGGAACCACGCGCCTCGGCGCGAGTGAGGAGAACAAGGTCAATGGGTCGTCTTGCGGGAAAGCACGCACTGATCACCGGCGGGACCAGCGGCATCGGCTTTGAGACCGCCCGCCAGTTCCTCGCCGAAGGAGCGGCCGTCGCGATCACCGGCCGCTCGCGGGAGCGGCTGGCTGAGGCCGCCCGGCAGTTGGGCGGCCCGCTGCTGACCGTCCTCAGCGACGCCGGCGACGTGCCCGGTCAGGCGGCGCTGGCGGCGCGGCTGCGGGAGGAGTGGCCGCAGGTCGACATCGTGATGAGCAACGCCGCCGACGTCACCCATCTCCCGATCGAGGAATGGACCGAGGAGGCGTTCGACAGGCTCGTCGCCACCGACCTCAAGGGACCGTTCTTCCTGATCAAGGCGTTGCTGCCGCTCCTGTCCCGGCGGGCCTCGGTCATTCTCGTCGGCTCGGTCTCGGCCTTCGTCGGGCACGAGAACGCGGCGGTCTACGGTGCCGCCAAGGCGGGCCTGCTGTCCTTGTCCCGCGGGCTGACCTATGAGCTGAAGGACCGGGGCATCCGGGTCAACGGGCTGAGCCCGGGGCCGACCGTCACGGACACCTTCAAGTCGCTCGGCCCCGAGCGGCAGGCCGCCGTCTACGACGAACTCCGGCGGACCGTGCCCCTCCATCGCCTGGGAACCGCCACTGAACTGGCGAAGGCGGCCGTCTATCTCGCCTCGGACGAGTCCGCCTACACCGCGGGGACCGTGCTGCGCGTCGATGGCGGGATCGGGGAGCTCGCGTACTGAACGCCCCGCGCTACTCCCCGGCCGGGAGGACCGCCCGCGGTGCGACCAGCCGTCGCGGGCCAGGTCGTCCTGCAGCCCCGAACGTCATCCGCGGCGAACCCGACCCGCAGTTCCATGGCACTACTGTTCCGTATCCCGTCGACCTCACCGGTTGTAGAGCCTGCGGGCCCACAGATATCCGCCCAGCGCGATGGCCGCGCTCCACAGTGCCGCCGCCGCGAAGCTGGATCCCGCGGGCTGCCCGGCCAGGAGCGCGCGCAGGGCTTCGATGACCGGTGTGAACGGCTGGTGTTCGGCGAACCAGCGCAGCGGGCCCGGCATCGACTCCGGCGGGACCACGCCGCTGCCCAGGAACGGCAGCAGCATCAGCGGCATCGGGAGGTTGCTGGCCGTGGCCACGTTCTTGGTGACCATGCCCAGCGCGGCTGACAGCCAGGTGATGGCGAAGGTGAACATCGCCAGCAAGGCGATGACCCCGAGCCAGTCCAGCGTGGAGGCGGCGGGGCGGAAGCCGATCAGCAGGGCCGCCAGCGTCACCGCCGTGATCGCGATGAAGTTCTGGACCAGCGCGCCGAGCACGTGCCCGGTGAGGACGGAGACGCGGGCGATGGCCATGGTCTTGAACCTGGCGACGATGCCCTCGGTCATGTCCAGGGCCACCGAGATCGCCGTCCCCTGCGCGGCGCTCGCGATCGTCATGATCATGATGCCGGGGGTGATGTACGCGGCGTAGGCGGCGCGGTCGCCGCCGATCCCGGCGCCCATGATGCCGCCGAGAACGTAGACGAACAGCAGCAGGAGCACGACCGGGACCCCCGCGTAGGTGAGGATCAGCGTGGGGTAACGCCACATGTGCCTGATCTGACGGCGCAGCATCGTCGCCGAGTCGGTGATCGCTCTCATCGGGAGGACTCCTCGGTCAGGGCGAGGAAGACGTCGTCCAGGTCGGGCGTGTGCACCGACAACTCGGCGACGTCGATGGCCTGCGCGTCCAGCCACTCCAGGAGTTTCCGCAGCGCCCGGACGCCGGTGTCCGGGATCTGCACCGTGAGGGTCTCGTCGTCGCGCGAGGTGGCTCCCACGTGGGAGGCCGCCCTGAGGTAACCGTCGGCATCGGCGAAGCGTATGACCAGATGCCCTCCGGGGACCAGCCGCTTGAGCTCGCCCGGCGTGCCCTCGGCCACCAGGCGGCCCTGGCTGAGCAGCGCGACGCGGTCGGCGAGTTCGTCGGCCTCCTCCAGGTATTGGGTGGTCAGGAAGATGGTCACGCCGTCCTGCTGGACGAGCTCCCTGACGATCTGCCACATGGTGCGGCGGCTGCGCGGGTCCAGGCCCGTGGTCGGTTCGTCGAGGAAGATGAGTCTGGGCCGGCCGACCATGGTCATGGCGAGGTCGAGGCGGCGGCGCATGCCGCCCGAGTAGGTGGCCGCGGGCCTGCGCGCGGCGCCGGTGAGGTCGAAGCGCTCCAGCAGGTCGCCGACGCGCCTGCGGCCCTCGGCGCGGCCGAGGTGGAGCAGGTCGGCCATGAGCCGCAGGTTCTCCTCGCCGGTGAGGAAGCCGTCGACCGCGGAGAACTGGCCGGTGACGCCGATCGCGGCGCGCACCTTGTCGGGTTCCTCGGCCAGGTCGTGCCCGGCCACCCGGATCACGCCCGCGTCGGCCTTGATGAGGGTGGACAGGATCTGCACGGTGGTGGTCTTGCCCGCGCCGTTGGGGCCGAGCAGCGAGAAGACGGTGCCCTGGGGGATGGTGAGGTCGATGCCGTCCAGGACGCGGTGGTCGCCGTAGGACTTACGCAGCCCCGTCACCGAGACGCCGAGGGGCGGAGGGACCGGCTGGTCGCGACAGTACGTGTTCGTCACGAATTGAAAGCTACGTTGCTTTCAGAAATTCCGTCAATCCATCACTCCACATAAACGCAGGTCAGACAGGGTAAATTGCTGCGTTGACGCTGGAGCTGAATGCAACGAAACATTGCATTGTGTGGTGCCGAACGCAATAGTGACGTCATGCCAGAAGGAAGGTTGACCCTGCAGGACCGCCGGCGGATCGCGGCCGGTCTCGCCGACGGCCGCTCCTACGCCGAGATCGCCAGGCGGCTGGACCGGCCGACCTCGACGATCAGCCGGGAGATCGGCCGCAACGGCGGCCCCGCCGGCTACCGCCCCGAGCGGGCGCACCAGGCGGCGGCGCGGCGGGCGCGGCGCGGCGCCCCCGCACGTTCGCCCGAGGCCGAGCCCCGGGACCGCAAGGTCGTCGAGGTGGAAGAGGGAGCCGTCGAGCTGGCGGTCGGGATGGGCCTGCCGAAGATGGTGGCGCGCGTGCTCATCGGCCTGTGGCTGAGCGAGGACGGCAGGCTCACCGCGGCCGAGCTGTCACGCGGGCTGAAGGTCAGTCCCGCCTCGATCTCCATGGCGGTGGGCTACCTGACCCAGCAGGGGCTGATCAGGCGCGAACGTGATCCACAGCGGCGCCGCGACGTCTACGTGGTCGACAACGACGCCTGGTACCACTCGACGGTGATCGGCGCGCGGCAGACGCTCGCGGCGGCGGAGCTCACGAAGGCGGCGGGGCAGACGCTCGGGCTCGACACCCCCGTGGGACGCCGCCTGGCCAGGGGCGGTGCGTTCCTGGAGCGGATCAGCCTGGACGCTCTGGCATCGGCCGAACGCTGGCGCGACCTCTTGCCGTGATGTCCCCGGCCGGCGCCTTCGGTTCTCGCGGTCAGGACAGCGAGGCGGGCAGGGCGAAGGACGGGAAGTGGTCGCGACCGAGGAACGAGACGATGCGGCAGATGCGCGCGTCGCGGAACGCGAGCACGGTGATCGACCAGGCGGCGTGCGGTCCGGAGACGTCGTCGCCGCCGATGTAGAACGCCACGGCGGGCTGGCCGTTGGCGCTGGTCGGGAGGGTACGCCAGCCCGGGCAGCCGGCCATGGGGACCCGCATGGCGAAGTCGGTGACGGCCGCCAGCCCCTCGTACCAGGTCGGCAGAGGCGGCATGGACCAGGTGACGTCCTCGGTCAGCAGGGGGACGAGGGCGTCGATGTCGCCGCGTTCCAGCGCCGCCGCGAACGCGGCGACGAGGGTCCGGACCTTGGCGTCGCCGATCTTCCGCAGTGCCTGCTGCTGGCTCGGGGAGGGGATCTTCTCCGCCACGAGCCTGCGGGCCCGTGCCAGGGCCGAGTTCACCGATGTGGTCGAGGTGTCCATCATGGTGGCGATCTCGGCGGCGGAGAACCCGAGAACCTCGAACAGCAGCAGCGCGGCCCGCTGGTTGCCCGGCAGGTGCTGCAGAGCGGCGACGAAGGCGAGTTCGACGGACTCCCGCTGCTCGTACCGCGCCTCAGGGACGGCCCGGCCGTCGGCGAGTCCCTGGTCGGGGTAGGGGCCCAGCCAGGCGACGTCGGTCAGCGGGGCGGCGTCCGGCACGGCTCGTTCGCTGGAGGAGCCGAGGTCGGCGGGCAGCGCCCGCCTGGCGCGGCCGTCAGCCAGGTCCAGGCAGGTGCGGGTGGCCACGGTGTAGAGCCACGAACGCAACGAGCTGCGGCCCTCGAACCGCGCGAGCCCGCGCCACGCACGCAGCAGGGCGTCCTGCAGGGCGTCGTCGGCGTCGTGACTTGAGCCCAGCATGCGGTAGCAGTGGGCGTGCAACTCCTGGCGCAGCGGTCCCACGAGCCGGGCGAAGGCGGCGTCGTCCCCCGCGCGGGCCCGGTCCAGGTCAGCCTGGAGCCCAGAAGAAATTTCCCCCATGAGCGACGATTGTGCCCTAAAGCAGCGGTCCTACCAGGTGATGGGCCACACGGGCCCTCGTTGAGGAGGACTGCCATGACGTCGATCGGATGGTTCGACATCTCCACCCCTGACGCTCCGCGAGCGCGGCGTTTCTACCAGGAGCTGTTCGGCTGGACGGTGAACGCCATCGACGAGACCTACGCGCTCGTGGGCGGTGACGGCGACCGCCCGGCGGGCGGCATCGGCCAGGCCGGGCCGGGCAGCCCGTACACCGGGGTCGTGGTCTACATCGCGGTCGACGACGTCGAGGCCGCGCTGGAGCGTGCGGAGAGCCTCGGCGGCAGCCGCGTCATGGAACCGGCGCCGACGCCCATGGGGCGGATCGCGGTGTTCGCCGATCTCGACGGCAACCGGGTCGGTCTGGTGAGCCACTGATCGTCTCGGCCGGGGCCACGCCAATGGGCCCCGGCCCCTTGCGCAATGGTCAAGAATCCTTGACCATTGTCCGCGTGCCTACCGATGATCTCCCCGAGACGTTTCACGTCACCACCGACGAGCAGCTGCGCGCCGTCTCCAACCTCACGCGCCACCGGATCATGGCCATGCTCCGCTTCGAACCGGCGACGATCACGCAGATCGCCCAGCGGATGGGCCTGGCGAAGGGGAGTTCGAGCTATCACGTACGGCTGCTCGAACGGGCCGGCCTGGTGAAGGTGGTGCGGACCCGGAAGGTGAGAGGCGTCACCGAGCGGTACTACGCGATGGCCGCGCGCTCGATCGAGCTGCCGGATCCGGGGCCGGGGCAGCCGGACGTGCTGCTGCGGAACGCGGTGGCGGACCTCGAGGCGTCGCCGGCGGACGGTGAGCGACACGTGAAGATGACCCATCTGCGACTCACCGAGGAGCAGTTCGCGGAGCTGGGGGCGCGCCTGGAGGCGCTGGCGGACGAGTACCGGGCGCTGTCCGATCCGTCGCTTCCGGACGTGTCGCTGGTCTTCGCGCTGTTCCGGCCGGCCTCGCGCCGGCAGGCCGGGGAGGACGCCGAATGACGACGAAGCTGCCGGCCGGCTTCGGGCGGCTGTGGACCGCGCAGACGGTGTCCTCGCTCGGTGACGGCGTGACGCATGCCGCGCTGCCGCTGCTGGCGGTGACGCTGACCCGGGATCCGATGGCGCTGGCCGTCGTCACGGCCGCGGGGACGCTGCCCTGGCTGCTGTTCGGAGTGCTCGGCGGTGCGCTGGTGGACCGCTGGGACCGCCGCCGCACGATGTGGGTCACGGACGCCGCGCGTGCGGTGCTGCTCGCCGTGCCCGCCGCGGCGGCGGCCCTCGACGTGCTGAGCATCCCGCTGCTGGCGGCCTCCGCGTTCCTGCTGGCCCTCGGCGGGCTGTTCTTCGACACGGCCGCCACGGCGTACCTGCCGGATCTGCTCCGCCGCGACCCCGCGCTCCTGCAGCGCGCCAACGCCCGCCTGCGCGGCGCCCAGACCGCGGCGTCCGGCTTCGCCGGGCCGCCCGCGGGCAGCGCGCTGCTCGCCCTCGGACGTTCGGTGCCGCTGCTCGCCGACGCGGTGTCGTTCGCGCTGTCCGCGCTGCTCGTCCGGTCGCTGCCCGCCGTGCCGCGCCCGGCCGCGGGCGCCCGCGACTCGCTGCTGCGGCAGGCGCGGGCCGGAGCCGCCTACGTCTTCAAGGACCGGCTGCTGCTCGGGCTCGCGCTCCGCCCGGCGGTCGGGAACGTCGCCTTCCTCGCCGTGGAGACCATTCTGGCCCTGTTCGCGCACGAACGTCTCGGCGTCGGCGCCCTCGGCTTCGGTCTGCTCCTCACCGCCGAGGCCGCCGGGGGCCTGCTCGGCGCGGGCATCGCCGCCTTCCTCGGCCGGCGTCTCGGCACCGGCACCGCGCTGACCTGCACCGCCACGATCGAGGGCCTCGCCATCCTGGGGCTCGCCTCCGCCCCGGACGCGTACGTGGCCGGGCTCGCGCTCGCCGTCTGCGGGGCGGGCATGGGCGCCACGATGGTGCTCGGCCCCTCCCTCCGGCAGGCCGTCGTCCCGGCCCACCTGATGGGCCGGGTCGCCTCCACCTCCCGCATGCTCGCCATGTGCGCGGCCCCCTTCGGCGCCTTCCTCGGCGGCTGGCTGGCCACCACCTACGACCTGCGCACCCCGCTCTACGCCGCCGCCGGCCTCCTGCTGGCCATGACCGCCGTCACCGCGACCATGACCAGCAACCGCCGCGTCGAGGCCGCCCTGCGCGCCGCGCGCCCGCCGGCCGGTCAGGACCCCGCCGGAGAGCTCGCTGTGCAGACCGCGTCCGGGTGACGGTCATCGGTCGCCTGCTCCCGGGTCCACGCCTGGTCGGCCCAGGCCGGGTCGAGCGGAGTGGAGGCGATGTGGTTGGTGTAGTTCGACAGGGTCTTCATGCCCACCCCGAGCACGATGTCCAGCACGTGGCGGCGCGTGTGCCCCGCGGCCAGGAACGCCTCGATCTCGGCCTCGGCCACCCATCCGCGCTGCGTCACCACCGCCTGGGTGAGGCGGCGTACCGCCTCCAGCGCCTCGTCGGCCAGCGGCCGGCCGGCGCGCAGGGCCTCGACCACCTCGGCCGGCACCCGGGCGCGCAGCGCGAGCGTGGAGTGCGCGGCCACGCAGTACTCGCAGCCGTTGGCCACGCTGGCCGTGATGAGCACCACCTGCTTGGCCGCCGCCGGCAGCGACGACCTGCCGAACTGCTCGGCCAGCGCGTTGTAGCCGGCCAACAGCTCCGGCGACTCCGCCATCACCCCGTTCAGCGTGGTCACGAAGCCCATCCGCTTCTTGGCCGCCGCCAGCATGGGGCGCGCCGCCTCGGGGGCGTCGCTCTCGTCGTACGTACGGAACTCGCTCATCGCTTCTCCTCGGGAGTGGTGAAACCATCGAGTACGGCGCGCACGCCCGCCAGCAGCACGGCCGCTTCGGCGCCGGCCCGTGAGCGCAGGTTGACCGCGTAGGCCTGCAGGGTGAGCGCTTCGGCGGCCCCCTCCAGGTCCAGGCCGGGCCGGAGCTGGCCGGCGGCGCGGGCCGCCTCCAGCGCGGCGCGCATCGCCGCCCGCAGCGTGTCGTGGTGGCGGTCCAGGATGTTCCGGATCTCCGGCAGGCCGCCGCTCGCCGTCGCGTGCGTGTTGGTGACCAGGCAGCCCCAGCGGGCGTGCTCGCCCGAACAGCGCGCCGCCACCAGCCGCTCGAAGAACGCGGCGATGGCCGGAACGCCGCGCTCGTCGGCGGCCAGGGCGTCGAACACCGGCCGCGACTGCCGCTCCAGGTAGCGGCCCAGCGCGGCGGCCTGCAGCTGTGCTTTGCCGCCGAAGGTTGCGTACAGGCTGGAGCGGCTGAGCCCCGTCGCCTGGACGACGTCGGCGATGCCGGTGGTGTCGGCCCCGCGCTGCCAGAACAGGGCTACCACCTGGTCCAACGTCAGCTCGGGGTCGAAGTGTTTGACGTCGGGCATCCGCCGCCTCCTATCTTGGAATAGTCGTTCCAAGATAGGAGGCGAGGGCACTCCTGCGCAACCTCGCCGATTGCGATGAAATGTCCCCCATGAACACGGAGGACAGCCCGGCGCCTCCTGGCGGCACCACCTCGCCGCGCTGCGCGGACTGTTGGACGGCTTCGCGGCGCTCGGCCGGCCGGACGACGTCGCCGCCGGACACGCCTACCTCGACCTCGTCGAACAGACCCTCGGCTGACGTCGCCCCCGCTCAACGAGGACGGAGCGACGGGATGAGCGCGGCGATGGCGTCGAGGACGCGGTCGAGTCCGTGCCGGAAGCGTTCCTCGGGGGCGAGGTGGGCGGTGCGGGAGTCGAGGACCGTTCGGTTGAACCGGGGGAAGGCGCCGGACTCGACGACCTGGCGGACGTACGGTCCCATGTAGTCCCGTTTCCAGCACTCGGGGTCCAGGCCGGTGCGGCGGGCCTCCTCCAGCCAGCCGATCTCGCGGCGGATCGCGCCGTGGACGTAGTCGTTCAGCATGCCGACGAAACCGGTGACGTCGTCGATGTCGAGCCCGGTCCCGTCGAAGGCGCCGAGTGCGAACTCGTGCACGCGCAGCAGGTGGGGCCCCAGCGTGGGCCGGCCGGTGAGCAGCGCGATCAGCCAGGGATGGCGCAGGCCGGCGGCGCGGACCTGCCGGGCCAGCAGTGTCAGGTCGCCGCGCCAGTCACCGGACGGGCCGTCGGGGAGCTCGATCTCGCCCATCGCAAGGTCGATCATGAGGTCGAAGAGGTCGTCGCGCCGGGGCACGTAGCGGTAGAGGGACATGGCGCCGGTGCCCAGCTCGCCCGCGATCCGCCGCATGGTCGCGGCCTCGACGCCCTCGGCGTCGGCGATCCGGACGGCCGCGCGGGTGATCTGCTCGCGGCTGTAGCCGGGGCGTCGCCCCGGGCCGGAGCGCTCGCGCTCCTCCGGCTGCATCCAGATGCTGGTCGCCGCCTCGTCGGTCATGCACGTCCCTTCGCCGCTATTTGCGTACATGGTACCTGAATGGCTATGGTCCCTTTCTCGTACGAGGTACGCGAATTGGAGGCGTGATCATGACATTGACCGGTAAGACGGCGCTGGTGACCGGCGCGAGCCGGGGCATCGGCCGCGAGATCGCCGTCCGGCTGGCCCGCGAGGGCGCCCGGGTCGCTGTCCACTACGGCGGCAACCACGCCGCCGCCAAGGACACCGTCGCCGCCATCGAAGCCTCCGGCGGGCGGGCCTTCGCCGTCCAGGCCGAGCTGGGCGCGCCCGGCGACGCCGAAGCCCTGTGGGCCGCCTTCGACGCGCACGCCGACGGGCTGGACGTCCTGGTCAACAACGCGGGCGTCCTCGGCGGCCAGAGCGAGATCGACGGCGTCACCCGGGAGGGCTTCGAGCGCCTGTTCGCGGTCAACACCACCGCGCCGTTCTTCGTCACCCAGCAGGCCCTGCCACGGCTGCGCGACGGCGGGCGGATCATCACCGTGGGCACCATGCTGACCCGCGGGGCGGCCATGCCCCGCGCGATCGACTACGCCATGTCCAAGGCCGCGCTCGACGTCATGACCGTCGCCCTGGCCAAGCAGCTCGGGCCGCGCGGCATCACCGTCAACCTCGTGGCCCCCGGCGTCATCGACACCGACATGCACGAAGGACGCCTGGTCGGCGAGGCCCTGGCCTGGCTGTCGTCACAGACGCCCCTCGGCCGGCTGGGCACGCCGCAGGACGTGGCCGACGCCGTCGCCTTCCTGGCCTCCGGCGACAGCCGCTACGTCACCGGGCACCGGCTCGACGTCTCAGGCGGGACGACGATGTAGACCCACGGCCACGAAAACGTCAGCGGAGCGACGCGTCCAGCTGACGGAGCAGCTCTCCGACCCGCCCGCCGCCCGGCGGGGCGGGCGGGTAGCGCCTCAGGACGTCCACCACGACGGGACCGGCGAGGGCTCGCGCCTGCGCGAGATGATCGGCTCCGACGGAGGGATCGTCTCCGGCGGACAGCTCGAACGCTCGCGCGGCATGGGCGGCCGGTCCGAGGATGTGCTTGACCTGGGTGGCCTTGGCCAGGGGATGCAGGTACCCCGCACTGGCCGCGGCCAGGGCCGCCCGCGCGGCGTCGCACGCCGCGGCGAGTCCCGCGTCGCGCGCCTCCTGGGCCGCGCGCATCGCCCCCCACGCGCTGTCACGGAGCGCCTTGGTCCGCTTGGCTCCGTCCGCGAACGTCCGCGCGGCCTCGATCGCGGCCCGGGGGCGCGGATCGTCGGGGCGTTCCCGTTCGAAGATCGTCAAGGCGGGCCGCGCGCACGCCACGGCGTAGGCGGCGACCTCGCGGAGTTCGGACAGGCTGAGTTCGATCGTGGTGGAGACATCTGCCATGACGTCAACCGTAACGTTGAACCCCCGGTTGAAACTTCGGCGCGGCCTCCCCGCGGCCGATGCGGCGGTGCCCTCAAGTACGGTTGCGGGAGCTCCGCGAGAGCCGGTCCGGCGCCGCTCGCGGAACTCCCGCGGAGCCCGGTGTCAGATCCGGGTCATGGTCGAGGCGTATCCGCCTCCGCCGGGGTAGACCCATGCGCCGGTGACCGTGGCGCCGTCGGCGCTGAACGTGCCCTCGTAGTACGCCGGGCCGCCCCTCGCGCCGCCCCAGATGGTCAGCTTGTCGCCGGTCAGCTCGTACACGTAGTCGAGCGTGTCGCCGGCCGAGTCGTAGAAGCGCGACACCACGTCCGCGCCGACCGGCTCGCCGAACGGGCGCAGGTTGCCGATCACCTCCAGACCGTTGATCCGATGGCCGTCGTGGGTGAGCTCGACGTGCTGGAACAGGAAGAAGCCGCCGGGCATCCACTCGTAGCGCACCGTTCCCTCGGCGCCGCCGGTGACCGCCCAGGTGCCGACCAGGCGGTCCAGGGCCTTCAGCTCGGCGCTCGGCCGGCTGGTGACGGGCGTCGTGTCCATCTCGTCCTCCTTGGTGAGTGCTTGCCGGTACCTCGGAGGCGAACTCCGGCCCTCGACATCGATTGAATGTGACTCAGCTCACACGAGACACCATGTCGAAGTCCCGGTCCCGGTGACGAGGTAGCGGCAGGAACTCTCAAGGAGGACGTCATGGCCACCGCCATCCCCGCTGTCCGCATCACTCCCACCGCGTCCGGCCGCCTGCTGCTCGCCGGGGCCCTCGCCGGGCCGGCCTTCTTCGCCTCGGCCGGCGCTCAGATGCTCACCCGCGAAGGCTTCGACCTCACCCGGCACCCGATCAGCCAGCTCGCCACCGGCGACCTCGGCTGGATCCAGATCGCCACGTTCGTGCTCGCCGGCCTCGGCGGGCTGGCGCTGGCCGCGGGCGTCAGGCGCACCCTCACCGAGGGGATCGGACGGCGGGCGCTGCCGATCCTCGTCGGGATCTTCGGCGCCGGGATGGTCTGCGCGGGGCTGTTCACCATGGATCCGGAGAACGGCTTCCCCGCCGGCACCCCCGACGGACCGGCCGCCCAGATGTCCTGGCACGGCGTGGCGCACTCGGTCGCGGCCGCCGTCTCCTTCACCGCGCTGGCCGTCGCCGCCCTCGTGCTGACCGTCCGGTACGCCCGCCGCCGCGCCGTGCTGCCTGCCGTGCTGAGCGGCGTCGCCGGGCTCGTCCTGCTGCTGCCCATGTCGCCCGATCACATGAGCATCCAGATCGCCGTCAACGGCCTGGTCGCCTTTACCTGGACGACCGTCGTCGCACTGTCCCTGCGCCGCTCCGCCTGACCCGGCATACCCTTTCCCTCAGCACTCTCCAGTAGAGGATCATCGTGAAGTACCTGTTGCTCAGCTACACCCCGGCCGCCGCCTGGGACGCCGCGACCGCCGGCACCCCGTCCGAGGAGGCGCTGGCCGCGTTCGCCGCGTACCAGAAGTTCGAGCAGGAGCTGATCGCCACCGGCGAGTTCGTCGGCAGCGAGGGCCTCGGCCACCCGGTGGTCAGCACCACCGTGCGCAAGGGCCCGGACGGCGTGGTGGCGACCGACGGGCCGTTCGCCGAGCTGAAGGAGGTCCTGGCCAGCTTCGCCGTGATCGACGTGGCCAGCAGGGAACGCGCCGTCGAGATCGTCTCGCGGGTCGTCGAGGTGCTGGGCGAGCCGATCGAGATCCGCCCGATCATGGGCGGCGACTTCGCGGCATGACCGGCCGTTCCGGCGAGGTTGAGCACCTGCTGCGTACGGAGGCGCCGCAGGTGCTCGGCGCGCTCGTGCGTCGCTTCGGTCACTTCGACGTCGCCGAGGACGCGGTCCAGGAGGCGCTGGTGGCCGCGAGCCGCACCTGGGCGGCCGACGGCGTGCCCGACAACCCGCGCAGCTGGCTGATCCGGATCGGCTACCGGCGGATGGTCGATCTGCTCCGGTCCGAGCAGGCCCGGCGCCGCCGCGAGCACGAGGCCGGCGCCGCCGAGCTGGCCATGCGGGAGCCGGCCCGGCAGGCGTACCCGCCGCAGGAGACCGACGACAGCCTCGCCCTGCTGCTGCTCTGCTGCCACCCCGCGCTGAGCGCCACCTCCCAGGTGGCGCTCACGCTGCGGGCCGTCGGCGGCCTGACCACCGCCGAGATCGCGCACGCCTTCGGCACGACCGAGCCCACCATGGGCACGCGGATCAGCCGCGCCAAGCAGCAGCTGGCCCGCGCCGGCGCCCGCTTCACCCCGCCGACCGGCGCCGACCGGGACAGCCGGCTGGCCGCCGTGACGCAGGTGCTCTACCTGATCTTCAACGAGGGCTACACGGCCTCCGCCGGCGACGAGCTCGCCCGCGTCGACCTCACCCGCGAGGCGATCCGGCTGACCCGCATGCTCCGCGACTCCCTGCCGGGCGACCCCGAGGTGACCGGTCTGCTCGCGCTGATGCTGCTGACGGAGTCACGGCGCCGCGCCCGTACGGGCGGGGATGACGAGCTGGTGCCGCTGGAGGAACAGGACCGGACGCAATGGGATCCCGGCCTGATCCGGGAAGGGACCGAGCTGATCGACAGCGTCTGGAGCCGGCGCGAGGTGGGCCCGTACCAGTTGCAGGCCGCCATCGCGGCCGTGCACGCCGCGGCCCCGACGCCGGACCGGACGGACTGGCCGCAGATCGCCGCGCTGTACGTGTGGCTGGAACGGCTCACCCCGACCGCGCCGGTGCGGCTGAGCCGGGTGGTGGCGGTGGCCCAGGCGTACGGGCCAGGCCGGGGGCTGGCGCTGCTCGACGACCTCAACCGCCGCCACCGGCTGGACCAGGAACCGCTGACCCGGCAACGCGAACGCGCGGTCCGCGCCCACCTGCTCCAGCTGACCGGCGACGCGGCCGGCGCGGCGCGACTGTACCGCGAGGCGGCCGAGCTGACCGGCAACCAGGTCGAACGGCGATACCTGCTCGCCCGGGCCCACCGCCTCGGCAGTCCTTAGCGGCCGAGTGCCTGACCGAAGCAGCGGCTGCCAAGGTCATGCAGATTGAGACGGGGCCGCGGTCAGCGCATGATCAAGCTGCCGCGTCCGGCAGTGGCAATGGCTCGTCTGGGCAGTGAGCTGCCTTCTCCGGAGCCCGTCGAGCAGAAGGTACTGGCTCAGGGATCCCAAGCGCCTGACGATCTCGCCAGCCGGACATGCGAGGACGCGGCCATCCCCCACCCGGGCGAGCGGGCGGCCTTCAGCCGACGCGCCAGCCGTCGAGACTGAAGGAGTGACCGTGGCGGTAGGCGTCGATGCCGGTGCGGATGTAGGTGACGAGGTCGCCGGGCAGGCTGTCGAGGGGGAACCAGTCGATTTTGTCGCATCTGCCGGGCTCGGCGTTGACGGGTTCCCCAGTCCAGCGAGTGGTGGCGAAGAAGACGCCGATGCGGGCCTGACCGTCGGGGTCGGCGTGGTGACACAGGTGCGCGAAAGCAAGGTCGGTGGGGTCGATGACGATGTCGAGTTCTTCGCGGGCCTCGCGGGCCGCACCTGCGGGCAGGGGCTCTCCGGCGTCCAGACAACCCCCGGGCACCGACCAGGAGCCGTCGGCGAACCCGGTGTTCGCGCGCAGCAACAGCAGCACTTTGCCGTCTCGGATGAGGATCAGGTGCACCCCGACGTGAGGACGGAAGGTCTCGGCTGGTGCGGCCATGCCGTGCTCCCCGCAGTGACGATGCGCTCGATGCTGGTCAGGTCACGCTATCGCAGTGCGCGGGGAGCTCGGGGATGCTCGGGGAGGCCGCCGAAGTTCGCCCGAGGGCCGTCAGGCGCTGGCCGGCGGAACCTGCCCCTCGCTCACGGCCTGGTCCAGAGTGTGGGCCATCGCGTGGATCAGGTCGGTGAGGTGGTCAGCGAGCTGAGCTGGGGTGCGGCCGTCGGTGTGCAGGTGATAGGCGGTCGGGTCAGTGGCGGCGATTTGGTCGTAATGCTCGGCCAGCCGCCGCAGCAAGGCGCGGTCGGCGATCAGGTCGCGGTCGCCGTCGCTCTGGTCGGGCCTGGCGGTCATTCGAGCGGTCAGCTCGTCCAGGTCGGTGTGCAGGTAAATGGTGATGTCTGGCTGGGCCAGATAACCGGTGAACGGGGCGATGGCCGCAGCGACGGTGGCGTTGTCCAGGCCATGGACGGCAGCGTGGTTGGCGATGACGGAGTTGACATAGCGGTCGGCGATCGCGTGCCCGCTGAGTAGGGCGTGGCGGGCCAGGTCGGCGGCGTGCAGCGCGCCGGCCAGGTAGAAGGCCAGCTGGGGCAAGGCGCGGGCGTGCGCGTTGATGTAGGGCTGCAGGTCCGAGACAGGGGCGGGAACGGTGTGAAAGGAGCTGCAGCCGAGCCGCTCGGCGAGGTGGGCGGCCAGGGTGGATTTGCCCGATCCGCTGATGCCTTCCAGGACCACGAAGATCCCCGACCGTGGGGTGTCGGCGGCGTGGTAGGCGGCGGCGAAACGTACGGTCACGCCAGTGTCCCTTCGGTGAAGGCGTCGAGGTGCGCGGAGACGGCCGCCAGCAGCGCGGCCGGATCCGCAGCGCGCGAGGTGACGTCCAGGCGCAGGTCGGGGCGCAGCAGGCAGGGGCTCAACGCACCGGCCGAGTCCAGACGCAGTGCCCAAAAGCCCTCGATGCAGCGCTCCCGCTCAGGGCAACTGGCGCACTGGCCGACGTGGTGGCGGCCGAGCGTAGCGTCGATGACCTCGATCGTCATCGGGCCGTCTCTG
The DNA here is from genome assembly GCF_041402765.1 of Nonomuraea sp. AD125B. Lineage (NCBI taxonomy): Bacteria > Bacillati > Actinomycetota > Actinomycetes > Streptosporangiales > Streptosporangiaceae > Nonomuraea > Nonomuraea sp. AD125B. The sequence continues at coordinate 654,264 of NZ_JBGLOU010000002.1, read as the reverse complement.
CCGGGGACGGTGAAGACGCGCCGGCCCTGGCCAGTGCCGGAGGTGACGACGTCCTCGGCGGTGGCGATGGAGCGCAGGCAGGCGCTGATCTCGCCGGAAGCCACCTTGACGCCGCTCAGGCCGGCGTTGTGGTCGGTGTCGACCAGTTCGATGATCTGCAGGCCGGTGCCGAGCTCGCGGGCGTAGGCGATGACGTCCATCACCTCGTGCGCGTTCTGTTCCTGCAGCAGCAGATTCAGCTCAACGATCGGGATGGTTCCGATCGCGGCCTCGATCCCGGCTTTGATCTTGGCGATGTCGCCGGGCCTACCCTGTGCGATCGCGGCGATGGAGGCGTCGGAGAAGTAATGCAGCGAGACCTTGATCCGGTCCAGCGCCGTGGCCGCCAGCCAATCGAGGTCCTTGGCGAGCGTGAGCCCGTTGGTGATCAACGTGGTGGTGTACTCGTCCATCTGGTGACCGGGCAGGCCCTGCAGGATCGGGCGGGCCAGCGGGGACAGCAGCGGCTCCCCGCCGGTGAAAAAGACGCGCCGGATGCCGGCGGCGGTCATCGCGTTGATCGCCGCCAGGAAGTCGCCGGCGTTCAGCGCCCGGCGCCGGGGCTGGACGGCGCGGTCGTGGTGGGTGATGCGCGGCGGTATCTCTCCTTCGTTGTGGCAGAACCAGCAGCCGAGCTGGCAGCGCGGGGTGAGCGAGACGCGCAGCTGCCCGCCGCGGCGGGCAAAGTCGCCGGCGCCGCCGGACAACCGCCGCGGCGCAGGCAACATGGGCGACGTGGGCAGGTCGGTGCGCAAGGTCATCGGCAGTCCTGTCCGTGATCGGTGCGATCTGGGTGGTCGAGCTCGGCCTTCACACTCCGCCCAGCTCGCTCGTACGGGCAGATGGAGTGACATGTGCGCCCGTGCGGACCGGCCTGCGTGTCTTGCGCGTACCTTGCGCGCAACGCCCCCGCGGTGAGCTGTCAGTGACAGGGGGTTTGCTCATGAGGGCCTTCGGTGACAATGACGCTGTAGGCCACGGAAGGGCGTCCGCCATGACACGGCCGGTCACCAACCAAGCGCTGGAAGCCCTGCTCAGCGAGGCGGCCTATCGCCGTTCGCTGGCTGCCTTCGCCCGCCAGGTCAACCGCGCCGCCGCGGACCGGTATGGGTTGGTCCTGAAGTACGACGGCGCGTCGGTGTATTGGTGGCTGCGCGGCCGCTGTCCCGAACAGCCGGCCCCGGAACTCATCGCCGAGGTGCTGGCGGTCCGGCTCGGCCGCGCCGTGGCGGCCGGCGATCTGGGTTTCGCCACCCTGGCGGCCGATGCTGACGCCCAAGCGCTGTCGTTTCCCACCACCGTGCCCGCGGCCATCGAGACCGCCGCCGGGCTGTGGAGACGGCTCGGCACCGCCTCCCCCTCGTCGGCACCGTTCGTGGCCAGCGCGGCCGAGCAGGCCGGATGGCGCTGGCACTTCGACCCGGCCGACGCCGATGTGGTGCGGACGGCGGGCCACCCGGTTGATGTGCTGGACGTGCAGATGCTGCGCTCGTGCACCGAGCAGTTCCTGGACCTCGATCGGCGGCATGGCGGCGGACACGCCCGTGCGTTCCTGGGCGATTTCCTCACCCGGGACGTGGCGCCTCTCCTGCGCGGCCGCTATGACGACGCCGTCGGCCGGGAGCTGTTCGCCGTGGCGGCCGAACTGACCGGCATGGCCGCCTTCATGGCCTATGACATCGGCGACCACGGCACCGCCCAGCGCGCCTTCATCCAGGCGTTGCGCCTGTCCAAGGCGGCCGGAGATCGCCTGCATGGCGCGCACATCCTGGCCAACCTCGCCACCCAGGCCATCTTCCTGCATCTGCCCGGCGAGGCCGTCCGGCTGGCACTTGCCGCAGTTGAGGGTGCCGGCCACCGCCCGTGCGCGATGGTGGCCGCCCGGCTGCACGCAACCGCGGCCAGCGCTCACGCCCTGGCCGGGGACCGGCGGAGCTTCGCCCAGGCGATCGCGCGAGCCACCCGCGCCCTGGAACGCGCCGAGACCGGCCCCGCCTGGACGCGCTATTTCAGCCCGGCGCATCTGGCCGGTGCCGCTATGCGCTCGCTGCTGGACCTGGGTCTGCCCAGCGAGGCGCTGCGCCATCAGCACCAAGCCCTCGACGTGGGCCCGGCCAACACACGCACCCGAGCGCTGCATACCGCCCTCACCGCGACCGCGCATGCGCGCGCCGGTCGCATCGACCAGGCTGCACTCTTGGGAACGGAGGCGCTGCAGATGGCGCGGCGGATTCGTTCGCGGCGAGTCACCGCCCGCATCATGTTGCTGGCCAAAGTGCTGACCCCGCATCGGCCCGTCACCGAGGTGAGCGCGTTCCTCGAACAGTTGCCGGACCAGCTGCCCTCTGGACATATCGGCCAAATTCGGGGCGGCCAGCCCGTGCCGGGGTAGCGTGGACGAGGTGAGCGAAACCTATCTGTCGCCCGAGCACTGGTATGCCAGCCTGCCCACCGTTCACCTCTCCGCGTGCATGCTGCTCACCGACGACGCCGATCGCGTCCTGCTGGTCAAACCCAACTACCGCCCCTATTGGGCGGTCCCCGGCGGGATGGTGGACGACTGCGAGCCTCCCCAGGTGTGTGCCGAGCGCGAGGTCGGCGAGGAACTCAGCCTGCAAGTCCTCGCTGGCGCGCTGCTCGTGGTCGACTGGGTGCCCCCGATGGGGGATCGTTCGCGGCCGATGATGAACTTCATCTTCGACGGCGGGACCATCACTGATCCGTCCCGCATCCGGCTGCAGACCGACGAACTCGACGCCGCCCGGTTCTGGCGCTGGGAGGAGGCGGCCGCCAAGCTGCCCGCCACGACCGCCGCCCGTATCCCGGCCGCCCGCACCGCCCGCAAGAACCAGCAGACGATCTACCTGCCCGCCGAACGCGGCACCTGAGCTGTCCGCGTATCCGCGTACTCGTTGCAGCACTCACCCAAATACGCGGCCGACCCGGTGAGCCGGGCTTCTGGATCGGCGATCAACTGACTCAGCGGACTGGTGTTCTCGTGCCGGAGCGCCTGTGGGCCGAGCTTGTTTGCGGCTTCGTGTCCGCAGCGGGTGTAGCGAGTGACCCTGCCGGAGAGGCGTACGGGCCGAGCCCGCGCGTATGCATGATGGCCATGGACGTTGAACCAGACGAATGCCGATACATTGGCGATTTCGAGGCTCCCCTGGAGCGTTCAACACAGGAGAGCGGGCAGGCATGACCGGGTCATGGGGATGGGATCTGCTGATCGGGGTCGCGGGCGCGTTGCTGGTCGCCTGGGTGGCGCTGATCGGCGTGCTGGCGGTCGTGCGGCCGCGCGGCGGGTTGTTGCGGGAGGCGCTGCGGCTGTTGCCCGATGTGCTGCGGCTGGTGCGCCGGCTGGCGGCCGATCCCGAGCTGCCGCGCGGGGTGCGGGTGCGGCTCGCGTTGTTGCTGGCCTACCTGGCCTTTCCGATCGATCTGGTGCCCGACTTCATCCCGGTGCTCGGGTACGCCGACGATGCCGTCATCGTCATCGCGGTGCTGCGGTCCGTGGTGCGCCGCGCCGGGGTGCAGGCGGTGCGGCGGCACTGGCCGGGCAGCGATGACGGCTTCGCGGCCCTGGCCAGGCTGACCGGTCTCGACAAGCCCACCACCACGACCTGAGGCCCCAGGTCAGTCGAGGCCCAGCCGGCGCAGCGCCGTCGTCGCCGACTGGGCCGCGTGGCGTCGTTCCGGGCCGTGCAGCGGGCGGGGGGAGCGGTCCTCCCAGTCCGATGCGAAGCACCGCTCGGTGACCAGGTCGATCATCAGTTTGCGCTCGCCGTCGATCAGGCCGTAGCAGGAGGTGCTGCGCCTCATGGGGTGGCCGACCCAGAGGGCCAGGCGCTGCGGGCGGTCGAGGTGGAAGAGGGACTCGCCGTGGGACGGCGCGGCGGCGACGCCTGTCAGGTCGAGGATGGTCGGCAGTACGTCGAGGTGGGACGACCAGGAGATCTGCGCGGCCGGCAGGGCGGGGTGGGCGATGGCCAGGGGGACGAGGGTCTGTTCCGCGGTCACGGCGGTGGCGTGGAAGTGGTAGCCGAGCTGGCCGAAGGATTCGCCGTGGTCGGCGGTGACGACGATCAGCGGGTCGCGCAGCACGCCTCGGTCCATCAGGGTCTCGTGCAGGCGGCGGAGATTGTCGTCGGCCTCCTCCAGCGCGTCGAGGAACCGGTCGCGCCGGCCGTCGCCCCTGCGGCGGAAGCGGGGGTCGCGGACCCGGTAGGGGACGTGGGTGTCGGTGGTGTGCACGTGCAGGAAGAGCGGCGCCCGGTCGGCGGGCAGGTCGGCGAGGAGGGCGTCGGCGCCTGCCTCGGGGAGTTCTCTGTCGGTGATGTGGCCGCCCAGCCGGGAGCGGTCGACGAGGGTCCGGTAGCCGGCGCCGGCGAGGATGTCGCCCAGTCCGTAGTAGCTGGTGCGGGCCGAGGTGAGGTACGCGGTGCGGTAGCCGGCCGCGTTCAGCCGGTGGACCTGTGACTCCCCGTCGGCGCGGTAGCGGCCGTGGGCGAGGAGCACGTGCGCGTTCGTGGTCAGCGGCGAGGGCGCGACGTGGCGGGGCGAGACCACGGCGTGGGCGTACAGGGCGTCCAGGAAGGGGGTGCGGGCGCCGTCCGGCGTGAATCGGGCCAGGTGGTCGCGGCCGACGGACTCCAGGGTGATCAGCAGCACGTCGTGGCCTCGCAGGGCTCCGGCGTACGGCGATCGGCGGGGCGGTCGTGCCTGCCAGGCGGTGACGGCAGGAGAGCGGGTGCGGGGCAGGGCGGGCCAGGGGCGCGGGAGCAGGCAGTCGCCGGCGATCGAGCCGCGCAGCAGCCCGCGCCGGCGCAGCAGGCGGCCGGCCGGCAGGAGGGCGAGCACGGTGACCAGGTGCCACCATTGCGGCGGGGGAGTGGGGGCGGCGGGGGCGAGCGCGGCGGCCAGCGCGCAGCCGAGCCAGCAGCTCGCGCGGGTACGGGCGGACGTCATGGCCAGCCAGGCCGCCAGTACGGCCACGACGGCGATCCGGGCCGCGCCCTGCACGTGGAGCGGCAGGTACGGCACCGCGAGCCAGCCGATCGCGGGCAGCGGCAGCAGGGCGAAGCCGGGGTGGTCGCGGTAGAAGGCGAGCGTCCAGTTGCGTACCCAGTCCACTTCGGCGGGCTCGCGGAAGGCCCGCGACTGGGCCATGCCGTCGAAGGCGAGCCGGCCGACCTCGACGGTGAACACCCGCCAGATCGCGGCCCCGATCCATACGGTGACCACCACGGCCAGCACGACGGCGGAGGCCACGGCGCGGCCGGCAGGGCCGCCCGCCAGCTCCGCGAGCGCCGCCCCCGCCGCCAGCGCCGCGGCCCACAGCCCGTCGCCGAGTGCGGGCCGCGCCGTGGCCTGCCCGGCGAATTTCACCGCGCGTGACGCCGCGAGGATGACGAAGGCGACGGCCGCGTCATGGACAATCGCGAGCGTGCCCATGCGCCTCCGTAAAGGGAATTGGCGTCGACGCGGATAAAGATAGTCAGGCCGGGCCGGGGCGATGACTTCCGCGACGGTCACACCTGCGTGGCCGTCCGACCTGCTATATGGGGATATTTCGGAAATGTGGCGCGGTGAGTGGGGCGACCCGCCCGCAGGAGCACCGGGAAACTCTTGTCTCACTGGCACGACATGTTCAGCCGAGCCGGTGACCGTCATAGTGCGAGTCATGGCGGACGTCTTCGACAAATGTCGCAGCTGGGAAACCCACCGCATTTTCAAATCCGCCGGGCTCTACCCGTTCGCACCGCCTGTCGAGACGATGCTCTCACCCGGTGAGGCGCGCATTCACGGACGGCCGGTCATCATGGCGGCGTCCAACGACTACCTGGGGCTCTCCGCCGATCCACGCGTACGGGAGGCGGCCCGCAAGGCGATCGCCGAACACGGCACCTCCTGCTCGGGATCCCGCCTCGCGAACGGCACCTACGCGCTGCACCTCGAACTGGAGGAACGCCTGGCGGCCTTCCTGCACCGCGAGGCCGCGGTCGCCCTGTCCACCGGGTTCCAGACCAACCTCGCGGTGTCGGCACTCCTCGGCGAGGACGACGTCGTCCTGACCGACCAGGACAACCACGCCTCCCTGCGCGACGCCGTACGCCTGGGCGGAGCCGTCGAGCGCGTGTTCCGGCACAACGACACCAAGCATCTGGAGTGGCTCCTGGCCGACACCCCCGCCGGCAGCGGCGTGCTCATCGTCACCGAAGGGGTCTTCTCCATGGCCGGCGACATGTGCGACCTGCCCAGGATCGCCGAGCTGGCCGGGCGGCACGGCGCCCGCCTGATGCTCGACTGCGCGCACGACCTGGGCGTGCTCGGCGCGGACGGCCGCGGCGTACCCGAGCTGCTGGGGCTGGAGAGCAGCGTCGACCTGGTCATGACCACCTTCTCCAAGAGCCTGGCCTCGCTCGGCGGGGCGCTGGCCGGCGAGGCGGACGTCATCGACTACATCCGCCACTGGGCCTCCCCGGCGGTGTTCTCCGCGTCCATGACGCCGGCCTCGGTCGCGGCGGCGCTCAAAGCGCTCGAACTCGTCGAGGCCGAGCCGGAACGCCGCCGGCGCGTGATGGACAACGCGGCCCGGCTGCGCGACGGTCTCCGGGGTCTCGGCTACGAGGTCGGGTCAGCGCCCACGCCCGTGGTGCCGGTGCACGTCGGCGACTTCATGACGTGCCTGCGGCTGTGGCGGGCGCTGTTCGACGCGGGGGTCTTCACCGGCGCGGTGATCCACCCCGCGGTGCAGCACGGCCGGGAGCTGATCCGCATCAGCGCGACCGCGGCGCACACCGACGCGCAGCTCGACCGGATCATCGGGGCCTTCGCCGAAGCCGGCACGGCCGTGGGGATCATCGGGCCGCAGGGCGCCGGACGGTGACGGCGACGGCGGTGACCGTCGAGCCGGTGAGGCGACGTTCCGACCTGACCGCCTTCATCCGGTTCCCGCACCTGATCCACCGGCCGGAGGACCCGTGGATCCCGCCTCTGGACCGGGAGCGCCGCGCGTTCCTCGATCCCCGGCGCAACCCGTTCTTCGACTACGCCGAGGCCGCGCTCTTCCTGGCCAGGCGCGGCGGGCGGGTGGCCGGCCGCATCGCGGCCGTCCGCAATCCCCGGCACAACGAGCTGCACGGCGCGGACGAGGGGTTCTTCGGCATGTTCGAGTGCGTGGACGACCCCGGGGTCGCGCACGCGCTGTTCGAGGCCGCGGCCGGCTGGCTGGCCGAGCGCGGCCTGCGCACCATGCTCGGCCCGGTGAGCCTGTCGACGAACCACGAGTGCGGCCTGCTCGTGGACTCCTTCGACCGGGCTCCGGCGGTGCTCATGCCGTACAACCCCGCCTATTACCCCCGGCTGCTGGAGGCGTGCGGCTGCGTCAAGGCCAAGGACCTGTGGGCGTGGGAGCTCACCTGGGACCAGGTGCCCGACGAGTTCCTGCCCCTGGCCGACGCCCTCGCCGAAGGCTCCCCGTACACGGTCCGGCCGCTCCGGCTGGCCGACCTCGACAGCGCGGCCTCGCAGATCTGGGCGGTCTTCAACCAGGTGTGGGCGGGCAACTGGGGCTTCGTGCCCGCCACGGAGAAGGAGTTCCGTCACCTGGTCCGTACGTTGAAGCCGATCCTGCGGCCCGAGCTGACGCTCATCGCGGAGCGCGACGGCGAGACGGTGGGCGCGCTGATCGGCGTCCCCGACGCCGGCCCGGCGTTCAGGGCCGCGCGAGGCCGGCTCACGCCCCTCGGCCTGCTGCGGTTCGCGCGCGCCCTGCGCCACCTGGACGCGGCCAGGCTGGTCCTGCTCGGCGTACGGGCGGAGAACCGGGACGACAGAGTGGTGCTCGAACTCGGGGCGCGCGCCATGCGGGCCGCCCGCGAGCTCGGCATCCGCCGCGTCGAGTTCTCCTGGATCCTGGAGGACAACGACGCCGCCAACGGCGTGGCCCGCTACATCGGCGCCCGCCGCTCCAAGACCTACCGGATCTACCGGCGCGGCTGCGAGCCGCCGCGGTGAGACGTTTCCTGGTCACGGGGGCGACCGGCTTCATCGGCAGGAGTCTGGTGCGGCGGCTGCGGGCGGACGGTCACGCGGTCACGGCCCTCGTACGCGTCTCGTCCGCGCCACGGTGGCGGCACGAGCTCGACCGGCTGGGCGCCGACTGCGTCGAGGGCGACCTGGAGACCGGTGCGGGGCTGCCCGAGGCGGTCGCCGCCGCCGACCGGGTGATCCATCTGGCCGCCCTGGTCAAGGCGCGCGCCCCGGCGGACTACTTCCGCGTCAACGCGGAGGGGACCGGGCGGCTGCTGTCGGCGCTGACCGCGCGCCCGGACCCGCCCCGCCTGGTGCTGTGCTCCTCACTGGCCGTGAGCCCGCCTGTCTCGTACTACGGCTTGAGCAAGCTGGCGGCCGAGACGGCCGCCCGTCGCGTGGCCGGGCGGCTGCCGGTGGTGATCGTCCGTCCGCCCGTCGTGTACGGGCCCGGCGACACCGAGTTCCTGCCGTCGCTGCTGCCCATGGCGCGGCGCGGGGTAATGCTCAAGGGCGGCCTCGGGCCGAAGCGGTTCTGCCTCATCCACGTCGTCGACCTGTGCACGGCACTGCTGGCCGCGGCCGAACGGGGCGGGACCGTACGGCACGACGATCCCACGGCCGGCGTCTACACCGTGTGCGACGGCGTCGAGCACAGCGCCGAGGACATCTGCCTGGCGCTCGCCCGGGCGCTGGGCCGCCGCCCGCCGCTCGTCATCCCGGTGCCCGGCCCGCTGGTCGACCTGGCGGCGGCCGGCGCGGAGGTCGTCGGCAGGGTCCGCGGGACCGTACCGATACTCAACAGGGACAAGGCCCGGGAGCTGCGCTGCCCCTCCTGGACGTGCACCACCGGCCGGGCCGCGGCCGAGCTCGGCTTCCGGGCCCGGATCACCCTTCAGCACGGACTCGCGGCGCTCGTGCGCGACGAGATCGGAGGCTCTCCATGACCCCTGTCGCCATCGTCGGGATCGGCTGCCGGCTGCCCGGCGGCATCAGCGACCTCGACGGCCTGTGGGCGGCGCTCTCGGCGGGCCGGGACCTGGTCACGCAGGTGCCGCCGGACCGTTTCGAGCCCGGGCGGTTCGTCGCCGCCGACCCGGCCAGCCCCGGCAAGACCTACACGGTCGCGGGCGGGTTCCTGGACGACGTCGCGGGTTTCGACACCGGCTATTTCGGGATCTCGCCTCGCGAGGCCGCCGCCATGGACCCGCAGCAGCGGCTGATGCTGGAGCTGGCCGTGGAGGCGTTCGACGACGCCGGGCTGGACCCGGCCGTCCTGGCCGGCTCCGCCACCGGCGTGTACGTGGGAGCCTCCACCCACGACTACGAGATCATGCAGGTGAGCGACCCCGCCGGCATCAACGCCTACACCAACGCCGGCACCTCGGCGGGCAACATCGCCAACCGCGTCTCGCACGCCCTGGACCTGCACGGCCCGAGCATGACCGTCGACACCGCCTGCTCCTCCGCGCTCATGGCCCTCCACCAGGCCGTCCAGTACGTCGCCGGCGGAGGGCGGCGGATCGCGCTCGCCGGCGGCGTCAACATCCTCATCAGCCCCTACCCGTTCGTCGGTTTCGCCAAGGCGTCGATGCTGTCGCCCCGGGGCCGCTGCCACGCCTTCTCGGCGGAGGCCGACGGCTACGTCCGCTCCGAGGGCGGCGGCTTCCTGGTGCTGAAGTCCCTGGCCGACGCCGAGGCCGACGGCGACCGGGTGCACGCGGTGGTGCTGGGCACCGGCGCCAACGCCGACGGCCGCACTCCGGGTCTGAGCCTGCCCAGCCCGTACGCCCAGGAGCGGCTGCTGCGCGAGGTCTACCGTGAGGCCGGGGTCGCGGCCGACGAGCTGGTCTACTTCGAGGCGCACGGCACCGGCACCCCGGCGGGCGACCCCGTCGAGTGCGAGGCGATCGGCAGGGCCTTGGGACGCCGTCGCAGCCGGGCGCTGCCGATCGGCTCGATCAAGACCAACGTCGGCCATCTGGAGGCGGCCGCGGGCGTCGCCGGCCTCCTGAAGGCCGTGCTCGTGCTCCGCCACGGGCGGATCCCGGCCTCGCTGCACGGCGACCCGCCCAACCCGCGCATCGACTTCGCCGGTTTACGGCTGCTTCCCGTCACCGAGCCGCGGCCGGTGGAGCAGCCGGGCGGGCGCAGGGTCGCCGGGGTGAACTCCTTCGGCTTCGGCGGCGCCAACGCGCACGCCGTGCTCGCCGCCCCGCCCGCGGCCCCGCCGGGGCCCGTCGCGCGGCCGCGCCGCCGGCTGCCCGTGATGGTGTCGGCGCGGAACGAGGCCGCGCTGGCCGAGTCGGCGCGCCGGCTCGCGGCCCGGCTGTCGACGGCCTCCGGCGAGGAGTTCTACGACCTCAGCTACACCTCGTGCCGGCGGCGCGGCCGTCGGGAGCTCAGGGCGGCGGTCGTCGCGGGCTCGGCCGCCGAGGCCGCCGACCGGCTCACGCGGCTCGCCGCGGGCGATGCCGCCGGTGGCGCGATCGGCGGGGCCTCGGGACGGGTGGCGTTCGTCTTCTCCGGCAACGGCTCGCAGTGGACCGGCATGGGCGCCGACCTGCTGCGGAGCGAGCCCGTCTTCCGGGCCGCGGTGCACGCCGCCGACGCCGCCCTTGCGCCGTGGCTCGGCTGGTCGGTGGCCGAGGAGCTGGCCGCGCCCGCGCGGCGGTCGCGGCTCGCGCTCACCGAGGTGGCCCAGCCGGCGTTGTTCGCCGTCCAGGTCGGCCTGCTGGAGCTGCTGCGGGACTGGGGCGTGCGCCCGCACGCGGTGGCCGGGCACAGTGTCGGGGAGATCGCGGCGGCGTACGCGGCCGGGATCCTGGATCTGGGGCAGGCCGCGCGCGTGGTCGCCGTACGCAGCCGCGCCCAGGCCCCCACCGCCGGGCTCGGCCGGATGGCGGCGGCGGGCCTCGCCCCGGACGAGGCCGCGGACGTGCTGGCCCGCTACGCGGGGCGGCTTGAGCTGGCCGCGGTCAACAGCGGCCGTGACGTGACCGTCGCCGGGGATCCCGAGGCGCTGGCCGCCCTGGGCGACGAGCTCGCCTCCCGCGGCGTGTTCTTCCGGCCGCTGGACCTCGACCACGCCTTCCACAGCGCGGCCATGGACGGGGCCGAGAAGGCCGTCCGCGTGGGGCTCGACGGGCTGCGCGCCGGGGCCGCCGGCGTGCCGTTCGTGTCCACGGTGACGGGGCGGGAGCCGCGGGAAGGGCTCGACGCCGATTACTGGTGGCACAACGTACGCCGTCCCGTGCTGTTCGCCCAGGCGGTCGAGCGGCTGAAGGAGCGTGGTTGTGAGCTGTTCGTCGAGATCGGGCCGCATCCGGTCCTGGCCACGTACCTGACCAGGATGGGTGTCACGGCGGTGGCCACCCTGCGGCGGGACGGCGACGGGGCTGCCCTGGTGGAGGGCGCGGTGGCCGCGCTGGCCGCCGGTGACGCGCTGGACTGGGCGCGGATCTTCCCCTGTCCTGGCCGCGTCGCCGAGTTGCCCGCCTATCCCTGGCAACGTGAGCGCCAGTGGCACGGCGGCCCGCAGGTGTGGGCGCGCCCCCTGGACCATCCGCTGCTCGGCGAGCGGGCGCCGCTCATGGAACCGGCCTGGCAGGGGCGGCTCGAACCCGAACGGCTCCCGTGGCTGCCCGACCACGAGATCGACGGCACGGTGATCATGCCGGGGGCGGCGTACATCGAGATGGCCCTGGCCGCCGGTCGCCGGGCGCTGGGCGCCCCCGTCGAGGTGCTGGCCCTGCGGTTCCCCTCCGCGATGACCCTGTCGGCCGCCGACCCCGTCAGGCAGACGCAGGTCACGCTGTCCGACGAGGACGGCCTGTTCCGGATCGCGAGCCGGTCCGGGCAGGAGGGCGAGTGGCGGATGCACGCGCGCGGCAGGGTGCGGCGGCTGCACGGCGAGGCCCCCGGGCGGGTGGACCTCAAGGGCGCGAGGGCCAGGGCCACGCGGCATCGCGACCACGACACCTGCTACGCCGAGCTGACCGGCGTGGGCTTCACGTACGGTCCGAGCTTCAAGGTGCTGCGCGAGCTGTGGACGAGTGCGCGAGAGGCGCTCGCGTCCTACGTGCTCAACGTGTCGCAGAGCGGCTACGAGGCCCATCCCACGCTGCTCGACGGGGCGTTGCACACGGTGATTCCGCTGCTCATCGGCAGTGGTCACGGATATCTGCCGGTGTCGGTGCGTGCGGTGCGGTGCTGGCGCAATCCGCCGCCGTGGGGGTTCGCCCACACCGAGCTCACGTACGTGTCCGAGCACGAGGCCGAGTTCGACGTCACGATCTGCGACGACACCGGTGAGGTGGCCGTGCTCATCGAGGGCTGCCGGGTGCGGCGGCTGCCCACGACGGCCAGGACGCCGGTGGTCGAGCACCTGACGGAGCTGCGGCCGGCGTCCCGCTCCGGCGCGGGGCCCGTCGCCTGGCCCGCGTCCTGCCGGCCGGACGGCGGCGACACCGCCCGCGCCGGCGACGGCGACATCCTCCGCGCCGGCGACAGCGACACCCTCCGCGCCGGCGACGGCGACGACGCCGGGACGCAGTTCGCCGACCTCACCGCGCACTTCGTCGCGCGGGCCTTCGCCCGCCTGCTGCCCGGCGCCGCCGTCTTCGACGTGCCCGCGCTGCTCGGCGCGGGGGTGCTGCCGCGGCACGCGCGGCTCGTGGCGGCGCTCGCCTCGATCGCCGAAGCGCGCGGCCTGCTCATCCGCGATCACGAGCCGGCCAGCCACGACCGCTCTGACGCCCGGTGGCGGCCGGCCGCCGAGCCGGCGCCCGAGGCGCTGTTCCAGAAGCTCCTGCGCGCCTGCCCCGGCCACTCGGCGGAGCTGATCCTGCGCGGGCGCTGCGGCCACCACCTCGATCAGGTGCTGACCGGCCGGCTCGACCCGGAGGAGCTGATCTTCCCGGAGGGCGGCGGGCACACCGTGGAGCATCTGCTCGACGCCTCGCCGGGCCGGCGCTGCGACTCGCGGCTCGCCCGGGCCGCGCTGGAGGAGATCGTGCGCACCTGGCCCGAGGACCGTCCGCTGCGCGTTCTGGAGCTCGGCGGCGGCACGGCGGGGATGACGGCCGCGCTCCTGCCCGTCCTGCCCCGCCAGCTGACCGAGTACGTCTTCACCGACCCCTCCGAGCCGTTCCTCCGCCGGGCCGCGGCACGTCTCGCGCCGTACGACTTCGTTCAGTACCGCCTGCTCGACCTGGCGCGAGAGCCCGCCGAGCAGGGGTTCGGCGGCGAGTTCTACGACGTGGTGGTGGCGGACGGCGCGCTGCACGCGGCGCCGGACGTGCGCGCCGCCGTCCGCAGGGCCCGCGACCTGCTGGTGCCCGGCGGCCGGCTTCTCGTGGTGGAGCAGCATGACAGCGACCGGCTGGTCGCCGTGTTCGGGCTGCTCGAACGCTGGTGGTCCTTCACCGACGTCGACCTCAGAGCGGCGAGCCCGCTGCTCCCGGCCGCGCGGTGGGCGGCGGTGCTGGGGGAGTGCGGTTTCGGCGACGTGGCCCGGCTCGGCTCCGGGGCCGAGGCGTCCGTCCTGCTCGGCCGCGCCGAGGCGCCGGCCCTGTCCGAGGTGAGCACGGAGCCGGTCCCGGCCACCGGCACCGCGTGGATCGTGGTGCCCGAGCGGGGCGCCGACGACGAGCTCGCCCGCGAGATCGCGTCGGCGCTGCGCGCCACCGTGCTGGACGCGACCGTGGCCGGTGTGTCCGGCTGGCCGGCGGCCGTCGGCGACGGCGACAGCGCCGCCGACCTCGTGCTGCTGCTGGACGACGAACCCGCTGGCGAGCCGGGGGCGGTCGCCGGGCTCACCGGGCGGCGCGCGCAGGTCCTGCGGGCCCTGGCCGCCGTTCGCGACCGCCTGCCGGCGAGGCTCACCGTCCGCCTCTGGGTCGTCACGCCGCCGACCGGCCTGCACCCCGCTCCGGAAAAGCCGTGTATGCCACCCGCCGCCGCCGTGTGGGGCCTGACGCGCTCGCTCGCCAACGAACGACCGGACCTGGAGATCAGGCGCATCTCCCTGGAACGGGGCGCATCACCCCGTGCGGACGCGCACCGCCTGATCCTCGAACTGCTCGAACCGTCCGCCGAGGACGAGATCGTGCTCACCGGGGGCGGCCGGTTCGTGCCGCGGGTCCGTACGGCCCGGCCCGTCACCCGTCCCCATGACGTCGCCGCAGACGAGCCGTTCCGGCTGCGGCTGGACGACCAGGGGCCCGGCTACCGGCTCGCCTGGGAGCGGACCGGCCCGCCGCCCGAGCCGGGCCCTCACGAGATCGTCGTGGCGGTGCGCGCCGCGGCCCTGAACTACCGCGACGTGCTCTGGGCCCGCGGGCTGCTGCCGGAGGAGGCGGTGCAGGACACCTACCTGGGCCCGCATCTCGGCATCGAGTGCGCCGGGGTGGTGACCGCGACGGGCCCGGGCGTCACGAAGTTCGGGATCGGCGACGGCGTGTTCGTCGCCACCGGCGGGTCGCTCGCCTCGCACGTCGTGGCCCGCGAGGGGCTGGCCGGGCTCATGCCGGCCGGCATGAGCTTCACCGACGCGGCCACCCTGTCCATCGCCTGCCTGAGCGTGCACTACGCGCTCGACCATCTGGCCCGCCTGCGGCCGGGGGAGACGCTGCTGGTCCACGGCGCGGCCGGCGGGGTGGGGCTGGCCGCCCTCCAGCACGCCGCCCACATCGGCGCGCGGGCCGTCGCCACGGCGGGCAGCCCCGAGAAACGCGACCTGCTGCGCCTGCTCGGCGTCACGCACGTGGTGGACTCGCGCAACCCCGGGTTCGCCGACCACGTCCGTGCCCTGACCGGGGGCGGCGTGGACGTCGTGCTCAACTCGCTGGCCGGTGAGGCCATCCCGCGCGGGCTGGAGCTGCTGCGCAGGGGCGGGCGTTTCGTCGAGCTGGGCAAGCTCGACCTGTACGGCGACCGGTCGGTGTCGCTGCACCCGTTCCGCGACAGTCTGAGCCTGTACGCGCTCAACCTGGACCTCGGCCCCCTCCTCGAACCGGAGCTGTGGGCCGACCAGGTGACCAGGGTGACCCGTCTCGTGCACCGGGGCGACTACCGCCCCATCGCCAACCGGGTCTACCCGGCCGCGCGGGTGAGCGAGGCGTTCCGGCTCCTGCAGCACTCCCGCCACATCGGCAAGGTGGTGATCTCCTTCGACCAGCCGTTCCCCGTCGAGCAGCGGCAGGGTCCCGTGACGCTCGATCCCGAGGGGACCTACCTCGTCACCGGGGGGCTCGGCGGGCTCGGCGCGGCCGCCGCCGTACGCCTGGCCGAGCGCGGCGCGCGTCACCTCGCCCTGGTCAGCCGCGCCGGCCCGGACGCGCCGGAAGCGGCGGCGACCGTGCGCGCCGTCCAGGAAAAAGGCGCGACCGCCACCCCGTACGCAGCGGACGTGACCGATCCCGCCGCGCTGCGCGCCGTGCTCGACAGCATCGATCGCACGGACCGCCCGCTGCGCGGCGTCATCCACGCGGCGATGGTCCTGGACGACGCCCCGCTCAGCGAGCTGACCCCCGAACGCTTCCACACCGCGCTGAACGCCAAGATGACCGGCGCGTACGTGCTCGACCAGCTCACCCGTGACCGCGAGCTGGGCTTCTTCGTCCTGCTGTCCTCCCTCGCCACCGTCATCGGCAACGCCGCGCAGAGCAACTACGTGGCCGCCAACGCCTGTCTGGAAGCCCTGGCCCGGTCCCGCCGCCGGGACGGGCTCCCGGCGCTCGCCCTGGGGCTGGGCGCCGTCGGCGGGACCGGCTACCTGGCACGGCACCCGGAGCTGATGGGCTTCCTGTCGCGGCTGCTGCCGCCGCTCACCCCGGACGAGGCGCTCGACGCCCTCGAAGCCGCGCTGGCGCGGGGCGCGGAGGTGACCACGGCCGCCCGCGTGACGCCGGAGGCGATCGCCGACCGCCTGCCGGCCGTGCGCGTGCCGCGACTGGCCGAGGTGCTGCCCGCGCTCGCCCGCGACCAGGACGGGCCGAACGCCCCCCTCCACGACCTCATCGCCGTGGAGAGCCCGCAGGAGAGGCGGGGGCTCGTGTCGGCGGCCATCGCCGAACTGGTCGCCGGCATCCTGCACACCACGCCGGACCGGCTCCAGCTCGACCGCCCGCTGGCCCAGCTCGGCCTCGACTCTCTCATGGCCACGGAGGTGGCGGCCACGATCCGGCGCCGGTTCGGCTGCGCCATCCCCGCCCTGGAGGTCATCGGCGCCCAGGGCATCGACCATCTGGCGCAGCTCGTACACGCCCAGCTCGTTCAGCGGCCGGCTCCGGCTGATGTGGGCGCGTAGGGGATCAGGCGGGCTCCGCGGTGCGGGCCAGCCACGCCGTGACGCCCAGCAGCGCCGCCGTCGCGACGGTGACCGCGGTCAGGGCGGCCAGGTCGGCGAACCATGACCACATGACGGCGACGAGGAGGAACGGCATCAGGACGGCGGCCGTCCGGCGGCCCACAGGGGAGCGCAGTGCCGTCACCGCCACCGTGGCGACGGCGGCCGACATCAGGACGGCTCCGAGCACCTTGGGCAGCAGGGTGCCGATGACGCACGCGGCCAGCACCCCGCCCGCCCAGGCCAGCAGCCGCCGGGACCCCAGAGGGCCGGGGCCGGGCGACGGCGCGAGGGTGAGCATCGCCGCGCAGACGCACGCGGGGAAGGCCGCCCCCAGCATGCCGACAGCGAGCACTGGTCGCCCCGAGACCAGAATCACGTCGCCCACCACGGTGGTCCCTTCGGGCAGGGACAGCAGCCAGTTCATCGCCTCGGCCAGGTACAGCACCGCCACGGCCCACGCGCAGGCGATCGCCGCCCGGCGCCGCCCCAGCCACGCCAGCAGCACGACCAGTCCGTACGGCAGGGCGTAGACGACCTGCGGGAGGGCGAGGTCGAAGGCGAACCGACCGGCGTACCCGGCGGCGCGGAACAGGCCGGCGCCGAACAGCACGAGAGGGGCGAGCAGCGCGGCCAGGCCGGTGGCGTCCCGCCAGCGCCGCCGCGACTCGGGCGGCGCGAGCCTGCGCAACCGGATCGCCAGGCCGCCGCGCACCAGATCGAACGCCTCCCGCCAGGCGGGGCGATTCTGGCCGGGAGCCGAGGCCGCCAGCAGCACGCCGAGCATCTCCTCCTCGTGCAGGGCCCGGTGATCCTTCGGGTACCAGGCGAGTAACCGGCGGTAGCGCTGTTCCAGCGTGGTCACGAGGCGCCGCCGAGGGACGGCCGTGCGGCGGACGGGCTGCGGCGCAGGCGTGCGGTGGCAGTGTCGGCGTTCCTGCGCAGCCGGTCGGCCTCGGCCGACAGCCGGGCCGCGCCCTCGGTGGTGAGTCGGTAGTAACGCCGGGCCCGGCCGTCCACGACCTCCTCGCGGTCGGTCTCGATCAGCTGCTCGCTCTGGAGCCGGTCGAGTGCGGCGTACAAGGTGCCGGCGCGCAGCCGTACCTGCTCGCCGGAGATCTGCAGGACGTCGGTGATGATGCCGTAGCCGTGCTGCGGCCCGGCCGCCAGGGCCGTCAGGATGAGGAACGTCGGTTCCTGCATCGACCTGTTTTTCATGTGATCGATATATACCGACAATCGTACTATGGCGCAACATCCTGCCCGGCGGCGGCGGCGTGGGCGGCGGCGAGGCGGTCGAACGGGCCCGGGCCGTCGTGCGGTTTCGGCGGGGCGTCGAGGTGGCGGACGCGGAGCTCGTCCATCAGCTCCTCGATGAAGGCCGGGCCCTCCTCGCGCATGAGCCGCTGCCGGCTGCGGAGCTCCTCGCTGCCCGGACGCCAGTCGAGGCCCCAGTTGCCGAGGGCGTGGATGATCGGGAGGGTCTGGATGCCGGCCTCGGTGAGGCTGTAGCGGGCGCGCTGCCCGCGCGCGGCGGTGCCGCGGGTGAGCAGTCCCGCCTCGACGAGCCGTACGAGCCGGTCGGCCAGGATGTTCGAGGCGATGCCCTCGGCCGACCCGGTGAGCAGCGCCCGGAAGTGGCGGCGGTCGCCGAAGATGACGTCGCGCAGCACGAGCATCGACCAGCGATCACCCAGCACCTCGACGGCGGCGTTGATCGGACACCCGGACCGTGGTTCCACGATTCCCTCCTTGACAGCCATTTCACTCCACCTATAGTACTTGCAAAGTGCAATCACTTGGGAAGAGGAGATGATGGGCCGCTTCGTCTATTCGATGAACGTGTCCCTCGACCTGCGGATCGAGCAGGTGCCCGGGGACAACGGCGCGGGCGAGTGGCTGCGCCTCGGCGAGGAGATGCACCGCGAGGCCAACGCGCGGACGCGGGAGCTCGCCCTCATGGTCCACGGCCGGGTCTACTACGAGGCGATGGAGGAATACTGGCCGCGGGCGCCCGAGGACGCGTCGCTGCCGGACTACCTGCGTGAGTACGGCGAGCTCTGGACCGCCAAGCCCAAGATCCTCGTCTCCCGCACCCGCCGCAGCGCCGCCCACGGCACCCGGATCATCGGCGGCGACGACGCGATCGACCAGTTGGCCGCCCTGCGGGCCGGCACCGACGGCACCATCAGCGTCGGCGGCGCGACCCTCGCCACCCAGCTGCTCCGGGCGGGGCTCCTCGACGAGCTGCTGCTCTGGACCCACCCGTCGATCCTCGGCTTCGGCAGGCCGCTGTTCGACGACTACGACATCCCGATCGAGCTCGACCTCATCGAGCACCGATCGTTCGAGCGCGGCGTCACGATGCGTCGTTACGCCGTCCAGGACACGAAGGAGGCAGGCACGTGCTGAAGCAGGTCGCGGAGGGTGTGCTGGTCCACCAGAGCCCGTTGCTCCAGAACAACGCCGTCGTCGTGCGGGGCCCGGCCGGCGTGCTGCTCATCGACCCCGGGATCACCGGCGACGAGATGGCCGCCCTCGCGGACGAGCTTCGCCGGCGGGGCCTGCCCGTCGTGGCGGGCTTCGCGACGCACCCCGACTGGGATCACGCGCTCTGGCACGCCGAGCTCGGCGACGCGCCCCGTTACGGCACCGCCCGCTGCGCGGCCGAGCTGCGCGAGCTGCGGGCGGACGCGGACTGGCGGGCCCGCCTCGCCGAGGCGCTACCGCCGGAGATCGCCGGGGAGACACCGCTGGAGCTGTTCGGCCTCCTCACCGCTCTGCCCGCCGGAGCCACGCGGGTTCCCTGGGACGGCCCCGAGGTCCGCGTCATCGAGCACCAGGCGCACGCCAAGGGGCACGCGGCGCTGCTCATCGAGGAACGCGGGGTTCTCGTCGCCGGCGACATGCTCTCCGACGTCCTGGTCCCGATGCTCGACCTGGACGCCGCCGACCCGATCGGGGACTACCTCGACGCGCTGCGGCTGTTCGACGGGGTGGCGGGCGACGTCGAGGTCTTCGTCCCGGGTCACGGGTCCGCCGGCGACGCCGGACGGCTGCGCGCGCAGATCGACCTGGATCGGGCGTACGTGGAGGCCCTGCGCGACGACAAGCCCGTGAGTGACCCGCGGATCGGCCCGTCGGCCAGGCCCGGCTGGGAGTGGGTGAGCGACGTGCACGACGGGCAGGTTCAGGGCCTCGCCCGCCGCTCGTGAGCGGCGGCCAGGTGGAGGTAGGCGGCCGCCGTCCAGGTGTAGGCGCGGTCGCGCAGGCCCTGGCCGGTGCGGGCGTCGAAGTTCTCGGCGAACCCCGACCGCTCGCACAGCGCGCGGAAGCGGGCGCTGATCTCGTCGGCCAGGTCCGGGTAGCCGGCGCGGCGCAGCCCGTCCTCGATCAGCACGGTCGAGGGCGCCCAGATGGGGCCGCGCCAGTAGCCGTCGTCCAGGTAGTGCGGTGAGTCCGGCAGCTCGGTCGCGAGCCCGTACGCGGTCAGGTGCCGCTCGATCCCGGCGGCCAGCGCCGCGCGGACGGGACGCGGCAGCTCCTCTCCCAGCACGATCGGCATGAGGTCGAGCAGGCTGGAGCTGGACCAGGTACGTCCCGACGGCACGCCACGGGCGACGAACCGTTCGCCGTCCCACAGCTCGGCGAGCAGCGCCTCGCGCATCCGGTCGGCCTGCGCGCTCCACCGGGCGGCGGCGTCGGGGCCGGGGGCCAGGCGGGCCAGCTCGCGCAGCTGAAGGATGAGGAAGGCGGCCAGGTCGGCGCTCTGCACGACGCGCTCGGGGTCGAAGGTGGTGGCGTTGTCCCAGCCGCTGTCGTTGCCGTGCTGGTAGTGCGGCAGCTCGTGACCGGGGACGCGGCGGGCGGTGAGCCAGAAGGTGGTCCAGCGTTCCAGCAGCGGGTAGACGTCCGGCGCCGCATCGGGGAGGTGCCGCAGCGCCCAGCCGTGGATGGGCGGTTTGACGAAGTTGTAGAGGATCTCGGAGTGGGTGACGGAGTCGGGGAGCGCGCCCGAGGCGTCCTGGTGGTCGAAGGGGAGGCGGTACTGGTCCCAGGCCAGGCCGGGCAGACCCCCGGCGACAGCGATGGCGTTGAAGCAGTGGTCCCAGCTCCACACCTTGTCCATCCAGTGCTTCGACATCAGCACCGCCGGGCGGGTGACGAACCCGGCCGGGCGCACGGTGGCCGACCACAGCACGTAGGCGGCCAGTTCGGCGGCGGGCGTCCGCTCGCCGCGCCACGGCGCGACCGCCTGCGCGAACGCCTCGAACTCCGCCCGCGCCGCCTTGACCACCTGGTCGAAGGGGTCCTTGGCGGTGTAGGGGGCGCGGGCGGTCTCGTACTCCTCGATGGCGATCTCCCACTCGCCGCTCAGGCGGATCCCCCGCTCGGCGGCGCCGAGCGCCTGCGCGCCCAGGGGCTCGGCCCGCCCGCCGAGCAGGGTGATCCGGTAGCGGCGGCCGGTCTGGTAGAGGGTGAAGACGTACGAGCCGTCCACGGGGTCCTGGTAGAAGTACGGGCCGCTGAACGGCGTCAGGACCGGGTCCGCGGCCAGCACGCGCAGCCCGGCGCCGCGGCCGCGCACCCGCACCGTGTCCACGCTCTCGTAGGCGAGGTCGATCAGGCCGTCGTGCCAGGTGAGCCGGTGGGGGGTGGCCGTGATCGTGGCGGCGGTCTCGGGGACCAGCTTCATGACCGCGTGCATGCCGGTCTGGTGCGAGACCAGATGCACCTCCTCCGCGTAGGTCCCTTCCGCCACCACGGGCGAGAAGCCGAACCACGATCCGTGGTAGCTGAACGGGATCTCCCACAGGGAGAACTCCGGGCCTGAGGCGGTCATGAAGCCGGGGTCCCTTCGAATCAGGTGAGGTGGATGTAGTCCAGTTCGGCGTAGCCGGTGCCGCCCGCGAAGTGCGGCGACCCCTTGGCCAGCCGGATCACGTTGTAGCCCGCCCGCAGGTTCACCGTGGTGCTGACCGTGGCGCCGAACTGGCCCCACGCGGCGGTCGGCGGGTAGCTGACGGTGGTCCACGCGCCGCCGTTGTAGGCCAGGCCCTGGGTGGCGGTGGCACCGGTGGCGTTGGCGTAGCCGATGGTCATCGTGTACGCGCGGGCGGCCGGCACGTTGACGACGAAGTCGACGTAGCTGTCGGTGCGCGGGGTGCCGGAGTTGTCGATGCGGCCGACGTAGCCGCCGCCCGACGCGCTGGAGGAGGTCAGCCGCTGGGCGCGGAAGACCGAGGCGTTCTCGGCCTCGTAACGCTGCTGGTAGGCCGGCACGCCGGTGGCCGGCTCGACGACGAGCTGGTAGGCGCTGGTGGCGACCATGTTCGGCACCGAGACGCTGAGCTGGCCGTTGCTGACCGTACGGGTGGTGGTGGAGACGGTGGTGGGGGCGGTCACGGCGGTGAAGCGCCCGCTGGACGGGGTGGACAGGAGCGTGACGCGGACGCTGGAGCCCAGCGCGCCGAGGCCGGTCAGGTTGACCGTGTTGGTGCCCGCCTCGTCACCGAACACCACGTTGACGATCTTACGGGTGGGGTCGTAGGCGGCGAAGCCGTCCAGGGAGGTCGAGCTGGTGGTCGTGGTGACCATGTTGCCGGCCATGTCGCCGTACCACTTGTAGAGCCACCACGTGCCGGTCGGCTGGTTGTTGTTGACGACCAGGCCGTTCATGGTGCCGTACTCGTACCAGAAGGCGCGGTGCGCGGACTCGACGCCGCCGCGTTCGAGTTTGGCCACGTAGCTGGCGATCCGGCCGGGGACGTCCACCTCGGCGGGGGCGGCGTACTCGTTGATGGAGATGCGGCGCGGGCTGATGCCGAGCGAGGCTTCCAGGTTGCGGTAGTCGGCGAGGTCGGCGGCGATCCTGCCGGGGTTGCTCAGCTCGTGCCAGCAGATGATGTCGGGCAGCGTGCCGGTGTCGCGGGCGCGGGTCAGGAACGCCTGCATCCACGACCGGTTGTACGTCGCCGTGCTGGGCCCGACGATCGGCGTGAGCGGGTCGAGCGCGCGGACCGCCCGGTGCGTACGGACCCAGCCGTCGTTGAAGTTGCCGGCGGCGGCGGTGTTCCAGGTGTAGTCGGGCTCGTTCCAGAGCTCCCAGGCCAGGACGTTCGTGACGGTGGTGGCCGCGAGCCTGGCCCTGACCATGGTGTCGACCTTGGCCAGCCAGTCGTTCCAGCTCACCCACTGGTAGGGGAAGTTCGGGTAGATGTCGGGCATGCGGATGTACTGGCCGGCGCCGACGCGGTCGGCCTGCGGGGCGATCAGCAGCGAGTCGCCGCCCGGCGGCTGGCCGTTGGGCCGCTGGCCGACGCCGGGGGCGGGCTGGGTGAGCGAGTTGACCTTGATCGGCAGCAGGGTGGAGTCGGCGGGGCGGGAGTTCTCCGCCAGGCCGTAGAGGCCGCCGGAGGCGGCGTGGGTGACCGGGCGGAAGGGCTGGGCGACGTTGACGGTCAGCGTCGCCCCGGCCGCCGCGGCGGGGGGTGCTCCGGTCACCACGGTCGCGGCCGTGGTGACCAGGGCTAAGGCGAGCACTCGGATGCGGGACATGTCACTCTCCTTGTGTCGGGGGCTGAGCAGAGGAGACGGGCAGGAAGAGGCGCATGCTCGACGGGCCGCGCCGCGCCCACCCGTGGTAGGGCGCGAGCCGCACGTCGAACCACTCGCCGGGGGCGGCCCCGGAAGGATCCGGGGGATAGGGCCAGGCCCCGCCGGCGAGGCCGAGCACCCGGCCACGGACCACCGCGCCACCGGGAACGGCCCGGGGGACGGCACGGGGATCGACGACCAGGGAGTCGAGCCCGCCGGGATCGGGCAGGTCGCGGGACTCCAGGCACAGCACCTCGGGCCCGCGTTCGACCGCCACGCACCCCCGTACGGCGTCGATGCGCGGGTCGGGCCAGCTGAAGCGGGGCTCCATGGGCAGGTCGAGGACGATCTCGTCACCCGCGCGGAAGGCCCGCCGCACGCTCACCAGGCCGGGCTCGGCAGGGCGGGTCCGGCCGCCCTCGGTCAGCGTGGCCCCCGCGGCCCAGGCGGGGACGCGCAGGGTGAGGGTCCAGGGCGCGCCGGCGTCGGCCGCGACCCTGACGCGGACGGTCCCGCTGTCGGGGTAGGCGGTCTCGACGTCCACGGACACCGGCCGCCCGTCCGGCAGCTCGGCGCGGATCCGGCAGGGCGCGTACTGGTGGATCCGCAGGCCGTCGTCGTCGCTGGTGGCCAGGTAGGCGTGCAGGCTGGCCAGGGTGCGGGCGACGTTCGTCGGGCAGCAGGAGACGTCGAACCAGGCGGCCCGCGCACCCCCCTCCGCGCGCGGGCTCACCTCGTCGGGATCGGCCGGCCTGCCGGGGACCCGCTGGTGGAGGGGGTTGGCGTAGAAGAAGGCCCGGCCGTCGGCGCTCGGGGAGGCCGCGATGACGTTGTAGAGCGTGCGCTCGATGAGGTCGGTGTAGCGCACGTCGCCGGTGGCGAGGTGCAGCCGCCAGGAGACCATGATGGAGGCGACTCCGGCGCAGGTCTCGCAGTAGGCCCGGTCGGGAGGCAGCTCCCAGTCCTCGCCGAAGCCCTCGTCCTGGTGGCGCGAGCCCATGCCGCCGGTGATGTAGGTGCGGCGGGCGACCGAGCGTTCCCACTGGCGTTCCACGGCGCGCAGCAGCTCGTCGTCGCCGCGCTCGACCGCGACGTCGACCGCCGCGGCGGCGAGGTAGAGCGCGCGGACGGCGTGGCCGCGCCACACGTCGGCCTGCCTGATCGGGACGTCGTCCTGGAAGTACGCCCGCCCCAGCGGGATGTCCCTCAGCCTGCCGTGACCGCGCCGGTCGAGGAACAGGCGGGCCTGCTCGACGTAGCGCTCCTCTCCCAGGGCGCGGCCGAACTCGGCCAGGCCGACCTCGATCTCCGGATGGCCGCAGATCCCGTCGGCGCCGCCGGGGCCGAAGGCGCGGCACACGTGGTCGGCGGCCCGCCGCGCGACCCGTACCAGGTCGTCCTCGCCGTGGGTGCGCAGCCGGGCGACGGCGGCCTGGAGCAGGTGCCCGGTGTTGTACAGCTCGTGGCCCATCTCCAGGTCGCTGTAGCGCGGCGGCTGGTCGCCGTGGCCGAAGCAGGTGTTGAGGTACCCGTCCGGGTCCTGGGCGCGGGCGACGCGGGCGGTGAGCCGCTTGATCGCCGCCTCCGCCCCCGGGTCGCCGGTCCTCGCGCTCTCCCAGGCCAGGGCCTCCAGCAGCTTGTAGACCTCGGAGTCGGAGAACGACCAGCCGGGACGGTCGGGGCCGGTGGTCCCGTCGGCGACCCGGTCGAAGTTGGCCAGCCAGCCGAGGCGCTCCATCCACGCTTCGCAGTGGGCGAGCGTCGCCGTGGCGTTCACGGCCTGCCGGTCGCCCCAGAACCCGCCGGTGAGCGTGACCTGCGCGAGCCCGAGGGGGCGTGCCCGGCCGTGTGACGGCAGCACGGGGCTGGTCATATGGTGAGAACCCTTTCTTTCAGTCCTTCACGGCGCCCGCGGTGACCCCGGCGGCGATGTAGCGCTGCGCGAGGACGAGCAGGAACGCCGCCGGAAGCGACGCGATCACGGCGGTCGCCATGATCGAGTTCCATTGCGTGGTGTTGTTGCCGATGTAGCGGAAGATGCCGAGCGTGATCGGGATGACGTCGCTGTTGCGGTTGAGCGTCGAGGCGAAGATGAAGTCCGACCACGCCCACAGGAAGGCGAACAGCGACACGGTGATCACGGAGTTGCGGCTGAGCGGCAGCACGATCGACACGAACGTGCGCCAGGTGCTCGCCCCGTCGATCTGCGCCGCCGCCATGACCTCGGCGGGGATGCCCGCCATGAACGCCCTGAACAGCAGCACCGCGAACGGCACGGCCAGCGTCGAGTCCGCCACGATCAGGCCGGGAACGGTGTTGAGCAGCCCCAGCCTGATGTAGATCGCGTAGAAGCCCATGGCCATGACGACGCCGGGGATCATCTGCGCGACCAGCAGCAGGAAGTCGATCGTCCGCCCGCCGCGCGGGCGCAGCTTGGCCAGGGCGAACCCGGCGGGCAGGGACACCGCGAGCGTGAGCGCGACCGTGCCGAGGCCGATGAAGAGGCTGGTGGCCAGGGCGGGCAGCTGCTGGGAGAACGCGGCGGCGTACCCCTCGAACGTGGGGTCCCACGGGAACCAGTGGGGCGGGTCGGCCCGCATGTCGCTGGTCTTGGTGAGCGAGACGTTGAACATCCAGTAGACGGGAAAGAGCATCACGCCCACCAGGACGACGCCCACGACGGTTCTCCACGCTCTCATGCCGTCTCCTTCTGCAGGCGCACGTGGGCGAGCCCGGCGGCGAAGGCGATGAGGATGAGCAGGTTGCCGACGGCCGCCGCCGGGGAGAAGTCGGGCTGGCCGGTGCCGAACGCCTCACGGTACGACCAGATGGCCAGCGTCGTGGAGGCGTCCGCGGGGCCGCCCCTCGTCATGATCCAGATGATGTCCACGACCTTGAGCGTGTAGATCAGCCCGAGCAGCAGCGTGATCATCGACACCGGCCGCAGCAGCGGGAACGTGATGCGGCGGAACCGCTGCCACGCCCCGGCCCCGTCCAGGCCGGCCGCCTCGTACAGGTCGGCGGGGATGTTCTGCAGCCCGGCGTACAGGATCACCAGGTTGAACGGGACGCCGAGCCAGATGTTGGCGATGGTCACC
Organism: Nonomuraea sp. AD125B; assembly: GCF_041402765.1. NCBI lineage: Bacteria > Bacillati > Actinomycetota > Actinomycetes > Streptosporangiales > Streptosporangiaceae > Nonomuraea > Nonomuraea sp. AD125B. Next base: position 628,149 of record NZ_JBGLOU010000002.1, on the reverse strand, counting down.
GCGAGCAGCGAGGTGTCCGGGGAGGTCAGCCAGTTGATCTGCCCGATGCCGAAGGCCCGCAGCGCCGCGTTGACGATGCCGTTCTCGCTGTTGAGCATCCACGACCAGGTGGACGCCGACACGATCAGCGGCAGCAGCCACGGCACGAGGAACATCGCGCGCAGCGCCGCCGAGAGGCGGAAGTTGCGGTGGAAGAAGACCGCGAGCGCCAGCCCGATGGCGTACTGGACGGCGATGGAGCCCAGCGTGAACAGCGCCGTGTTGCCGAGCGCGCTCAGGAACGCGTCGTCGGAGAGGATCCGGAGATAGTTCTCCAGGCCGGTGAACTCCGGGTTCCCCTGGATGAAGGCGCGCGGCGTGTAGTCGTGCACGCTCAGCTCGATGTTGCGGTAGAGCGGATAGGCGTAGAACAGGAGCAGGTAGACGACGAGCGGGGCGAGGAAGGCGGCGGCCGTCCACCGCCGCGCCCGCCCGCGCGAGGGGGCTGCCCGCACGGCTCCCCCCGCCGCGACCGTCCCGGTGCGAAGTGACGTCATGGGATCAGTTGCCGGTGGCCTGCTTCGCCTGGGCCTGCGCCTCCTTGAGCGCGTCGGCGGGGCTCGCCGAGCCGCTCAGCGCCTTCTGCACCCCGGTCCACAGCGCCTCGGAGATCTTCGGGTAGTCGGTGCCGAGGTTGTCACTGGTCCGGCCCTTGGCGCTGCGCACGGCCTCCACCCACGGCTTGAGCGAGGCCTCCTTGGCGAGGATGGCCTCCTGGCCGGCGGCCGTCGAGGGGATGTAGTACGCGAACGTGGTCCCGGTCTCCACCAGGCCCTCGGGCGTCGTCATGCATTCGAGGATCTTCTTGGTGACGGCGTACCTGGCGGTGTCCTTCTGCACGGGGACGGTGATGAACTCGCCGCCCGTGGGGGTGGGGGCGGCGCCGCCGTCCTTGCCGGGGATCTGCACGACGCCGGTCGGGAAGTCCGCCTTCGCGGCGCTGTTGATCTGCCAGGTGCCGTTCTCGGCGAAGGCGAACTCGCCGGTCAGGAACTCCTCCCAGGTGGTGTTCTGCGAGTTGCTGATGACCGAGTTGGGGGCGATGCCGTCCTTGACCCACGAGGTCCACAACGTCAGCGCCTCGACGGCCTGGGGCGAGTCGAGCTGGGTGAGCTGCGCGCCGGTGCCCCAGAACCACGGCAGGAACTGGAAGGAGCCCTCCTCCGTGCCGATGCCCGCGAAGGTGATCGGCTTCTTGCCCGCCGCCTTGACCTTCTTCAGCGCCTCGCCGAACGAGGCCCAGTCCTTGATCGAGGCCGGGTCGACGCCCGCCTCGTCCAGGATCTTCTTGTTGTAGTAGAGGGCGAGGGTGTTCGCGCCGATGGGGATGCCGTACGTCTTGCCGTCCAGCTCGCCGGCGGCGATGAGGTTCTTGTCGAACCTGGAGGTGTCGAGGCCGAAGTCGGCCATCGCGGTGAGCATCCCGGCGTCGGCCAGCGTCGAGACGGCCGGGTTGTCCAGGAGGATGACGTCGGGCGCGTTGCCTTCCTGACCGGCCAGGAGCGCCTGGTTGGTGAGGGCGGTCGTGTCGTAGGCGGTGCGCTGGATGGTGACGCCCGCCTGCCCGGCGCAGGTGTCGACCCGCTTGGCCCAGGCGGAGTTCGCGTCGTGCTGCGGGTACGGGTCCCACCAGGTGTACGCGCCGCTCGTGGCGCCGGCGCCGGCGGAGGAGGAGGCGCCGCTCTGCGGCGGCGTGGAGGCGCAGGCGGCCAGGGCCAGGACGGCGGTTCCGAAGACCGCCGCCCTCGTGGACATCGACGGACGGTTCATCGATTCCTCCAATGTTAACGCTCCCATTGCGAGCGTGCTGTACGTGTGGGGGGTAGGGGGCCGGTGCTAGCGGGAGTGCGGCCTCGGGGGAGCGGTGCTGCCCCGATCGGCCAGTTCGGGCGAGATGAAGCGCACCACGAACGGCTCTTTCCTGGCCGCCGTGGACTCCACGCGGCGCACGAGCTGCCGCACGGCCATGGAGCCGAGGCGGTCGGGCGCGCTCTCGATGAACGAATAGGGCAGGGAGAAGGTCGCGGCGAAGTCGGCGGAGTAACGGCCGATGACCGACAGGTCCTCGGGCACCCGCTGCCCCCGCTGGTAGGTGACCGACGGCAGCGCCGCCGCGGCCGCCTCGTTGTTGATCAGCAGGCCGGTCGCCGCCGGGTAGGCGTCGAGCAGGCTGTTGAGCAGGCGTCCCACGGCGGGTTGCCGGGACTCGCCGTACACGGCGTGCAGGGTGACGCCGAGCTGACGGGCGCGGTCGAGCGCGGCGTCGCGCAGGCGCCACACGTACGCGCCGCCGCGCTCGACCACGTGCTCTGGATGGGAGATCAGGATGAGCTCGCGGTGGCCGAGCCGGTGGAGGTGGTCCACCATCACCCGCCCGGCCTCCTCGAAGTCCAGGTCGAACACGTCGAGCCCCGAGCAGTCGCCGGGCAGCCCGACCAGCGCGCCCGGCTGCGGCGCGGCGCGCAGGATGGGCAGCCTGGCGTCGTCCTGGGCGATGTTCATGAGCACGACGCCGTCGACCATCCGGGAGTCGGTGATGCGCCGCAGCGCCCGCACCCCGTCGGCCTCGGTGACCAGCAGCGTGTCGTAGCCCAGGTCGCGGGCGGTGTTCGTGACGCCCAGGATGTACTGCAACATCGCGGGCGCGAACTCGTCTTCGTGGAACTGGGCGAGCAGACCGAGGACCTTGGTCTGGGCGGTGGCGAGCGCGCGGGCGCCGGCGTTCGGCGTGTACGCGAGCGCCTCGGCGGCGGCCAGCACGCGCCGGCGCACCTCCTCCGAGATGGGCCGCTTGCCCGACAGCGCGTACGACGCCGTGCTGCGGCTCACCCCGGCCTCCCGGGCCACGTCTCCGATCGTCGCCACTCTCACCTCCTGGTGTTGAACCGGTTCGACGATTGCGTTGCACTGCTCCCATGCATCATCGTCCCGAAGTCGCCTTCTTCCTGGAGATGGGCAGGCTCACGTCACACCGACGCCATCCTGCGATCACCGGAGCGAGCGAACCGGTTCAACGATGTGGCTCGACTGTCGCTCCCGTGCGGGCGGGCCGTCAAGACCGCCCACAACCGGCGATACCGAATCGTGACATGTCGGAAACGCCAGAGGATCACCCCATTGACGGGCGCGACGGAGCTACGTAACCTACGCGAAACCCTCGGTTGCGTCGCGCTCTGCTCCCACCGCCTTGTTAGCGCTCACATCTCAGGGACATCGCAATGGCATTCCCGAGCATCACCAGGGCCTTGTGCGCAGGACTCCTCCCGGCGGCACTCACCCTCTCGCTGACCACGGGGATCGCGGCCGCCGCCGCCGCTCCGGCCCCCGTGCTCGTCTACGACTTCGACACCGACGACGTCACCACCGCCTCCATCACCGACTCCTCCGGCAACGGCCTGCACGGCGAGCTGGTCAACGCGGCCACCGCGACACTCGTGGACGGCGCGGCGGGCGGGCACGCACTGAGCCTGCCCGGCGGCGCCCCGACCTCCGGCGGCGCCTACGTCAAGCTGCCGCTGGCCGCCATCAAGGACAGGACCGACCTGACCGTCTCCGCGCGGGTCAAGTGGGACGGCACCACGTCCCCCTGGCAGTGGATCTACGCGCTGGGCAAGGACAACACCCGCTACCTGTTCAGCACCCCGTACAACGGCGACGGGAAGCTGCGCACGGCGCTCACCACGTCGGGCGGCGGCGCGGAGGCGCAGGTCACCGGCTACGCCCCGCTTCCCGCGAACGCCTGGAAGACGCTCACCGTCACCCTCGACACGGCCGCCGGGCGGATCACGACCTACCTCGACGGGGCCGCCGTCGCCTCCGCCCCCACGACCATCACCGCCAAGCAGCTGATCGACGCCTCGACGACGTCCGCCGGGTTCATCGGGCGCTCGTTCTACGCCGACCCGCTGTTCGACGGCGCGATCGACGACTTCCGCGTCTACGGCGCGGCGCTCACGGCCGAGCAGGTGGCCGAGGTGGCGGGCAGCACCCCGCCCACGCCCACCGGCCTCAGCCAGAACGCCTTCGACGTGCGGACCTCCATCGGCGCCGCGCCCGCCCTGCCGCCCGCCGTCCGCGCCGCCTTCTCCGACGGCTACGACCGCGACCTGCCCATCACCTGGCCGGCCGTGGACCCGGCCAAGTACGCCACCGCCGGGACCTTCACCGTCACGGGCACGGCCGGCGGCCGGCCCGTCACCGCCGAGGTCACGGTGATCCGCGAAGGCCAGCTCGTCATCGACCTGGCCAAGGACACCGGCGCCTTCCACGGCGGCGCGTCCGGCACGCTCTACGGCCTGTACGGGCCCGGCGTTCCGACGAACAACCTCATCGAGGGCATGAAGCTGCGCACGGTCTCGACCAAGGCCCAGGACGGCCCGCAGCATCCGGGCGCGGACGCCCTGGAGGTGGTCAAGCCGCTGGCCGACAGCACCGACGGCGACGTGTACATCTACATGACCGACATCCACCGCGGCTTCCCGTACCAGTGGCCGGGCAGCACGCCGGAGGAGAAGCTCGACCTGTTCAAGCAGAAGATCGCCAAGCAGGTGGACCAGGTCCTGCAGCTCGACCCGAAATATCGCGACAACATCGTGTTCGTCCCGTTCAATGAGCCCGAAGGCAACATGTTCGGCACGGGGGAGTGGAGCTACAACCGGGTGAGCTGGCTCACCGACCCCCGGCACTACTTCAAGGCCTGGGACGAGGTCCACGCGCTCATCAAGGGCAAGATGCCCGACGCCCGCATCGCCGGACCCAACACCAGCGTGCTGTACTCCCAGGTCAAGGGCTACCTCCAGCACACCGTCGAAGCCGGCACGCTCCCCGAGGTGATGACCTGGCACGAGCTCAGCCACCCCGAGCAGGTGCGCACCAGCGTCAAGCGCTACCGCGAGATGGAGGCCGAGGTCTTCGCCGGCACCCCCTACGCCGGCAAGAAACTCCCCATCAACATCAACGAGTACGCCTTCAACTACCACACCTCCGTGCCCGGCCAGATGATCCAATGGGTGTCGGCCATCGAGGAGTCCAAGGTGGACGCCGACATCGCCTACTGGAACATCGACGGCAACCTGTCCGACTCCGCCGTCCAGGCCAACCGGGGCAACGGCCAATGGTGGCTGCTGCACGCCTACGGCCAGATGAGCGGCCACACCGTCCAGGTCACGCCGCCCTACCCCGGCAAGAACTACAGCCTCCAGGGCCTCGCCACGCTCGACCCCGCCAAGAAGCAGGCCCGCACCATCTTCGGCGGCGCGAGCGGCCCCGGCCACATCCGCTTCGAGAACGTCCCCGCGAACATCCTCGGCCGCAAGGTCCACGCCTGGATCAGGGAGATCCCGTGGACCGGGCAGATCGGCGACTCCCCGCAGCCCGAGATCGTCGCCGAACGTGACATCACCGTCGAGAACGGAGCCGTCGTCCTCGACCTGCCCGCGCTCGAGGAGTCGTCGGCGTACGAGATCGTCCTGACCCCCGCCGGGACCGGCACCGAGACGGCCTCGGCGCCGCACCTGTGGGAGCGGTCGTACGAGGCCGAGGACGCCAAGTACACCGGCAGCGGCTACACCCGCAACGGACCCGAAGGCTCACCGTCGGACGTGTCGAAGTTCTACACCTCCGGCCGCTACGACGTCGGCGGCCTGCGCACCGGCTCCGACGGCGTCCTCGACTTCACCGTCGAAGTGCCGCAGACCGGCCGCTACGACCTGAGCGTCTTCGCCAACTCCCTCAACACCTACGACCTGGTACGCGAACAGGGACCCACCAACGTCTTCGTCCGCGTGGACGGGGGAGCGGAGCAGGAGCTCCACCTGCCCCTCGGCTACAAGTGGGTCGTGTGGGACCACGCCGACACCACCGTGCAGCTCACGGCGGGCACCCACGTCATCTCCCTGGCCGCGCGCAGCCTCGACGGCTCCAAGACCACCAAGGGCGACGCCATCGTCGACCGCATCCACCTCTCACTGCCGAACCCGGCCGCGGCCACCTCACGCTACGAGGCCGAACTGGCCGAACTCCGCGGAGCACGAGCGGCCTACGACGTCAAGGGCACCGGAATCTCCGGCTCCGGCGCGGCGACGGCCTCCAAAGGCCAGTCGGTGACCTTCTGGGTCTACTCCGCCCAGGACACCGCGGCCGTCCTCGACCTCAAGCTGTTCGGATCCGGCAAGGCGAAGATGACCGTCAACGGCCTGGAGGTGCTGGACGACGCCCGGCGCGGCGACTCCACCGCGACCGTGTCACTGTCCGGCGGCGTCAACAAGGTCACCGTCACCGGCCGCTCGGCCACCACGATCATCGACCGCCTCGACGTCCGCCCCGCCCCCGACGCGCTCCCGGCCACCGTCTACGAGGCGGAATCGGCCCAGCTCGCCGGCACGGCCACCGCCAAGCCGCTCACCCTCGCCGGCGGCAAGTCCGCCGTCACCGGAATCGGCGGCACCCCGGGCAACGCCAACACCCTGACCTTCACCGTCCGGGCCGAGACCCCCGGCACGTACGCCATGCGCGTGCGCTACTCCAACCCCGAGCAGTCACCCGCCACGCACTACAACCCCGACCCGCTCGCCCGGCACGCCGACATCACCGTGAACGGCGCCGCCCCGCAGCGCGTCCTGTTCCCCCACACCTTCCACGAGAACAACTTCTGGGAGCTCACCGTGCCGGTGACCCTGAAGAAGGGAGACAACACGGTCCGGTTCTCCAGCCAGGAGCTGCCGAACTTCGACGGCACGACGTACGCGTCGCAGACGTTCCCCGGAGTGCTCCTGCGCTCCCAGTACGCACCGGTGATCGACAGGATCACGGTGGCGCGCTACAACCGCTGACCCACGAATTCGCCGCCCGTGCCTGCGACCAGGCACGGGCGGCGACCCGCTCCTGCGGTCAGCTCCAGACGACGCCGTCGAGAAAGGACTCAACGGCCGTCGTCACCAGACCGAGCACCTCCGCGGATCTACGCAACGGCCCCGGCACCTTCATACCATGATCGGCGCCGTCGACCTCCAGGACGTGCGGCGTCAACTCCCGCGCCAGCCCGCCATCCCAGAACTCGTCCGCGGTGCCGCCGACGAGCAGGAACGGCTGGGCAGCCCGACGCAACGGCCCCACACATGCGGGCATCGTGAGCAACGGCGTCAGCCAGACGCCCGGCAAGCCGCGATCGGCGGCCACGGCGGCGGCGTACGAGCCGAGCGACTTGCCGATCAACAGCGGCGCTGCCAGCTTCTCCAGCACCGGCGTCACCTGCTCGCAGACCCAGGAATGCCGCTCCACCAGGGGCCGGCCCTCCGGCGGTGTCCACGAGATCAGTTCCAGACGGGCGCCACGGCCGGACTCGGAGCCGTCAGGGGATCGGGGTGGCGCCGGCCCGCGCGACGGCCTCGGCGTGATCGGCGGGCAGGAGGTGGCCGGCGGCGAGGGCCCGGTCGGCGGCCCGGGTGAAGGCGGTGACATAGTCCTGCCGCGTGGGATAGAGCTGGAGCAACCGGGCACCGCTCAACGGGGTGGTGGAACCGAGCAGCAGGCACGCGCCCGTGATCTCGCCGCCGCTGTTGGTCGGGCCGTAGACGGCCAGCGGCGCGTCCAGGTCGGGCAGCCGCACGCCGCCCAGCGCGTTGCCGTCACCGTCGCGCCGGATGCTGCCGAGCAGCAGGCTGATCTGCGGCCCCGCGGGCGGCGCGCCCAGCCCGCGCACCCACCGGTCGAGGTGGTGGTAGGCGGCGTTGGACGCGTACCGCCAGGTCATGGCGTTGACCGGCCGGTCACAGGAGATGGGACGCCCGTCGTTGATGGCGCGGTCGCGCGCGTTCTGGGCGTTGTACTGGGCCAGCCCGTACGCGTCGGCGTGCGCGGTCCCGGCGACCTCCCACGTCCGGATCCGGGCGCCGTCGGGCTGGCGGGCGTCGGCGAACGTCCTGACGTCGGTCTCGGACTCCACCTGGAAGACGGGGACGGCGGTGTCGGCGCGGATCCGGGCGGTGAGGGGCAGGGCGATGACCCCGTCCCCGATGGGCGCGGCGCCGGCGCCCCGTCCGTGGACGAGGAACCCGTCATAGGCGGGGATGATCGGCTGGATCGCGTTGGCGAAGGTGGCCAGGCGTCCGGCGGACTGCGAATGGCCCGCGGCCAGGACCTTCACCGGCGCGCCCGTCCCCAGCAGCGCCTGCCCGTGCGCCCGCACCGCCTCGGCGGCCTGCGCGAAGATCGAGTACGACAACGCGTCCGAGGCCAGCGAGACCTGCCCGTAGCGGACGGGGTCGAGACTCCTGAGCTTGTCGGCGCCGACCTTCTGCGCGGTGACGCCGACGTAGGCGTACCCGGCGCGGGTGAACAGCTCGTGCGACTGCGACCACTCCACGCCGATGTCCACCCCGAAGCTGACGTTCAGCCACTCCACGACCACGGTGCCGTTGAACCTGGCCGGGTCAGTCGGCCGCTCGACCAGCAGTCGGGTGGTGTACGCCTGGACGACGCCGCTGCGGCGGGCACCCCACTGGCCGTTGGTGTACCAGGTGCCGGTCTTCTGGAAGATGTCGGCGCTGCCGCTCATCAGGAACTCGCGCTCCTCGTACCCGCGGGCGGCGAGGTCGGCCACGGTGGCCCCGACGATCCTGCCCTGGCCCGCACCGGCCGGGATCTCGGCGACGCCGGCCGCCGCCGCGTCCGCCCGCGCCGGGGCGGCGGGCAGCAGGACGACCACCGCCCCCAAGATGGCCACGGCCCGCGAGAGGCCGTGACGAAATCGCTCGAACATGCTGGATCTCCTCCTTGGAGGGCGGCGACGGGAAACAGACGCCAGTTTCCACTGGAGGCCGCTCCCGGGCATCGGGGAAATCACCAGTCACAGCGGGGTGTCGAAGCGTTGGTTGTGGCCTGCCGCGAACATCAGCCCGGACTGGAGGAGCAGATCCGGCCGTCGATTGCGCCCGTGTGCGGCTCGCGTGCCCAGGTCATGAGGCGCAGCTGGCCGGCGCGCAGGGCATTTGCAGGTATGACGAAATTGATCTCACACCAGACAGAATTCGCCTTCTGTCCGATATGAATAGCTTTGCACTTTCACTTGCGAGAGTGCTCAGGCGATTCGTGATCTTGATGCTACTGGAGACGTCGACAATAGAGTCGGCGGGTTTCGTGCGAGCTTTTCTTCTTGTCCAGACAGGCTTTTACTGGGGCAGGCTGTAGCCAGACGGTGGACTGGCATTCCTGGATGCCGTGAAGTTGTCCCTCCGACGCCTCTTTGACACGGTCGCAGCTTCAATCGGCGTGCTTGATAACGGCTCTTATGTCAAGTAGTGAAACTCCCCTGCGCCGCCCCCAGCAGACGCCGCCCCCAGCAGACGCGGCTGCCACTGGAGCGCCCGTCTCCGCGCGGTCAAAGCGCCCGGGCATTGGGGAACATGGCGCACCCGGGGTTCCCCGAGCTGCACTGCGTGCTCTCGGCGGAGGCGACCGCCGAAGATCATCCCGCTCATGCATATCGAGCGGCGGCGGGTGGCGAGATCCGGTCCGCTCCCCCGCCCAGGCACCTGGCTCCGGCCGGATCCTGCTACGGCGTCACGTCCGGCCGCTCCCGTCACGGAGCCACCAGGAACTTCGGGCCTGGCCCCACGCGGTCCGGGAGGTGTCCGCTCAGCACGGCGGCCACCTCCTCCAGGGCGATCGTCGCTGCGACCAGCGGGCGCGGATCGACCGAGCCGTCCGCGTACGCGGCGATGGCGCCCGGCAGTCCCGCGGACGCGCCGAGGATGCCGATCGTGGTGACGTCTTTCAGGACGATGTCGCGGGTGTCGACCGTGCTAGGCGTTCCGGCCAGGCCGATGTAGACGACACGCCCGGCCGGTTCGACCAGGTTCAGGGCGAGCGCGGGCAGTGCCGGGGAGTTGGAGGCGTCGATGACCGCGTCCCACGGCAGGGCCGGCAGCGTGTCACGGGTCCAGACTCCGTCGAAGCCGAAGGAGGCGGCCAGGTGCAACTGTGCGGGGTCGTGGCCCATCAGGTGCACCCGGGCTCCGGCGGCGCGGGCGAAGAGGGCGGCCAGCATCCCGATGGCGCCGGTGCCGAGGATCAGCAGCCGCTCGCCGGGGGCCGGCGCGGCGGCGTTGACGCTGCGCAGCGCGTTCCCGCCGGGTTCGACGAGGGCGCCAAGGGTGGCGTCCATCGTGTCCGGCAGGGCGTGCAGGGACGTGACCGGGACGGCGAGCTGTTCGGCCAGCGCTCCGGGCAGCCCGTCGCGGATGCCGAGCTCGTGCCGGTCGGGGCACACATGATGCCGGCCGCTCAGGCAACGGCGGCACCGGCCGCAGCCGATCATCGTGTCGCCGGTCACCCGCCGCCCGATCCAGGCCGCGTCCACGCCCTCGCCGGTGGAGGAGACGACGCCGGCCCACTCGTGACCTGGCCGGAGCGGGTAGGAGGAGGCGCCTGTGTGCAGGTAGCTCATTTCCCCGGTGAACAGTTCGACGTCCGTGCCGCACACGCCGACCCGTTCCACGTCCACGATGACCTGTCCGGCGGCGGCGACCGGCGCGGGAACGTCCTGGACCTCGACCTTGCCGGGGCCGGTCAGCACGAGGGCGCGCATCTACCGGGCTCCGGCGACGTGCTGACGCTGCGTGCGCTCGCCGAGGTCGGGGGTGAGGTCGGGGACGTCGATGGAGGGGGTGTCGTCCACGCGGACGACCGGCTTCTCGGCGCCGGGCGCGCCAATGGGCATCATGTGCAAGGGGGGTTCTCCGTAGATCAGTGAGAATTCGCGGTGAGCAGGCGACCGTCGAGAGGACCTGGCCGGGCCAGATCCTGGTTGGGTGGAAGGGGCGGTGACGAGGACCTCCTGGCGCGACGGTCGTCCGTGGTGCCCTTCACGAGGGGTCCTCTCCGTTGACGATCGCGCGGATGCCGGGCAGGTCGTCGATGAGCGTCCGCAGCGGGGTCCGGTAGGCCAGGCCGGTGACGCTGACCGCGCCGCTCGGCACGCTGGGAGAGGTGAGGAACGCCGCGACCGCGACGCAGTGGACCCCCGGCTCGTTCTCCTGATCGTCGACGGCGTAGCCCTGCTCGCGAACGCGTACCAGCTCGGCGTGCAGTTCCTCCGCCGTGGCGATGGAGCGTTCCGTCGGGCGTTCCAGCTCACGATCGCCCACCCAGGCGCGGACGGCGTCCGCGTCGGGCAGGGCATGGGCCAGCAGCACCTTGCCCACCCCGGTGCAGTGCGCCGGATTGCGGCCTCCGACCACGGAGGTCAGCCGGATGGCTCCGGACGGCGGGTCGAGCTTGGAGCGGTAGACGACCGAGGGGCCGTCCAGCACCGCGTAGTGCACCGTTTCGCCGTGGCGCTCGCAGAGCGCCCGCAGGATCGGGGTGACCCGGACGTGATCGGGCCGTGCCTCGTGGTGGGCGAAGGCCACCCGCAGGAACTCGTCTCCCAGCAGGTAGCGGCCGTGGCCGTGCTGGGTGGCGAAACCGGCGCGGCGAAGCGCCGCCAGCGCTCGATGCACGGTCGCTTTGGGGCTTGCCACGGAGCGCGCCATCTCCTCCAGCCCGATCCCGTCGGGGTGCCGGGTCAGTTCGGCCAGCACCGCGAGGACGCGGTCGGAGCCCACGAGTTTGTGCTCGTCTTCCGTGTCGCTCATTTTCCGGATAGTAGACCATCATTCCGAAGAGTTGAAGTTTCTCCTAGGATGGACTTCCCGCCGTTGCGGAGTTCCACTAGCCTCACGAACGGCTGCCCGACTTATACGTATGTGCAGCGCGACTGCCCTCCCCGCCCTCGTCACCGGAAAGCGTGGTTGTCTTCATGGCCTGGAGCCGCAGCGGTCAGTGGTACGCAGGCAGCGACCGCAACGCCTACATCCATCGGGCGTGGATGCGGCGCGGGCTGCCGTCCGGCGCGTTCGACGGCCGGCCGCACATCGCGATCGCCAACACCGCCTCCGACCTCACCCCCTGCAACATGCACCTGAACGAGGTCGCCGAGCACGTCAAGCACGGCGTGTGGGAGGCGGGCGGCGTGCCGCTGAACCTGCCGGTGGTGTCGCTCGGCGAGACGAACGTCCGCCCCACCGCGATGCTCTGGCGCAACATGGCGGCGATGGCGATCGAGGAGATGTTGCGCGCCAACCCGATCGACGGCGTGGTGCTGCTCGGCGGCTGCGACAAGACGATCCCCGCGCTGCTCATGGCCGCATCTTCGGTGGATCTGCCCGCCGTGGTGGTGCCCGGCGGGCCGATGCTCACCGGCACCTTCCGGGGCGTCCCGCTCGGGTGCGGCACCGACGTGTGGCGGCTCAGCGAGGAGGTACGCGCCGGGACGCTGTCGGAGGCCGACTTCCTCCGCTCGGAGTCGTCGATGATCCGCAGCAAGGGTCACTGCAACACGATGGGCACCGCCTCCACCATGGGCCTGCTGGCCGAGGTGCTCGGCATGACGCTGCCCGGCCTGGCGGGGACTCCCGCCCCCGACAGCCGCCTGCTCGAAGGCGCCCACGAGACCGGCCGCCTCGTCGTCGAGATGATCGCCGACGGGCGCCGCCCCTCGCACGTCATGACGCGCGGCTCGTTCCTCAACGCCATCGTCGCGCTGGCCGCCCTCGGCGGCTCCACCAACGCCGTCGTCCACCTGCTCGCCATCGCCGGACGGCTCGGCGTCGACCTGACCCAGGACGACTTCGACCGCACCGGCTCCGGCGTCCCCCTCCTCGCCGACCTGCAGCCTGCCGGCCGGCACCTCATGGACGACCTCTACCGGGCCGGCGGCCTGCACGCGGTCCTGAACGAGGTGCGTGACCTGCTCGACCCGGCCGCGATCACCGTCACCGGACGCCCCCTGGTCGAGGCGCTGGGCGACGCGAAGGTGCACGACCGCGAGGTGATCCGCTCCCGGCGGCAGCCGCTGCAACAGGATGCCGGAATCGCCGTCCTGTACGGCAACCTCGCCCCTGACGGCGCGGTCATCAAGCCCGCCGCCGCCTCACCTCACCTGCTCCAGCACCGCGGCCCGGCCGTCGTGTTCGACTCCGTCGAGGATCTGCACGCCCGCATCGACGACCTCGACGTCACGCCCGACGCGGTGCTCGTCCTGCGCGGCTGCGGCCCCAAGGGCTATCCCGGCATGCCCGAGGTGTCCAACCTGCCGCTGCCGCCCAAGCTGCTCGCCCAGGGCGTACGCGACATGGTCCGCATCTGCGACGGCCGCATGAGCGGCACCGCCTACGGCACCGTCATCCTGCACGTCGCCCCCGAAGCCGCCGCCGGCGGGCCGCTCGGCCTCGTCCGCACCGGCGACATGATCATCCTCGACGTCGAGAACCGGCGCCTCGACATCGACCTCCCGGCCGACGAACTCGCCGCCCGGCAGCCTTCCCCGGAGATGACCCGGGCGTTCGCCCGCCCGGAGCGGGGCTGGCAGCGCCTCTACGTCGAGACCGTCCAGCAGGCCAACACCGGCGCGGACCTCGACTTCCTCATCGGCTCCAGCGGCGACGCCGTACCCCGCGAATCCCACTGAAAGGACCCCCATGTCCCGCACCGCCCTCATCACCGGCGGCGTCAGCGGCCTGGGCAAGGCCGCCGCCATCCGCCTCGAAGCCGACGGTGTCGACGTCATCACCCTCGACGTCGCCGACGGCGCCGACCTCGTCGTGGACGTCGCCGACCCGGCAGCCGTCCAGGCCGCCGCCGACGAGATCGGCCCCGTCGACATCCTCGTCAACTCCGCCGGCATCGTCGGCCCCAACGCACCCCTGTGGGAGATCCCCCTCGACGGCTGGCAGCGCACCTTCGGTGTCAACGTCAACGGCACCTTCCACACCTGCCGCGCCTTCGTCCCCGGCATGCGCGAGCGCGGCTGGGGCCGTATCGTCAACCTCGCCAGCATGGCGGGCAAGGACGGCAACCCCAACATGGCCCCCTACTCCGCCAGCAAGGCCGCCGTCATCGCCCTGACGAAGTCGCTCGGCAAGGAGCTGGCCACCAGCGGCGTGCTGGTCAACGCCATCGCCCCCGCCGTGATCGAGACCCCGATGAACGCCGACACCGCCCCCGAGGCTCTGGCCCATATCACCAGCCTCATTCCCATGCGCCGCGTCGGCAGGCCCGAGGAGGTCGCCGAGCTCATCGCCTGGCTGGCTTCCGACAAGGTCAGCTTCTCCACCGGCGCCGTCTACGACATCAGCGGCGGCCGGGCCACCTACTGACGGGCGGCGGAGCCCGGGACCCCGCCACGCGTCGATGCCGGATCAGCCAGTGGCCGAGTTGAGCGCGGCCAGGTAGCCGCGCAGGAGGACCCGGCGGAGGCGTTCGCCCGCCGCGTCGGCGGCGAGCCCGGCGTCGCCACCGCCGACGACGACCTGCGCATCACCTACACCCGCGAAGCCCTCACCGGCCTGGGCGAGGCCATCGCCGACGGCACCGACGTGCTGGGCTACCTGCACTGGACCCTGCTCGACAACTGGGAATGGCACGCCGGCCACGCCATGACGTTCGGCCTGGCCAGCGAGGATCGCGAGACCTTCGAACGCACGCACCCCCAAACTGGGAAAGAGTGGCCGCCACCGACGGAGCCTGCCTGGACACCGATGAAGGGGTCCGAGGTCGCTGATACGATTAAGTCCCGCGCAGGCGAGACGAGGGAGGCTCGGTTGGCCAGAGCACGGCGGGTCACGTCGGTCGACGTGGCCAGGGAGGCCGGAGTCTCGCAGGCCACGGTCAGTTACGTGCTCAACAACGTGCCACATCAGAAGATCGCCGAGGAGACCCGGCAACGGATCCACGCGGCCGTCGAGAAGCTCGGCTACACCCCCTCGGCCGCGGCCAGGACCCTGCGGCTGGGCCGCAGCGACATCGTGCTGCTGCTCGTCGCGAACATCCCGCTGGGCTCCACGGCCGTCGAGCTGATCGAGCACCTCACCGCCGACCTGGAACGGCACGGCCTCAGCGTCATCACCCGCATCGGGAGCGGACGGACCGTCGCCTCGCTGTGGAAGGACCTGGCGCCGGCCGCCGTGGTCACCTTCGCCCCCGTGACCAAGGAGAACCGCGCGGACATGCGCGCCGCGGGCACCTACGTGGTCAACGCCTGGGGCGACAGCGAGGGCCAGCCGAACGTGATGACTCGAGGACAGACCCGCATCGGGCGGATGCAGGCCGATCATCTGATCTCGCGGGGGCACGTCCGGGTGGGGTACGCCGCTCCGGCCGA
Source organism: Nonomuraea sp. AD125B (assembly GCF_041402765.1). Classification (NCBI taxonomy): domain Bacteria; kingdom Bacillati; phylum Actinomycetota; class Actinomycetes; order Streptosporangiales; family Streptosporangiaceae; genus Nonomuraea; species Nonomuraea sp. AD125B. The sequence goes on along the minus strand of NZ_JBGLOU010000002.1, from coordinate 612,911 downwards.
TCCCCGCGTGCGCGCCTTCTACGATCCGCGGCTGGCGGGCGTCCGGCAGGGCTGCGCCGATCACGGCCTGCCGCCGCCGTCGGTGCGGGAGGTCCCGCTGGACACGGAAGCCGCGAGTACGGCGGCACGGGCCTGGCGGGCGGAAGGCGTCACCGCCGTGTGCGCCTTCAACGACGAGGTCGCCGTCGCCCTGCTGGCGGGCGTACGGGCCGCCGGCCTGTCGGCCCCCGCGGACCTGGCCGTCATCGGGGTGGACGACATCCCCATGGCCCGCTTCGCCGAGCCGCCCTTGACCACCATCGACCAGCACATGGAAGCCGTCGCCGCCGAACTCGCCGACGCCGTGCTCAAGGGCCCGGAACGACCGGACGCCCGCCGCTCCGCCCCGCCGGACAACGCGACCTTGGTGGTCCGCCGGTCCACCTGAACGAGCTGAACCGCATCGGGCGCCGCAAGCCCTTCGTGATCGGCGCCTCGGCGCTGTTCGCCGTCTCCATGCTGGTGCCGCTGCTGTGGCCGCAGGCCGCTACCTGGCCGTGGACCGGGCCCTGCTGATCGACGTGCTGCCCGGCAAGCAGGCCGCCGGCCGCGACCTGGGGCTGGGCAGCATGAGCTTCAGCTTCGGCCAGGCCATCAGTCCCGTCGTCGCCGGCCAGCTCATCGCCCTGACCGGCGGGTACGGCGTGGTCCGGCTGCTCTCCCTGCTGACCGCGGTCGCGGCCGCCGCGGCCGTCATGCCCGTGAAGAAGGTCAGGTGAACGACGGCCTGCTCAGCCGTGCCTGGCCCCTGAGTTCTCAGCAGGAGCGCCAGGGCCCAGGGGGCCGGCGAGGTTGGCCGCGAAGACGGCGTCCGCGGTCCGCTGGTTCTCCTCGGATGTTCAGTTGTGCGGGGAGTTGACGGAGGGCCACCGCGGTCAGGACGCTCCGGCAGTGCGAGAAGGAGGGCGTCGAGGTCCGCGGCGGTGGTCACCCAATCGGGCGGACGGCGGAGGCGGGGGGTGTGCGTGCTGGGCTGACGTCGAACAGGTAGGGAGTTTGGCCATCAGCAGGGGCCATGCGGTGCCGGTCCCCGGTGAGGATTGCGCCGGGCGCGCTCGGGCTCAACCAGCTGCTACCGGCCGGCTCAGTCAGTCGCCGAGGGGCGGGACCACGCATACCGGAGCGAAACTCCCGCACAGGTGAGACCGATCAGGAACGGATGGACGGCGCCGCGTTCGATGAGGCCGACGAGGACGTTGGCCCCGGAGATGATGTCGGCGAAGTACGCCACCATCGAGACCAGGCCGATCACGCCGACCGTGACCAGCGTTCGCCCGAGTCTCGGGGAAAGTCCGATGCGCCGGTGCATGCTCCCGAGCACGATGGCCAGGACGTTGCCGCCGATGAACCCTGCCAGGGCGCCCAGGGAGTGGAAGTCACCGGTGCCGTCGTTCATCGCCTCGCCGGATCCGGGGAACAAGCCCAGCAGGACGCCGCCGGCGGCCAGCAGCGTCGCGGGCGCGAGCGCCGCCCAGCGGTGCCGGCCGCGCAGTCCGCGCAGCGCGGCCACACCGGCCAGGATGGTGAGCCCGAACAGGAAGAAGCCGGTGTTCATCACCCATGCCAGCGGTGAGTACATGTACTGCCCGAACAGCGTCGAGGGCCCGTGGACTCCGAGATTGCTGATGAAGTGGTACGTGTAGCTGTAGGGCGGATCCGTCCAGGCCGCCGCGGCGATGAACTCGGCGAGCAGAAAGATCATCGGCCCGGCGAGGAGTAATGCTCCCGCGGTGCGGCGCTGCGCAGGCCGGCACGCGTTGACGTCGCTGGTCATGGTCATGGTCATGGTCCTTCCTGGTGTCGGCGCTGGGTGCGTCAGCCGCCGATATGACTTCACTCACTCACTTACTACACCGAGACTACTTTTATCGTCAATGTAGTTGGAGTCCGGAACTAGTAGGATCTGGCCATGGTTGACGGAACGGCCGTGGGACGGCGTGAACGCAAGAAGGCGGCGACACGGGCGGCGATCCTGGACGCGGCGACAGCGCTCTTCCTCGAACGCGGCTTCGACGGGGTCAGCGTCCGCGAGATCGCCGACAAGGCGGACGTCTCCCCCAAGACGGTCTTCACGCACTTCCCGCAGAAGGAGGCCCTGGTCTTCAGCGACGAGGACGAACGGCACGAGCGCCTGGTGGCCGCGGTGAGCGGCCGCGCGCCGGGAACCACGATCTCCGACGCGCTGAAGGCGCACTACCTCTCCGAGATCGCCGCGATGAGGTCCGGCCCCCAACGCCAGATCCTCACCCTCATGGAGGAGACACCGGCCCTCCTCGACTACGCGGAGAAGATGTGGTTCCGCCACGAGGGCACCCTGGTCGCCGCGATCACCGAGGAGTTCGGACTCACGGAGCCGAACGACGAGATCCGCTTCTACGTCCGTTTCGCCCTGCAGATCCAGCTCAGCGCCACCCACGAGGCAGATCCGGAATCCACCATCGACGCGGGGTTCCGCCTCCTCGACGAGGGCTGGGCGCGCTACCAGGAGGCCCGGGACGGGAGCGCTTCCGGGTGAAAGGCTCGCGATCGGCAGCCTCGCCGAGGCGGACGAAGGCCCCAGTCGCGGTGGCCACTTGTCCGGCAGTGGCACTGTTCCCGAGCGCCGTCACATACTCAGAATGAAAAGGGCTCACAGCAGCGAAATTTCGATGAATGGTTGCACGAGCCCGAGAATTTGGTCACGGGCGCGGATTGTCTGAGGCCGACTCCATGGCAAGCTATTTCGACGAGGAGAACTCGCCATCATGGTTGTCGCCGCAGCACGTGAAGACGGCTGACGGTTCAAGAGAGGAGCAGGGTGAGTTTCGACTTGGCCTTCTGGCGGCAGGATTCGCCAGCTGACCAGGAGGAAGCGGCCCAGGTCTACGACAAACTGGCCGACGGGCTCGAGGGCGTCGTTGAGGAGAGTCCCGCGATCGAAGCCTTCTATCAGGCCGTGATCTCCATGTTCCCGGATTTGGCCGAGGACAATATGCACGAGTCTCCATGGGCTTCCCCCATGTACGTGACCCAAGAGTGTGTTGTCGTCGCCATCTCCTGGTCTCACGCGGCTGAAGTTTCGTCGATCTTGCTCGACCTAGCTGCCGAGCAAGGGCTGACCGCGTATGACCCACAAGATCAAGTGGTTCACGGGACCAGGTGAGAGGGAGCGCGCGCTTTTGTCAGGACGCGCCCTCCTGTGTGCAGCTGTGCGCGACCGAGACGACGTACAGGATGCGGTCGTGGGCGTCCTCGTCGGGCGGGTTGCGCAGTGAGGTGCCCACCAGTCCGTGTGCGGCCAGTACGCGCAGCCCCGCTGCCTCCGCCGTTCGGCGGAGCGTGCGGTCGGAGTAGTGGTGCTGTACGTGTCGCATCGACAGCCGGTTCCAGGTCGTGCCGTCGCGTTCGAAGAGGTCGAACTGGGTGACCACCGTCGCGTCCGGCTCGATCGGTGCGGAGAGCGCGAACCAGGTGACGTACCGGTCCCCGCGGTCGGCCACCATCGGGGCGGCGAAAGTGCGCCGGTAGTAACCGATGGTGTTGAGGTCGAACAGGAGCAGTCCGCCGTCGGCGAGCTGGCCGCGCGCGGCAGCCAGTGCCCGGTGCAGGTCGTCGGTGCTGGTCAGGTACGTCATCGGGACGTCCACGCAGGCCACCACGTCGAAGCCGGTGAGGCCGGGCGGGGGTTGCTGCAGGCTGCCCACCAGGAACCGTGTCCCGTCCGCGCCGGGCCGGTGCCGCGCCTGCTCCACCATCGCCGGGGACAGGTCGTAGCCGGTCACGTCGAAGCCGCGCTCGCGGAAGGCGAGGCTGCTGCGGCCGGTGCCGCAGCCGGCGTCCAGGAGGCGCCGCCCGCCGGAGCCGTAGCGCTCCGCGGCCTCCACGAAGCGGTCCACCAGGGCCGCGGTGTCCATGCGGGCGTTGAGCTCGTCGTACCGGTGGGCGACGCCCTCGTACGCCGCCAGCGTCTCGTCCACGAGCGCCTCCCCACGGTCGCGTCGGAGGCCGCGCCGGGCGAGCGAGCGCCCGGCGCGGCCGGCGAACAGGACTTACCAGATGAACCACGCCTGCCGGTTGATCCGGCGGCCGGTGACGCGACGCAGCAGCTTCTTCACAGAGTTCACCTCCTTCCGACGGGCGTGCGCTGGTGGTCAGGTCCGGTACGGGGTCCGTCGCAGCTCGAAGCCGGGAGGGGTGATGATGCCGGCGACGTGGGGACGGCCGAGGCCGCCGCGTACCTGGAGCCGGGCGCCGGCGGTGAGGGCGGCGAGCAGGCCGGCGGCCAGCGAGTGGGCCACGGCGGCTCCGGCGCAGGTGAACGCGCCGCCGCCGAAGGGCAGGTACGGGCCCCGGGGTTCGTGGCCGTCCCAGCGGCCGGGCCGGTAGCGGGCCGCGTCCGGCCAGTGCCGTTCGTCCCGGTGCAGCAGGTACGGGCAGACGGACACGCTCTCCCCCGGCTCCAGCGGCACGCCGCCGATCTCGTGGGCGCGCAGCACGGGACGGCCCAGCAGCCACGCCACCGGCCACAGCCGCAGCGACTCCCGTACGGCCGACTCCGGCGACACGGCCGCCAGGTCGACGCCGTGGGCGGTCGACTCCAGCAGCGCCCAGGCGACCACGTGCGCCACGGGCGCGACCGAGGTCCGGAACAGCAGCAGGTACACCTGGGCGATCTGGCCGGGCGGCGTGCCGGGCGGCGCGGCCCCCAGTACGGCGTCCAGCAGATCACCCGGCGGGCCAGGGGCGGCGCGGCGGGCGGTGGCCTCGGCGGCCAGGGCTCGCACGGCGCGCGTCCATAACGCCGCCCGCCGGAGCCGGGGCAGTCGCCCGGCCGGGCGGATCAGCACGTCGCGGCGTACCACCAGCGCCATGAGGCGACGCAGGTCGGGCGGGCTGTCCGGGCGCAGCAGCGCCTCGGACAGGACCCGGTGCACGGCCGCGTGGCCGGCGGCGGGCCAGACGCTGGTCTCCCCCAGCTCGGCCACCACGGCGGTCAGCCGCTCGGGGTGTGCGGCGAGGTGGGCGCGGAGGGTGGCGCGGGCGGCTCGGCCGATGGCGACCTGCGCGGCGCGCGGTTCCAGCCGTCCGCCGCGTACGTGGAAGAAGTCGGAGATCTCGTCGTAGTTGCCGTCCTGGTCGTGGAGGACCCGCAGGGCCTCCGCCGGGTCGGCCACGCACAGCGACCCGTCGTCAGGCAGCCGGAACACCGGCCCGTGGGCGGCGAAGGCGTGCTCGACGAACCCCAGAGGGTCGCGGCGGTACCAGCCCGCCGGTGGACGCCCGTTTTCGGGCGCGGACCGGCCTTGCGTGTTCCCGATCGCCGTCATTCAACCTGCCCTGTGCCATCCGTGCCCACCATGAGCAGAGCTGCGTCGGCCTGTCACGTACGTACGTGGATCAGTGGATCAGTGGATCAGTGGCGAGGACGACGTCTAACCAGGAGTGGCCGCAGCTTATAGCGGCGGCCCGGTTCTCCTGGTCAACGAGGGGCGGACGGGACGGGTGGGGCGAATTTTCACATGATTGTTTACAGGTTGTCAGAACAGCGCCGATCAGTTCCTGCGCAGTGTCTGGGACATCCACCGGCCGGGGTCGTGCGGGTCCTCCGCCCGCACCAGCAGGCTGTCGCCGTCCTCGCTGAGCGTGAAGGTGGCCGCGCCCCACTCGAACGCGCAATCCTGCCCGCCCGAGCCGTAGATCCAGCGGATCTCGCCCTCGTAGACCGGCGACCGCCCGGACAGGTGCACCTCCGGGCCGCCGGAGGGGTAGGTGCAGCCGCTGTTCGGCTCCACCCAGTCGGGCCCGGACCGGGTGCCCTCCCAGGTGCCGCCGCCCACGTCACGGAAGTTCAGGTATCCGCCCCAGCCGCCGGACAGGTCCGGGGGCGGCTTCGGCGTGACGGTCAGCTCCCTCGTCGCGAAGCGGTCGGCGGCGCGGCCCGTGACGGTCAGGCGGTACACGCCCGTGTCGGCGGGCGCCGTGCCACGCAGCGTCACCGTGCCGCTGCCGCCGGCGGCGGCCGTGGCGACGGTGGTGTCGCCGAGAGTGAGCCGTACGGTCTCGCCCGCGTCGAAGCCGGCCGCGACCACCTCCAGCGCCGTCCCGGCCACCACGGACGACGGCGCGCGGTCGAACCGGATCCGGGGCGCGGGCCGCTCGCGCACGGTGAGCGTGGCGGTGCCGCGCCTGCCGGGGTCCCTCCCCTGGGCCGTGAGCGTGTACCGCCCGGCCGGGAGGTCGCCGTGGACGGCGTCGGGCAGCGTCGCGCGGCCTCTGGCGTCGGCGGTCCGGGCGCCGAGGTCGCCGCCGCCACCCGGTCCGGTCCACGAGAACGTGATCCGTTCGCCGGGCTCGAAGCCGCTCGCGCGCGCGTCGGCCGAGCCGCCGCTGACGATGTCGTCGTCCGAGAGGGTCAGCCCGGGAGTCCCCGCGGGCGGGGTGACGGGGTCGCGGCGCTGGTCCCGCGTGGTGTCCTGCCCGGAGTCCTCGTGGGCGGGGTCGCGGTCCTGGCCGGGCGGGTCGCTGCGGACCGCGCGGGTCGGCGGGTCGCCGGCGACCTGGGGTTGCGGCTCGGCCGAGACGGCCGTGGCCGGCGTGTCGGCGACGCTGGGGTTGGCGAGGCGGAGGCCGACGAAGGCGGCCGCCGTCACCGCCACGGCGGTGGCGGCCGCGATGACCGCCGTCTGAGCGCTGAGCAGGGGCCCGCCCTTGCCCAGGAACGCGAACAGGCCCGTGGCGCCGAGCCCGCCCAGGTGGAGCCCCAGGAGCAGGCCGAGGGCACGCTTGCGTGCCTTATCCGCGTCCTGGAAGTAGGCCACGTCCTCGGCCGCGCCGGCGTTCGTCGCGGCCGTCAGCCCGAGGGAGATGACGTGGCCCCATGCGCCCCAGCGCAGGCAGCGGCCGAGCAGGGGAGCCGCGGCCCGCGCCAGGGCGCGCGCCGGGTCGTGCGCCTCCTCGCGCACCGCCGCCCGCAGCACGGTGACGATGACGGCGGCGCTCGCCGCCACCTCGGCGCGGGGGGCCGTCCTGACCCAGGCGGCGAGCCGGGTGGCGTAGCCGGCGGCGTCGTGGCGGGCGCGCGGCGCGGGCGCGCCGTCCGGCAGGCGGTGGCCGGGCCCCGCGGGTTCGGCCAGCCGCAGCCGCCGCAGCTCGGCGAGCGCCGCCTCCGCCTCGTCCGGGGAGGGCAGGGCGGCCAGCGCGGCCAGCGCCGGCGTGGCGACCGGCACCCCGGGCAGCGCGGCCAGCGCGCGAAGCGCCGCCGACGCGTCGCCGTCCAGGGACGCAACCAGGGCGCGGGCGGCGGTGTCCGGATCGGCCGCCACGGACAGCACCCCGGAGGCCCGCATCAGGGCGGCCGCCTGCAGGAGCGTGCGCGGATGGCCGTTCGCCGCCCGGCACAGCTCGCGTACGGCGTCGGCCTCCTCCCCCGTCATGGCGCCGTCCGGGCCGGCCGCCTCCTCCGTGACCAGGGCGACCGCGTCGGCCTCTGCCAGGCCGCCGAGCGGCAGGACGTACCCCTCCGCGCCCAGGAGCCGCCGGGTCGAGGCGAGGAGCAGGCCGACGCCGGGGGTGGCGTCGAGCAGCCGCTCCAGCGACTCGGCCGAGCCCTCGTAGTCGTCGATCACGACGAGCGCCCGTACTCTGCCCATGAGCCGGCGCAGCCGTTCGGGCGGCGGCAGGTAGCCGGGGCTGTCGTAGCAGGCCTCGAACAGCTCCTGGACGATGTCCTCGGTCTCCAGCCCGGCGGCCGACAGGCAGACGACGTCCTCGCCGGCGTCGGCCGCGTCGCGCGCGACACGGCTCAGCACCGCCGTCTTGCCGATGCCCGGCGGCCCGTGGACCAGCACGGGCGCGCCGCGCTCGGCGAGCAGGTCGCGGATGCGGGTCAGCTCGCGGTCGCGGCCGACGAGGTCCGCGGCGCCTCGCGGCAGCCAGCGCGGGTCGGGGTGCTCCCGCCGGCGCACCGGCACCGGGCCGCCCTCGCGCGCGGCGATGATCGTACGTTCCTCGGTGTAGTGGACGGTGTTGTGGTCACCGATGAACACGGCTCCGTTGTTGTCGCCGCCGAAGCTCACGTGACCGGTGTCGCGCGCTGCCACTTCTCCTCGCCTTCCACCGGCACGTCAGGGGCGGACGTTGCCGGTGTTGTGGTCACCGATCATCACGTTGCCGTTGTTGTGGCCGCCGAAGCGCACCTGCGCCGCCCCCGTGGCGCCGCCCTGGAGCTCGCGGAGCAGGGCCGCGATCTCGCCCGCCTGTTCCGGCCGGCTCGTCAGCAGCTCGACGATGCGTCCCTGCCAGTGGCCCGCCAGGACGGACGCGGGGATCGTGTCGCCGCGCAGCGCCTGGCTGGAGCGTTCCAGCGCCGCCTCCTCGGCGGGCACCCGCTGCGGATCGCCGCCGCCCAGAACGCGGGCGATCCTGGTGCGCGCGGCCGTCCAGCCGTCGGCGACCATCGCCTGTACGACGGCCTCGGCCACGACCCCGGCGAGGGTCAGCACCTCGATGTCCATGGTTACCCGCTTTCTCCGCGCTTTCCTCAATGGCATTTGTCTGCTTTAGGCGACATTTCCGTAAATGGCTCTCGAAAGGCTCGCGACCTCGCCGGAAACCACGTACGCCACCCTCGCCCATATCTCCTCATGCCAGAATTCAATAACGCCTCCGGCGACGGATGGAGCGGCCGCCAATTACCCGTACAACTCCGTACACCGCCCCCCGCGGAGACCTTGAGGAGACGCTCGATGCAGCAGCATCCGCCGCCCGGCGATCCCCCCGCTCCCGCCCTCATCACCACCCGCGAGGAGTTCGCCGCGGCGCTCAGCCGGCTCCGCGAGCGCGCCGGTATCTCCGTACGCGCACTCGCCGCCGCGACCGGCGGGCAGAGCGGCACCATCGGCGACTGGTTCGCCGGGCGCGGGCTGCCCGCCACCTCCTCGCGCGAGCTGCTGGTCAAGGTGCTGCGCGGGTGCGCGGTCACCGACGAGGCCGCCCTGGAGCAGTGGCTGGCGGCCTGGCTGCGGGTACGCCGCCGGCCCGGCCCCCGTCCCGCCGGCCCGGAGCCGTACCGGGGGCTGGCCGGCTTCGCGCGCGAGCACGCCGACTGGTTCTTCGGCCGCGAAGAGGTCACCGCGCGGCTGGTCGCCGAGCTGACCCGGACACCGGCGCCCGCCCGGCCCCTGGTCGTGGTCGGCGCCTCCGGATCGGGCAAGTCCTCGCTCCTGCGGGCGGGCGTGGCGGCCGCGCTGACCGCCGCCGGCCGGCGGGTCGGGACGTTCACCCCCGGCCCCCGCCCGCTCGACGCCCTCGCCGCCCGCGACCCCCGTGCCGACGTGCTGATCGTGGACCAGTTCGAGGAGGTCTTCACCCTCTGCGAGGACGCCGGGGAGCAGCGCCGGTTCATCGACGCGGTGTGCGCGGCGGGCGCCGCAGGACCGGTGGTGCTCGGCCTGCGCGCCGACTTCTACGCCCACGCGATGCGCCACCCGGCGCTGCTGGCCGCCCTCCAGGACGGGCAGGTCACCCTCGGCCCGATGAACGAGCGCGAGTTACGCGACGCCATCGAGAAACCGGCGCTCAAGGCCGGCGTCGACCTGGAGAAGGGCCTGGTCGAGCTGGTGCTGCGCGAGGTCGCGCCGGCCGGGCGCGGCGACGGCGAGGCCCACGAGGCCGGCGCGCTCCCGCTGGTGTCCCACGCCCTGTGGTCCGCCTGGCGCAAGAGCCAGGGACGCATCCTGAGCATCGCCGCCTACCGCGAGGCCGGCGGCATCGACGGCGCAGTCGCGGAGACCGCCGACCAGGTCTACCGGTCGCTGACCGGGACGCAGCAGGCGCTGGCGCGGCGGCTGTTCCTCACGCTGGCCCACATCGCGCCCGACACCGCGACCACCCGCCGCCGCCTGCGACTTCCCGAACTGCTCGCCGAGCTGCACTCCGGCCCCGGCTCCGCCGACGTCGAGGACGTGCTCGGCCGGTTCGTCACCGAACGCCTGATCACGGTAGACGCCGACGGCGTGCGCATCAGCCACGAGGCGCTGCTGTCGGCCTGGCCCGAGCTGAGCTCCTGGCTGGAGGAGGACCGGGCCGGGCTGCCCGTCGGCCGCGACCTCGCCGCCGCGGCCTCCGCCTGGGACAGGGCCGGCCGTACGCAGGACGTCCTCTACCGGGGGACCCGCCTGGCCGTCGCCGCGGCCTGGGCCGACCGGGTGGGCGGCCACAGCGCGCCCGGCCGCCTGGCCCGCGAGTTCCTGGACGCCTCCCTCGCGCTCCAGCGCGCGCAGGCGGACGCCGAACGCCGCGCCGGCCGCCGCCTGCGCGGGCTGGCCGCCGTCCTGGCCGTGCTGCTGGTGCTGAGCGGCACCGCCGTGGTGGTCGCGGTACGCCAGCAACTGCTGGCGGGCCGGCAGCGCGACACGGCCCTGTCGGGCAAGGCCGCCGACGACGCGATCGCCCTGCGGGCCGGCAACCCGGCGCTGGCCGCGCAGCTCGCCCTCGCCGCCCACCGGGTCACGCCGACGGCGGACTCGCGCGGCGCCCTGCTCAGCGCGCTCGCCAATCCGTACGCGACCGTGGCCGGCGGGCACACCGACGCCGTGTACGCCGCGGAGTTCAGCCCCGACGGGCGCCGCCTGGCCAGCGTGAGCCTCGACGGGACGTTGCGCTCGTGGGACGTGGCCGACCGGCTCCGCCCGGCCGCGCTGTCCACGGTGACCGGCGATCCCTCCGGCATCGCCGCGGCGGCGTACAGCCCGGACGGCCGCACCCTCGTCACCGGCGGCAACGACACGACGGCGCGGCTGTGGGACATGACCGCGCCCGGCGGCCCGGCCCAGGTCGCGACGCTGGCCGGGCACACGAAGGGCATCATCGGCGTGGCCTTCACCCCCGACGGCGGGACCGTGGCGACGGCCGGCTACGACCGTACGGCCCGGCTGTGGGACGTCACGGACCCGCGCCACCCAAGCCCCCTGGCCACGGTGGACGCCGGCCCCGCGCCCCTGTCGTCGGTGACCGTCAGCCCGGACGGCCGGACCATGGTCGTCACCGCCTCCGCCGAACAGGTGTCCCTGTGGGACATCACCGACCCGCGCCGGCCGCGGCGGCTGCCGAGCCTGACCGGGCACACCCGCGACGTGCTGGCCGCCGCGATCAGCCGCGACGGCCGGCTGCTGGCGACGGGCGGCTTCGACGACACCGTACGCCTGTGGGACCTCGGCGATCCCCGGCACGTACGCCACCTGGCCACGCTGACCGGGCACGAGAACGGCGTCGTCGCCGTCGCGTTCTCCCCCGACGGGCGCACGCTGGCCACCGGCGGCTACGACCGCACCGTACGGCTGTGGGACGTGTCGGACCCGCAGGACGCCGGCGACCGCGACCCCGCCGTGCTGGCCGGGCACTCCGGCACCGTCTACACCGTGGCCTTCCACCCCGACGGGGCATCCCTCGTCAGCGGCGGCGGGGACGACGCCCTCCGCGTGTGGGACCTGCGCCGGCCGATCCTGGCCGGCCAGAACGGCGACGTGACGGCGCTCGCCTACCGGCCCGACGGCCGCGTCCTCGCCACCGGCAGCTACCGCAGGACCAGGCTGTGGGCGGTGTCCGGCGCCGGGCCCGCCCGTCCGCTCGCCGTCCTGGACGCCCAGCCGGACGTCGTCATGGCCATCGCCTTCTCCCCCGACGGCCGGCTCATGGCCACCGCGAGCCTCGACTTCACCGCGGCCCTGTGGGACGTACGCGATCCCGCCCGTCCGCGCCTGCTCAAGCGGTGGGACGCCGGCACCGGCAACGTGTTCGCCCTGGCGCTCGCCCCCGACGGCCGCACCCTGGCCCTCGCGGGCGAGAAGTTCGACGTCGGCCTGTGGGACGTGGCCGACCCGGGCCGTCCCCGCCTGCTCGCCCGCGCCGCCGGGCACCGCGACGCCGTCAACGCCCTCGCCTTCGCCCCGGACGGGCGGATGCTCGCCTCCGGCGGCGGGGACCGCATGGTGCGGCTGTGGGACGTGACCGACCCGGCCCGCCCGCGCGCCCTCGCCGCCGTGCGGGCGCACGACAAGGGCGTGCTCGCGCTCGCCTTCCGCGGCGACGGGCGCGTCCTCGCCACCGGCGGCGCCGACCGCGCCGCCCGGCTGTGGCGGATGGACGACCCCGCGCACCCGGCACCCGTGGCGGCCCTCGGCACGCACACCGGCAACGTGACCGGGGTGGCGTTCCAGGCCGGCGGGCGGGTGCTCGCGACCGCGAGCGACGACGGCACCGCCAGGTTGTGGGACGTGGCCGACCCGGCCCGGCCGGTCGCCTCGGCCGCGCTCACCGGCCACGCGGACAGCGTGAACGCGGTGGCCTTCGCGCCCGGCGGAACCGTCCTGGCCACCGGCGGCGCCGACTCGACCGTACGCCTGTGGGGCACCGACGCGGACCGGGCCGCCCGGGACGTCTGCGCGCTGGCGTTCCCCGCGATCACGCCGGCCGAATGGCGGCACTACCTGCCGGGCCCGGCCTACCGGCCGCCTTGCTGACGTGAACCTGGCGGCCGGGTTTCCCGACTGTACCGGTGAACGACGGGAGGACGGGATGACCGACGAGCTGTTGATCGTGCGTTGCCAGCTCGGCGAGCACGACGCGCTCACCGAGCTGGTGCGCTCCTGGCACGAGCCGGTGCGGACGTACGTGCGCGGGATGCTGGGCGCGGAACGCGCCGACGACGTGACCCAGGAGGTCTGGCTGGCGGTGATCCGCGGGCTGCCGCGGCTGAGGGAGCCGGGGCGGTTCGCGCCCTGGTTGTTCACGATCGCCAGGCGGGCCGTGACCGACCGGCTGCGCCAGGAGTACAGCGTGGCCGAGGCCGGCGCGCAGCAGGAGCCGGTCACCGAGGACGCCGCCGGCGTCGTGGTGGAGCGCGCCACGCTGATCGCCGCCCTGTCCCGCCTGCCCGTACGGGAGCGGGAGGTCCTGGTGCTGTTCTACCTGGAGGACCTGTCGCTGGAGGACTGCGCCGAGATCTGCGCCGTGCCGGTCGGCACGGTCAAGTCACGCCTCAACCGCGCCCGTCGCCTGCTGCGCGACCACCTGACGGAGAAGGGATCGAAGCGATGAACGACGAGCCGAACCTGTCCGCCGACGAGATGATCGGCCGGCTGTCGCCGGTGCTGTCGCCGTGGCGGCGGCTGCGCGGTGTCGTGGCCCTGGTGAGCGGGCTGGCCGGAGCCGTGTGCGCGGGGTCGTTGTGGGCGACCGAGCCGGCCGCGCTGCCGGGCCGTACCCGTCTGGCCTTCGCCGTGTTCACCCTGGTGTGCCTGGCCTGGGCCGGGTACGGTGGCTGGCTGGTCACCCGGCGCACGCCGCTGCTGGCGCTGGACCGGGTGGTCGCGGGGTGGTTCGCCCTGGCCGCGTCGGTCGCCACCACTGTGATCATCGTGGTGGCGGCCGTGCAGCGGGGCGCGGGCCTCGCTCCCGCCCTGGCGACCGGCGCGGTCGTCACCGCCGTGTCCGCCGTCCTCGTCGTACGGGCTCACGTCCGGCGGGCCGCGCTGCTGCGCCGCAAGCGGGAGCTGTCCGGACGGGACGCGCCGTGAGGCCCTCGCGGTTCGCCGGCATGCACTCAGGGGAGTACTCACCTCACTTGACGTGATGATCCCGGAGGCACGATGCGCCCGACCCGACCCGACCTCCCCCTGCTGGCCGTCGCCGTGGGGCTGCTGGTGGCGGTGATGCTGTGGGGCGCGATCTTCACCGAGTCGCTGGCCACGGCCGGCAGCGCCGCGCTCGGGTGGGTGCTGGGCAACCTCGGCTGGCTGTTCGTCGTGGCCGCCGACTTCTTCCTGGTGCTGGCCGTCGTGCTCGCGCTCAGCCGGTTCGGCAGGATCCGGCTCGGCGCGGACGACGACGTACCGGAGTTCACCAATCTCGCCTGGACCGCGATGATGTTCAGCTCCGGGATGGGCATCGGGCTGATGTTCTACGGCGTCGCCGAACCGCTGACCCACCTGCTCAGCCCGCCGCCCGACCTGGGTCTCGTGGGGGGCTCGCCCCAGGCCGCGCGCACCGCGATGGAGTACTCCCTGTTCCACTGGACCCTGCACCCCTGGGCGATCTACGCGATCACCGGCATGGCCCTGGCCTACTCCACCTTCCGCAAGGGGCGGGGCAACCGGTTCAGCGAGGCGTTCACCCCGCTGTTCGGGGGCCGGCCCAGGCCGGTGGTGGGGCGCATGCTGGATCTACTGGCCGTCCTGGCCACGGTCTTCGGCACCGCGACCAGCCTGGGGCTGGGGACGCTCCAGGTGAGGTACGGCGTCAACGAGCTGTTCGGGCTCGGCGGGCGGCGGCTGGAGGTGATCGTCATCGTCGTCCTGACGGCCGGGTTCGTCGTCTCGGCGGCCAGCGGGGTGCATCGCGGCGTGCGCGTCCTCAGCACGCTCAACGTCTATCTGGCCGCCCTGCTGGCCCTGTTCATCTTCGTCTTCGGCCCGACCGTGGCGGTGCTCGACCTGATCCCCGCCTCGCTCGGCGGCTACCTGAACGACCTGCTCGCGATGGCGTCGCGGACGGGGGCGTTCGTCGACAAGAACTGGCTCGGCACGTGGACGATCTTCTACTGGGCGTGGTGGATGTCCTGGGCGCCGTTCGTGGGCGCCTTCATCGCCCGGGTCTCCCGGGGCCGGACGATCCGCGAGTTCGTCGTCGGCGTGCTGCTCATCCCCTCCGGCGCCAGCGTGCTCTGGTTCTCGATCAGCGGCGGGAGCGCCGTACGGATGCAGCTGTCGGGCGCGGCCGACTTCACCGGGAAGATCGCGGAAGGGGCGGAGGCGGCGATGTTCGCGCTCCTCGGCCAGCTGCCGCTCGCCACGCTCGCCACCGCGATCACCGCGCTCCTCATCGCGCTCTACTTCGTCACCAGCGCGGACTCGGCCTCCCTGGTGCTCGGCTCGCTCTCCAGCCGGGGCTCGCTCCACCCGCCCCGGCCCCTGGTGGTGATGTGGGGGGTGCTGGTCGGGGCGATCGCGCTGGTGCTGCTGCTGGCCGGTGGGCTGGAGGCGTTGCAGCAGGCCACGATCCTGGTCGCGCTGCCGTTCGTGCTCGTCATGCTCCTGCTCTGCGCGGCGCTGGTGAAGGAGCTGCGCGAGGATCCGGGCGCGGGGCCGCTGCGCCACCCGCACCCGCACGGGTTGCCGGACGCCCTCCGCCGGCTCAGCGGCGAGGACGACGGGAAGTGAGGCGGCGGCGGGCCGCCGTCACTTCCCGGCCTTGCCGCTGATGGACTCCTGGTAGATGTCCGCGTAGGTGCGCGAGTCCTTGATCAGGTCGTCGGCGAAGGCGGCGACGTCGTCGCCGATGAGCTCCAGGACTCCCTTGCCGTCCGCGACGCCCTCCTCGAAGAAGTCGACGATCCCCGAGAGCAGGGACCCGCCGACCAGATCGACCGGTCCGACCTTGAAGTAGTACCTCTGCATCTCCTTGTAGACGACCTGGTAGTCCGGCGGGAGCGCCTTGACGCGCGCCATGTGCGCCCGCCACTGTTTCTTGCCCTCGATGATGTCCCGGATGCTCATGTCAGCCTCCCAGCCGGCCCAGTTTCCTCGCCACGTTCCTGTTCAACTGCTCGCGCCACCGGTCGCGATAGTTCCGGGCCCCTCTTCCGCCGGCCAGCGCCGCGCAGAAGCCCGCGATGTCGTCGCCCAGCACCTCGTGAATGCTCTGCCCGTCGGCCGCCGTCTCTTCGAGCAGCGCCAGAGCACCGTCGAGAATCGGCATCAGGTTGCGGCCGGTGAAGTCCGAGTAGAGGGAGACATGTCCCTTGATCTCTTCCCACGCCGCCCGGTGGTCGGCCGGCAATGCCGCGGCCCGGACTTCGAGCGCCTTCCAGTCCCTGGTGATGTCGTTGCCGGTGATGGTGTCCCAGAAGTTCATCTCCCGCCCTCCTTGAGCTTGTCGAGCCGTGATGTGATGTACTCCCATTTCGCCCAGAAGGTCGCGAGCTCCGCGCGTCCCGCGTCGTTGAGCGCGTAGAACTTGCGCGGCGGGCCCACCCCGGACGGTCGTTTCGTCACCTGGACGAGCCCGTTCTTCTCCAGCCGCAGCAGGATGGTGTAGACGGTCCCTTCGACGACGTCGGCGAAGCCGAGTTCGTTCAGCCGGCGCGTGATGGCGTAGCCGTAGGTCTCCTCGCTGCCGATGATCTCGAGCACGCAGCCTTCGAGCGTGCCTTTCAGCATCTCCGTCAGGCCGTCCATCGCACACCCTCTTCGATCTCCAGGTACTCAGTAGCACCGAGTACCACTATACAGTGCCACAGAGTAGTGTGCCAGCGGCTCTCTAGCTTCGGGAGACGAACTGCGCCGCCGACGGCGCACGCTCGGGATCGGTGATCCACTGCGCGGCGAGCCCCACCAGCAGGGCATAGTAGTGCGACCCGACCGCCTGGACCCGCGCCGGATCGCTCTCCGGCCCGAGCCCCGCGAACGCCCGCGCCAGCGACGCCCGGGCCAGCTCCTGGCCGCCGGCGATCATGGCGCGGATCTCCTCGTCCTGCCGCGCCGACGCGACGGACTCGAAGTTCACGAACCAGAGCGACCGGTTGGCCTGGATCGACTCGATGATCCGGCCCCACAGGGCCTCCTCGCCCCCGGGCTCCGCGAGCACCGCGAACAGCAGCTCGCCCCACTCCGCGTTGAGATCGCGCAGGGCCCGGGTGAGCAACTGCTCCTTGGACCCGAAGTGGTAGTTGATCGACGCCTGGTTCGCCCCCGACGCCGCGACCAGGTCGCGCACGGTCGTGTGCGCATACCCCTTCGTCAGCAGACAGTCGCGGGCCGCCGTCAGCAGCTTGTCCTTCGCACTCACATCCCCTACCGTATCAAATAAACGTTCGTTTGAAACGTTCATTTAAGCTGATCGTTCACATCCTCGGGAGAACCGCATGACCCCGTACTCCACCCCGGCCACCCTCGCCCCGCCCCTGCTCCGCATCCGCGCCCTGCACTGCGAATATCCGGGCGAGGCCGGGCCCGTGCACGCGCTGCGCGGCATCGACCTCGACGTCCCCAGGTCGTCCTTCATCGCGATCATGGGGCCCTCGGGCTCCGGCAAGACCACTCTCCTGCACTGCGCCGCCGGGCTGCAGCGGCCGACCTCGGGCGCCGTCGAGCTCGACGGGCAGGACCTGAGCGGGCTCGACCAGACCCAGCTCGCCCGGTTGCGCCGGCGCCGCGTCGGGTTCGTGTTCCAGTCGTTCAACCTGCTGCCCGCGCTGTCGGCCGTCGACAACGTCGAGCTCCCGCTACGCCTCGACGCCCGCAGGACCGATCCGGCCCGCACGAACGGGCTGCTCACCCGCGTCGGGCTCGGCAACCGGGGCGGTCACCGTCCCCATCAGCTCTCCGGCGGCCAGAAGCAGCGCGTCGCGGTCGCCCGGGCGCTGATCACCGAGCCGGACATCGTCTTCGCCGACGAGCCGACCGGCGCCCTCGACATCCGCAGCGCCAGGGAGGTGCTCCGCCTCATGCGCGAGCTGGCGGACCACGGCCAGACGATCATCATGGTCACGCACGACCCGGTCGCCGCCTCCTACTCCGACGTCGTCCTCTTCCTCGCCGACGGGCGGATCGTCGACCACCTCCCGCGTCCGAGCGCCCAGCAGGTCGCCGGCCGGATGGCCGTCCTGGTCGAGTCTGCGGAGCAGGCCGCGAACGAGGCGGCGGTGAACTGATGCTCAAGCTCGCCATCCGCTCCTTCGCGCATCACCGCGCCGGCGCGGTCGCCACCGGTCTCGTGGCGCTCGTCGGCATGATCCTGGTCACGGCCATGACGAGCCTGCTGGGCACGGGGCTGGCCGCCGGCACGGCCGCCGCCGACCGTGCCTTCCTGGTGCAGTTCCCGCTCATCATGGGGGGCTGGGTCATCGCGATCGTCCTGTTCGCGATGGTTTCGACGATCAGCGTGGCGCTCGGCGGGCGGGCCGGGGAGATCGCCGGCCTCCGTCTCATCGGCGCGAGCCCGCACCAGGTCCAGCGCCTGCTCGTCATCGAGACGGCGGCCGTCTCGGCCGTCGCGGCCCTGCCCGGCCTGGCCGGCGGCCACCTCGTCGGCTGGGCCGTCATGCGCGGCATCCGCTCGGCCGGGCTCACCGACCCGGCCTCGGTCTACGCGCCCGGGGTGCTCCTGCCCGTACTCGGCGTGCTCGTCGTGCTGGCCGCGAGCGTGCTCGCCGCCTGGATCGGCAGCCGCGCCCTCGCCCGCCGCAGCCCCGTCGCCGACGCGGCCCCGCCCCCGCGCCGCCGTACGGGACGGCGCCCAGGTGGCCGCCGCCGCCTCGCCGCCGTCAGCACGATCGTCGCCGGTCTCGGCTCCTCGGCCGCGGTGCTCGGCATGGACCCGGCCGACGTCCGTACGACGGCGATGACCGGGCCTGGCTGCGTGCTCGTCGCCGTCGGCCTGTGCGTCCTCGCGCCCGAGCTGGTCGCCGCGGCGAACGCCACGCTCAGAGCCTTCCGCGGGGCGGACGGCGCCGCCTCCTCCCATCTGGCCGCGATCAACCTCTCCGCCGCACCCGACCGGGTACGCCCGGCCGTCACCTTCCTCACCCTCTTCGTCGGCGTCGCCGCGGGCACGCTCAGCATGCAGGGCATCGAGAACTCGGCCGGCACGACGGACGGCACGGGCCAGGTCCTCGCCTCGATCAACTACTTCGTCGTCGCCCTGATCGCGGCGTTCATGGGCATCGCCCTCACCAACAACCTCGTCGCGTCCATCACCCGGCGGCGTGCCGAGTTCGCGGTCATGTCCCTCATCGGCTCGACCCGCGCCCAGACCCACCGCATGCTGGTCGGGGAGATGGCCGCGGCCACCGCCGTCAGCGTCGCCGCCGGCAGCGGGGGCGCCTTTCTCAGCGTCCTCCCCTTCGCCCTCGTCAAGACGGGCAACCCGCTGGCGGCGGCCGCGCCCCTCCCGTACGCGCTCACGATCCTGATCGGGACGGGCGTCACCCTCGGCGTCTCGTCCCTCGTCGGGAGCCGCGTCATCCGCACGGCGTCACCCTGAAACGCCCGGCAGATGTCCTCCCCGCGCCCTGGGCCGGGCCCCGCGGCCGCTGAAGGATGAAGCGCGTCAGCCCTGGAGAAGGACGCGAAGGAGACGCGATGCGAAGGTTCGCACAGATGCTGGCCGCGGCGGCGGGCGGCGCGATGGTCCTCGCCGGACTCGCCGCCCCCGCGCACGCCGAAGTCTGGAACTGCTTCAGCTCGGTGAACACGACGACGAACGTGGCGGGGGCGTTCTGCGCCAGCGGCTTCGGCAGCTACCGGGTGGCCGCCACGTGCAACTCGGCGCACTACCCCTACACGAGGACAGTGGTCGGCCCCTGGGTCACCAAGGCCTCCGGCCAGTCGGGACCTGCCTCCACGGTCTCCGGCGACTCCCAGGGCTGCCACGTCGTCAAGGCCTGGACGCAGTTCCCGTAGGCCGGGCGCGGGGTTCCGGCTGGTGACCGGAACCCCGTCGCCGGGCGGGCGGCGTCGCTCAGCGGGAGAAGACCGCGCTGTGCAGGTCCACCGGGTTGGCGGCGTCGCCGGTGGTCACGCCGTACACGGCGGTGAAGCCGTCGCCGGTCGAGACCAGGCCCGTGTAGTCGCCGAGCAGGCGTCCCACGCTGGTCAGCGGGACCTTGCGCGCGTCGAACGGGCCCTCGAGGTGCTGCTCACGCCACGAGCCGCCCCGCGTGCAGTTGCTCGCGCAGGTCACGGCCCACACGTCGGTGGGCAGGCCGGCGTCGGGGGTGTTGTTGCGGAAGTCGTAGTACGTGACCGCCACGGTGCCCGTCCTGGACACGGCCACAGCCGGTACGGCGGCCGAACCCGTGGGCGTCCTGTCCACCCGCACCGGGCTGGACCACGTCTGCCCGCCGTCCGCCGATCGCGCGTAGGCCACGTGGAAGGTGCCGTCGGCGGCCTGGCTCGGCCAGACGAGGTGGACCGTCCGGGTGCCCGGCTGGGCGGCCAGCAGCGGCAGGGCCGCGTTACGGATGGGATCGCCCGAGTTGTCCGGGTCGGGGATGCGGGGGCCGACCGCCATCGGGGCCGGGACGTTCAGGGTCGGCGCCGACCAGGTCCGGCCGCCGTCGGTGGAGCGGATGACCTGGGTGAAGCCCTCGTCGGTGGTCTCGTGGTGCATGCCGATCAGCAGCGTGCCGTCCGGGAGCGCGACCAGCTGGGTGCCGATGACGCCGCTGTTGGCCGGCACGTCGAACACCTTGCTCGTGGTCCACGTACGCCCGTCGTCGGTCGACTTGGCCAGGTAGACCGGCTGGACCCAGTTCGGCGCCGTGTCGGTCGACTGGTCGTCGATGCGGTCCCACACCGCGTACACGACGCCGGGCCGGTAGGGGTCGGCGGTCACCGACGGGCGGTCGTTGAAGAAGCGCACGTCGTCGTCGCGCTGCAGCGTGACCGGCGCGCCCCAGGTGCGGCCGCCGTCGGCGGACCGGGACACCAGGATGGCCGTCACGTCGCCGGCGCGCGACATCGACAACGACGCGGCGATCGCCGCGCCGGACGGGGTGACCGTGACCCAGTGGTCCGTCGTGACGTCGTAGTCGCCGCCGTTGGCCGGCGTGCCGCCGTTGCAGCGGGAGAAGGCGGGCAGGTTCGTGGAGGTCTTCCAGGTCAGGCCGCGGTCCTCCGACACCGCGGCGAGCGCGCCGTTGCTGCCGTAGCGGTTCCAGCGGTCCTGCTGGAACACGGTGACCAGGCGCTGCGGCCGCTTCGGGTCCACCGCGAGCGACGGCAGGACCTCGGTGTTCGGGTTGAGGACGTAGCCGTCGGCCGGGGGCCCGCCGCAGTCGGCGGGCAGCGGGCTGACGCCGGAAACCGGCCGCACGACGGCCGCCTGGCTGCTCGCGTCATCGGCGGCGGCGGGCTGCGCGATGACAGTGGTGAGGAGGACGGCCGTTGCGGTCAACCATGCCTTGGGGCGTCGGATCACGTGCTTGTTCCTCGATTTCGTCGGCGGTCGTGGGAAATGCCGCAGAGGACATTACAACGACAAGATCACCTATGTCTGGACATTGACCGTAATGGCCTGTCGGAGCCCTGTGACCTGCGCGTTCCGGCCGTCGCGCCATCGACAGCGTTCTCAACTGGCGAGCCCGGAGCGTGGTCAGACCGTGCGTCTCCGTGACCGCGCCGTTCTTGCGCAGGTCCACTCCCCCGGCTCGATCGCTCCAGTCGCTGAGACGAGCGGCACCCGTCCGGCTTCGTCGGCGGTGGGAGGATGAGGTGCATGTATGTCCGTGAAGCCGGAAACGCACACGCTCCTCCCCTCCTGCTGCTGCACGGTGGCGGCGTCGCGGGATGGATGTGGCGTCCGGCGCTGGAACGGCTCGGAACGAAAGCCCGCGTGATCATCCCCGATCTCCCCGGCCACGGCAGCAGCGCGGCGGAGCCGTATCGATCACACGAGGTGACCGTCCAAGCCCTGGCGAGGGTCCTGGAGGAACGCGCGCCGCACGGCGCGACGGTCGCCGGGTTCTCGTTGGGCGCGCAGCTCACGATCCTCCTCGCCGCGGCCCGGCCCGATCTCGTCACCAGCGCCGTCGTCGTGAGCGCGCAGGCGCGGCCTCTCCGGTTCCCGCAGGCGACCCTCGGGCTCCTCGCCGCGACCGCACCGCTCGCACGACAGCGGTGGTTCGCGAAGCTCCAGGCGAAGCAATTGTTCATCCCGGACGAGCTCCTGGCCGACTACGTCCGCGACAGCGCTCGTACAAGCCGTGAGACTCTTCTCGCGGGCGTCGGCGAGAACATCCGCTTCACCCTCCCCGCCGGCTGGGCCGACTTCAAGAACCCGGCACTGGTGATGGTGGGCGAGCGTGAGCGGAAGCTCATGCACACCTCCGCACGCACCATCCACGACTCCCTCCCGGGCAGCGAGATGATCTCCGTACCGCGATGCGGCCACGGCATACCCCTGCAGCGCCCGGGCCTGTTCGCCCAGCTCCTGGCCGACAGAATGTGAACACCTTGGAGGAGGCCGAAGGTGGACGGCCCGCAGCTCGCCTCCCGACTGGAGCGGGCTGCACGGGATTCCGCCACTTCTCCTGTCACCGCTCACCGAGGTCGAGTGGGATTGATGTTCGGCGTCCTGAGTGCCACCAAGCCCGCTGAGCCTTCGATGACGTGAACGGCGCGAAACCAGGCCCTCCCTCTCGCCTCCGCCGATCCGGCGTCTGTTGACGGAGAGGTGTACCGATCGGTACGGTGCTCGTACCGATCGGTACGCAGCGAAGGAGTGGCCGGGATGGGCCTGACACCGGCGGGGGAACGCGTCTGGGACGCCGCCCGCGAGATCTTCTACCAGGAGGGCGTCCGCAGCACCGGCGTCGCGGAGATCGCCGAGCGGTCAGGGGTGGGCAAGCCGAGCATCTACCGGGCCTTCAGGTCGAAGGACGAGCTGGCGGTGGCGTACCTGCGGGAACGGGGCATCTCGCCGCGCGAGGTCATCGAGGCGGTCCGCGCGGCCTGCCCCGACGACCCGCGCGCGCAACTGCGCCGCGTGGTCGCGGGGATCGCCGAGGCCATCACGGCGCCCGGACATCGCGGGTGCCCGCTGGCGAACGTCGTCGTGGAGTTCCCCGACCGGACGCATCCGGTGCGCGTGGCGGCCCAGGAACAGAAGCACCACTACCTCGAACTCTTCACCGAGCTCGTCGAGCCGCTGCCGGTGACCGATCCCGGGCAGGTCGCCTACCTCATCCAGATGCTGGTCGACGGCGCCCACATCACCAGCCAGATCTTCGACCCCGACCGCTCGGCCACCGGCCTGGTGACCGCCGTCGACAGGCTGCTCGACTCGTTCCTGTCGCACTGACCAGAAGGAGAGCGATGTCCACCGATGTTCTGCTGCCCGAATACGCCGAACGGCTGATCCGGGACCGGCGCTCGGTCCGCGCGTTCCGCCCCGACCCCGTGCCCGATGACGTGCTGCGCGCCGTGTTCTCGCTGGCCGGCGCGGCACCTTCCAACACCAACACCCAGCCGTGGAGCATCGAGGTCGTGAGCGGCGCCGCCCGCGACGCGCTCAGCGAGGCGCTGCTGGCGGCCCACGCCCGCGGCGCGCTGTCCACCGACTTCCCCTACAGCGCCGACCTCTACACCGGCGTCCACGCGGACCGGCGCCGCGCCTTCGGCGCGACGATGTACAGCGCCCTCGGCATCGCACGCGACGACCACGCGGCCCGTGACGCCTACCAGACCGACAGCCTCCGCTTCTACGGCGCCCCGCACGTCGCCCTGCTCTTCCTGCCGTCGAACGCCGAGGCCCGGATGGCGGCCGACCTGGGCATGTACGGCCAGACCCTGCTCCTCGCCCTCGCGGCCTACGGCATCGCGAGCTGCCCCCAGGGACTGCTCAGCTTCTACGCCGACACCGTGCGCGATCACCTCGGGGTGCGTGACCGCAAGCTGCTCTTCGGCGTCTCCTTCGGCTATCAGAACCCCGACGCGCCGGGCAGCGCCGTAGTGACCGGCCGCGCCGCCCTCGAAGAGACCACCCGCTTCCACCAGTGAGCGGGTTCTAGAGCCGGGTCGTACAGCGGACGCACTTGGCAGGCGGCACCGGTCGTACGTCACTCCAGCCCGCCTTCCTGACGAGCTCGGCCCTCCAGGCGACGCCGCCGGGAGTCAGCCATTGTCTGCCGAGCAGCTGGCCGGTCCTGCGGTCGATCACGATCTGCCCCTCCTTGGATTGGAGGGCAAGCCCGTCGAGCCCGAACGTTCCGGGAACGGCGTCCACGACCTTGATGCCTGGCGCGTTCGCCAGGAGAAGGTAGGCGGCAGCCCTGGTGCCGGGCGTCGCCGGAGAGCTGATGAGCCGCGCGGCGGCCCCCTGGAGCCATGGCTCGCGCCCGGTTTCGGTCACCCGGGGGTTGTAGCTTTCCAGCAGCCGCGCCCTGAGCGCCGCCGGCTCCTTGGGGAGGTTCCGTAGTTCCTTCAGTGGGGGCTTCAGCCCGTCGGCGAGCTCCAGTCCCACGTCCAGGTCCTTGGAGGAGTACGCGGGCATGTTCTTGTCGCACCCCCGCGCCGGGCACAGCTTGGGGGAGCCGTCCTGCCGCCACGTTTTCAGGCCCTCGGCCGTGTACGGCTTCGACGAGATCGGCTCGTGCCAGCCGTAGACCTCGCGGTCGGGACCGAAGGCGAGGACCTCCCTGGCCCGTTCCTCGACCTCGTAGCCGTCGCCGTTCTTCGTCCGCTGGACCTGCTCGGTGTCTCGCCGCCAGTAGCGGCCCTTCGCCTCCGGCGTCGCCGCCAGCTCGGCGGCCGCGGCTTGCAGTTTCTGCATGGGCGTGACGGCGGCCGGCTCCGCCGCAGGTCGGGGTACGAGGACCACCACCGCGCCGACCACGAGCGCGACGGCCGCCGCGACGAGCGCCGTCCCCGTCCACGACCTCCTGCCCGCCCGTACAGGGGGTGTCGTTGGACCTGCGAACACCCGCTCCCGCGCCGCCGCCAACTGGTCGGCCGACGAGGGCGGCAGATCGGGCATCACCGAGTCGATGATCTGGAACTCGTTCATCCCAACACCTCATGCAGCTTGGTCCTGGCCCTGTTCAACCGGGACGCGACCGTTCCCGGGGCGATCCTGAGCGCCGCCGCCACCTCGTCGTAGCTCAGCCCGCCGTACGCGATGAGGAGCACCACGTCGCGCTCCCCCTTGGACAGCCGCGCCAGCGCCCCGGCCAGACGGCCGACCGTCACGCTCGCGCTGAGCCTGTCCACGATCCGCTGGTCGTGTCCTTCGTCGTCAGGTGGCGGCCCCGTCCTGGCCATGGCACGGTATCTCCGCACCTCGGCGCGCCGGTGGCGGCCGATGAGGTTGGTCGCGATGCCGTACAGCCACGGCCTGATGCCGCCCACGGCCGGGTCGAAGCGTTCACGTTGTCTGAAGGCGACGAGGAACGTCTCCGCGGCGAGATCCTCGGCCACCTCGGGGCCGGACCTCCGCCCGATGTAGCGCCGGATCTCCTCGTAATGGGCTTCGAAGACGGCCTCGAAGATGTCGGGAGCAGTGATCACATCCATGATTGCCCGCAGGCGTGCGGTTCTTCCGAGGAATTTTGAGTAGTTGTCGCAGAGGCCGGTGTCCGGGCACCGATGGTACGCGGTCAGATCGGCAAGGTCCGCGACGTACGCGCGCGGGAGCAGGCCAGATCGGGCTGGGCCCGGCCTGCGTTCTTCGCCGGGAGGTCGACCGTGGCCTCTGCGGTGAGCGGGTGGTCCGGGGAGACCACGGCGAGCCGGCCACGGTCCTGGAGCGGGCGACCGCGGCTCCCAGCATTGCGGAGCGAGTGCTCTATAATGACGAAGCCGTGGGACGCCCGCCGTCCCTCGTCTCACTCCGCGAGGACCGGTCATGAGCCCCGATGACGCCCGATCCGCACTCCACGACATCCGCCGGCTGCAGGGCGCGATCGTCGATGGCCATCTCCGCCACAGCTTCACCCCTCGTCACCTTCTCCCCGGGATGGCGGCGGTCCTCCTGCTGTTCACGTCGTTCGATCTTCAGGGCGGCTGGGGCATCGCCGCCCGTACGGCCGCGTGCGTCGTGTTCGCGGTGACGCCGGCCCTCGTGGTCACGCCGCCCGTCCAGCGGGACGTCACCCGCGCCGACCTCGTGCTCGCCCTGAGCTGGGTGGCGGGGGTCCTCGGGGGCTTCGTCGCCTTCCGGGTCATCACCGTGGCGCTCGGCCTGCCGTTCCCCGCCACCGTCGCCGCCCTGGCGACCATCGTCGCCGGCCTCGCGGCCTACCCCGCGATCCGCCGGGCCCGCCGGCGGCGCTGTCACCGGGAGCTGCGGGCGCGGCCGGCGAACGCGTTCTTCGACGAGATCCTGCACGCCCCGGCCCGGCTGCCGATCCTGGCGTCGCTGACAGCCGCGACCGGCGTGGAGGCCGGCTTCCTGCGGGACCTGGTGGGCGTCGACGACGCGGGGCTGCGGCGGGAGCTCTCCTTCCTGGTCCAGGCCGGGTACGTCCGCGTGCACGAGCGTCAAGGGCTGCACCACAGCCATACCTACGTCCAGCTGACGCCATGGGGGCGGCACAGCTTCGCCTGTCACGTGGCCGCTCTGGAGGACCTCGTCACCGTCGCCGCGCCGCACGGCGGATCGCGTCAGGGACCGCCCGCGTCGTCGAAGGCCGCGCCGGCCGCGTGAGCCTGGGCGAGCTCGTCCTGTTCGCTCCTCCAGCCGGCCGCCTCGCGCAGGCGCTCGAACTCCTGACGCAGCGTGGTCGCCGAGGTGGTGCGCGCGTCGGTGCTGATGGTGACCTTCAGGCCCTGGTCCATGAGCCGGGCGGCGGGGTGCTCCGCCCAGGTGGCGACCGCGCCCGTCTGGACGTTGCTGGTCGGGCACATCTCCAGGGCGATGCCGTCACGCTGCAGCCGTTCGAGCAGCGCCTGGTCGTCCGCGGACCGGACGCCGTGGCCGATCCTGCGGGCGCCGAGCACGTCGATCGCCTCCCACACGCTGCCGGGGCCGGCTGCCTCGCCCGCGTGGACGGTGACCGGAAGCCCGGCCTGGTGGGCGAGGTCGAAGGCGGGACGGTGCGCCGCCGCGCCGTACAGGCGCTCGTCGCCGGCGAGGTCGAGCCCGGCCACCTCGTCACGGTGCCGCAACGCCGTCTCGGCGACGGCGAGGCTCTCCTCGGGCGTCTGGTGCCGCAGGCAGCACAGCAGCAGCCCGGTACGGACGCCCGTGGCTTGCCGTCCGGCCGCCAGCCCTGCCGCGACCGCCTGGACGGCCTCGTCCCGGCTCATGTCGCGGCGGGTGTGCAACTGCGGGGCGAAACGGGCTTCGCCGTAGACGACGCCGTCGGCGTGCCAGTCCTCGACCAGTTCCCTGGCCGCGCGGTGCAGCGCGTCGGGGGTCTGCAGCACCTGGAGCGGCAGGTCGATGTAGGGCAGGTAGCGGGTCAGGCTGCCGCAGTCGGCGGGGGCGGTGACCAGGCGTTCGACGGGGCCGTCGAGGGGGACTCCCTGGTCGCGGGCCAGGTCGGCGACCGTGCCCGGCCGTACCGACCCGTCGAGGTGGCAGTGCAGTTCGTAGCGCGCGGGGCTCATCGGCGGCCCTCCTGGTGGGTCGGGGCAAGGGTGTGGAACAGCAGGTGCTTGAAGCCGGCCTCGTCGACGCGGCGTACGAGCGTCACGTTGGGCGCGGGGGCGGTGCGGCGGCGATCGATGATCAGCTGGCCGCGCGTCTCGTCGCCGAGCGCGATGTCGGCGTACACCTGCTCCTGCTCCACGACCAGGTCGGGCCGCAGGGCCACCGCCATGGCGACGGGGTCGGGCAGGTCGTAGCCGGGCAGGCCGGTGACGTCGCGGGCCCATGCGGCGACGGTCCGGTTGACCTGGTGGGCGAAGGTCGCCGCGGGGGTGCCGAGCCGTCGCAGGTGCTGCTGGTCCTCCGGGGTCATGACCGCGTCGGTACGTGACACGTCCCAGCCGATCCAGGTCACCCTGTCCGGCGTGGCCGCCTGCAGCACCACCCGCGCGGCCTCCGGATCGGCCCAGACGTTGTACTCGGCGGTGGCGGAGATGTTGCCGCGCATGTCGGCGGCTCCGGCCATGCAGTACACGTGGCGGTAGCGGGTGAACAGGTCGCGGTCGCGCAGCAGCGCCGCGGCGACGTTGGTGAGCGGGCCCAGGGTGACCAGGGTGAGCTCGCCGGGGTGCCGGAGCGGGCAGGACAGCAGGACGTCGACCGCGTGCCCCGCCTCGGGCGCCCGGGACGGCTCGGGCAGGCCGAGATCGCCCATCCCGTCCTGTCCGTGCACCTGCTGGGCGGAGGAGTACGGGCGGGTCATCGGGCGTTCGCAGCCGGGATGGACGGGAATGTCGGGGCGCCCGGCCACCTCCAGGGAGATGAGCGCGTTGCGGGTGCCCACCCCGACGGGGACGTTGCCCGCGACCGTGGTCACGGCGCGCAGGTCGCCCAGCTCGCCGGCGGCCAGCAGCAGGGCCACGGCGTCGTCGGAGGCGGTGTCGGTGTCGACGACCAGGGGAAGAGCCGGCACGATCAACCTCATCTAATCGTTTAGAATACTGTGCAGGGCCCTATCTAAGCGATTAGATGCGAGAATGTAAACCGCTATGGCACCACGCGCAGACAAGCCGACGATCACCATGGCCGACGTGGCCCGCAGGGCGGGCACCTCGACCGCGGTGGTGAGCTACGTGATGAACGACGGCCCGCGAGCCGTCGCCGCCGCGACGCGCGAGCGCGTCCTGGCCGCGGCGGCCGAGCTCGGCTACCGCCCCAACCGCATCGCCAGGGCGCTACGCTCCCGTACGACCGGGGTGGTCGGCCTGATCCTGGCCGACTCGCCCAACCCCTACTTCGGCGACCTCGCCCGGCACGTCGAACGGGCGCTGGACGAGCGCGACCGGCTCGTGCTGATCGGCAACGCCGGCTACTCCGCCGAGCGCCAGCGGCGGCTCGTGGACCGGTTCCTGGCCGCCCAGGCCGACGCGCTCGTGATCGTCTCCGCCGACGGCGGCGAGGACGTCACCCCCCAGGCCGAGGCGGCGGGCGTCCCCATCGTGTACGTGCACCACGGCCCGGACGGCGGCCGCGCTCCCCTGGTGGAGGCCGACAACCGGCACGCGGCGCAGGAAGCGGTCACGCACCTGCGCGGGCACGGCCACGCACGCGTCGCCTTCCTGTCCGGCCCGCACGACGGGGGCCCCGTCGGCCGGCGCCGGGCCGCGTGGCAGGCCCTCGCCGGCGACGATCCCGACGCCCTGCTCCTGCGCTGCGCCTACACCCGCGCCGACGCCGACGCGCTGATCCGCCGTCTCGTCGCCGACGACGCGGTGCCGCGGGCGCTGGTCACCGCCACCGACGAGCAGGCCATCGGCATCCTGTCCGGGGCCTGGGCCTGCGGGCTCGCCGTTCCGGACGAGCTCGCCCTCATCAGCCTCGACGGCACCCCGGAAAGCGCCCACACGGCCCCGGCCCTGACGGTCACCCGGCAGCCGCTGCGCGCGATGGCCGAGCACGCCGTCGAGCTCGTGTTCGACCCCGCCTTCCAGGCGCCCGCCGCGCACGCCCCGCTCGTGGTCAGACGCAGCTGCGGCTGCTGAGATCCGCTTGCCGGCGGTCCGGCCGCAACACGCCCTGCCCTCTGAGCAGGACGGCTCCCGCCAGCGTCAACCCGACGGCCATCAGCACGAGCACGATGCCGAAGCTCTCCGGCTGCACGGGCGCGCTGCGCAGGGCCAGGTGGAAGCCCCAATGCACGCCGGCCGCCATCCACAGCCCGCCGCCGCGCACCCGCGCCGCCCCGGCCGCGAAGCCGAGCGACGTGGCCATGAGCGCCCCGAGCAGGAGCACGACGGCGGCGAGCGGCAGCGCCTTCAGCAGGGGTGAGGCGTCCATCGGCATCCAGGTCCCGGCGCCCACGACCACGGCCGTCGCGAGAGCGGCGAGCACCGGCAGCGCGCCCGCGGCCACGCCGATCAGCATGTGCCACGGCCTCCGCCAGCCCAGCGCCGACCACGGCCGCCGGTACACGAACCGCCGCACCGCCCACACCAGCGCCAGCGCGGCGAGCGTGACACCGAGCGCGCCGAGGGGCTGCAGCAGCGGGTCCGTACGGTCCAGGAACAGCGACGGCAGGGTCGAGCCGATGATCACCTGGGCGAACATGAGGACCACGGCGAGCAGGACGGTCCAGAGAGTCTTCATGCGAGGAACGCTAGGCAGGCGCGGACCTGCGGCGCATCGAGCCTGAGATAGAACCCGCCATGACCATCGTCATGGTGCCTTCCGATGGATCACACGGACCCGCCGCGACCGTAGGTTGGTCGTATGGCGTGGTTACGCGATCCCGACAGGCCGGCGCTCCTGAGCGTGGTGTTCTGGCTGGTGCTCGGCGCCACGGTCGTGATCAACCTGATGCTGCCCGCCGCCGTACGGGACCGGGTCCTGTTCCTGGCCGACGTCGTGCTGTTGTGCGGGCTGTGGGTGGTCATGCCGTGGCGGCCGGGACGCGGGCGTGTCCTGGCGGCCCCCGCCTTCCTGGCGGGCACTCTGGCGCTGGGGCTGGTCGGCTCCGCCGGCACCCACGCGCCCCTGGTGCTCATGGGCGTGGCCAACCTCGCCCTGGTGTACGGCATGCGGATCGCCACCGTCATCCTCGCCGCCCTGGCCGCCATCATGGTCGTCATTCCCCCCGTGCTCTACGGCAGGACGCTCGTGCAGACGCTGGCCGACCTGGCGGTGGTCGCGCTGCTCGGGGCCTTCGCCATGGGCATGGCCTCGGCGGTGCTGCGGGCCAGGCGGCTCGCCGAGCGCGTACGGGAGCTGACCGTCGCCGAGGAGCGCGCCAGGATCGCGGCGGAGATGCACGACTCGATCGGCCACCACCTGACCGTGATCAAACTGGGCTTGGTGAACGCCGAACGGTTCCGCGAACGCCGGCCCGAGGCGGCCTGGGAGGAGGTGCGCCAGGCCAAGGACCTCACCCAGGAGGCGCTGACCGACGCCCGCCGCTGGGTGCGGGCGCTGCGCCCGCTGGCGCTCGACGGCGAGCTGGGCAGCGCCGCGCTCCAGCGCCTGGCCGACTCCTTCTCCGGGACGGGCGTCACGGTGACCTTCGCGGTGGAGGGGACGGAACGCCCGCTGGACCCCGACACCGAGCTGGTGCTCTACCGGGTGCTGCAGGAAGGGCTCACCAACGCCGTACGGCACGCGGAGGCTCGGTCCGTACGCGGCACGCTGACGTTCGACAAGAGGAGGATCGTGCTCGCGATCACCGACGACGGCAAGGGCGCGGGCCAGGGCCACGGGTTCGGCCTGAGCTCGCTGAGCGACCGGGTCAGGGCGCTCGGGGGCAGCCTCACCAGCGGCAACCGTACCGTGGGCTTCGAGCTGCGCGCGGAGCTGCCGTCGTGAGGGCGGTCCGGGTGCTGCTGGTGGACGACCAGGAACTGATGCGGCAGGGGCTGCGCAAACTGCTGGAGATCGAGGACGGCATCGAGATCGTCGGCGAGGCGGCCGACGGGCTGGCCGCCCTGGAGGCGATCGGCGAGACCCGCCCCGACGTGGCGCTCGTGGACGCCCGGATGCCGCGCATGGACGGCGTGGAGCTGATCGGCCGGTTGGCCGCCGAGCACCCGCACGTGGCGGCGATCGTGCTCAGCACCTTCGACGAGGACCACTACATCTTCGGGGCGCTGCGCGCCGGCGCCGTCGGCTACCTGCTCAAGGACTCCTCACCCGAGGACCTGGTCGCCGCCATCGTACGCGCCGGCCGCGGCGAGACCGTGCTGAGCAGCCCGATCGCCGCCCGGCTTGTCGCCGACCTGCGCAGGACACCGGCGCACGGCGCGTTCCCCGGCGAGGAACTGCTGTCGGCCAGGGAGCTCGACGTGGCGCGGATGGTGGCCGCCGGGGCCGCCAACAGGGAGATCGCCGCCCGCCTGCACATCACGGAGGGCACGGTGAAAAACCATGTGTCGAGCGTGCTGCGCAAACTGGGCCTGCGCGACCGCACCCAACTCGCCCTGCGGCTGACCGGGCGGCGCACCTGACCCTACGGTGGGCGGGGGCCATGCATGGCTTTCGGGTGGACTGAGGTCAGTCGTCGTCTTCCGACCGGGCGCGCTCGGCGGCCGTCTCCCGCAGCACTGCCGCCGCCACGACCATGTGCGAGCCCGCCTGATCCGCGCGTGCAGCTCCGATTCGCGCGGGCGGCGGGCGGTCTGAAGCCGGTCAGCCCATCGAGATGAGGATGGGCGCGACGTATCGTCCGCGGTCGCCCGGGTGGCGGCGGGCGCCGTGGACCATCGTCGGCAGGGCCGCGGGTCCCTCCGTGAGCCCCAGCTTGGTGAGCCACGGGCGCAGCCCCGGGTAGGCGTCCAGCACGTCGATCCGTACGTCGCGGTCGGAGCCGTGAGCGGCGGCCAGGATCAGCTCGCGGGCCGCCTCCTCCGAGGGTGAGATGACGGGGCCGATGACGCGGTGCGGGCCGGCGTTCCAGGCCACGGCGAAGCCGCCGTCGGTGACGACCGTGCACTCGGCCGTGGCCAGCAGCGCGGTCAGTGCCTTGCTCCGGTCGGCGCCGGTGACCTCGGCGTCCAGGTCGAGGAGCGCGGCGTGGTCCTCCGGTGTCGCCAGGCGAACGCCGGACGAGCACGCCGCTCCCTCCATCGGGCCCATGGTGATCGTCAGGCTGCCCGCGGGCCGGAAGCCCAGCCGCTCGTAGACGGGGCGCCCGAACCGGGTCGCGGTCAGCTCCACGACGCGGTCCCCGGCGACTTGCAGGGCGTGCTCCATCAGCCGCGTACCGAGCCCCTGCCTGCCGTACCTGCTGGCGACCAGCATCATGCCGACGCCGGCCAGCGAGTCACCGTAGCGGGTCACCACCACGCACCCGGCCAGGCCGTCGCCGTCGGCCGCGTCGATGGCGTAGACCTCGCCCACCTCGAACATCAGCCGCCATTTGGCCTCGTCGGTGGACCACTCGCGATCGCTTTCGAGGCGCTGGCACAGGGGCAGTTCCGCTGGACCGAGAAGTCGGATGTCCGTCACGGGCTAGAACCTACTCCGTCCGCCACTCCGGCCCCACCCCTGTCGCGTGCAGGAGGTCAGAGTGCTCCGACCGTCAGGGCGATGCCGCCCAGCAGTGACGCGCCCAGGACGGCGCTCCGTAGCGCCGCGACCGGCAGCCGGGGCGCCAGCAGCATCCCGGTGGCCGTGCCGGCGGCCAGTGCCGCGAGCTCAGGCGCTCCGGGCAGCACGATGCCGAGCGTCAGGGCCGTCGCGGTGTTGTGCAGAATGAAGAAGGCGTGCAGATTGCCCCGCGTGGTCGCCGGTTCCCAGCCCGCGTGGGCCGCGTACAGGCCGATCGGCGGGCCGCCGACCCCGCCGACCACGTTGAGCAGCGCGCCGGCGGCGCCGGCGGCCACGGCGCCCTCGGGACGGCGCAGCCGGCTCCAGCGCACCCCACTGGCCAGGACGCACACAGCGATGATCACGCCGGCGCCCGCGGCCAGCGCCAGCCAGCGGGTGTCCACCCCGCGCAGCGCCAGCGCGGCCAGTGGAGTGCACACCAGCGCGGGCACCAGCAGCCGGGCCACCTCGCCCGGCAGGGCGTGGCGGCCGTCGCGCAGCAGCGGCACTGGAAGAGGTCCGACAAGCTGGTGCAGTCGTGTGGGAGAAGAAATACGAAGGGCTCGCAGAGTATGGGACCGAAGTCTACAACAGATTGATCATAGACGTCGGGGAAAGGGCCAGCGGCGAGCGCTGCAAAGAGCCATCTCCTTCTTCCGAGGACGTGACTGGAAGACCTCCTTAGACAATATGCCTCGGGACATGACGATGCGACCGGACAAATGAGAGGGCGCCATCGTCAGCGTGGAGAAATTGAGTCTGTCCGATAATCGTAATGATCGGGAAGTCGTCGAAGCGCTTGAGCGGAGCCCTGCTCGGCGCCAGGGGCTTCTGTTCGTTAAAGCTTATCAGGATGCATCCCTATAAGAGCCTCACATGATGATGGAAAGCCAAGGACAAGCCGGGGAACGATTTGTTCCCCGGCTTGCAGCAGCTACCTAACAGCGCTGATCAGAGCGGAGGGCCGAGATCCTCGACCGAGAACGAACCGAGGCACGCACTGGTGGTGTACGAAACCGTCGACCAGCCCGCACTTCGGGTGATGGGGCATGACTGGCTTCCTTGGACATGGAAGTTCCTGTACCAGGTGCCGCCTTTCTTGTAGTCCAGGCGAATCTCCGCGTCGTAGACGTGGCGGAACCGATCGATGCTGCATGCACTTGTGTCGCACTTCCCCATAATGAATCCGCGGTACGCGTTCAGCTGTGGATCGCCGTTCGTTTTGGTGGTGCCGCGCTTGCGTACCTCCTCGACCGCCCCGCACGCCTCCTTGGCCTGACTCTCCCATTTG
This sequence comes from Nonomuraea sp. AD125B, assembly GCF_041402765.1. Taxonomy (NCBI): domain Bacteria; kingdom Bacillati; phylum Actinomycetota; class Actinomycetes; order Streptosporangiales; family Streptosporangiaceae; genus Nonomuraea; species Nonomuraea sp. AD125B. The sequence goes on along the minus strand of NZ_JBGLOU010000002.1, from coordinate 578,944 downwards.
TACGTGAAGGATGGAGTCAGGCTGACCGTGGCCTCTGAGCTCGACTTCGTCGATCTGTCCCGGAAGCAGGTACTCGCGGTCACCTTCATATAGGCGTGGGAAACGAGATATTTGCCATAGTCGGAGTCCCAGCCGTACTGCCCGTTGGGGTGCGGGTAAATCCGGAGATAATTGATGAACGAATTGACCGGCCATTCCGAATCCCAGGGCTCCAGGGCGTCGTGGACCGTTCGCGGCGTGCGGGAGGAAGCTCGATAATGGACGTACCAGTTCTTGCCCAGCGCGAGAGTCTTATCGAACCCGGCCCCGATCGAGGACACCGAGCCGCCCACCGAGACGCCGCAGACCTCCTGGACCGACCCGTCGGGATCCACGAACCCAGAACACGGATCGGTATGGTCACTCGTGTCCTGATAGGACGGCAGGGGGGCCTCGATGATGGTGAGGCCACCACAACGGTCGAAGACGAAGATCGAGATAGTGCTCTCGATGCCCTCCACGGCCCCGCCGGCGCCGCTCGATGATGTGGTTCTGCTCGCCGTGGCAGAGTCGGTGGACTGAACCGTCCAGGTCCGCTTGACCTCGGCGGTCACGCGGACCGTGCCGTCAGGTTGGGCTTGCACGGCAGCGTTGTCGACTGCGACAGCGGCGCCAGTACGGACCTCGCCCACCCGCGTCAGAGCATCCCGCTCGCCGACGAGTGTCGCGTTCAGCAGCGAGAGCTTGGCCGTGTTGGGACCATCCGGTGTGACGCCAGTGGCGTCCCAGATGGTGTCGGACTCCCCGCTCAGAACGCTGTCCTGGGCCTGGAAATAGGCCTTGACCCGATCGACGTAAACCTCGGCGCCCGACTGGGCCGCGGAGGCGGCTGCGGTCCGGCTCGGCGACTGTTCGAGAACGCAGGCCGCTCTGGGCGGGGGCGGCGGCGGCACGGCCTTGGGGGTGGCGGTGGCGCTTTCCCAGCCGCCCACCCCGAAGGCGGTCTTGGCCCGCACCTTGATGGTGTAGGTGACATCGTTGGTCAACCCGGTGACGGTCACCCATGAGTCCGTGACCTGCTGGGTCTTGACCACCGTGCCGGCGTTGTCCAGGACCTCCACGTCGTAGCCGTCCAGCATGGCCACACTGCCGTTGGACTGTGGCAGGCCCCAGCTGGCCACCAGGCTCGCGTGACCGCCGGAGGCGGCGAGGTTGAGCACGTTGCTCGGCGGCCCCGCGAGCAGGTAGGTGACCGCGAGCGAGGGCTGCTCGGCGGACGCCGGCTCACCGAAGGTGATGACCGCGTCGGTGTTGGACGTGAGCATCAGCCACTGGTATTCGCTCCCCGCGATGTCCGCCTGCGGGTCGCTCAACGGCAGCGAGTACGGTGACGTCATCGGATCCGCGTCGCCGGCCAGGCTCGAACCCTTGGTCTCCGCGGTCACCGGGCTCTTCAGCGGCGTGGCGGTGATGACGGCATCGGCGGGGCACGTGCCCGTCGCACAGGTGGGAGTGCCGAGCTTGAGAATGCCCTGGGACACACCCGCGCCGTCGGGAAGCGCGCCCAGATTGAACCCGAGGACCGCGGCCGTCTTGTCCGAGCCGGTACCGCCGATCCGTATGGTGGTGGAGTCGATCAGCGTGCACGGACCGCCGTCGCAGGCGGCCGGATCGGTCCTGGCCGTCTTGATGACGAAATTGTCCTTGGCCAACGACAGGTTTCTGGCATCCTCCACTGGATCCGGCGGAGGCGTGCCGGGGACGGTGAAGGACACCGGGGCGGTCTTCGAGGTGCAGATTTCGTCTGTCGCCGTTGCGCCGCTCGCGCAGGCCGTCATCTGCCACTTGTACGTGCCGCCCGGCCGGACGGTGTCGGCGGGGATCTGGAAGGAGGCCCGCTCTCCGCCCCTGACCGTACGCGTACCGAGCGGCACGGCACCCACCGGGACGTCGTTGCCGTCGTACAGGTAGTACTTGGCCGTGAGGGATCCGCCGGACGGGCGGTTCACCATTCCGGACAGGATCGGCCGCATGGGATCGGCCGTGCCCGTCTCGGTGTCCGTCGGGAGCAGCGGCGCGTCCGTCGAGATCCGGTAGTACGGGCTCTCGTTGCAGGTGGGCGGGTTGACGCCGGTCAGGCAGGCCCTGATGGAGATCCTGAAGTAGTCGACGTTGCCCACGTCGTACGTCAGCGAGGCCGCCTGCCCCGAAGGAAGGTTGGCGTTGGTCGGCGGGGTGAGGGACGTCATCCACTTCACCTCGGTCTCGTTAAGGGCCCGGTCATAGACGCGAACCTCGTCGTAGGAGACCTTGCGGGTGGACAGGACGACGCCGGAGCGGAGTCCGAGGTTCAGGTTGAAGCTCCCCGTGGCCTGCCACGGCGTGGCCGTGTGGTCGCTCTCGCCGGCCAGTGCCCCGTTCACGTACAGCCGCACCTTCTTCGCCGCGCTGTCGTAAGCCCCGGCCACGTGGGTCCAGACCCCGGCCTGGGCCGCCGACGTCGACACGATCCGGCTGGCGGCGCTGCCGTCGGTGTCGGCGTGGTACGCCTCCAAGGTCCACTTGCGGGCCGCGCTGTCGTAGCCCACGATCATGGCGCTGTTGCGGGTGCCGTCCTGGCTGAGCAGGTCGGCCGAGTTGGCGAGGCTGTCCAGCCGCACCCAGCCGGCCACGGAGTAGCTCTTGCCCGTGTCGACGGCCGGCCTCTGCGTGGACCCGAAGGCGAGCTTGCCGCCCGTGGGGGTCAGCAACAGCCCCTTGCCCTGCTTGCCGTCGATCTCGGAATCGGTGCCGAGCGGGAAGACGAGAGGGTTGCCCTTGCCGCTGGAGTCGGTTCCGTAGGTGAACTCGTTGAAGCTCCATTGGCCGGTGGCCCCGCCGCCGGTGGTCCACGTGGGCATCGGCGCGGTGGAGTCGATCACGGAGGCGTAGTAGTCGATGTTCCTGCCGTCCACCGAGGCGGACTTGTAGCCGATCTTGACCGACTTCGTCCGGACGATGGCGTGGTCCCCGTCGAGTGAATCGACCGACTCGGCGGTCACCGTGGGGATCTCCGGGGGCAGGAAGTAGTTCACGATCAGCTTGGGCGGGTTCGCCCCCGTGCCGGTCATCTCCGCGGAGTGGAACTCGGCCCAGTACGAGTCCCAGCTGTTGACCAGGCTCTCGGTGGTGCCGCGCAGCTCGATGCCGCTGTTGGGCGCACCGCCGGCCCAGCGCTTGACCCAGTTGGTGACCGGCCAGCTCATCGTCTGCGTCGTGGTGGACGCGCACACCGAGCTCGTCAGTTCGATGGTGTTGGCTGGCTTGTTCGGCCATTGCATGCGGCCGGGGGTCCAGGAGTCCTGCAGGTAGCCGGCGTAGATGACGCCCTTGCCTGAACCCTCGCCACGCTGGTGACAGGCCAGGTGGTTCGACTTGAACAGCTGGAGGGACGCCGAGTGCACGGGCTTGTTCGTGAAGGAGCTGACGTCGAACCTGAGATAGGACCGGCTGTAGTCGAAGCCGTCAGCCGTGCCGCAGGACGCGCGCTGACCGCCGACTTTCAACGTCGTCGAGCCCGGCTTGTCCCACGCGCCGGCGCACAGGGAGCTGAGCACGGTGTCGGTGGTCACCGTGATCGTCGAGGTGGGGTCCACCACGACGGGGAACGTGGTCGCCGGGTCGGACAGCCAGGCGGTGTCCGGCTTCAGCACGAGCACGCTCTGCCCGTTCTCCTTGACCACGTCCGTGGGAATCGTCGCCTGCCGCGGGCCGCCCGTCTGCGGGGACGTCCCGCTGCTGTCCCACATCACCGGCTCGGGCGCCTCCGCCACGACCTTGCCCTTGCCGTCGCTGAGCCGCAGGCCGCCGTTCTTCCGCTCCGCGAAGCTCAGCCCGCTGGTCTCCACCGGGATGCGGTATTCCACGGGCCCGGCCGGCCGCTCACGCAGCACCACGTCGTGGCGGAACCCTGTCGGCAGCGCGGTCACCACCAGGTCCGCTCCCGGGCCCGCCGCGTCGCGGTACTCGGCGACGTTGGCCTTGATCGTCGGCTTGGGGAGCTTCGTCGGCCAGGTGAGCGCGAATCGCTGCCCCTCACCGCGTTCCATGGAGGCGAACGGCGCGTCACCGCCGGCCGAGAACGCGACCTTCGCCTTGGTCAGCCTGGGTTTGAGTACACCGTCCTGTTCGACCAGGGTGGTGTCGAGCCAGGCCCACGTTCCGTCGGGCTGCTTGAGCTGGGAGGGGCCCGCGTACGACTCGGTCGTCAGGTGACCGTCGGGGTGGGCCCACGTACGGGAGGCCTCGGTGTAGATCTCCTCGACGGCGACCGGCTTGTTCTGCTTCTTGGCTTCCGCGAGCGCCGCCCGCAAGGGCGCGTCCGGATCCTTGGGGGCGGGGAAGGCGGTCGCCGTCGGGGCGGCCTTCGCGGCCGGCTCGGGCTCGGCCTGGGCGACGGCCGATGGGCCGGCCACGAGCAATGCCGCCGTGACCGTGAGCGCCGTGGCCAGTGCTAGCCGGCGAGGTGGCCGAGTCCGCCTCGCCGATCTGCCTAATTGGTTCACTGACACCTCAATCCAGGAGGTTGTAAAGGGTTGGTGGCAGCATGCGGCCCAGCGCTCTTGATCTTGACCTCGACAACTCTCGATCTTGTCGTGCCGATCTGATATCCAAGGTTGGAGCTGCGGAGATCCGGGAGCCCCACCGCGGCGGCCATGCGCACGACCTTCGCTGTCGGGATCAGCTTGAGCGTTGCGAGGAGGGCAGGTGGAATACCGGGTCCTGGGCCCAGTGGATCTGTGGCGCGACGGGAGGTCGATCCCGATCGTCGGTCAGAAGCAGCGGACGCTGCTGGCGGTCCTGGTGCTCAAGGGCAATCAGGTGGTGTCCCACGACCGGTTGCTGAGCGCGCTGTGGGGGACGGAGATCCCGGCCTCGGGCCGGAAACTGCTGCACAACCATCTGTGGTCGCTGCGGCGGGCGCTGGGCACTCCCGCTCATCTGTCGGGAACCCCCGCGGGATACCGGCTGCACATACCGCCGGGTGGCTCCGATCTCGACGTCTTCGGCGCCGGCACACGGGCGGCACGCACCTCCCTGGCCGCGGGTGACGCCCGGCAGGCGGCTGACCAGTTCCGCGCGGCGCTGGCCCTGTGGCGCGGCCCCGCCTTGGCCGGCACCCGTGACGAGCTCCTGCTCACGGACGGCGCCGCGCTCGAGGAGCTGCGCATCGCCGCCCTCGCGGACCGGATCGAAGCCGATCTCGCCCTCGGCCGCCATGCGGACCTGATCGGCGAATTACGGCACCTCGTGGCCGAATATCCCCTTCAGGAGCGGCTCCGTGGCCAGCTGATGACGGCACTCCACCGTTCGGGCCGGACGGCGGAGGCGCTGGAGGAATACCGGATCGGGCGGCACCACCTGCGGCAGGAGCTCGGATTGGAGCCGGGCGAGGAGTTGAGCGCGCTGCACCAGGCGATTCTCTCGGCCGCCCCCGAGGAAAGACCCCACCAGGCACCTCCACCGGCTGTGCGGCCACGCCAGCTGCCCGCCGACGTCGTCCGCTTCGCCGGCCGCGAGGACAGTCTCCGTGAGCTGGATCGGCTGCTGTCCGGCGAGGCCGCCTCGGTGAGCATCGCCGTCGTCACGGGCCCGCCGGGAGTCGGCAAGACCGCGCTGGCGACCCGCTGGAGCCACCGGCGCATGTCCCTGTTCCCGGACGGCCAGCTCTACATCGACCTCCACGGACACTCCCCCGGCGAGCCGGTCACGAGCATGCAGGCCCTGCACCAGCTCCTGTACGGGCTCGGCGTGGCACAGGACGCGATCCCGCCCGGGGCGGGGGAACGAGAAACGCTCTACCGTTCGCTGCTGGCCGACCGGCGGCTTCTCGTCGTGCTCGACAACGCGGCCAGGGCCGATCAGATCCGGCCCCTGCTGCCCGGCTCCGCGCACTGCAAGGTGATCATCACCAGCCGGGAGTCGCTCCGCGGGCTGGTCGCCACGCACGACGTGCATGCCGTTCCCCTCGATGTGCTGTCGCCCGACGAGGCGATGGCGTTGCTCGGCGCGATCCTGGGTCACGAGCGGGTCGCCCGCGAGCGGGACGCCGTGGAGTCGATGGCCCGCCTCTGCGGTCACCTGCCGCTGGCGCTCCGCCTGGCCGCAGCCCACCTGGCCGGTCAGCCGGATCTCCCCGTCGCCGATTTCGTCGCCGGATTCATCGGGCGTGACCGGCTGACCGCGCTGAACGTCGAAGGCGACCCCCGCGTCGGCGTCCGGCACGCGTTCGCGCTGTCCTACCAGGGGCTCGCCGAGACACACCAGAGGACGTTCCGGATGATGGGCCTGCACCCCGGCCCGGACATCGACGCCGACGAGATCGCCGCCATGACCGGGGAGTCCAGGGAAGAGATCGCCTCGGCGATCGACGCGCTCGTCAGCGCCCACCTCGTCTACCGCAACCGCAGCGGACGCTACGTGCTCCACGATCTCGTCTGGCTCTTCGCGCGCGAGCTCAGCCACGCCCACGACAGCGAACGGCTTCGCAACGACGCCTTGTCCCAGCTCTTCGACTGGCTCGTGTACGCCACCAGGGCGGCCATGCATCAGGTCTACGCCGAGCTCACCGGCGAGCCCAAATGCGCGAAGCCCGTGCACGAGGTGCCGGTGTTCGACGGGTTCGACCCGGCTGCGGCGTGGCTGGACCTCAGATATCCCATGCTCATGGCCACGATCCAGTACGCCGTGCAGCACAGCTCCCACGCGCACGTCTGGGAGCTCGTGGACGCCCTCGACTACTTCTTCTACCTCAGGAACCGGATCGACGACTGGCTGGCGAGCCTCCGGCTGGCGCTGGAGGCGGCACGGGAGCTGCGCGACCGGGAAGGCGAAGGCCGCGTACTGAACGCTCTCGGCATGGCCTGCCTCTTCGCGGGGCGCGTGCGGGAAGGCATCGAGTACCAGCAGCAGGCCCTGGACCTGAGCCGTGCGGTCGGAGACGCCGTGGGCGAGGCATACGCGACCTACCGGATCGGCTACAGCCGTCTCTGGACCGGCGAGTTCCGTCAGGCCATCTCCGACAGCCTGCAGGCGATCGACCTGTACCGGCGACTGCACAACGAGCGGGGGGAGATCCTGGCGACCTTCGCCCTGAGCATGGCCTACCGCCGGGTGGGGCGGCTGGACGACGCCCTGTCCGGGGCGCTCAGCTGCCTCGACTACGACCGCGCGGCCGGCAATCCCGCTGACGAGGGCTACACGCTCGCGCTGCTCGGAGACATCTACGACGACATGGGCGATTCCGCGAGGGCTTTGGACGCCTACGAGCGTGCCGTGGAGCTGAACAGCGAGATCGGCCAGCGCAGAATCGAGGCCCAGGCTCTCAACGGCCTCGGCCGGGTCCATCGCAAGCAGGGTCGTCTCGCCGAGTCACGTGATCTGCTCCTGCGCGCGCTCGCCCTGATCAGGCAGGACGGCGACCGCACCAGCGAATGCGACATCCTGCTGGACCTCGGCCACCACCACCTCGCCGTCGGCGACGCCGAGGAGGCGCTGACGCACTATCGGCTCGCCCTGAACATCGCCGACGACCTCGCCGACCGGTACCTGCAGGGGGTCACGCGTCACGCGGTCGCCGACGCCCATGACGCTCTGGGTCGGCCGGACGAGGCCGGGAGCCTCTTCCGCGAAGCGCTCGACATCCTGGAGCCCATGGGCGTCCCCCAAGCGAGAGCGGTGATCGAACGACTGGGCGGCGTCGGCCGTCAGGCCGCCTCGAAGGAGCGGCGGGACAGGCCAACGCCGTAGCCGTCGAGCTCGCCCACGGCGCCGCGGGCCAACGCGGCGTCTGCACCGTCATCACTGAGACCGGCTGGGCCAGATACGTCGAGGCGAGCCGCGCCCAGGTGGAAACCCGGCGAGCCGCTCTCAAGGAAGCGGGACAGGCCGACCCGTACCGGGCCACTCCACTTACGACGCCGAGCCGCCGAATATGGGCGGGTTGTCTCCTGTATGTCCAGGTTCGCCAACGGCTACCACCGTCGGTCGCGGCCGCGACTCGACCATGACACGGCGCGGACGAGGCAGAGACACGCCCGGCCGACAGTAGAGGCAGTCGGCCGGCGGGCGCTCCCAGCATCACGGCGTCGCCCTCCTCAAGCCGGCCGGGACGAACCGGCCGTGGCGTTCTGCCGGTCCGTCGAACAGGAATTCATGGCAAAGATGATCACGATGAGGAGAAGGCGTGGCTGATGACGGGAAATGGGACCGGCGTTCGCTGTTGCGCGGCGCGGCCGTCCTGGCCGGAGCCGCCGCGGCCGCGCCGCTGCTGGACGGGGCGGCCACCGCGTCAACCGGCCGCGGTGACGCGGACGCGCTGTTCGAGGCCGGCAAGTTCGAGCAGGCCGGCCACGCGTACGAGGAGATCCTTAAGAAGGACCCCAGGAGCCTGCACGCGGCCCGCCGGCGCGGTTACCTCGGGCTGCTGTCCAACCGATTCCCCGAACGCCGAGGAACACCTCAAGACGGCCCTCGACCTGGCGCCCGGCGACAAGGAGACCAACCACCTCCTGGGCGACTGCTACATCCGGCAGGACAAGTTCGCCCTGTCCGCACCCCACTGGAAAGCGGCCGGGGAAGGAGGCTACGCCAAGTGGTTCACGGCGGTCAGCGGCGAGGCGTACCAGATCCACGGCGGGACCGCGCGGGTGCCATTCCAGCAGATGGACCCGATGCCGCTGGTGGAGGTCTCGGTCAACGACGGACCGGCGAAGCGCTTCACGTTCTACACCGGCGCCCCGGCTTAGCCCCGTCGCCAGCCAGAAGATTGACTTCATGGACAGCCCCATCTGGGTCCACTACGGGATACTGGGCTCCATCAAGTCGAGCGGCATCGAACTGCGCAACATCCCCGTGAGCTGGTCGTCGACGGAGTCGGGCGACGATGTCGAAACCGACAGCGACGGCCTGATCGGCACGTGGGTCTTCCACCACTTGCTGACCACCTTCAACTACGCGGACCGGCAGCTGATCCTGCGCCGTCGTACCCCCGAAACGGCCCGGAAGGCACGCGCCGCCGCCAGACGGGCGGGCGCCACACCCCTGCCGCTGTGGCTGGCTCGTGAGCAGTACCTGCACAGTACGGGCAGCTTCACCGGCGCCGCAGGCTCCGGCACACGGGTGGTGGGTGTGAACCTCGGCAGAGTCGGCGAGATCGCCGCGGGCCTGCGAGGGGGAACGGCCAATCGGTTGGGGGTCCGCACCGGCTACGACGGCAGAATCGGAACTTTCGCCCAAAGCCACCCGGCTACCCCTGCTACCCGAACGAGATCCGCCTCGGCAACGCCGTCGCCAAGGAGGTCTACTGCACCACCAACCCGAACCAGCCGGTCAACGTGCCCTGGCCCTATGGGGCGGGATTCGACTCGATGGGCTGGTTCGCCCACTGCTTCTGGAAGCCCTACAACATCACCGTCGACTTCACCGACATGAAGCTCTTCATCGCCCGCGGCAAGACCGCCTGATCAACGCGACGGCACGAGGGCGAGGAGCTGTCGGCTCCTACGGGCGCGGGGGGAGGGTTGACCCGGCGCCCCTACCCCGTCGTCCGGCAGCGCACCCCTGATGGCATGGCCTCGCCGCAGCAGCGGATGTCCTTCTCGCCGCGGACGCCGATGCCGTTCCTCGTCCGTCCGACCGCCGACACCTTGCGGGGAGGGATCTGGCGAGGCGCGGCGCTCGTCAGCTCGCGCCTGGACGTCGTGTTCGGCACAAACCGGCGGCCGATTGCGGACTTTCCCGTCCCGGTTGGCGAATCGCGCTACCCGAGTACATTTCCGGATGAGACACTCTCCGCAACGAGCCGAACACGAGGCACGATGGGGCGGGCCATGCTGGACTGGTTTGTCGCAATGGGGGCGGGAGCGGGTGGCGGGGCGATCGTCGAAGGTGTCGCGCTGTGGGGGAAGCTGAACGCCTGGCGAGAAGATCGTGAGCGGGTTCGCACGTCCGGCAAGGACGAGCTGCCAGGGCTGCTCGACTACATCGATGTGTATCCGGACACGCTGGTCGCGTTGACCCGCGTCGTCATCGGGGCCGTGGCGGGGGTGCTGCTGCGCGACCAACTGACCGGCTGGATGGCCGCGGTCGTCGTCGGCGCCTCCGGTCCGGCCCTGCTCAGACGGTTCGGGACGGCGCGAAGCCCGGCCACTGTCCAGCCCGTGGAGGAGCCCTCCCTCGCCGAAGGGAGTGGCGTATGACCGGGTTCGCGAACCGCTACTGGAGGTCGCTCGTCGACACGCGGACCCCCTCATCCGCTCGAGTGGCTCGCCGCGGATGGGACGGGTACGGCTTCTGGAAGCGGTACTGGGCCTCGCTCCTGGACGTCCCCCTCGAAGCGCCGCGTCCCGGACAGGAGGAGCTGGAACCCGATCCCGGCCCGGCACGCCGCCGGGTGAGGCCACAAGCCCAGCACGATCCGGAATCCGGACGCTTCCGCCTTCCCCTACCGCCCAGGAGGGGCGTGGTCACGGCCGCCGGGTCGGGTGGCGTCGTCCTGAGGGTCTCCGGGCCGGATCGGCTGGAGCTCCTGCTGCACCGGATAGACGGCCGCGAGGCCGACGCCCAGAGATCGGACTACCGGCTGGAGGTCATCTCACCGGAGACCGCTGATCTTCCGGTCGTCCTCTCCGTTTGGTATCGGCGTCTCGGGGACGACACCGAGCAGGAAATCCTCATCCCGCTCACTCGGGCACCGCTGGGGCCGGCCAGTTCCGTCATCGGGTTGGCCGGATACGATCCCGAGGCTGGCTGGCAGATATCTCGGCCGGTTTCCGCGGGTCGGATTCCGGCCTGGAACCTGGACACTGCCCGCACATCAGTGGCGGCTGCGGCGAGCCAGGCCACCCTGAACGCCTGGCGTGACGTCGCCGACCAGGTGGATGAACGGGCTCGCACCATGATTCTCGGATACATGCCATGACGAGCGTCAAAGAGGGCGCTACGAACCTGCTTCACCGAGCAGAACTGCACCGGCGGCTGGCAGGGCTGAAGGCAGGAGCCGACGGGTGCTCTCCCGGCGAGGTGGTCTGGGATCTGACGGGACCCGAGCGGTTGTGGTGGAACTGCTGCAAGGAGGCGGTCGCCCACGAGCCGGAATGGCTGGCCGAGGACGAGGCTTCGGCGGTGCTGGCGTTGATCGCCGCGCACGCCTCCGGAACCACCGACGAACGTCGGGCGGTGACCGACTCCGCCACGATGACTCTGCTCGTGGCCCAGGCGCTCGGCGCTACCGATGGCGAGCGACCATACGTCCTTGAACCGGTGGTCGATCATTGGAGCACCGCCGGGGCGCTTCCACCGAGGCCGGGCGGCGCGGGGCTGCTAGGGCGCGAGGGCATCGCCGCGGCCGACCTTCCCCTGCGGCCTCAGCTGGAGTCCCTGGTACGCACCCTGGAGAGGCTCGGCGACGATCCGGTCCGGGCGATGGTCGCGTTGACCGGTCTGCGGCTGGCCAGAGAAGACAAACAGTCACAGTACGTCGTCCGTATGTCGGTCGTTTTCGGTACGCCTGGAGAAGACGGCGCGGAGAAGGGCGCCGCCGGAAGCCTGGAACTGTGGGAATACCCGGGCGGACCCGCCGGTCTCTTCCCCGATCCCCGGACGATGGCGGGCATACGTGCCGACGGCGCTTTCGAAGACGCGCTCGCCGTCGCTTGGAACGCCTCGCCGGGACGTCGGGGCGGGCGGTGTGTACTGTGGCGGATCGTCGTCAACGGCGCTCCGGTGCCGTCGGTGGAAGGACCCTCGCTCGGCGCGGCCTTCGCGCTGGCCTTGCGTGAACTCCTGCGCAGGCCCGCGTCGCGCCGCCCATCTGTGGCCGCGGTGCGCGGGTTCCTCCGCGGGCCCAGGCCGCGAACCGCAGTCACCGGAGCGATCGACGAAAACGGTCGGCTGACCCATGTGGGCGACATCGAGGACAAGGTCGAAGCCGCCCACCGTAGGGGCTGGCGTCTGGTGGCGCCCCGGGAGAACCAGGGCGATCTCGCAAGCGCCCGAGATCCCGCGGGGATCGTCTTCGCCGACGATCTCAAGGATGCAGGCAGGCTCGCCAGACGCTGGCGCACAGGCCGCGCCCTCGTGGCACTCGCGGTGGTTCTGCTCCCCGCGGCTGCCGGATATGGCGTCTACCGGTACACCGTCACCGAGATCCCAAGGCTGAGAGTCGACGCGACGACGCAGACCGGCGCGGCCGCCTTCGAAGCCTTCGTCCGTTCGCACGAACGCCAGATCGTCTACCTCGACGTCAGGTGCGAGTCCTACACGTCGGACGCAAAAGAGATCCATCCCCGATCGCACTGCTGGTTCCAAGAGCAGGACAACTACAGCGACGAATCCCCCACAGCTTTTTTACTGTTCACCCACTCCCACGCCGAAACCGCCTACGAATGGTGGAACGGCCCCTCCCACGACTCCTGGGCCGGGCAGGGCGTTCTCTTCACCTATTTCCCCCAGAAGCCGGTCGGCAGCAGCGCGTTCTTCGCCCAGAACCACGGAGATGGCAGCAGCGGCGCGGGGGGCCTCGAAGCGAAAGGCTACTTCGAGATTGTCATCTCCGGAACCGGCTCTTTGGGCCCGCCCGGCGTGGACGTCGTGGACCTGCGCCCACGCTCGGCACCCTCCTGAACACGCACAGCGCAACGTGCTCACCCCCAGCAGGCGGAAGGTCGTCGAACCTCTGGAGAACCTGATCCGCCGTATGAAACGCCCCGGCTGCCCGCCACCGGCCTACGCCGGGGCAGGCGGCCAGCGACTGGAAGCCAGGGGCTGGTTCGGGCGGGGAGGCTCCGCGGACAACATGCCGCCTCCCAAGGCGCAGAAGGCGTCGGAGGAGAGCGCACAGCACCAAGCGCACGTGAACGAGTCCCGGCTGCGCGAGCTCAACGTCCAGGACAGGTTCGCGAAGAAGGCCATCAGAGACGCCGAGAGGGTCGGCAGGACGGCCAGCGCGGAGGCGCTCAAGGCCCGCACGTGAAGAGGTGCAGAAGGAACAGCGGAGCAGAGGATGGGGACGGCACAACTGACCGCGTGAGACCCGCTCCCCGAACCGGGTGAACCGGCCCGATCAGCAGCGGTGGCGCTGACGGGGCCCGGGCGACGGCGACTGTCAGGCTGCCTCGAAGGAGCGGCGGGACAGGCCCACGCCGTAGCCGTCGAGCCTGGTCACCACCGGCGCCGTGGGGTCGCCGGCCGCGCCGAGGGTGACGAACAGCGGGGTGAAGTGCTCCACGGTCGGGTGGGCGTACGGCATGCCGGGGGCGGCGGTGCGGAAGCGGGCGAGTTCGGCGACGTCGCCGCGGGCCAGCGCGTCGGCGGCCCAGGCGTCGAAGTCGGACGACCAGCCCGGCACCACGTTCCCCTGGAACATCTCCCTGGTCAGGAACGGCAGGCCGTGGGTCATGTGGCCCGAGCCGATCACCAGGACGCCCTGGTCGCGCAGCGGGCGCAGCCGCTCGCCGATGGCCAGCAGCCGGTCGGGGTCCTCGGTGGGCAGGCTGAGCTGGAGCACCGGGATGTCTGCGGCCGGGTACATGATCTTGAGGGGGACCCAGGCGCCGTGGTCGAGGCCGCGGCGGCCGTGCCGGTGCACGTGCTCGGTGTCCGGCATGAGGCCGGTCACCTGCCTGGACAGCTCGCCGGCGTCCGGGGTGTCGTAGCGGAAGGTGTAGTAGAGGGCGTCGAAGCCGCCGAAGTCGTACACGAGCTCGTCGGGCCGGTCGGCGCTCACCGACAGCGGCGCGGACTCCCAGTGCGCGGAGACGACCAGGATCGCCTTCGGCTTGGGCAGGGAGCGGGCCCAGTCGTGCAGCGGGGTGAGCCATTCGGGGCTCTGGAAGGGCAGGGGCCCGCCGCCGTGGGACAGGTAGAGGCTGGGCAGCGGCCCGTCCTGCGGCGTCCACGCCCGGTGCGGGTCGGCGGCCTCCAGGGCGGCGGCGCGCCGCAGGTGGGCGGCGAAGGGGTGCGCGGCCGGGATGCGGGCGTCGGCGGCGGCGGTCGGGGATGGGGCGGGCGTGGACATGGAGGCTCCTCAAGGCCGGGGGCTGCGATGTGCTGCATGGGGCAGGATCATCATGGGTAGCAAACTTGTCGCGACAACCATTCCCGGACAGGACGGATTCTTTTGGACACTCCCTGGCTCGACCGGCCGCAGCTGCGCGCCTGGGTCCGGCTGCGCGCGGTGCTCGAACTGCTCCCGGGCGTGCTCGACGCCCAGCTGCGCCGCGACGCCGGCCTGACGGAGTTCGAGTACTACGTGCTGGCGACCCTGTCGGAGACGCCCGGACGGACCTCGCGCATGACCGAGCTGTCCTGGGGCACCAACGCCACACTCCCCCGGCTCTCCCACGTGGTGACCCGCCTGGAGGGGCGGGGCCTGGTGGAGCGTCTCTCCCGCCCGGAGGACCGCCGCACGACGCACGTCCGGCTCACCGACGAAGGGTGGGAGAAGGTACGGCAGGCGGCCCCCGGCCACGTGGAAACCGTCCACCACCACGTCGTCGACGCCCTCACCCCGGAGCAGCTCGACCAGCTCGCCGCCATCGCCGACGCCGTCCTCGCCAGGCTGGACCCCTCGGGGACGACGGCGGCGATCTACACCCGCTACGACGAACAGCTCAAAAAGGAAAAGCGCGATCCTGGTCCCGGACGGTGACCCACTGCAGCTCGCTGAACTCCTCGGCGGCGAACCCGAGCCCGAACCGCCCCCAGCCGCTGTCCTTGACCCCGCCGAACGGCATCTGCGGCTCGTCGTTGACCGGCTGGTCGTTGACGTGCACGATGCCGACGTCCAGCCGGGCGGCCAGCCTCAGCCCGTGACGGGGGTCGCCGGTGATCACGGACGCGGCCAGGCCCAGGTCGGAGGCGTTGGCGCGGGTCACCGCCTCCTCGGCCGAGTCGACGGCCTCCAGCACCACGACCGGGCCGAACGTCTCGCCCTGCGCGATCTCGGCCTCGTCCGGCACGTCGGTCAGCACGGTCGCGGGGTAGCACGGGGGCCGGGGCACCCCGCCCGCCAGGACGCGGGAGCCGAGCTCGACGGCCTCCTTGACCCGCCGGTCCAGCAGCGCCAGCGCCCATTCGTTGATCACGGGGCCGACCACCGTGGCCGGGTCGTGCGGGTCGCCGGTGGGCAGCGCCGCCACCTTGGCCGCGAACCGCTCGGCGAAGGCGTCGGCCAGCGGCCGTTCCACGTAGATGCGCCGGGCGCACATGCACACCTGGCCCTGGTGGATGAAGGCGCCGTAGGTGGCGGCGTTCACCGCGTAGGCGAGGTCGGCGTCGCGGGTGACGATGAGCGGGTTCTGGCCGCTGAGCTGGAGCACGACCCGCTTGAGGTGGCGGCCCGCCTTCTCGGCCAGGCGCCGGCCGGTCGGGGTGGAGCCGGTGAAGTTGACGCGCTTGACCAGCGGGCTGGCCAGCATCGCGTCGGCCACGCCGCCGGCCTCGCCCGGGGCGTGCGTGACCACGTTGAGCGCGCCGGCCGGCAGCCCGGCCTCGTGCAGCACCTCCGCCCACAGGGCGCCGCCGGTGTACGGGGCCTCCTCCGACGGCTTGACCACGACGGTGTTGCCGAGGGCGAGCGGCCCGACGACGGCCCGTCCCGACAGGGTGAGCGAGGCGTTCCACGGCGCGATGGCGCCGACGACGCCGACCGGGCGGCGGACCGCCATCGCCTGCATGCCCTCGACGTCGGACGGCAGCAGGCTGCCGGTCGGCTGGTAGGCGAGCTGGGCGGCCTGGCGCAGCAGCTTGAGCGCGAAGTCGACCTGGACCTCGCCGAAGTAGCGGCCGCACCCGGTCTCGGCGGCCAGGGCGTCGAGGATCTCGCGGCGCCTGCCGTCCAGGATGTCGGCCGCGCGCAGGAAGACGTGCTGACGCCGCCCGGGCGGCAGCGCCGACCAGCCGGGGAACGCCGCGTGCGCGGCGGCGATGGCCGCCTGTGCGTCCTCGGCGTCGCCGGCGGCCACCTCGGCGAGCACCTCGCCGGACCACGGCGAGTGGTCGGGATAGGTACGGCCGGAGCCGGCGGCCACCCACTCGCCGCCGATGAAGTGCCCGAATCGCGACTTGCGCCAGTCGCTCCCCGCTCGGGCCATGTGCCGTGGTCCTCTCGTTCGACGTGTTCGCATCAGAAGCATTCGGATGACTGGAACGCTGGAATCATATGCTGACCCCTGTGACCGATGAAGAGCTGGCCCGGACCTCCGCGGCGTCCCACTCGGTGTCGCTGGAGCGCGGGCTGAGCATCCTGGACGCGTTCACCGGCGACCGCTCGGTGCTGGGGATCGCCGACCTGGCCAGGGCCGTGGGGCTGAACAAGAGCACCACGCACCGCTACGTGGCCACGCTGACCTCGCTGCAGTACCTCCAGCAGGACCCGGAGACGAAGAAGTACTTCCTCGGCCCGCGCGCCGTCGACCTGGGCTTCGCCGCGATCGACTCGATGGAGCTGACCCGCGTCACCGGGCCGCTGCTGCAGGCGCTGGCCGACGAGACCGGGTTCACCACCAGCGTGGCCGTCGCCGACGGGCCCGACGTCGTCTACGTGGACCGGCGGCGCAGCACCAGGCGCACGTCCCTGGCCATGGACCTCAACCTGCACGTCGGCTCGCGGCTGCCGGCCTACTGCACCTCGATGGGCAAGGTGCTGCTGGCCTACCGGGACCCGGCGGCGCTCCGGCAGATCCTGGACCGCACCGACATGGCCCGCCGCGGGCCGAAGACCATCACCAACCGGGAGCAGCTGCTGGCCGCGCTGGCCAAGGTGCGCCAGAACGGGATCGCGGTCAACGACGAGGAGCTGGCCCCTGGCCTGCGCTCGTTCTCCGCTCCGCTGCGCGACCGCTCGGGCGACGTGGTGGCCGCGATCAACATCGCGGTCTACCTGACGATGGCCCCGACCACCGTCGAGGCGCTGGCCGGGCGGCTGGAGGCGCCGCTGCGGCGCACCGCCGCGGAGATCTCCCGGCGGCTCGGCTACCGGCCGTCGGCGTAGCCGCGTTCCACTGAGTGAATTCGCGTTCCATTCCTTCGGACGTCCTGTTGCACGGGTGTTAACGGACCCGTACGGTCGGGGTCACCTTCACGGCATTCCGCAGGTCGGAGCCGCGCCATGGCCACGAGCCGGGCCGGCAGCCGACCCTCCCCTTCCTCGAATGTTCCCGCGGCGCGCGTCGCCATGGACGGGACATCGTCCGGCATAAGGAGTCCTCGCGTGAGCGACGCTTCCCCCGGCGGCATGAACCGCCGATCCTTCCTCAGCGCGGTCGGCCTCGGCGCCGCCGCGATCGGCGGGGCGCCGCTGCTGAGCGCCTGCGGAGGCCTCAAGGGCACCGGCGCCTCGTCCTCCGACGTCCTCAAGATCGGGTACGTGAGCCCGCAGACCGGCGCGCTGGCCGGCTTCGCCACCGCCGACAACTTCGTGGTCAAGCAGGTCACCGAGGCGCTGCGGGGCGGCTTCACCGCCGGCGGGAAGAAGCGCACCGTCGAGATCATCGTCAAGGACACCCAGTCCAACCCCAACCGGGCCACCGAGGTCACCCGCCAGCTCATCAACAGCGACAAGGTGGACCTCATCGTCGGCTCCTCGACGCCGGACACCACCAACCCGGTGGCCGACCAGTGCGAGGCCAACGGCATCCCGAACGTCACCACAATCGCCCCCTGGGAGGCGTGGTGGAACGGCCGGGGCGGCAAGGACGGCGAGGGCTTCAAGTACACGACGCTGTTCTTCTTCGGGATGCAGGAGTTCGCCGACTGCTTCTTCCCCATGTGGGAGCGCATGGAGGTGGGCAACAAGAACGTCGCGGCGCTGTGGCCCAACGACACCGACGCCAACGCCTTCCGCCAGGGCCTCGGCCCGATGATCACCAAGGCCGGCTACGAGGTCGTGGACGGCGGCGCGTACCAGAACGGCGTCACCGACTTCAGCTCGCAGATCGCGAAGTTCAAGTCGTCGGAGGCCGAGCTGTTCACCTGCACCCCGATCCCGCCCGACTTCCAGACGTTCTGGAAGCAGGCCCGCCAGCAGGGCTTCAAGCCGAAGCTGGCCACGGTCGCCAAGGTCATGCTCTTCCCCTCCGAGGCCGAGGCCCTCGGGCAGCTCGCCAGCAACATCGCCACCGACTTCTGGTGGAGTCCGGCGCACCCGTACAAATCCACACTGGACGGCAAGACCGCCCAGCAGCTTGCCGAGGACTTCGCCGCCACCGGCAAGCAGTGGACCCAGGCGCTCGGCTCGGTCTACTCGCTGTTCGAGATCGCCGTCCAGGCGTTCAAGAACGCCGGCGACCCCAAGGACCGCGACGACGTGGCCGACAAGCTGCGCACCATGAAGATCAACTGCATGAGCGGCGACCTGGACTTCACCGCCGGCCCCAAGCCCGGCATCGCCCTGCAGCACCCGGTCGGCGGCCAGTGGCGCAAGGGCACCAAGTTCCCCTGGGACGTGGCCATCGTCGACAACACCCCCAACAAGGCCGTCCCCATCGGGGGCGACCTGCTGCCGACCGGCGCATGATGACCGCACCGCTGCTGCGCCTGGAGAGCCTGTCCAAGAGCTTCGGCCAGGTGACCGTCGCCCGGGACCTGGCCCTGTCGCTGGGACCGGGCGAGGCGCTGGGCATCGTCGGGCCGAACGGGGCGGGCAAGTCCAGCCTGTTCGCGATGATCTCCGGCGACCTGCGCCCGGACGCCGGCACGGTCTGGCTGGACGGGCGCGACGTCACCGGCGTCCCGCCGCACGCCCGCACCCGCGCCGGCATCGGCCGCACCTACCAGGTGCCGCGCCCGTTCAGCCACCTCACCGTGTTCGAGAACGTCCTGGTGTGCGCGCACCAGGGCGCCGGGCTGCACGGCAAGCAGGCCTGGTCGCAGGCCATGGACGTGCTGGAGCGCACCGGCCTGGCCGACCTGGCCAACACAGCCGCAGGACGGCTCACCCTGCTGCAGCGCAAGCGCCTCGAAGTGGCCCGCGCGCTCGGCACCGGCCCCCGGCTGCTGCTGCTCGACGAGGTCGCCGGCGGGCTCACCGAGCCCGAGGTGGCCGAGCTGGTCGAGGTGATCAGGCGGCTGCACGCCGACGGGCTCGGCATCGTGTGGATCGAGCACGTGGTGCACGCCCTGGTCAAGACCGTCGCCCGGATGATCTGTCTGGCCGGCGGCGACGTCGTCGCCGACGGCGAGCCGGTCGCGGTGCTCGCCGACGCCAAGGTACGCGAGCTGTACCTGGGCGGCGTCATGGAGGGGGAGGAATCGTGAGCCTGCTGTCGATCCGCGACCTCACCGTGCACCACGGCCTGCTGCGCGCCGTGGACGGCGTCAGCCTGGAGCTGGAACGCGGCGAGGTCCTGGCCGTCATCGGCGCCAACGGCGCCGGCAAGTCCACGCTGCTGCGGGCCCTGGCCGGGCTCGACGCCCCCACGTCGGGGACCGTGCACCTCGCGGGCCGCGACATCACCCGCTCCCCCGCCCACCAGCGGGTCTCGGCCGGGATCGCGCTGGTCCCCGAGGGCCGGCGGCTGTTCCGCTCCCTCACCGTCGAGGAGAACCTGCTCACCGGCACCTACCGCAAGCGCGGCGGCCCCTGGACCCTGGAACGGGTCTACGAGCTGTTCCCGTGGATGACCGAACGGCGACGCCAGAACGCCGCGCAGCTGTCCGGCGGCGAGCAGCAGGCCGTGGCCATCGGCCGGGCCCTGCTGACCAACCCCGACCTGCTGCTCGTCGACGAGCTGTCGCTGGGCCTGGCGCCGGTCATCGTGCGCCGCATCTACGAGACGCTGCCGGAGATCGTCGCCGCCGGCACCACCGCGCTCGTCGTCGAGCAGGACGTCTCGCAGGCCCTGCGCGTCGCCGACCGGGTGCACTGCCTGCTGGAGGGCCGCTCGGTGCTGGCCGGCCGGCCCGCCGAGCTCACCGCGGAGCAGGTCGAGCACGCGTACTTCGGCATCGGCGACCTCACGCAGGACGGGAAAGACTGACATGCAATGGTTCAACGCGGTGGTCCAGGGACTGCTGCTCGGCGGCCTGTACGCGCTGTTCGCGACCGGCCTGTCGCTGATGTTCGGCGTGATGCGGATCGTCAACCTCGCCCACGGCGACCTGGCCGTCGTCGCCTCGTTCCTGGCCCTCGCCCTCGTCGGCGGCACCGGGCTGCCGCTGTGGGTGGTCATCGTGGTGACCGTGCCGCTGTTCGCGGTGCTCGGCTACCTCACCCAGCGGGTGCTGCTGCAGGGCAGCCTCTCGTCGGGGCCGCTGGCCACCCTGCTGGTCACGTTCGGGCTGTCGATCGTGCTGCAGAACGTGCTGCTGGAGATCTTCTCCGCCGACACGCGCACCCTGGACGGCGGCTCGTTCGCCACCTCCTCCTTCCAGCTCGCGGGCTCCGTCACCGTCGGCTGGCTGCCGCTGGTCACGTTCCTGCTGGCCTGCGCCGTGCTGGCCGGCATCCAGGTGTTCCTGACCCGCACCGGGCTCGGCAGAATGCTGCGCGCCTCCTCCGACGACCGCGAGACCGCGAACCTGGTCGGGGCCGACAGCCGGCACGTGTACGGCGTCGCCACCGCCATCGCCTTCGCCACCGTGGCGCTGGCCGGGCTGATGTTCGCGGTGCGCTCGTCGTTCGACCCGGCCACCGGCCCGTCGCGGCTGATCTTCGCGTTCGAGGCGGTCGTCATCGGCGGGCTCGGCTCGCTGTGGGGGACGCTGCTGGGCGGCATCGTGCTCGGCGTCACCCAGTCGCTCGGCTCCCAGATCGACCCGGCGATGACGCTGCTCGCCGGACACCTCGTCTTCCTCGCCGTGCTGGCCTTCCGGCCGCAGGGCCTGCTCGCCGGACGGACCACATGAGCCTCTCCCATCTGCTGACCGAGCGGGCGGCGGCCGCCGTGGACGTGCGCCGCGCCGCCCGCACCTCCAAGGTGTCGGGCGGGGCGATGCTCGCCGTCGTGGTGCTGCTCGCGGCGCTGCCGTACGTGGTCTTCAGCGACGTCACCGACACGCTCGTCAACTTCTACGTGCTGGTCGCGCTGGCGAGCATGTGGAACCTGCTGGCCGGGTTCTGCGGCCTGGTCTCGGTCGGGCAGCAGGCATTCGTCGGGATCGGCGCCTACAGCGTGATCGCGCTGGCCGACCTGGGGGTGCAGCCGTACCTGGCGGTGCCGCTGGCCGCGCTCACCTGCGTGGTGTTCGCGGTCCCCACCTCGTGGCTGGCCTTCCGGCTGCGCGGCGACTACTTCGCCGTCGGCACGTGGGTGATCGCCGAGGTGTACCGGCTGCTGGTGGTGCGCGTCGACGCCCTCGGCGGCGCCAGCGGCAAGGGCCTGGCCGGGCTGTCCGGCCTGGACCCCGCGCTGCGCGGCGCGCTGACCTACTGGGTGGCGCTGGCGCTCACCCTCGCCACCGTCGGCGGCTGCTACCTGCTGCTGCGCGGCCGGGTGGGGCTGTCGCTGATGGCGGTGCGCGACGAGGAGACCGCCGCGAGCGCCGCCGGCATCGACGTGACCCGGGCCAAGCGGATCGTCTACCTGGTGTCGGCCGCCGGGACCGGCGCGGCGGGCGGGGTGATCACGGTCGGCTCGCTCAGCGTCAACCCGGACGCGATCTTCAATGTGCAGTGGTCGGCGTACATGATCTTCATCGTGGTCATCGGCGGCATCGGCTTCGTCGAGGGGCCGCTGCTCGGCGCGGTGGTGTTCTTCGCGCTGCAGCAACTGCTGGCCGACTACGGCTCGTGGTACCTGGTGCTCCTGGGGGCCGTCGGCATCGCGGCCGCGCGGTGGCTGCCGGGCGGGCTGTGGGGGCTGGTACGCGACCGGACCGGGCTGAGCCTGTTCCCCGTCGGCTACCACGTGCGGGGTGTCGATGTTTCCTGAGACGCTGAGCGGGGCTTCATCGGCCATCGCGCGCGGCGAGCTGTCGCCGGTCGAGCTCACCGAGCACCTGCTGGAGCGGGTCGCCGCGACCGAGCCGGCGCTGCACGCCTACGCCACCGTCACCGCCGAGGCCGCGCTCGCCCGCGCCCGAGCCCTCGCCGGCGAGCCGCCGCGCGGCCCGCTGCACGGCATCCCGATCGGCGTCAAGGACCTCATCGACACGGCCGGCATACGCACCAGCTACGGCTCGCCCCGCTTCGCCGGGCACGTGCCGGACCGGGACGCGACAGCGGTCACCCGGCTGCTGGCGGCCGGGACGGTGATCCTCGGCAAGCACACCACGCACGAGCTGGCCTGGGGCGGGCGCACCGACAGCGCCTGCTTCGGTCCCACGCACAACCCGTACCGGCGCGGCCGCATCCCCGGGGGCTCGTCCGGCGGGTCGGCGGCCTCGGTCACCGCCGGCAGCTCCCTGGGCGGGCTGGGCTCCGACACGGCCGGCAGCGTACGCATCCCCGCCGCGCTGAGCGGCTGCGTCGGCTTCAAGCCCACCCGCGGCCGGATCCCGCTGGACGGCGTGCTGCCGCTGGCCCCGTCGCTGGACCACCTCGGCGTCCTGGCCCGCACCGTGGACGACGCGGCGCTGCTCATGGACGCGCTCGCCGACCCCCTCACGGACGAGCCGCCGGCCCGGCCGCGGATCGGCTGGCTCGGCGGCTGGTTCGGCGCGGTGCTCGCCCCCGAGGTGCGCGCGGCGCTCGACGCCGTACGGGCCCGGCTGGAGGACGCCGGCGTGATCGTCGTGGACGTCGCCGTCCCCGACGAGCCGCTGATGCCGGAGGCGCCGCTGGCCAGGATCGTCCGCGAGGCCGGCGCCTACCACCGGGCCGCCTTCGCCGAGCAGCCGGAGCTGTTCGGGCCGGACGTCGCCGAGCTGATGCGGCTGCCCGCGCCGCCCGCCGAACAGGTGGAGCGGCAGGAGGCCGCGCTGGGCCGCATCGTCGCCGCGCTGCGCTCCGCGCTCGACGGCGGCTGCGACGTGCTGGCCTGCGCCACCGTCCCGGTGACGGCCCCGCCCATCGGCGCCGGCACCGTCACCGTCGACGGCCGCGCGTGGCCCGTCGAATTCGTGCTGACCCGGCTCACCGCGCCGTTCAACGCGGCCGGCCTGCCGGCGATCACGGTGCCGGTCGCCCTGGCCGACGGCCTGCCGATCGGGCTGCAGCTCGCCGGCGGCCCGCTGCGCGACCCGACGGTGCTGGCCGCGGCCCGCCTCGTCCAGCGGCTCACCCCTCCCCCGCCGCCCCCCGCCATCCGTAGCGAAGGAGATCAACGATGAGAGTGACGGCCGCGGTCGTCGACGAGCTCGGCGGGCGCTTCCACGTCGAGGAGCTCGACCTCGACGAGCCGGGACCGGGCGAAGCCCTCGTACGCGTCGTCGCCTCCGGCATCTGCCACACCGACACCATCACCCGGCACGGCGACCTGCCGATGCCGTTCCCCGCCGTGCTCGGCCACGAAGGGGCCGGCGAGGTCGTGGCCGTGGGCGACGGCGTCACCTCCGTACGGCCCGGCGACCACGTGGTCATCGGCTGGCCCTCGTGCGGCGCCTGCCGCAACTGCCGCGACGGCGAGCCCCGCTACTGTGCCCGCCTCGGCGAGGCCCTGTGCGGCGGCGGCCGCCTGCTGGGGCCACGGGCCGGCCAGAGCGCGTTGCGCAGACCGGACGGCTCGGCGGTGCACAGCCACTTCTTCGGCCAGTCGTCGTTCTCGACCTACGCGCTCACCTGGGCGGACGCCCTCGTCGTCGTGCCTTCGGACGCGCCGCTGGAACTGCTCGGCCCGCTCGCCTGCGGCATCGCCACCGGGGCGGGCGCCGTGCTGAACACCGTCAAACCCGGCCCCGGCTCCAGCCTGGTGATCTACGGGGCCGGCGCGGTCGGCCTGGCCGCGGTGATGGCGGCCAGGCTCTCCCCCGCCACGAAGATCATCGCGGTGGACCGGCACCCCTCCCGGCTGGAGCTGGCCCTGGAGTTCGGCGCCACCCACACCGTCGACGCCTCGCGGACCGACCCCGTCGCCGAGGTCCACCGCATCTGCGACGGCCCCGCCGACCACGCTCTGGAGTGCACCGGCGTCATCCCCGTCGTACGCCAGGCCGCCGACAGCGTCGGCATGCTCGGCACCTGCGTGCTCATCGGCGGCGCACCGGCCGGCGCCGAGTTCTCCCTCGACCACCTGACGACGCTGTGGGGCAAACGCATCGTCGGCACCCTCGGCGGCAGCGGCCGCAGCGAGACGCTCATCCCCACCCTGATCGAGCTGCACCGGCAGGGACGCTTCCCCTTCGACCGGCTGGTCCGCTTCTACGACCTGGCCGACATCGAGACGGCACTGGAAGACAGTCACCGGGGCGAGGTGCTCAAGCCCGTCCTTCGTATTAAGGATTAATCATGACCATCTCCCGCGAACTGCTTATCGGCGGCAAGAGCGTGCCCGCGCGGTCCGGCCGCACCACCGCCGACCTCAACCCCTACACCGGACAGCCGTACGCCACCGTGGCCGCCGCCGGACCCGAGGACGTGACCCTCGCCGTGGACGCGGCGCAGGCCGCCTTCGACGACTGGGCGGCGCTCAGCCCCTTCGCCCGCCGCGCCATCTTCCTCAAGGCCGCCGACCTGCTCCAGGAACGCGGCGAGCAGGCGGCCGCCCTCATGGCGGGCGAGGTCGGCGGCACCCGGCCGTGGGCCCTGTTCAACGTCGGCCTGGCCGCGAACATGCTGCGCGAGGCCGCCGCCGCGATCACCGCCCCGCGCGGCGACGTGCTCACCGCGCAGGAGGAAGGCGCGCTCGGCCTGGCCGTACGCGAGCCCGTCGGCGTCGTCGCCGCCTTCTCCCCCTGGAACGCGCCCCTCATCCTCGGCGTCCGCTCGGTGGCCGCCGCGCTCGCCGCCGGCAACACCGTCGTCATGAAGCCCAGCGAGGACGCGCCGATCGCCTGCGGCCTGTTCGTCGCCGACGTGCTGGCCGAGGCCGGGCTGCCCGGCGGCGTGCTCAACGTCGTCACCAACGACCCGGCCGACGCCGCGCAGATCGCCGAGACGCTCATCGCCGACCCGCGCGTACGCGCCGTCAACTTCACCGGCTCCACCGAGGTCGGACGCATCATCGGCACCCACGCCGCCCGGCACCTCAAGCCCGCCATGCTGGAGCTCGGCGGCAAGAACGCCATCATCGTGCTCGACGACGCCGACCTCGACTACGCGGTGGACGCGGCGACGTTCGGCGTGTTCATGAACGCCGGGCAGATCTGCATGTCCGGCGACCGGATCCTGGTGCACGAGTCGCTGGCCGAGGAGTTCACGGCCAGGTTCGCGGCCAAGGTCGCCACGCTGCCCGCCGGCGACCCGGCCGAGCCGACCACGGTCATCGGGCCGCTCGTCTCCGCGGCCGCGGCGCGGCGCGTCGCCGCCCTCGTCAGCGACGCCGTCGCCAAGGGCGCCACCGTCGTGACCGGAGGCGGCGAGCCTTCCGGGGCGGTGCACCCGGCGACCGTCCTGACCGGCGTGCCCGCCGACGCCGACCTGTACTACGGCGAGGGCTTCGGCCCGATCTGCGTCATCGACACCTTCGCCACCGACGAGGAGGCCGTCGCCAAGGCCAACGACACCGACCACGGCCTGACCGCGGGCATCATCACCGAGAACGGCACGCACGGCCTGCGCGTGGCCCGCCGGCTGCAGACCGGCATCGTCCACATCAACGACCAGTCGGTCGCCGACGAGCCGCAGGCCCCGTTCGGCGGCTTCAAGTCCTCCGGCTACGGGCGCTTCGGCGGCCGGTGGGGCATCGAGGCGTTCACCAACACCCGCTGGATCACCCTGGCGACCCAGCACGCCCACTACCCCTTCTAGGGTGCGCCCTACTGATCTGCGGCCACGACGTCGGCGAGCGGGGTGGCGGCGTGACCCGTCAGGTGCGTGATGTCGTCGCTCACCCCGTCGAGCTGCCCCGCCGCGATGGCGGTGTAGGTGGACACCCACGCGTCGACCTGCCAGTCCGGGGCACCGTAGGAGGCGCGCGAGCGATAGGCCTCCTCCACCGTCTCGGGCTGGTAGGTGATCGTACGGCCGCTCGTCCGCGACAGGATCCCGGCGACCTCTGTCAGGGTGAGCGCGTGCGGGCCGGTCAGGTCGTAGGTGCGGCCCGCGTGCTCGTCCGGCCGCAGCAGCACGGCGGTGACGGCGTCGGCGATGTCGTCCTGGGCCACGACCGCGGCCCGGCCCTCCCCCGCCGGGCCGCGGATGACGCCGTCCTCGCCCACGAGGGCGGGCGTGAAGTCGGCGTACAGGTTGTCGCGCAGGAAGGTGAACGACAGCCCGCTGCCGCGCAGGTGCTGCTCGGTGGCCCAGTGGTCACGGGCCAGGGTGAAGACGGCGTCCGGCGCCGCGCCGAAGAACGACAGGTAGACCACGTGCCGGACCTTCGCTTGCGCGGCGGCGTCCACGAACGCCCGATGCCGGTCCAGGCGGTCCGGTGACTCGGAGCCCGAGACCATGAACAGCACCTCGACGCCTTCCAGCGCGGCGACCGCGCCGGGCTCGCCGTAGGCGCAGCGCACCGCGGTCGCGCCGGGCAGGTCCGGGGCGCGGCCGGGGTCGCGCACCGCCAGCCGCTGCGGCACCCCGGCCGCGGCGAGCCTGCGGGCGACCCGGCCGCCGACGCGGCCGGTCGCCCCCGTGACGGCGATCGTCGCCTGGTCGGAGCGGGTCACAGTGGACCTCCTTCGATGTGTCGAACCTGTCGCCGATCTCCGGCACGAGCGGTTCGACGAAGTGCTTCAGTCAGTCTCGCAGCCGGGCAGCGGCAGCGGGAAGCTGACCGCTCCATGAACGCAGACCCCAGAGGGTTGTGGGATGCGAGAGGAGGATGCCTCAAGCGGGCAGCTTCGCGTCTATGACGAAGCTGATCTCGATGACCTGGCCGGGCAAGGTCAGGTCAGTGATGCCCACGACCGTGCTGGCCGGGCGGTGGTTGCCGAAGTACGCCAGGTTGCCCTCCGCGGTCGCCGTGGCGTTCTGCCGCAGGTTCACCACGTACAGGGTCTGCGAGACGATCTGGTTCCTAGTGGCGCCGTAGTGGTCCAGGACCCTGTCCATGTTGGCATAGGTCTGCTTGAGCTGCGCGGCGAAGTCGTCCGCGTAGAGGAACTCGCCTGCCCCGTCGAACGAGAGCTGTCCAGAGACGTGGATCAGCTCGCCGGACCTGATCGCCTGTGAGTAGCCGAAATCGCTCTCCGCCGGCACGTTGTAGCTGAAGACATCAATGGTGGTCATGGGTGCTCGTCCTTCCGATCCGCTCTCTTGTGGATACTCAGAAACTGTAGGAGAGTGAAGTCTGACCTGGAAGAACGCACTTTTTCGTGACTGAGGAACCAGATGGTGACCAAGCATCTACTCAAGGGCCTGCCCGAGGACGCTGACCTGCGGCGCGCCGACTCCCTGGCGCGCGAGATCTTCTCGGACGTCGCCAACAAGTGGGCCCTCCTGATCATCGAGGCGCTCGGCGAGCGCACCATGCGTTTCAGTGAGCTGCGGAACGAGGTCGAGGGCGTCAGTCACAAGATGCTCACCCAGAACCTGCGCATGCTGGAACGCAACGGCCTGGTCGACCGGAAGGTGCACCCCACCGTGCCGCCGCGGGTGGAGTACACCCTCACCGAACCCGGCCAGGGCCTACGCACCGCTGTCGACGCCATATGCGGCTGGACCCACCAGCACCTCGGTCACATCGAGAGTGCACGCGGCCGTTTCGACGCCTGACGGGCACGCAACGGCACCCTCGTGTTGCGCGAGCAGTACTTCACCGCGCCGGTGGGGATGGCAGGTGTTGACGATCTCCCTCATGTCGTAGTTGCCCTGGTGACCGCCGATGGAACCGTGCCGGGCCTTCCACGCGGTGATCACGGGCTCGATCAGAGCCCATCGCTCATCGGATAAGTCGCGCCTGTAGAACTGGCGGTCACTCACAGGAGGCGGGTAAGCCTGTCCGGCCGGGGTGACCATTTCGCCTTCAACGCCCTCCTGTGGCCCGCAGTGCGGCGCGCGGCGGCACCCCGTGCGGTCACCGTCAGCGCCATCGCCGCGCGGTGGCCGATGGGCAGGCTCGGCGACCTGATGAGCGAGAAGAACTACCGGGGCATGACCGCCTACGCCAAGTCCAAGCGCGCCAACGTCGTCCACACGCTCGAACTCGCCACCTCCAGCGGCACGGCTCCGGACTGCTGACCCGCATCATCACCCCGATCTCCGAACGGCTGCTCATGGGATCGGCCGAAGGGGCGGCCTGGCCCTCGGTGTACGCGGCCACCAGCCTCCACGTGCGGTCGGGCCAGTTCATCGGCCCGGCCGGACGCGACCAGACCTCCGGCACCCCCGAACCCGCCGAACTCCCCAAGGGCGCCGACGATTTCGACCAGGGCAGAAGGCTCTGGGCGGCGAGCGAACAGCTCACCGGCATCACCTTCGACCTCGACGCCGGAATGGTGCAGCGGGTCCGGCGGCGGCGCAGGTGGGCGCGGGGTCCTACGGGGAGGCGGGACCGGCAGTCGGCGATCCGCCCGTGGGGTGCGGATTCGTACGCAGACCGTCGAGCAGGATGCGGATCAGGGCGCCGGGGAAGTCCGGGTCGTTGTCGACGCCGGCGAGCGCGACGAGGCCGTCGAGGATCTGTCCGAGAGAGACGTCGTCGCGTACTTCTCCGCTGCGTTGCGCGGCGCGGAAAAGGGGTTCGCCGGCCGCGATCGTGCGGGAGCGGCTGGCGCGGAGGATGGGGGTGCCGTCGGCGGATTCGGAGAGGAGGACGGAGGCGAGAGGTCCCTTGCGGGCGCCGAGGGCGTGGAAGCGCATGAGCCAGGCGAAGAAGGCCTCGCCCGGCGTGTCGCCGCTGACGGATTCGGCGGCTTGGCAGATGTCGTCGACGGTGTGACGGAAGAGTTCCTCGACCAGATCGAGTCTGCCGGGGAAGTTGCGGTAGAGCGTGGCCATGCCGACGCCGGCACGTCGGGCGATCTCGGCCATCGACGGTGCGGCACCGGGGTCGGCGAAGGCCTCGCGGGCGACCGCGATGATCTTCGACCGGTTGCGCTCGGCGTCGGCACGTCGGGCGGGGGCGGGCTCAGCGCTCACGACGCATGCTTCCTTCCTTCGGCGTCCAGAGCCTCAGCGTACCGGATACCCTTCTCACTTCTGCTTGCAAACCGGATAGGCTATCCGTTACGTTAACCGGACAGGCAATCCGTTTGAGCCGGATCTGCCGACCAGGACACCAGGAGAGGAACAACCATGACCGCACCTGTGAGCGTCCCGCCCGTCGCCGACGCCGCCCGCCGTGACATCCCCGCGTTCGTACGGCCCGGGGAGCGGATGATGTGGATCGGAGGCCGGCAGGTCGCCGCGGTCTCCGGACGCACGCTGCCGAACACCGACCCGGCCACCGAGGAGGCGCTGGCCAGTGTGCCGCGCGGCGAGGCGGCCGACGTCGACGCCGCGGTCCAGGCCGCACGCGCGGCGTTCACCGATCCCGCCTGGGCGGACATGAGCCCCGACCGGCGCGGCCGGATCCTGAACCAGATCGCCGACGTCATCGAGGAGCACGCCGACGAACTGGCCACCATCGACTCGGTCAACATGGGCGCACCCCGCATGCTGACCGCGCACATGCTGGCCGAGGCGAGTGAGGTCTTCCGCTACTACGCGGGCTGGCCCACCAAGCTGTCCGGCGTGAGCGTTCCCGCGGGCAAGGACCGCATGGCCTACACCCGCAAGGAGCCCCTCGGTGTCGTCGGCATCATCTGGGGCTGGAACGGCCCGATGGGCCAGCTGCCCGGCAAGCTCGCCCCCGCCCTGGCCGCCGGCAACACCGTCGTGCTCAAGCCGGCCGAGACCGCCTCGCTGAGCACGCTGCGCCTGGCCGAGCTGCTGGCCGGCACCGACCTGCCGGCCGGTGTCGTGAACGTCGTGACCGGCCTGGGCGCCGAGGCGGGCCAGGCGCTGGTCGCGCACCCCGGTGTCGCGAAGATCGCCTTCACCGGGTCGACCGCGACCGGCAAGCTGGTCCAGCGCCAGGCCACCGACACGCTCAAGCGCGTGACGCTCGAACTGGGCGGCAAGTCGCCGTCGGTCGTCTTCGCCGACGCCGACCTCGACGTCGCGGTCCGCGGCGTGGCGGCCGGCTTCCTGGGCAACGCGGGACAGGCCTGCGTCGCCGGATCACGGGTGTTCGTCGAGGAGAGCATCCGCGAGGAGTTCGTCGAGAAGTTGCTGAAGACGATGGAGGCGTTCGCCCCGGGCGACCCGCTGGCCCAGGGCACGCTGGTGGGACCGCTCTCCACCAAGGCGCAGTTCGACCGCGTCAGCTCCTACCTCGACATCGCCCGCGAAGAGGGCGCGAACGTGGTGACCGGCGGCGGGCGCTTCGGTGACCACGGATACTTCTTTGCCCCCACGCTCCTCGACGACGTCCACCCCGGCATGCGCGTGGTCCGCGAGGAGATCTTCGGCCCCGTCGGCGTGATCACCACCTTCACCGGCATCGACGACGCCATCGCCCAGGCCAACGACACCGACTACGGACTGGCTGCCTCCGTGTGGACCACCGACCTCACCACCGCGCACCGCATGGCCGCAGCCATCGAGGCCGGCACCGTCTGGATCAACACCTGGGCCGAGATGAGCACCGGCAACCTCCCCTTCGGCGGCTACAAGCAGTCCGGCCTGGGCCGCGAAGGCGGCCTGGAAGGACTCGACACCTACACCCAGGTCAAGACCGTCCGCATCGCGCTGTGATCACGCCACCTCACGCCCGAGCGGCCCGGCCGTCCTCCAGCGCGACAGGCGGATGTCGCCGCCGCTGCCGGCACGCCACCCGAGACACAAGCTAATTGCAGGACTATGGTTATTGCGAGTCATATGCAACTACGAGATTTCGAGGAGAGATGGCTCATGGGGCAGTACACCCTCCCGGACATGCCGTACGACTACGCGGCCCTGGAGCCCGCGATCACCGGCGAGATCCTTGAGCTGCACCACGCCAAGCACCACGCCGCCTACGTCAAGGGCGCCAACGACACCCTGGAGCGGCTGGCCGAGGCGCGCGACAAGGGCGAGTTCGGCGGGCTGGTGGGGCTGGAGAAGACGTACGCGTTCAACCTGTCCGGGCACGTCCTGCACACGATCTTCTGGCAGAACCTGTCCCCCGACGGCGGCGACCGCCCCGACGGCGAGCTCGGCGACGCCATCACCGAGCACTTCGGCTCCTTCGACGCCTTCAAGAAGCAGCTCACCACCGCCACCGCCACGGTGCAGGGCTCGGGCTGGGGCGTGCTGGCGTGGGAGCCGCTGGGCCGCCGCCTGGTCGTCGAGCAGGTCTACGACCACCACGGCAACGTCGGCATGAACACCACCCCACTGCTCGTCTTCGACGCCTGGGAGCACGCCTACTACCTGCAGTACCGCAACGTCCGCCCGGACTACGTGGAAAAGCTGTGGGGCCTGATCAACTGGAACGACGTCATCGCCCGTTACGACGCCGTCCGCGGCGTCTGACGCACCCCCATGCCGGCGACGTCCGCCTGGCCACAGCTTGGTCCGCGGGGCCAGGCGGGCGCCGCCCCCTTCCAGCGTGAATCCCGGAGCAAATGGAGCGAGCGCCTACCTCAACGGGAGCATTATGGGAGGATCTGCCGGGATGAGTCCATTTTCGGTGGTGCGGTGGTTGCGCGCGGCGAGCTTCGCCGCCGCGTGCGCCGGCCTGGCCACCCTTGGACACCTGGCCGGCGGCGGTGCATTCGATCCGGCGGCGGCGCTGGCCGGACTGCTGCTGCTCCTGCCGCCCGCGCTGGCGCTGACCAGACGCGAGCGCTCGCTGGGCCACATCCTGCCCGCGACGGCGTTGGCGCAGGTCCTCCTGCACGTCCTGCTCAGCCGGAGTGACGTCGTCCACGAGGCGATGGGGCACCAGGTCGCGGACCATCACGCCGCCTCGCCGGGCCTCGGCATGGTGCCCATGCACGCGCTCGGCGTGTTGCTGACCTCCGTGTGGCTGCGGTGGGTCGAGGAGGGCCTGTGCGCCCTGGTCCGGCAGCTTGCCGGGTGGGCGCTGCAACCGCTGCTGGTCCTGCTGTTCGTGGTCGCCGACTCGAGTTCGGCCCGGCCGCGCGCGAACGCGCCCAGAGGCGAGGACGAGACCTGCCGGGCCGCGCTCGTCCTGCGCTACGCCGTGGTACGGCGGGGACCGCCCGCCGGGGCCGGTCCCGCGGTGTCCGTGTGATCCGATGATCGTGTGCCGGCCGGCATCGCCCGTGCTGACGGGCCTGCCGTCGGCCTGCTCGCGTACGCGCTGATCACCTTCGTCTGCGGGACGTCGACGACCTGCCGGACCCGCGCAGGCCACCTCGTGGCCGGGCGCCGCTTCCGGCTACCTCCAGACTCCTTCCGACAGGAAGCACCTACCGATGCGCCTTCGTCGTTCCCGCCGACCCCTGGCCGCCGCGCTGTGCGCGCTCGCGGCCCTGACCGCCGCCGGCTGCGCCGGCTCCACCAGCGGCGCCTCCAGCCGGGCCGCCGCCCCCGCCGCTTCGGCGGCCGTGTCCGCCGGCCGTACCGGCTATCCCCTGACCTTCGACAACTGCGGCATGAGGCTCACCTTCGCCAAGCCTCCCGAGCGGGTGCTGATCCTCAACGGCACCAGCGTCGGCGAGGTGGAGAGCTTCATCATGCTCGGCCTGGAGAAGAACATCCTGGCCAACGTGCAGAGCTACGGCGTCTCCGACGACCCGTCGATGATCGGCAAGATCAAGGCCCTGCCGACCGGCGGGCTGAGCATGAACAAGAACTTCGACGTCCCCGCCGAGCAGGTGCTCAAGCTCAAGCCCGACCTGGTGGTGTCCACCTGGTCCGGCGGGTTCGACGCCAAGCGGGGCTTCGCCACCCGCGGGCAGCTCGCTGCCGCCGGCATCTCCTCGCTGGTCAACCCGACCAACTGCGCCATGGGCAAGCCCGAGGCGACCGAAGAGGAGAAGCGCGCCTACCGCAACCAGTCGATCAACTCCTCGCTGGAGTTCATCAGCCTGCTCGGCCGCGTCTTCGACGTGCAGCAGCGCGCCCTCGACCTGGTCGGCGAGCTGCGGACCCGCGTCGAGACGGTGCGCCGGCGCGTCGCGAGCCTGCCCGCCAGGAAGGTGCTCATCGCCTATCCCGGCATGTCCATGATGAACGCGAACGGGCTGCCCGCCGTGATGACCGGCGGCATCTACGACGACGTCATCAAGGCGGCCGGCGGCGTCAACGCCTTCGCCGGGCTGACGGCGGACGCCACCACGACCCTCAACAGGGAGCAGCTCGCCACCGCCCAGGTCGACGTCCTGGTGGTCGGCCTGTTCACGCCGGACGAGAAGGGAGACGAGGAGGCGGCCAGGATCTTCGCCGCCTACCCGCAGTGGGCCGCGTCGAAGTCCAGGACCTACACGGTGGTCTCCGACGGCGTCCACCTCGGCCCGCTCAACGCCCACGCGGTGGAGAAGATCTCCAAGGTGGTCCACCCCGGTGGCTGACACCGTGACCTCCGTGCGCGGCAGGACGCACCCCGTCTCCGGGCCGGCGACCGGGCTGCTGCTGGCGGCCCTGGTCGCCGCCCTGGTCGCGGCGCTGGTGTTAGGCATCTCCATCGGCTCGGTCAGCCTGCCTCTCGGCCAGGTCTGGGGCGTGGTCCTGGCCTACCTGACCGGCCACGGCGCGCAGGCCGACCCGCTGCTCGGCCAGGTGGTGTGGGAGATCCGCACGCCTCGGGCGCTGCTGGCAGCGCTCGCCGGGGCCGGCCTTTCCGTGGCAGGGGTGGCGTTGCAGGCCCTGGTGCGCAACCCGCTCGCCGACCCGTACGTGCTCGGCGTGTCCTCGGCCGCCTCGCTCGGCGCGGTGCTGGTCCCCGCCCTGGGCGGCACCGTCGTGGCGGGCGCGTTCGGCGTCACCGGCGCCGCCTTCGCCGCGGCCGTGGGCTCGGCGCTGCTGGTGTACGCGCTGGCGCAGCGTGCCGGGCGGCTGCTGGACTCCTGGCTGGTGCTGACCGGCGTCGCGATCGGCTACCTGTGCGCCGCGGCCACCACCTTCGTCCAGCTCCAGCTCAACCCCACCGAACTGCAGGGCATGATGTTCTGGCTGATGGGCAGCGTCGCCGGCGCGACCTGGGCCGACCTGGGCGTGCCCGCGCTGCTCGTCGTCTGCTGCCTGGCCTGGCTGGTGCTGCAGGCCCGGGCACTCAACGCGCTGACGGCCGGGGAGGACGCCGCGGTCGCCATGGGCGTGCCGGTGGCGGCGCTGCGGATCGGGCTGCTGGTGGCCGGATCCCTGCTGACGGCCACCGTGGTCAGCGTCGTGGGCGGCATCGGCTTCATCGGGCTGATGATCCCGCACATGGTGCGGTTCGTCGTCGGCGCCGACCATCGCCGGGTGCTGCCCGTCTCGCTGCTGACGGGGGCGCTGTTCCTGGTGCTGGTGGACCTGGCCGCGCGGACCGCCGACCCGCCCAACGAGTTGCCGGTCGGCATCTTCACCACCGGGCTCGGCGTGCCGTTCTTCCTGTGGCTGCTGCGCCGCCGCGCGAAAGGGGGCACCGATGCGGCTTGACCTCGCGGGTGTGAGCGCGTCCATCGACGCGCGCCCCATCGTGACCGACGTGCACCTGACGGCCGGGCCGGGCGAGTTCGTCGCGCTCATCGGCCCCAACGGCAGCGGCAAGTCGACGCTGCTGCGCACCGTGTACCGCTCGTTGCGGCCCTCGGCGGGCGCGGTCCGGCTGGACGGTCAGGACCTGTGGCGGATGCGGCCCCGCCACGCCGCCCGGCACCGCGCCGTGCTGCCGCAGCACGGCCAGGGCGGCGACGGCTTCTCCGTCGCCGAGATCGTCGCCACCGGCCGCCACGCGCACAAACGGCCGCTCGAACGCGACGGCGCCGCCGACCGCGCCGCGGTCGCCACGGCGCTGGAACGGGTCGGCATGGGCTGGGCCGCGGACCGGCTGATCTCCACCCTGTCCGGCGGGGAGCGGCAACGGGTGCTGCTGGCCCGCGCGCTGGCGCAGGAGGCGCCGCTGCTGGTCCTCGACGAGCCGACGAACCATCTGGACGTGGGATCGCAGCTCCTGCTGCTGGACCTGATCCGCTCGCTCGGCCTGACGCTGCTGGCCGCGCTGCACGATCTCGACCACGCCGCCTCCTACGCCGACCAGGTGGTCGTGCTCCGCGACGGCCGCGTCGCCGGGCACGGACCGCCCCTGGAGGTGCTGACCCCTGGCTTCATCGAGGAGGTCTTCGGCGTGCGCGCGTACGTCGGCCCGCATCCGATCACCGGCCGCCCGCACATCGCCGTGGCCTCACGGAAGGAGTGAGCACATGCGAGCTTCCAAGGTGCTGCCGTGGGTGACGACCGTCGCCCGGTGTTTCGGAGGCGGCGTCCGGCTCGGGGCGGGGCAGGAGCCGGCCTACCTGCTCGGCGCCTGGATCGTCCGGTTTCCCCCTGGCCGGTTCTCGCTGGACGGCGCCCTTCACCTGACCAGTGACGTTGATGATGAGGAGAACGAGCAATGACGGAGAACGAGCGCGCCAAGGGTCCCGCACGGCGCGAGAAGATCAAGGAACAGCAGGCGGCCGCCCGCGCCCGGGACAAGCGCCGGCGCCTGGTCACGTACCTCACGGCGGGCACCGTCGCCGTGGCGGCGGTCGGCGCCGGCGTGTGGTACGCCGCCGGCACGTCCCGTTCCGAGGAGGCGGGAGCCGGGCTCGCGCCGATCACCGTCCAGCCGGACGGGAGCGTCGTCATGGCCAAGGCGGGCGTCACCGCGCCGGTCGTCGACGTGTACGAGGACTTCCAGTGCCCGGCCTGCAAGGAGGCCGAGCGGGTCAGCGGGCAGACGTTCAAGAACCTCGCCGCCGAGGGCAAGGCGAAGGTCGTCTACCACCCGATCACGATCTTCTCCCAGGAGCCGACCCGGTCCAACTCCGTACGCGCGGGCAACGCCTCACGCTGCGTGGCCGACGGCAGGCAGTGGATGGCCTTCCACGACCTGCTCTTCGCCGGCCAGCCCGCCGAGACCGTCGAGGGCTTCACCGACGACCAGCTCCTGAGCTGGGGCAAGGAGGCGGGGGTGAGCGCGCCGGGCTTCGAACGGTGCGTCACCGGGCAGCAGCACGCCCAGGCTCACCTGACGTACAGCCAGAAGATCGGCGACGAGCAGAAGCTGTCCCACACGCCGACCGTGAAGCTGAACGGCACGGAGCTCGACAACGCGGTGGTGTTCAGTCCCGCGCAGCTACGGGACGAGGTGACGCAGGCCGCCCGGTGAGACCGATCCGACGGTGGTCGCGGCCACGCCGATCGCCCCTCAGCTCGCTTGCGTGGCGGCGTCCCGGTCGGCGACGTACGTGCAGCCACTGGCAGGGCTCTCGGTCGAGGCGATGACCGCGTCGAGGCGGTCACGGGTACGGGTCAGCCCGGCGATCTGGGCGTCGATGCGATCGCGTTCGGCGAACAGCCGGGCCCGGGACTCCGGAGTGCTGACCTTGGCCTCGACGCAGGGCAGCAACTCGGCGATGGTCCGGCTGGACAGGCCGGCCGCGTAGAGCATCTGGATCAGGTGGACCCGCTCGACCACCGATTCGGGATAGTGGCGCTGCCCGGAGGCGCTGCGGTGCGCCTCCAGCAGGCCCTGCTCCTCGTAGTAGCGCAGGGCCCGCACGCTGACGCCCGACCGCGCCGCCACCTCGCCGATCCGCATGGGTGACCTCCATCACAACACTTGCCTCTGACGTCAACGTCAGGTTTTAGCGTAGCGGCATGCAGATCAACGGAGCACATGTGCTGGTCACCGGCGCCAACCGCGGCCTGGGTCGGCAGTTCGTCCTGTCTCTCCTCGAACGCGGCGCCGGCAAGGTGTACGCCACCGCCCGCCGCCCTGACCTCATCGACGTACCGGGGGTCGTCCCGCTGCGCCTCGACATCACCGACCCGGCGTCGGTGGCCGCCGCCGCGGCGTCGGCGCCCGACGTCAAGATCGTCATCAACAACGCGGGCATCTCCACCGGCGCGAACCTGATCGCCGGAGACCTGGACACGATCCGCCGCGAGCTGGACACCCACTTCTACGGAACGCTCAACGTGATCCGCGCCTTCGCGCCCCAACTGGCCGACGGCGCGATCATGAACGTGCTGTCGGCGATCTCGTGGCTCGCCGTCGACGGCGCGGGCGCCTACCACGCGGCCAAGGCCGCCGAGTGGGCGCTCACCAACAGCGTCCGCCTGGAGCTGGCCCATCAGCGCACCCTGGTGACGGGGCTGCACCTGGGCGCCGCGGACACGGACATGATGGCCTGGTACGACGGCGACAAGGGCGACCCCGAGGTGATCGTCGCGGCGGCCCTGGACGGCATCGAGGCGCATCAGCCCGAGGTGCTCGCCGACGCCTGGAGCCGCCAGGTGAAGGCGTGGCTGCCGGAGGACCCGAGCGTCATCTACCGGGAAGCGGCGGCCGCCCTCACAGCCTGACCGGCGGGGCCGCGCGCCGGCGTTCGAGCAGGTCCCGCGCCTCCAGGAAGGGCGCGCGCAGGAAGGCCAGATGGTCATCCTGTCCGTGCCGATGGCAGACCCGCCCCGGCCACAGCCGCCGGCTCCGCTCGTCGATGTAGGCGAGCGACCCTTCGACGAGGTTCAGCATGTGCTCGACCGTACGGGGGTCGAAGCGTTCGTAGACCGCGCCGGTGCGCACGTAGACGGGCGAGGTGTGCGCCATGATCGGCCGCGCCCACACGTCGTGGTGCCGGGCGACGCCGGCGCCGGGCCCGTAGCAGCGGGCGGCGATCCAGGAGTCCTCGCCGACCGGCACGGCGGCGGTCAGTTCGAGTGTCCGCTCCGGCCGTGGGGTGCGGTGCTCGGCGACGACCTGGCCGTTGACGACGATCTCGACGCGGTCGACGGGGAAGATCGACTCCGCGCGTACGGCGACGTCGAGGGACGCCCCGGCCGGCGCCTGGAGCTCCTGGCCCGGCCGGTGACCGGCGATGTCGAGGCTCAGCAGGGGCCCGCTGGTCACGAAGGTGGCCCCCTCGCGCACGGCCCGGCACCACGTCCAGTAGTCCAGCTCCTCCTCCGGCGGCACGTGGGCGTAGGTGCGGAGGAGCCCGATCGGCACCTCGCTGCTCATCTTGTCCGTGCCGCCGACCAGCGTCACCCGGTAGCCGGCGTTGAGGTAGCGGTAGTACTCCTGGATGTTGTACGGGTCATAGGCGATCATCTCGACGGCGTCCAGCCGCCCGGTGGCGAGCAGGGCGGCGGCCTCCCCGTTCGGCACCGGGAAGTGCGCGAGGACGACCGTGCCGCCCTGCTCGTGGCATTCGTCGGCCCAGTGGGACAGCGTGGTCTCCAGGCCGCCGCCGAGCTCGGACTCCTCGGCGCCGCCGGTGCACCACGGCATGACCGGCCGGCGCAGGCCGAGCAGGTTGATGTGGCCCAGCATGCCGCTGCGGTTCTCCTGGCCGGCGAAGACGTGGGTGTGGCCGTCGGCGGAGGTGTGCGGGTGGCCGGTGAACTCCTCGGTGTTGGTGAACAGGTGTCCCCACTGGCTGAGCAGCAGGTTGGTGACGCGGACGTCCTCGCCGCGCGCTTCGAGCTCGGCGCCGAGCGTCGAGACGAAGTGCACGTGGGTGTCGCCGCTGTACCAGCCGGCGGCGGCCAGGTCGGTCAGCCGGGTCAGCGTCAGCTCCAGCTCGGCCTGGCCGGGCCGGATGGTGACGGTCGTGCGGAGCGGCTCGTACTCGAAGCCGCGCGCCGCCTCCACCGTGACCTCGCCCAGCGGCAGCCAGCCCTCGCAGGTGCCGTCGATGTAGGAGTAGGTGGTGGCGCCGAGCCGTACGTCGCCGCCGATGTCGAGGTTCCAGGTGTTGCCGTCGGAGTTGATGTGCCCGTGGTGGCCGTGCGGCGGGTACGGCACCCCGTCCGCCGACCGGAAGTGCACGCGGCACGGGACCGGCTCGCCGGTGGCCGCGTCGCGGACCACCGTCCGCACCCAGGCCCGCCCGGCGTCGGGCACCCGCCAGGTGACCGGGCCGTCCTCCAGGTGTCCGGCGGCGAGCAGCGCGCCCCAGTCGCAGGCGGCGAGCTCGGACGGGCCGCGCCTGAGGGTGAGGCGGGCCGAGGGGGTCGCGGCGACGCGTACGTACGCGCGGCCGTCCTCCTGCGGCGGCGCCCCCCAGCCGTCGCCGGCCTCGCCCAGCCGGCGGTAGAGGTACGTCGCCGAGCCGCGGTCGACGCTCACCGAAAGGTCCTCGGTGACCGGACCGGCCTGCGGGGCGAGGTCGACGAGCACGTCACGCCACACGGTGCGGCCGAAGGGGTCCTCGTCCAGCTCGCTGGTGGTCACGGCGCCCACGAGGACGGCGGGCCCGAGCGAGTCGAACCGCAGGGCGCGTACGGGCACGCCGGGGCGCGGGTTGCGGCAGGGCCACAGGTAGAACCGGTAGGGCAGCACGTACGGCGAGCGGGCCTGCGGGTCGTCGATGTCGACGAACCGCGCCCCGGCCGCGTCGTAACGGCCGTGGGTGCGCGGCATGAGCTGGTGCTGGGCGTCCGGGACCGCCAGGAACGGCGTCTGCCCCCAGTCCAGCGGGATCGCCCGGTCGCTCCACAGCCGCGGGGTGGGCCCGATCTCGAACCGCTGGCGGATCGGCAGCCGCTCGGTGTGCCCGTCCTCGTAGACCAGCGTGTACTGGGCGCAGACGTCGCCGACGCTCTGGCCGTCGAACAGGTCAGGCGACTCCAGGGCGTGGGCGACCACCATCCACTCGAAGGAGCGTTCCACGGGGACGGTGACCGGCGCGGACTCCACGCGCAGCAGCGCCTGGCCGCCTCGCTCGTCGCCGAACCGGAACGGGATGCCGTACAGCGTGCGTGACCCCAGCGGGTAGGACGCGCCGTCGTCTAGCACGGAGCGCGGCGCGTTGAACACCCCCGACAGGTCGACCGGCTGGTAGCCGCGGCCGTCACGCATGCTCGCCCGCCACGGCCGTCGGCTCGTCCACGGAGGTCTGGGCCAGCTCGGCGTACAGGTGCGGGGCGTGCGAGCGCAGGTGCAGCGCGCGGGCCACCCCCGCCGTGACCGCCACCACGGCGATCGCGATGATCACGACGTTGGTGAAGGTCCCCGCGCCGGTCAGCAGCGGCAGGTTGGTCAGGACGAGGACGAGCACCACGCTCAGCGCCACGAAGCTGAGCCCGGGGGCGATCGTGGTGCGGAAGACCCCCGCGTCGGCGCCCTGGCGGCGCAGGAACCGGATGACGGCCAGGCTGCACAGCGCCCACAGGGCGATGATGCCGAGGAACCCGAGTGCGCTCCCCCACAGCAGCAGGCCCAGGTAGGGGTCGCTTCCCGTGACGGCGAAGGTGACGACGGCGACCGCCGCGATGCCGGTCTGCAGCAGCCCGGCGGGCCAGGGCGCCTTGGTCCGCGGGTGCGTACGCCCCAGCGCCTTCGGCAGCAGCCCTTCGCGGCCGAGGGCGAAGAAGTAGCGGTTGGCGGCGTTGTGCAGCGCCAGCAGGGCGGCGAACGCGCTGGTCAGCAGCAGTACGTTCATCACCTCGACGATCGGCGCGGGGACGTAGCGGGTGAAGACGGTGACCACGAGGTTGACCGGGTCGGCCTCGGCCGCGGCGGCGATCTTGTCCGATCCGTACGCGATGACGACGATCCAGGTGATGAAGGCGTAGAAGACGGCGATGAAGCCGACGGCGATGTAGGTCGCCCGCCGGACCGTCCTGATGCCGCCCCGCGCCTCCTCGCTGAAGATCGCGGTGGCCTCGAAGCCCATGAAGGCACCGGCCACGAGGGCGAACATGGCGGCGTTGTCCGGGGCGAGCACGGTCGCCGGGGAGAAGGACGTGGCGGCCCAGTCGCCGCTGCCCCCCTTGATCAGGACGTACACGGCCAGCACCACCAGGACGGCGGTCTCCAGGACGAGCAGGACGCCGAGGATGCGGGCGCTGGTGTGGATGCCGCGGTAGCCGAGCCAGGCGACGAAGACCAGGCCGGCCAGGGCGAAGACGTACCAGGGCACGTCCAGCCCGAAGTAGTGCGCGAAGGTGGTGTTGGCGTAGACGCCGAGGGCGCCGTACGTGCTGATCTGCAGCGCGTTGTACGCGGCCACCGCCAGCATCGCCGCGCCCGAGCCGACCGGCTTGCCGAGCCCGCGCGAGATGGTCGCGTAGAACGCTCCAGCATTACGGACATATCGGCTCATGGTCATGAACCCGACGGCGAACAGCGCCATGACCACCCCGGCGACCAGGTATCCGCCGGGGACGGCCGCGCCGCCCTTGAGGAAGTGCAGCGGGGCGACGGCGACGATGAGCGTCAGGGGCGCGAGCGCCGCCAGGACGGTGAACACCAGGTCCTTGGTCCCCATCGCGTTGCCCGCGAGGGCGTGCGCGCGTTGGCCGCTGGCCTGAGCTGGCATGATGGCGCTCCTTACTTCGGCGCTTTGGGGGGTCGGCCGATAAGGGGGGAGCCTACGGTCGGCCCCGGCGGCTGGACGAGGGACGATCCGTCCAGGCGGGCGCGAGGCCGCTGTGCGTTCCGTACAACCTGGTCAGAGCTCCTCGATGGCCCGCAGCGCGAGATAGAGCTCCATGCGCGTGTCCGCGTCGGCCAGGCGGCAGCCGAGAGCGGTCTCGATCTGGCCGACGCGGTGGCGCACGGTGTTGCGGTGCACGCCGAGCTCCTCGGCGGCCCGGTCCCAGTGGCCGTTGTGCCGCAGCCAGACCCGCAACGTCGCGAGCAGGTCGCCGGCGTCCTGCTGACGGCGTTCGCGCAGGGGGCGGAAGCGGCGGTCGGCGTAGTCGCGCAGGCGGCTCATGTCCAGCGCGGCGGCGAGCCCGTCGACCTCGGCACCGCTCACCACGGACGAGCCCTGGAACAGGGCGGTGCGCAGGAGCCGCGCGGCCTCGTCGTGGGCCTCGCCCAGCCGCCCGGCCGGGTACGCGGAGCTGATCCCGGCCGTCCAGCCCGCCCGCGAGAGATCATCGGTGAGCTTGGCCAGCGG
This sequence comes from Nonomuraea sp. AD125B, assembly GCF_041402765.1. NCBI lineage: Bacteria > Bacillati > Actinomycetota > Actinomycetes > Streptosporangiales > Streptosporangiaceae > Nonomuraea > Nonomuraea sp. AD125B. The sequence goes on along the minus strand of NZ_JBGLOU010000002.1, from coordinate 536,917 downwards.
CTCGGACTCCGGCACCAGCGCCACGTACACCTCGCCGTCGCGGTCCACGAACGGGGAGCCCAGCAGCGACGCCAGCTCGCCGAGCCCGGCCCGGCCGCCGCCGGTGGCGCGGGCGCAGACGATCCGCCAGCGGGTGTCCTCGACCCCGAAGACCTCGGCCGCGTGCCGGTCCCAGCGGGAGGAGCCGGGGGCGAGCGCCTGGGCCAGCGCCACCCGGCCGATCCGATGGGCGGGCCAGTGGTCCACCGGATCGGGCAGCAGCAGGCCCAGCAGGGACGCCGCCGTGGTGATGACCGCGTGGTCGGTGATCCCGGCCATGACCGGAGCGCCGACCGCCAGCGCGTAGCCGGTCGGCAGCGGGCCCGCCACCGACTGGATCATGACCCGCTGGTCGGCCGAGCTCATGGTGGCGCTCGCGGGGCTCGTGCTGGCGCAGACGCGGCCCAGGGCGACCCGCACGTCGTCGCCGAACCGGGGGCGGCCCCCGGTCCACTCCCTGCCCCTGACCTGGTCGGCCAGCAGCGCCCATCCTCCTACGTGCGTGGCCAGCAGCTCCAGCGTCCTGACGAGCGGCGACGGGCCCGCGGCGGTCCTGATCAGGGCGCGCTGCGCCTCGGTGAGCCGCCTGATCTCCGACAGCTCGGCGGACAGCAGCTCGCCGTAGAGCACCTCGGCGCAGGACTCGAACGTCACCGCGGGCGCGACCTCCAGCAGGGGGAGGTCGTTCGCCCGGCAGGCCGCCACGAGTTCGGGCGGCACCTGGTCGAAGACCGGCGTCACGCCGAAGCCCAGGGCCGCGACGCCGGCCGCCTTGACCCGCGTCACGTAGCCGGCGCAGGCGTCGGGCCGCAGGCTGGTGCCCGCCAGCAGCAGCAGCTCGCCGCCCTGCAGGAATTGGGACGGGTCGGGCAGCTCGCTCACGTGCACCCAGCGGATGGGGACGTCGAGACGGTCCGCGCCCGCGAGCACCCGCAGCCCCAGCCGGGCGACGAACATGTTCAGCGGCACCATGGCGCCACGCTAGCCGTCCGCCCGACCTGCTCCGACCAGGGCGGACTCACCTGGTGACGGCGAGGAAGACCTTCTCGCTGGGCTCCAGGGTGATCCAGTCACCCTGGAAACCCTGCGGGACGTAGAACGCCTCGCCCGCGCCGAACTCCCTGCTGCGCCCCTCCGCGTCCCGCACCGCGACCCGGCCCTTGAGGATCACGCAGATCTCGTCGTAGGGCCAGGAGTCGAAGCGCACCGCGCCCGGCTCGCCCGTCCAGTAGCCGCCGGTGAAGGAGGTCGCCTCCCCGCCGAAGACCCGGAACTCCTCCTCGGTCCACGCCTCCGACAGCAGGTGGTAGTCGGCGAGCGGGGGCACGAACCGGGCGCCGGCTCCGGCGTGGATCGCGCGTACCTGGTCGATGCTCATTCCGCGGCTCCAAAACGGCGCAGCACGTTGTGCGTGATGCGTTCCACGAACGGGTCGCCCAGGCTGAGCACGTGCGCCCACTCCGTGCTGCCCCCGTTGAACACCTCGCCGTCGCCGCGGGTGAAGGCCGCGATCATGCCGGCGCCGCGCATCTCGCCTTCGTGCACGTACGCGGGCAGGTCGTCGCCCAGGTCGGCGTTGTAGGCGTAGACCTCCTCCTCGGGGCCGCCGATCGGCACGCGCCCGCCGAAGCGGTCCTCCTCGCCCCGCACCGCCGGCGCGAGCGCGAGAATCTCCAGCGTCTCGGGCGCGCCGTCCTCGAACGTCGGGTACGGCAGCCCGCGCCGGAAGGTGTACTCCACCGAGTCGAGCTCGAAGGCGGCCAGGAACGACGGCGGGCCGCCGAGCAGGTCGCCGTAGTAGAGGTCGGTGCCCTCCATCGCCCAGTGGTGCGGCCGGTAGACGGTGAAACCGCCCGACGAACGCGGGGCGGCCACGCCGTAGCGGTTGTAGATGCCGCCCAGGCCGTTGAGCCCCATGGTGGTCGCGCCCGGCCGGCCGACCGACTTGGCCTCCCACACGGTCGTGGCCAGGTGGGGCGTCCGCGCGGCCTCCGGGTCGGCGGAGGGCAGCCGGTAGCAGTACTGCGTGGCGCCGTCGTCGCTGAGCCGGACCTGCCACTGGTAGTTGCCGCCGAACCTGGCCAGCCTGCCGCCCGCGTCCACGAAGGCGTCCACGGTGTCGCGCATCCGCCACGACCAGTACTCGTCGTGGCCGACCACGATCGCGCAGGCGTACCCGTCCAGCGCCTGCGGGTCGAAGTGCAGGTCGTGCTGGGTCAGATAGTCCAGCTCGTAGCCGTTGCGCTCGGCCCACACCACGAAGTGCCGCTCGTAGGTGGCCCAGAACGCGTCGGCGTGGTGGCGGCTGTAGCCGAACAGCCGCGCCCACTCGTAGGAGGGGTAGCGCGGGGCGCCGTACATCGGCAGCGTGCCCGTGTTGGCCTCCCTCGGCGCGCCCGCCGGCTTGCGGATCATGCCGCGGGCGATGGGACGCTGCGTCGAGGCCAGCGGCGAGCCGGCGTCGGCGCGGGGGTCGTCGCCGAGCCCCCGGTAGTGGTTGGCGCCGCCCCAGTCGTTGTAGGCCAGCATCGTGCTGGTGGTCAGCACCAGCGCGGCGCGTGCGCGCCGCTCGGCGGGCGCCTTGACCACGAAGAAGTGCTCGCGTTCCCACAGCTCGCCGGCAGGGGTGGTCGCGCGTACGGTCACGATGTAGAAGCCGCTGCGCCAGTCGGCCGGGATCTCCAGCTCCAGCCCCGCGGGCCAGCCGCAGCCGGTGGCGTGCGCGTCGGACGGCGCCTCGAAACGCCCGGCGGACAGGCCCTCGCGCGCCCACACGACCTGCGGCTCCAGCCCGTCGCGCAGCACCTCCAGGTCGAAGGACGGGACGCTCGCGCTGAGGTGGAACCGTACGGTCTCTCCAGGGAAATAGGAGAACTTGTCGGTGTAGCACCAGACCTCGGCGGCATCCGGCGCCGCGAACGCGCGTTCGGACGGCCACCCCTTCGGGGACCATGCGAAAGCGGCCGGCAGCCCGGCCCGCTCGATCGTGTCGTCCACGACCCTCCTTCATTCGTACGGGTCTCCGAGCTTATGAACCAGGGTTTCTGCCGAAATGAACGACTCGCACAACCCCGGTGGACACTTCGGCCAAAGAGAGGCCGGATCGGCCGCCCGTAGTCTCGGCGTGCCTACGGAAGGACTGATCGAAGATGACCGAGCCTCGGGGGCCCGTCGACTCCTCCCGCGTCCCGCGCTTCGCCGGACCGGCGACCTTCGCCAGGCTGCCCCGCCTGGACGAGGTCGGGCACGCCGACGTCGCGGTCGTGGGCGTGCCGTTCGACAGCGGCGTCTCCTACCGGCCCGGGGCGCGCTTCGGCCCCTCGGCCGTGCGTGAGGCCAGCCGTCTGCTCCGGCCGTACCATCCCGGCCTGGACATCTCGCCGTTCGCGGCCCAGCAGGTCGCCGACGGCGGCGACGTGGCGTGCAACCCGTTCGCCATCGACGAGGCCGTGACCACCATCGAGGAGGCCGCCTCCGGCCTGGGCGCGGACGGGACCCGGCTCGTCACGATCGGCGGCGACCACACGATCGCGCTGCCGCTGCTGCGCGCCGCCGCCCGCCGGCACGGGCCGGTCGCGCTGCTGCACTTCGACGCGCACCTCGACACGTGGGACACCTACTTCGGCGCCGAGTACACCCACGGGACGCCCTTCAGGCGGGCCGTCGAGGAGGGCCTGCTCGACACCGAGGCGGTCAGTCACGTGGGCACGCGCGGCCCGCTGTACGGCAAGAGCGACCTCGACGAGGACAAGCGCCTCGGGTTCGGCATCGTCACCAGCGCGGACGTCATGCGCCGGGGCGTGGACGAGGTCGTGGACGCCCTGCGGCAGCGCATCGGCGACCGGCCGCTGTACGTCTCCATCGACATCGACGTGCTCGATCCGGCGCACGCGCCCGGCACCGGCACCCCCGAGGCCGGCGGCCTGACCAGCCGCGAGCTGCTGGAGATCCTGCGCGGCCTGGCCGGCGCGAACCTCATCGGCGCGGACGTCGTCGAGGTGGCGCCGGCCTACGACCACGCCGAGATCACCGCGGTCGCCGCCTCCCACGTCGCCTACGACCTGGTCACCCTCATGGCGGCCCGCCCCCGCGAAGGAGCCTGACATGCCGGACATCACCTACGCCGTCGTCGACCCGGCCACCGGCGAGACGGTCGCCACCTACCCGACCGCCACCGACGCCGTCATCGACGACGCGCTCGCCGCCGCCCACCGGGCGGGCGCCCGCATCGGCACCGTCGCCGACCGCGCCGCCCTCCTGCGCAAGGTCGCGGACCTGCACCGCGAGCGCCGCGCCGACCTCGCCGCGACCATCGTGCGGGAGATGGGCAAGCCCCTGGAGGAAGCCGAAGGCGAGATCGACTTCTGCGTCGACATCTACACCTACTACGCCGACCACGCCGCCGCCTTCCTCGCCGACGAGCCGATCGACATCGGCGCCGGGCAGGGCGGCGCGGTCGTGCGCCGCAGCCCGTTCGGCGTGCTGCTGGGGATCATGCCGTGGAACTTCCCCGCCTACCAGGTGGCCCGCTTCGCCGCTCCCAACCTCGCCGCAGGCAACACCATCCTGCTCAAGCACGCGCCGCAGTGCCCCGCCTCCGCCGCCGCGCTGGAGCAGATCTTCCTGGACGCCGGCTTCCCCGAAGGCGCCTACGTCAACATCTACGCCACCCACGAGCAGATCGCCCGCCTCATCGCCGACCCGCGGGTGCGCGGCGTCTCCCTCACCGGCTCGGAACGGGCCGGCGCCGCCGTGGCCGAGATCGCCGGACGCCACCTCAAGAAGGTCGTGCTCGAACTCGGCGGCTCCGACCCCTTCATCGTCCTGTCCACCGACGACCTCGACGCCACCGTGGACCAGGCCGTCGCCGCCCGCCTGGACAACACCGGCCAGGCGTGCAACGCCGCCAAGCGGTTCATCGTCACCGAACCCCTCCACGCGGACTTCGTGGCGAAGTTCACCGACCGGCTGCTCGCCCGCTCACCCGACGCCCCGCTGTCCTCCCAGGCCGCCGCCGACCACCTCGCCCGCCAGGTCGACGCCGCGGTGGCCCAGGGCGCCACCTTGTCCACCGCGGGCCAGCGGCGGGGGGCGTACTTCCCTGCCGGCGTCCTGACCGGGGTCACCACCGAGCACGACGTCGCCCACCAGGAGCTCTTCGGCCCGGTCGCCATGATCTTCGCAGCCACCGACGAGGAGGACGCCGTCCGGATCGCCAACGACACCCCGTACGGCCTCGGCTCCTATGTCTTCACCACCGATCCCGAGCAGGCCGAACGCGTCGCCGACCGCATCGAGGCGGGCATGGTCTTCGTCAACGGCGTCCTGGCCGAGAGCGCGGAGCTGCCGTTCGGCGGCGTCAAGCGCTCCGGCTTCGGCCGCGAGCTCGGCCGCCCCGGCATCGAGGAGTTCGTCAACAAGAAGCTGATCCGCACCCTCGTACGAGGGTGAGCTGCCGCAGGCACCGGAGCAGGACCGGCGGCCGGTCAAGATGCGGCTTCGAGCAACTTCTTGACCGTCGCCACCCGGTCCGGCAGCTTGCCTGGAGCGATCGGCACGCACTCGTAGCCGAGTGAGCTGTAGGTGTCCTGGTGGATCTGCTCGAACCGCAGCGACTCCTCGAAGGTGATCAGACGCGCGTCGGTCGGTGTGACGAACCCGAGGCTCTGCACGAAGAACACCTTCTTGGCGTAAATCCGTTGTGCCTGGATGCGTTCCAATTCGCGGGACAGAGCCGGCGAGACGGGATGGCCGAGATAAGTGGCCAGGGCATACGTGCAGACGGGCGACCGGTCGTAGATCTGCACATCACCGGGAAGGGCCGCGGCCTGTTCCTGCCGTCGGCGCTGCAAGGCGGCGACCGCCCCCACGAAGGACGGCTTCGTCCACGGCTCGGGTTCACCCCGAGCCTGCTCCAGGGCGATGACGTCTGTCGCCGCCTCTTCGACGACGGTGTAGCCGTCACACTCCAGCCATCGCAGGATCGCCGTCTTCCCGGCTCCAGGGGTGCCGGTCAAGATGTAGCGCTTCATCAATCGCCTCCGTATGTCTTGTACATGGACGCCGCCCACATCACTACAGCAGCGCTTGTTTCCTCACGGTTTGCGACGCCGACCCGATCGGGGGTGGAAACAGGGAGGAAACCCCGCTTGGTCTAGGCATGAGCCCGAACGCCGCGGCCGGCGCCACCGCTGGACCGCGAGACTCCGACGGAAGGAACTTTTCGTGAATCGTGCGACAGCGGCCGGCCTCGCCGGGCTGGCCTGCGCCATGCTGACGCTGAGCACCCTGCCCGCCGCGGCGGACCCCGCCGCGAACCGGGGTCGACTCGGCGACGTGCAGCGGGCGCTGGCGGCCCTGGCCAAGTCTCCGCAGGTGGTGGGCGCCATCGGCGAGGTCTACGTCGACGGCAGGCGCGTCGGCAAGGGCTCCGCCGGCACCCGCCTGCTGAACGGCAAGGGCGGCAGGATCCCGGCCGGGTCACGCTTCCGGGTCGGCTCCCAGACCAAGCAGATGACCGGCGTCGTGGTACTGCAATTGGTCGAAGAGGGCAAGCTCAAGCTCGACGACAAGCTCAGCGACCTGCTCCCGGAGACCGCCGGGAAGGACCTGGTGGAACGGGCCGGCGAGATCACCTTGCAGCAGCTCATCCAGCACACCTCCGGCATCCCCAACTTCTTCGACGACAAGCTGGTCGACACCTTCGACTTCACCACCCACTACCCGCCCATGGAGCTGGTGAAGAAGTCGCGCACCCTGCCCCGGACCCAGGAACCGGGAGAGAAGTTCTCCTACTCCAACACCAACTACATGCTGCTGGGTCTGATCATCGAGAAGATCACCGGGCACAGCCTGGCGGCCGAGTTCGAGCGGCGCGTCTTCGACCCCGTCGGCATGGACGACTCCTACCTTCCCACCAGGTTCCCCGACGGCATCAAGGGCCCGCACGGCCACGGCTACTTCCCGGACAGCACGGGCGAGCCGCGCGATGTGGACCGGCTCAACATGAGCTACGGGTACGCGGCCGGCGGCGTCATCTCGACCGCGCACGACATCAGCGCCTTCCAGCGGGCCTTCGCCCAGAACCGGCTGCTGCCCGAAGAGCTGAAGAAGGTGCTCATGGGACCGCGCAGAAGCGCGCCACAGCCGTCGGGGCAACCGTCCGAGGGTGGGGGCGGCCAGCAGCAGCCCGCGGTGCCGTGCGGGGGCGAGCCGGTGATCATGTCGCTCAAGGGCAGCGCCCCTGGCTTCAACGCGGTCACCTTCACCTCGCCCGACGGCCGGATGCAGTTCGCCCTGTCAGCCACACTGGCCGTCTCCAACATCGACGAATCGGTGGATCCACTCCTGGTCAAGGCCGCCGAAGCGGTCTTCTGCCCACAGAAGTGACAAAAGGCCTGAAACAGGGATAACAGCGAGGAAAACAGCGACTCTGCCACGCTCCAGCCCTCGACAGATTCCACGAAAAGGGCAGACAGAGTGACTGGAGTCAGCAGAAGAGCCGTGCTCACCGCCGATGCGCGGCGCTCGCCGCACCGGCGGCCCCGGCGAGCGCCGTGTCCGCGCAGGAGCGCGGCGCCGACCTCATCGACCACGACCCGGAGGTGAGCGTCGGCGTGCTGCAGGCCGTCCTCATGACGCCGCTGCACCGCGGCCGGCTGGCCCGTCCGGACCCTCGACCGGCTCATCGACGTCGTCGCCACCGGCCTCACCCGTCCCGAGCAGTGGCGAGGTGGCCAGAGGAGGCGCGCCGGCAGCGGCAGCCGGTGGTGCGACAGGATGCGCCCTTCCCGGCGCGCTTGAACCCGTGTGACTTCCGTCTCACCACGCAACCTGGACAGCGAGTACGCATGGAAGAGATATGCGATTCGCGAGTCAACGAGCGGTGGAGAAACCGGCGCCACCGCCGCAAGGAGTGCCGCCTTCTGAGGCTGTGCTGGCCGAACTGTTCCTGACCCAGCGGCTGGGCCTGGTCCGGTTGGCGTACCTCCTGACGGGAGACCAGGAAACGGCCGAGGACGTCGTCCAGGACGCCTTCACCGCACTGCACCGCCGGTGGGACCGGCTGTCCGACCACGATCGAGTCCTGCCCTACCTGCGGACGAGCGTGGTGAACGGATGCCGCATGATCCACCGCCGCCGCTCCATCATGAGCCGGTTCACCGGCGACCGGCAGACGCCGTCCCGGTCAGCCTCCGCGGAAGCGGCCACGCTGCTCGGGGAGACGCGCCGGGAGGTGTCGGCGGCCGTACGCGCTCTGCCCCGCCGCCAGCGAGAGGCCGTGGTGCTGCGCTACTACCTCGGCCTGTCGGAGGCGGAGATCGCCGAGACGATGGGAATCAGCCGCGGCACCGTGAAATCGACCGTCTTTCGAGCCCTGAAGGCACTCACCGTCAAACTGGAGGGAAAGCGATGACGTCATGGCTCGAAGACCGGCTCCGCGATGCTCTGACGGCCGACGCCGAGCAGATCCGCCAGGAAACCCTGCGCCCCGCCGAGCAGGCGGCGCCGCGAACCAGGACCGTCGTTCCCCAACGCCGGTTCGCCCTGGCGGTCCCGTTCGCGGCCGCGCTCGTCGTCGCGGTCATCGGCACGGTCGCCGCCATCGTGGCCGCGACAGCAGGCACAACTCCGGCCGTGCCCGCGACGAGCCCTCTCGCCGGTCCCCGCTTCCTGCTGACCGCCGCCAACGACGGCGTGACGGTCCACGACGCCCGCACCGGAAAGATCACCAGCCGGCTCGCCCTGCCCCCGACCCCGCAGGGCAGCTTCCGCGAGCCCGGCGGCTATCTGCTCGCCGGCGCCGGCGACGGCGCGACCTTCTACGTCGCCCAGAGCGTGCAGTCCCGCGAGACGCAGGTGAGCAGCACGAAGTTCTACCGAGCCCGGATCGATGACCAAGGGAGGGTGGCCGAGCTGGTCCGCGACCTGATCCCCGAAGTGACCGGCACGACGGCGAGCTCCCTCGCCGTCACCCATGACGGCACTCGCCTCGCCTACAGCCTCGACGGCAAGGTGTGCGGCCAAGGGAAAACGCTGCGCTTCTGCCCCGGAGCCCAGCTCACGGTCGTCGATCTGCCCACGGGAACGACCCGGACCTGGACGACGAACGCCGCAGAACAGATCGAAAGCCTCTCCTGGACCGCCGACCGCCGCACACTCGGTCTCGTGGTCAAAACCGAGTCCCGGATTCTGGACACCACCGCCCCCGGCACCACACTCGCGTCCAGCAAGGTCATAGCTCCAGGCACGCAGGCCACCACGGCGACGATCAGCCCGGACGGCCGCAGCATGCTGATCGGCCACAGCCGACCGCCCCGCTACACCGTGGACGAGTACTCCGTCCCGGACGGCCGCAAGATCCGCACCCTCGTGAGCAGGAGCCACCACGGCGACAACATGGCGCGCTGGAACCTGATCCGCTACGACGCCACCGGGCACCATCTGCTGCTCGCGGGGAACTTCGAACCCCTGAGCAGAGTCGACGACGGCCGGATCACACCCCTGCTCCGCCCCGGAACTCCCCAGCCCTTGGGGTCCCGACCAGAGATCGCGGCGGCCTGGTAACCAGCGGCAGCCTTCACCTCGGCGCACCGGGTGCGCGCGTCCACCTCGGCCTGGTTGCGTTCGGCCCGCGCCAGGTCGCGGTGGCCGGTGGCCAGGTATCGAATGCCGTCGAATTGCATGATTCGGATGGACTGAATGAGGATGTTCGCCTCCGCCGTCTCCCCCTCGAAGCCCCGAGTCGGCATACTCATCTCACGCGCGTGGACGGGGCTGGGGGCAGGCATCAGGGTCAACCGTGACTACGTGAGGGAGCTTCGATGACAGCGTTCATCGGATTCTTCGGGGCGATCCTCGGCGCTCTTGCCGGAGCGATCGCCACTTACCTTACGGCGCGCTCCAACATGAGGCTCGCATGCTTCCAAGTGCCTGCCTCGGTATTGGCGTCCGATGAAAGAAGAGCCGAAACGAGAAGATTTACAGCAGTACATGCGGAACTTCCATGATTGGTACTTCGGCGAGGACGCCGGAGGAATGTTCCTCACCCTGGCCGCGAAAGACGTCTACACTCGCCTGCTCAACCTGCTCGCGGAAGCGGCGTTCAAGGGCGGAGACGGGCCCGACGGCGACTCTCGTCTCACCGAGACGGAATCAGAGGCGCTACGCCAACTGGCCGGCGAACTTCGACGTCAACTTGCTGTGGATGTCGGAGCCGCGCACCCGCCACGCCTGCACTGGACCCGGCCAGGCCCGCAGGCGCCACCACCGAGTTTCGACTCCTGACAGCCGCCAGGCCACGTGCACTGCCAGGAGCGTCCGTCGTATTCGACGGCGAACGGGACCGCGTGCGGAAGCGGTACGCCCCACACCTGCTGACCAAATCCACACAGAGCGTTGAGACCGGTGGTGAGGCTCGCCACATGGCCTACCACGGCGACTGCTTCGCCCGGATGCTGAGCAGCGATCGAGGTGAGGGTGCCGACGATCCGCGCGGTGACCGCGTGCCCGTCCTCTCCGTCGCTCACCGCTTCTTCAAGGTTTCCGTCCACGATCCACGAGCGGAGAACGGCCGACGCCGACCTCGACAAGATCTGGAAGAGGTACGACATCGGCCTTGAGCGTTCGTGTCATGATCTCGGCGGTTTGGCGCGCCCGAACCGCAGTGCTGGTGTATATCCGCGATATCCCCTCCTTCATCAAACGTGCCGCTGCCTCACCAGCTTGCAGACGTCCTTTTGCGGTGAGGCTCGCGAGGGGAAGCGCGCCGGCGGCGCCGGCTATGACATTCTCGGATTCCGCGTGGCGCAGGCATAGCAGCCGGACATGATCACTCATGGCTCGACCCTATGACCGAGCCTCCGTGTTGACCACGCCTTCGGACCGGTCGCGCGGCGTTGTCGGCGCCACGAACAGGCGCGGCGGCCGGTTGTCCTCGAGGACCACGAGGTCGGTGAACGTTCCACCGACATCCGTGCCGACGAAGAACCGCACGGCGGTGTCCGTCGTTGTTCCCACACTGGGCTCCCTACAGATTCGGCGCAGCGACAGCGAAGATGTGTCGTGCATGTAGCCGCTGAGTGACGGCTGTTTTGCGCTGCGCCCACTCTGTAATGACTGGAACGTCCCGACAATGGAGCAATCCGCACAGCGGACCGGGACCGAAGAGGTCCGGCGTCACCGCACGCTGGGACCCTGACCGCCCTCCCGCTCTCGATCGCCCATCGCCTGCCGAGCCGATCAAAAGGTGGACAAGGTACCAACCGGTCGGTATTTTCGCCGGCATGAGGCTGGAACGCCGCACTTGGCGGACGCTGGAGCCGTTGCACGGCATGATCTACTTCTCCCCGGAGGCGGATGCCGCTTACAAGCAGCTCGGACTGACCGGCCGGATGGGGTACTTCGCATCCAGGGCGGCCGCGTTCGGCCCGGTTCCCGCGGAGGCGGTGATCGCCACTTTCTACAACTTCAATCCGCAGGTGGTCCATCAGGCGATACCGGCCGCTTGGCACCTCGCTTCCCCGGCCGACATCCTGGACGCCCGGCTGAACGCAGTCGACACGACCTTGCGCCAGGTGCTCGGCGACGTGGTCGATTCACCGGAGATGTCTCATGCCGCCGCGCTGGCCCGGGAGGCGGCCCAAGCCATCTCGGGCGAGCTGAGCGGGCGGCCTCTGTACGCCGCGCACGCCGCACTTCCCTGGCCCACCGCCCCGCACCTGGTTCTCTGGCACGCCGCGACCTTGCTGCGCGAGTTCCGCGGTGACGGCCATCTGGCCGCCCTGCTGGCCGCCGGGCTCAGCGGAATCGAAGCCCTCGTCACCCACGCCGCCACCGGCGCCGTCCCGGCCGAGACGCTCCGGGTCACCCGCGGCTGGACCGAGACCGACTGGGCGGCCGCTGAGCGCAGGCTGGAGGAACGCGGCTGGCTCCGCGACGGCTCCTTGACCGAGCAGGGCCGCAGGGAACGTGAAGGGATCGAAGAGGCGACCGACCGTATGAGCACGGCCCCCTACGCCGCGCTCGGCGACGATCGCTGTCAAGAACTGTGCGTCCTGGCGCGCCCTTGGAGCAAACAAGTGGCGGCCGAGCTGATGTCCTGGGCCGCGGCCCGCAACTCCCGGGATCCCCGAACGCCACGAACGGACTGATCATCGTCCCACCCAACCGAGCGACGTCACTCCCGCGAGGCCGCCGTGACGCTCTTCGCCTGGCTGTCCGTGAAGCGCCCTTGATCCAGACCTAGCACACCAGCCCAGCAGCGTTACTGAAAGCGTCAGGCCATAGCGCTCAGCAACCGCCCCACGTTCGAGCTCGCACCGCCTGCGGTACTGCTGCGGCCCTCACCGCCCATGAGCAGGCATCGGAACTGTGCCGACAGACGCCGGCGCGCTCGCTGAGAGGGAAGATTTGGCTCTTCAGCGTCGCGAGCCTGGACGCGGCAGGGTGTCGACGGCCTCGGCGAAGGCACGGATGAGCGGGTTGGTGTCAGTGGCGCGCCAGGCGAAAGCCCATCGAACGGGCAGGGACTCGCCTTTACACTGTAGATTCGTTTTTGCCCCGGGGACACATGCAGTGGCGGGGCTGACTCAGCGGTAACACCCCCAGCGCGATGTCGGGAGGCCTGAAGAGATTCCCTCGAAACCGTCGGTGTGACCGCATACGCTGCCGGCAGTGGCCGACGCGCTGGCCCGCTTCCGAGTTCCCCGCCCCCCACGCGGCGGACGGCGACGAGGACAAGGTCCCCCGGATCGCGCTTGATGAGACTCCGCTCCGCTGCTGGTCGTGACGACTCTGGCGGGGTGGCGTGGGCACCCTCGCCGAGAGGAACCAGGCCACGACCAAGAACAGCGCCCGCAAGAAGGAGATCCGCGCCCGCCAGGCCGCGACCGGCGAGGCAAGGCCTGGCAGTACGCCAAGGTCCCGTGCCCGCGGGTGTCCGGGCCGCACCTGAGGACGCCTATGGGCTGCGGAGAAGGCCCTCAGCACGGCGTTGCAGGTGGACGGCGCGGTCGGGGTGGACGCCCGGTTGGCCCCGCGCGAGCGGAAGGAGGCGGAGGTGCGGTTCGGCGAGCGGCTGGCCGCCGTGCTCGGCACTCCCGTCTGATTGGCGTCCTCATTCCCCACCAACCTGCCTCCTGCACCGCCCACCCGGGCGCGGGAGGCCCTTCGTATGTGACTCGGGCGGGGTCGCATTCCTGTGGGCGTCCTTCTCCCGAAGCTGTCCCCAGCCGTCAGGTAGCGCTGATCGGACAGAACGCCAATTCTGTCCGGTTCCGGAATGACCGAGTCGCAGGTCAGCGCATCCGAGAGGCTCTCCATGCGGATTCGGGCGCATCCCAGCGCTAACGTCCGGTGCCGAAAACTCGGTCTCTGCTGTCCGGCGCGGACCCCGCGCGACCTGTAACGATCGGTCTGCTTGACGAGTGGGGCCACGCTCGGGAGGAGGACGCCTTCCTCTAGTGGACAGCGCGCACTGTAGGCGCTTCACACGGGTGGGCCCGCCTTGACGCGCCGCACCAGTCGTTCCATCGACCCCCGGTAGCTGTGGAGGTGCTCCAGCCACCACGTGGCGCCCGCATCGGCGTAGGCCCGGACCGACGAGCCTGGCTCGCTCACCCCGATGACCGCCACGTCGAGGTCGCCCGCGTTTGCCCGGTGCCGGCGCAGCTCGCTGACCTGGGCAGCCAGGGAGTCGGGTGAAAGCGTCATGCGGCCCTCCCGGTCGTCGCCGGCGACGATCCAGCCGTCCCATCGGGCGGCCCGCCGAAGGGCTCCCGGAGCCGTGCCGCCGACCCACACCGGCACCCGGGGCCGCTGGAGGGGCAGCGGCGCGAGCCGCACCCCGTCGACGGCGTAATGAGCGCCCCGGTGGTGCACCTCCTCACCGGACCAGAGCGAGGCCATCACGTCGAGTGCCTCGTCGAGCACGACCCCGCCGGGCCGCGTTGAGCCGAAGGCGGTGAACTCCTGCCTCACGCCGCCCAGCCCGGCGCCCAGGATCGCGCGGCCGCCGCTCAGCCTGTCAAGCGTCGCCACCGTCTGGGCCAGCCTTTCCGGGCGGTGCCGGGCCACGGCCGTCACGGCCGTGCCCAGCCTTAGGTGCGAGGTCGCCTGCGCCGCCGCGGCCAGCGTCACCCACGGGTCGGCCGATGGCATGCCCCAGGCGAAGGCCAAGTGGTCCCACACCAGCACGGCGTCCCACCCGGCGGCCTCGGCCTCCCGGGCGAGGGTGACCAGGTGTGCCGGCTCCCCGAGGTCGCCGAGGATCGCGACGTCGATGCCGTAACGCATGCCCCCACTCAAGCATTCGGCACCGACAGTTCTGGGGCGCCGCGAACATGCAGCGCGACGCCGACGAGTGGCCTGCGCCACAACCCTTCACGCTGTGCGCATCATAGATCACTATCAGTCAGTACAGCCAAAATTGAGCCGGGCTCGCTCGACGCGGCGCTCTCCCGCCACGATCCCGACGCCCTCCATGGCCCGCATGCCAGGCGCTCAGAGGCTACGCCGGATTTCCCGCGAATATGGCCAGGGCCTCGAAGTGATGCGCCCTGTCGAGCCCTGTCGCGCCACCCTGAATGGTTCAACCTTATACCGTGCTCATTGCAATAGTGTGTGCCGCACAGTATCGTGTGGCATGTGCACGATGACGATGAGCTGCTTGCCACCCATCTCCAGGAGCTGCGGCGGGGCACCGTCGTCCTGGCCTGCCTGCTCATGCTCGACCGCCCCGATTACGGCTACGCCCTGCTCGACCGCCTCACCCGGGCGGGCCTCGCCGTCGACGCCAACACCCTCTACCCCCTCCTGCGCCGCCTGGAGAAACAGGGTCTGGTGACCAGCTACTGGAACACCGAGGAATCCCGGCCGCGCAAGTTCTACCGCACCAGCGACAGGGGCGCCGCGCTCGCCGCCGCGCTCAGTCGCGACTGGGACGAACTCGACACCGTACTCCGCTCCCTGAAAGGCGCGTCATGACCACTACCGCCACCACCAACACGCTCACCGACCGCTATGTCGCGGCGGTCCTGCGCCACCTGCCCGGAAGCCGGCGAAGCGGGAGCCGGCGATCCGAGGACCAGCGGTCCGACATCGACATCGAGCGCGAGCTGCGGGCCTCCATCGCCGACGCCGTCGACGATCGGGTGGAGGCCGGCGCCGATCGGGCCGAGGCCGAGTTCGCGGTGCTCACCGAGCTCGGCGACCCGGCGCGGCTGGCGGCCGGTTACGCGGACCGTCCGCTCCAGCTCATCGGTCCCGCGTTCTACCTCGACTACACGCGGTTACTGACCGCCCTGCTCGTGACCATCGTGCCCGCCGTGGCCGTGGCGGTGGGGCTCGTGCAGGGACTGCGCGGGGCGGGCGCGCTCGACCTGATCGGCGACACCCTCGGTGCGGCGCTCACCACCGCCGCGCACCTGGTCTGCTGGACCACGCTGCTGTTCGCGGCCATCGAACGCGCCGCGGGACGCCGCACGCCCGCCAGGCGCTGGACGCCCGACGCGCTCCCCGAGCCGCCCACCCGCCGCGCCCGCTACGGCGAGCTGATCACCTACACCGTGGCGATGGTGCTGTTCACCACCCTCATCCTGCTCTCCCCGGTGATCAGCACCGAGACCGACGCGCACGGCGCCCCCATCGGCGTGTTCTCGCCGTGGCTGTGGCAGACCGGCTTCGTGTACGCGTTCATCGCCCTGGTGGCCCTGAACCTCGCCGTCGCCTACGCCAAGCACTACGCCCGGTGGAGCGTTCCGCTCGCCGTGGCCGGGACACTGGTCGAGATCGCCTGCCCGATCGCGCTGCTCTGGCTCGCCGCCGGTGACCGGGTGCTCAACCCCGGCTTCACCCAGGCCGCCGCCTGGCCGCAGAGCGCGACCACCTGGATCAACACCGCGCTCATCGTCGTGTCCGCCCTCACGATCGTCTTCGCCGTCATCGACGGCCTCGCCCGAGCCACGCGTCGCTGAACCCACACGAATCAGGAGACCGGCATGAAAGCAATCGTCTATCAGGAGTACGGCTCGCCCGACGTCGTGCGTCACGCCGACGTCGACCGTCCCGCCCCGGCCGCGGGTGAGGTGCTGGTCCGGGTGCGTGCCGCCGCGCTCAACCACGCCGACCTGCTCACCCTGCGCGGCACGCCGCTCCTGCTGCGCCTGGTGTTCGGGGTGCGGCGGCCGAAGGCCACCGTCCTGGGACGCGCCGTCGCGGGCACGGTGGCGGAGATCGGCCCGGACGTCAAGGACCTCCAGGTCGGCGACGAGGTCTTCGGCGAGGCGGCCCAGTGCGGCTTCGCCGAATACGTCGCGATCCCGGCGAAACGCCTGGCCAGGAAGCCGGAGCAGGTGACGTTCGAGCAGGCGGCCACCTTACCCGTGGCCGGGGTCACAGCCTTGCAGGCGCTGCGGCTCGGCGCCGCGCGCCCCGGCACGACGGTGCTGGTCAACGGCGCCTCCGGCGGGGTCGGCACGTTCACCGTGCAGCTCGCCAAGGCGCTCGGCGCCGAGGTCACCGGCGTGTGCAGCACCCGCAACGCCGAGATGGTTCGCTCGCTCGGCGCCGACCACGTGATCGACTACACCCGCGAGGATTTCACCCGGGATACACGCCGCTTCGACGTCCTGATCGACATGGTCGGCAACCACCCGATCTCGGCGCTGCGCCGGCTCCTCGCCCCCAGCGGCATCTACATCGCCTCCAACAGCGCGGGCGGGCCGGTGCTCGGGCCCATTCCCCGGCTGCTGGCCACGGTCGCGCAGACGCCGTTCGTCCGGCAGCGGCTCCGCGTCCTGACCTCCCGGAGCAACGCCGAGGACCTGCGGACGCTCGCCGGCTTCGTCTCCGACGGCAAGGTGACACCGGTGATCGAACGTACGTATCCGCTCAGCGAGACCGCCGACGCCCTCCGGCTCCTGGAGCGGGAGCACGCCCGCGGCAAGATCGTCCTTCTGGCGTAGGACGAGGAGGCCGGGCGCCCAGGGCCCGGGGCCTGGACGAAAGTACGAGATCGCGGTCGGCCGAGGGGCGGGCGCAGGCCGGGCCCGACAACGAGACCGGCGCCCCGCAGCCGCTCTCCGACCTCGCGGCCCTGGCGCACGAGCACGGGGCGCTGCTGCGCTGCGACGCCGTCCAGGCCGTCGGCAAGATCACGGTGGACGTCGAGGCGCTCGGCGTGGACCTGCTGACCGCCGCATGTGGGATGCCTACAAGCAGGTGACGGCCCGCCTCGGCACTGATCGCTCCGCTCGTCTGCTCGATCACATCCGCGCCGACATTCGAGAGCACGGCACCCCCGACGAGATCGCCGACCTTGAAGCGGCTGAGGCGGAGCTGGCAGAGCGCCGGGCGCGCAAGGGAGGCCGGCCGCGCCGCCGACCTCCCGAAGGTGCGTGATGACCTTGCGCGGGTGAGGGGCGGTATGGAGAAGCCCCCCGCCGGCGCGTGGCCGCTCGCCGGCAGGGCCACCGTGAGGAGAGGCGGCCGGGGACGACCGGCATGACCACCTCCACAGGGCCGATGTGACATGGGCCCGAGACCGGCGGACGGTCAAGGTGCATCGCGGGTGACGATCCCGTGTTCGTATGCGTAGATCGCTGCGTGCACGCGGGTCCGGAGGCCGAGTTTGGTGAGAATCCGGTTGACGTGGGTTTTGACCGTACCCTCCTCGATGGTGCACGCGGCGGCGATCTCGCCGTTGCTCAGTCCTCGGGCCAGGAGGCGTAGCACGTGGTGTTCGCGCGGGGTCAGCAGGTCGAGTTCGGGGGTGGCGGGGCTCGGGGACAGCGCGGCGAAGCGGCTGATCAGGCGGCCGGTGACCTGCGGGTCGATCAATCCCCTGCCCTGGTGCAGCTCGCGGACCGCCGCGACGAGCACGTCGGGGTCACTGTCCTTCAGCAGGAAACCGGCGGCTCCTGCGCGCAGCGCGCCGAACAAGTACTCGTCGAGGTCGAACGTGGTCAAGGCAAGCATGCGGGGGGCGGATTCCGCGGCGGCGAGGCGGCCGATGGCGGCGATGCCGTCCATGCCCGGCATCCGCAGATCCATCACCACCACGTCCGGCCGACGCAACAGCGCCTGGCGCACCGCCTCGGCGCCGTCGGCGGCCGTCGCGATCACGTCGATGTCGGGTTCGCCGTCGAGGATGAGCCGCAGCGCCTCCCGCGCCGCCTCCTGATCGTCGGCGACCAGCACCCGGATCGTCACCACACGTTCCCTTCCCTGGGCAGGTCGGCGCGGACCCGCCAGCCGCCCGTTTCGACCGGTCCCACCGACAGGGCGCCGTCGAGCAGGCGCACCCGTTCGCGCATGCCGCGGATGCCCCGCCCCTCGGCCTGGGGCGCAGGGGCCGGGGCGCCGTTGTCGAGGACCTCAAGGCGCAGACCGCGGTCGTCCTGCCGCAGGTGGACGGTGACCTCGGTCGCGTCCGCATGCCGTACGGCGTTCGTCAGCGCCTCCTGGACCACCCGGTAGGCAGTGTGATCGACGGCCGGCGGCAGCGCGTCCCCCCCTCCCGGAGCGGCATATGGTGATCGTCCGATCCGCGCAGGTGAGCCGTCCGGCCAGCCGCTCCAGGTCGGCGATGCCGGGCTGGATGGCGGCCGGGTGCTCGTCGAGCGTCCGCAGCAGTCCACGTACCTCGGTGAGCGCCGACTGCGACAGGTCCGAGATCGTCTGCAAGTGCTGCTTCGCGTGCGCGTCGTCGGGCGCCCGCCGACCCGCCGCGGCCTGCAGCCGGATCGCGGTCAGGTGGTGGCCGACGCTGTCGTGCACGTTCCTGGCCAGCCAGGTACGCTCCTCGGCCAGGACGCGCTCCGCCTCGGCCCGCTGCAATCGCAGCGACTGGTCGGCCCGATCCCGGTGCAGCCGCAGCGCGTAGCCGGTGGCCACGGGCGCGACGCTCATGATCGCTATGCTGGTCGGCTCCGGTACGCCCTCGCCCCCCAGCACCGCGAAGGTGCCGAGAACCCAGCACGAGGAGACCGCCAGCACCAGGCCCGGACGCCGCGGCCGGTGGTAGACGGCCGCGCAGAACAGAGCCATCGTGACCAGCATCCCCTCCCACCGGTGCAGCTGCGCCATCCCGACCAGCGCGATCACCGCGGACGTCACCGCGGCAGCCAACGGCAGCACCCGCCGGACGAGCAGAGGGAGGCTGACGCCGACGCTGAAGACGATCAGAAGCAGGACGTCGGCCCGGACCGGCCCTTCCAGTGCCGTCAGCAGCGCCGCGGCGGTCGCGGCGCCGGCGACGAGCAGAACCTCCCTCAACCAGGGCATGTCACGATGATGCCGGATCACAGGTCGTGCCCGCGGGCGGGAGTTGCCCGGTGGTCAGGTATCGGTGAACGTGATCGCGGACGCAGGGATTGCCTGCCAGGTAGAGCGCGTGCCCACCTTTGGCCCCCAGATAGCGGGCGCCGTCAAGTTGTGCGGTGATCCGGCGGGCGGACGCGGGCGGCGCCACGTCGTCGTACAGGCCGGCGGCGACCAGGACCGGAGGCAGGCCGCGGGGGTGAACCGGATGGGGCGGGAAGGACGCCTTCTGCGGGAGTCCGGTACAGAGGTTGGCCGGCGGCCAGGCCACGGTCCAGCCGATGCGCGGCGCGGCGTGCCTCAGCCGCTTTTCCAGAGCCTTGACCTCGCCGTATGCGGTCGGGTACGGGAAATCGGCGCAGTTCGCGATCCTGCTGAAACCTGGATCGGCCGCTCCGGTGAACGGCTTGGCGAACCGGGTGGCGTCGCCCGCGTACGCTTCGGCCAGGGACGTGGCCAGTTCGGGCCAGGTCTCGTCGAACGTGACAGTCGCGCAGGAGGCGATCAGGGTCGCACTGGCCGCTGCTCCGGCACCGGCACCGGGTGCGGGGATCGGCTGCTTGGCGGCGCGGTCCATGACCTCGTCCCACACCTTGAGCGCATCGCGGCCGTGGAGCGCGCAGCTCTGATCGGTGGCGCACCACTCGGCGAAGCGGTGCAGGTTGTCTTCCTTGACCTTCGCTCTGGGCAGAAGCCATGCGGTCCACGATCGGTTGGTGTGGTCGATCGGGCTGTCCAGGTACATGCGTCCGACGTGGGAGGGGAACTTCTCGGCGTAGGCCACGCCGAGGACGGTGCCGTAGGAATTGCCGTAATAGTTGAGCTTCTGTTCGCCCAGCGCCACCCGGACGGCCTCCAGGTCGTGGGCCCCTTGACCGGAATCCAGGTTGCCCGCGAGCGGGCCGGCGGCCGCGGCGCAGCCGAGGCCGAAGCGACGGTTCTGCTCCGTGTACCGGGCATAGGTGGCGCGGTCGGGGAACACCCACTCCGCGTTCGCGGCCCACGGCGCCGGGTCTGGACAGCGCACCCCGGTGCTCGCCTCGAATCCGCGCGGATCGAAGACCACCACGTCGAACCATCGAGTCAGGTCGGCGAAGGCCGTCTTCGCCACGCGCAGGACCGAAATCTGCTGCGCGGGGCCACCCATGTTGAGGACAAGCGTCCCCTTCCTGGCCGCCGGGTCCCTGGCGGGCAGCTTGGCGAGCCCCAGCGTGATCTGCTCGCCCTTGGGAGCGGCCCAGTCGGCGGGCACGGTGATCCGGCTACATTGCAGGCCGTCGCCGCAGTCCTGCCAGGACAGCCCGGTATCCGCCACTGCGGGCGTCGCCGATGCTACGGGGAGCAGCATTGCGCCGAGCACGGCAATGATCGTCTTCTTCATGGCCCTCAGCTTTGCCGAGAGGACTGCCGCCGGTCGTCCACCTTTCGATAGATCCTTACGCGTGCGCGCTGCGATCCACCTTGCGGAGAGCTGAGGTGCGGTGCCGGACCCTCTTAGCTTGTCGTGCAACCTCTGAGCTGGACGATTGTCACCACTCAGGGATGGCGTGTCGCCGCCGTGCACAAGCTCCCTGCGAGTGGTGAGCCGTCCGGCGTTGAGCGCCAGGACTCCGAGCATCAGGCGGCGGCGGGTGGCCGGCGTCGACCTCGCGATCATCGTGCCACACCCGGAGGCGGCCGAGCACGTGGACGACCAGCACCGCCACGGGTGTTCAGCGAACGTCCAGAGCCTGTCCAGAGGCCGGAGTTCTCCTTCGTCCAACAGATCCTTTTTACGCAGGGAGAATCCCGTGGTCAGATGGAAAGCGGGGATCGCAAGTGGCGCGCTGATCCTGTTATCCGTGTTCGTCCCCACCTCGTTCGCCCCCACCGCCTCGGCGACGACGGCGGCGGAGCCGGACCAGCCGCCCACCCCGAAGCCCACCCTCACGAAGGAGTGCGGCACCGACCTCACGCAGGAGGCGGCGGCGCTCGCCGGGGACGGCAAGACCGGCAACGCCACCTGCATCCGCAAGCAGACGAGAAAGCCCGGCGACGCCAGCACCTCGAAGTCCTCCAAGGGGGCCGATGCCCAGCTCGCCGCCGACATCTGCGGCGGCCAGGCAACCATCAGCCGGTCGGCCAACTGCGTCATCGAGGACGGCATCCTGCTGATCTTCACGGTGCCCAACGGGGTCGTCATCGGCTCGATCCAGTACACCGTCTCCAGCCTGACGACCCTCGACTACGCCTCGCTGAGGTGGACCCAGTCGTGGCACTACCAGGCCAACACCGTCGCAGGACCGGCGATCCCGCCGGTGCTCGACACGTTGGTCTACGCCGAGCCGCAGTGCCTGGCCAACTGCACCGTGTCCAGCAGCGGACTCGTCGGCGGATCGGCGCTGCCCGGCCGCACCCACTCGGCCACCACGTACTTCCAGACCCCGCTGAGCGGCTCCTCGTGGCAGGCGCACGGCGGCATCAGGTACTGGTTCTACAACGCGGCCTGGGTGAACACGTCGTCGAACGCCTCGATCACCACGCCGGCCGTGCACCGCTGCGACAACGTGCTGACTGGTTACCCCTCGGGCTGCGTCTACAACTCGGTCCTCCCGGTGCACGATGTGCTGAGCTACCGCTATCCGACGTACGCACGCCACCTGAGCCTCGCCATCAACCACTACAAGATGAAGAGCATCCTGACGAGGACCCAGGACGAGAACCTCATGAACAGGAACTACGAACGATCCTGCCGGGAGAACGTTCCCAACCCCATGCCTGCGGGCTCGTGTGACGAGTACCCGTTCAAGTCCACCCGCGAGGGCGCCTACTCCCAGCCCTACGGCCGCACCATCTTCATACTCAACATCAACGGGAACTCGTTCTCCTGCGGTGCCACCTGGCTGCCCGTCCGCGCTCCCAACGACTCCGGCGGTTACAGCATCTGCATGATCCCCCTGTCGGAGAACCTCCTCGGCGGATCCGACCTGGGCGCCTTCTACTACAAGTCCCGCGTCATCGACGGGGACCAGTTCCAGGTCCGCGTCGTCTAACACTCCAGGGACACTTGGCGATCTTGCAGCGTTCGGGTCACATGGCGACGGCCACCGCGTGATCATTCGGAGTTTGTGAAGACAACCGAAGATCGTGCGGTGGCCGCGAGCCACAGCGTGGACCCTGACGGCTGGATGGTCATCTTCAACGAGCTGACGACCCGGGTCATCCGCGATCTGCATCGGTCGGCGGGAATGCGCGGAAAATACCCCGATGGTTCTCGGGGCGGTTATGGGCGGCACTTATAGTCCGCCGTTGATCGAGAAATAGCGAAATAATGTCATTAATCTTGTCAAGGTCCCGTCGTGCGCAGAAAGTGAGGGGTGACCAGGAGGAACCACGACCGATGGAGGAACGGTGGACCGACCCGTGAACGGGCTCCGGCGCGTCCGGCCGACGATCCGGCGCGCGTTATCCGTGGCTCTGGGAATTCTCACCGTGGCATTTGTCGCCGCGCCGCCGGCCGCTGCGCTGACGCTGCCCACGCCGAAGGATTTCGTGTCGTACCTCGACCTCGAATGCTTCAAGACCGACCCGTACCAGCCGCCGGCCGTCGGGCTGGCGCTGCGGCACCTCAACCCGGTGCTCGAGGGCCTGCCGGTCGAGCAGGTCAGCCTCGGCGCGCGTGAGCAGCTGTGCGTGCCGGTCGCCAAGAACAACGTGATCCCGCCGCCCGGGGTGCTGGACTTCGTCAGGTTCGTCGACCTGGCCTGCTACCGGGTCGTCACCCCGGCGCCCGGCAAGGGGCTGGTGCTCAGCCACCTCAACCCCGTGCTGCAGGACCTGCCCCGTACGGAGGTCGTGCTGGGCAGGGCGGAGCAGTTGTGCGTGCCGGTGGCGAAGAACGGCGTCGTGCCGCCCGCGGAGGTGCTGCGGCTGGTACAGCACATCGACCTGCTGTGCTACGGAATCACCCCGAACCAGCCGATGAACCGGGCGCTCAACCTCACCCAGCTGAACCCGGTGCTGACCGGCCAGATTCCCCCGGCGACGGCGCGGGTGACCTACGCCCGTCAGCTGTGCGTGCCGATGCAGAAGGGCGGAGACGTCATTCCGCCGGAGGTGCTGCAGGTGGTGCGCTGGGTGGATCTGGAGAAGTTCGACATCGCCGCTCCGGCGATCGCGCCGGTAACGCTGAGCCTGCGGCATCTGAACCCGGTGCTGGGGTCGTTGCCGCCGGAGCGGGCGACGCTCGCCGGCGCCGCGCAGCTGGGTGTGCCGGTGGCGAAGAACGGCCAGTTCCCGCCGGGGTGAGCGTGCCGCCGGTGGCGTAGGTCCCGGCCGGGCCTCCAGGCGGGGTCCGGCCGGGCATACGGGGCCGGTCAGCCGACGATCGGAGTCCTCGGGTCGGACTGCGAAGATCAGCCGAGCGTGAACGTCCTGGCGCGGGTACGGCGCCGGCTGGGAGGGTGGACCTCATGATGGAGGACTTGCGGGACGCCGAGCGCCGGCTCCAGGCCGCGCAGCTCGCCGGAGATGTCGAGGCGCTGGATCGGCTGCTGGATGATCGGCTGATCTTCACCTTCGGTGCGAACGTTGCGACCAAGGCGGACGACCTGGAGCTGCACCGCACTCGGACGCAGGTGATGACGAAGGTGGCCGAGGAGGAGTTGACCGTGCTCACCGATGGGCGCACCGGGGTGACGTGGTTTCTCGGCACCGTCGAGGGGACCGTCTCCGGTGCGCCGTTCGCGGCCAGGATGCGCTACACCCGTACTTGGCTGTACGACGAGACGCACGGCTGGCGAATCATCGCCGTGCACGCCGGCACGGCCGACTGACATAGCCGACACGTTGTCCGACGACCGGCCGGCCGGATGGTCCGGCGAGGCCCGGAGCAGCGCTGGGTGAGGTTTCAGATCCCGCGCCACACCGCGGTCATGGTGGTCTCCGATACGGGGCCCGAGGTGATTCCCCTGCGTTTCAGCGGCTGAAAGCGGGACGCCGCTCCCTCCAGGACGCGAACCTATCGCCTCGGCGGATCATTCGGCATCTGCCCACGGTAGGACATGCGCATCCGTCCGGGGTCGTACCACCTGCTCGTGCCCGCCCACCAAGATGCGACCCGAGCCAGACGCGTGCCCACCGCACCGCCCCTCACCATTGCGGTGTGCCCGGACATACCGGTCCGGGCGCACCGACACGGATAGGACGGGCGGCAATCCATGAAGCTTGAGCTGGGCGGGCGCATCACACGATGGCGACAGGCCGGCGCGGACCGACGGGCCGCCAACGCCGCCGCCAACCTGGACCGCCAGCCCCCGTTTCCCGGCCGATGGGTGAGCGCCATCTCGCTGATCGGCGGCCCCAGCCTGATCATGACCGGGACCCTCCTGCGCTCCCCGTTCTACTACTTCGTCCCTTACCAGCTCACCGCCTACACCCAGCATCCCGTCCTCATCACCGCCGCCTACGCCTGCTTCGCCAGCGGGTTCGTGCTGCTGTGGCCGGCGGTCATGACGCTGGCGCAGCGGATCGCCGCCACCAGCCCGCTGTGGGGAATCTGGGGCGGCTGCCTGGTGATCGTCGGCCTGTTCACCCGTACCTTCCAGTTCGGCACCGATCACCTGGCCTTCCACCTGACCGACGCGCTCGGCCTGCAGACCATGCTCACCGGCATCGACGGCTACTACGTGGCCTGGCGGGACACGGTCTGGCACCCGTTCAGGTCCATGTCCGGGCCGGCCTTCTTCGGCTGGGTCGTGCTGGCCGTCGGCGCCTACCGCTCCGGCGCCCTGGGGCTGGGCCGCTCGATCGCACTCGGCCTGATGTCGGCGCTCGCGCTCGGGACGCTCAAAGGCACCGAACCGCAGTCGTTCGTCGCCGTGGGCGGCCTTTGCCTCGCCTTCATCCCCCTCGGCATCTCGCTGCTGCGCGGCGGCACCGCGCCGACCAGGCGCGCCTGGATCTGGGTCGCCGTCCTCATCGGCGTGCATGTCCTCATGACGGGCTTCGGCCCGAGAGGATGACGATCCGGACCGGTCACCGGTGGCCGGCCGGATTGACGATGAGCCCGCCCTCGTAGGCGGCGATGACGAGCTGGGCCCGGTCCCGGGCCTGCAGTTTGGCCAGGAGGCGGCCGATGTGGGTCTTGACCGTGCCGACGGTGAGGTGCAGGTGCTCGGCGATCTCGGCGTTGGACATCCCCTTGCCGATGAGGGTGAGCACCTCGCGTTCGCGCGGGGTGACGTCCTCGAGGCCCCGTACGCCCTGGGTGGGTTGAGGGCCGCGCAGGAACTCGGTGATGAGCCGGCGGGTGACGGTGGGCGCGAGGAGCGCCTCGCCGGAGGCGACGACCCGGATGGCGGCCAGCAGCTCGGTCGCCGTGGCACTCTTGAGCAGGAAGCCGCTCGCGCCCGCCCGCAGCGACGCGTACACGTATTCGTCCAGGTCGAACGTGGTGAGGATCAGTACGCGCACCCCGGCGCAGGCGGGGTCGGCGTGGATGCGCCGGGTCGCTTCGATGCCGTCCATGTCCGGCATCCGCACGTCCATCAGGACGACGTCGGGCCGGTGCCGGCGGGCCAGGAGCACGGCCTCGGCGCCGGTGCCCGCCTCGCCCACGGCGGCCAGCCCCGGTGTGGCGTCGATGAGGACCTTGAGGCTGTCGCGGATCAGGACCTGGTCCTCGACGAGCAGGACCCGGACGGGTGGGGACGAGTCGTGCGGTGCGGCGCCGATGCTCGTGTCGTCGATGCTCATGCCGCGGTGCCGTCCTGATCGTAGGGCAGTCGAGCCGACACGTGAAAACCTCCTGCCGGACGGGGCCCCGCCTTGAACGTGCCTCCGTACATCTTGGTCCGTTCGCGCATGCCGACCAGGCCGTGTCCGCCGTGGCCCGCGCGCGGCGGCCGGCCGTGGCGGGGGCCGTCGTCGACGACCTCGATCACCGCCTCCCGCCTGTCGACGTCCACGGTGACCGCGCAGCGAGTCGGCCCCGCGTGGGTGACGACGTTGGTGAGGGCCTGCTGCACGATCCGGTAGACCGACATCGCGACCGCGGCAGGCAAGGCGGCCTCCTCACGGACGCTCAGCTCCACCTCGACCCCGGCCGCGCGGGCGTGGGCGGCCAGCTCGGGCAGGTCGGCCATGCCGGGCGTGGGCACAGGCTCCTGCCGGGGATCGCCGTCGGAGCGCAGCAGGTCGAGCACCCGGTGGATCTCGGCGAGCGTGCTGCGGCTGGTCTGCTCGATGACGGCCAGCGCGGCGCGCACCTCCTGCGGGCGGGCATCGGCGACGTGGTTGGCGACGGTGGCCTTGACGGCGATCAGGCTCATGCTGTGGCCGATGACGTCGTGCAGTTCCCGGGCGATGCGCCTGCGCTCGTCGGTCACCGCGGCGTCGGCGAGGTGGCGGACGAGCCGGGCGGTCGTGTCCCGCTTCCAGCGCACGGCCGTTCCGAGGGCCCACGCGACGGTCAGGAGCACACCGGTCGTACCGATCTCGATCGGCCAGGCCATCGGCAGCTCACTGGGCGCCGCCGCGAGCGCGAGACCGGGGAACACCTGGGCGTAGAAGATCAGGATCGCGGTCACCGCGGCGGCCAGGCAGATCGCCAGGCCCGCCACCGACCAGGCGATCGAGGCGGTGGTGGCCACCAGGTACAGCACGAGCACGGTCGGCACGAAGGTCAGCCAGATCGCGCCCGCCGCGACGGCGCCCACCACGGTCACCGCCGCGCCCGCGGCGCACGCGACGGCGAGCACGACCCGCGGCCGGCGCCGCCGGAGCGCGATGGGAAAGCTCAGGACCGCCGCCACCAGCCAGGCCGACCACGCGGGCCACGGTGACGACGGCCCCGGCGGATCGACGATGGCGTATCTGATGAGCAGCGCCACGGCGACCGCCACCGCCGCGTCGGCGACGCCCTTTCGACCGCGCCGCCATCCAGCCCATTTCATGAGGGGAAGGTATCGCCTCACCGGATCACGCGGCATCCGCCCACGGTCGGACATCCGCGCCCGCCCGCGCATCCGTCCCGGGTCGTACCACCGGCTCGCACGGGATGCCCGGCAGCGGGCGACCTCTGTGTCGCTCACCCGCCCTCGCTTCGACGGGCGTCCGCGCTCGTCGGTACGGCAAGCAGGGCTACATCAAGGACACCGGCCCCCGCGCGGCCCGCCTTGTCCGAGCGCATCCACGCCGACAGCCGCGTGGACCTGCCGGTCACCCCCGACAACCTCGCCGGCACCCTGCGACGCAAAGCCGAACGGATTTTTGCGGCTGCACGGCTGAGGCTCACCGCCGCCCTGCGCGCACAGCGCCCTTGAATGGTTCTGCGCATGCGTATACGCCGTCGGCGCGGCTCACTAACATTTGGCCATGTCTGTCGATCTTGGTATCTGCGTCGCCGTGTTCGTGGGCGTTTTCTTCATGGCCGTGGCGGCGGGCATTTCTGGCACATCAATCTCCGCCTCGCACGGTCGCCGCGAGCTCACGAACCGAAGAATCGTCGTCCTGGGACTGTTCACCTCGTTCTCCGGAGTCTGCTTGATGGCGCTCGGCGCGTGGCTGGCGCAGGAGAATTCGCGGTACGGCGTCTGGGAGATCCTCGGCATTCTGCTGCTCACCCTCGCCGGCGCGGGTCTGCTTGCCGCCGGTCTCGCCCCGCTGCCTCCGTGGCTGGTGGAGATCATCGGCCCGTACGCGGAACGGCTGCCGCCGCCCGTTCGCCTGGCGGTCCGCGATCTGGGCCGCCGCCGGGCCGGCGCGGCGCTCGCGGTCCCGCTGGCGATGACGGCGACGGCCTTCGGCCTCGCGCTGACGGTCGTCGCCGTCGGGCTGACGGCGCAGAGCAAGGCCGAATACCGTCCCTCGGCACGACCGGGCACTTTATCGGTCCGGGCAGGTTCGGCCGCGGAAGCGGCCACCGTGCGAGCGACGATCGCGCGGGAACTGCCCGGCGTGCCGATCGCCCAGCGGGAGACCGTCGTGGACTCATCCCGGCTTTTCGGTGTCGAGGCGGCCAATGTCGAGGCGTCGGAAAAGGCATTCTACGGCGAGGCCATCGGTGACGAGAATCTGCTGCGCTACCTCACGGGCGACCGGTCGACGCCGTACGACGAGGGCACCGCCGTGGTGGTCACATCGGCCGACGTGAAAGTCGACTCGGTGACCCTCACCTACGAGATCGACAAGGACGACGAGAACACCAAGAACATCCCAGCAATTGTCGCCAAAACCTCCGACCCTCACATGGAGACGATTTTCCTCCCCTCGACAATCGTCCGGGAGCTCGGCTATCAGCTCCAGCCGAGCGAGCTGATCGTCGACCCCGCCCTCTACCGGGTCACGGCCGAGGATCAGCGGCGCCTCGACGACCGGCTGGACGACGCGGTCGCGGAGATCTACGTCGAACGGGGCTTCGAGGCTCCCCTCGGGTGGCTGCCCGTCGCCGCGGCGGCATTCCTCATCGCCGTCTTCTGCGCCTTGACGTCCGGCTTCGGCCCGGACGCGAACGCGCGCCAGGCCCGCGTCATGAGACGGGCCGGCGACAACTTCCGGTGGTTCTGCGCCTCCCGCGCCGACCTGAGCGCTCTGTGCGCGACAGTCCTCGGCGCGGTCGTCGGATGTCCCGCCGGGATGTTCCTGCTGTGGCCTCTGACGATCAGTGGCTCATGGGAAGAGCCGGTACGGCCGCCGTTCGAGACCCCCTGGCCGGCGATCACGGCGGTCGTGGTCGGTCTGCCTCTGCTCGCTGCGGCTGTCGCCGCGATCTTCGCCCGCGAGCATCCGCACGTACTCGGGCCCCGGCCCCTCACGCCGGCCGGGCGCTGACCCGCTGCCTGTCCTCGTCCGGCAGTCCGCGGCCAGGGCCTCCAGCCTGCTGACGATCTTCCCGTGCACCCGTACGGCGAGGTCCTCGCCCTTGGGCGTCAACTCGACCCGGCACGCGCGCCGGCCGGCCGGCAGACGCAGGGCTGTCGAGGCGTCGCGGGAGATCGCCCGGCTTGGGCGGCCCGGCTCGCCCAAGGGCGACGAGATCCGGGTGGCCTCCAACAAGACCATCGTCGGCGGCGGCTTCTTCCTCAACGGCGTCTCGAACGTCATTATCCGCAACCTGACGATCCGCGACACCCGCCCAAGGGACAGGCCCAGCGGTACTTCAATCCGCGGCGTGGTCGGCTCGGGCCTGAAGGGCTAGGTCCGAGGTGTCACCTCGATGGTGACGGTGGCCGGCGGCAGCCCGTCGGCCCGTACGGTGACCGTGACCCGCCCGTCCACCCCCGTGGGCCGCAGCACCGCCAGCGCGTGGCCCTCGTACGTCGTGCAGGAGTTCGCCTGGAACGGCTCCTCCGTGGACGGCCGCGCCGTGCCCAGCGCCTGGAGGGCCGCCGGGCCGTCGAGGGTGACGGTCACCGTACGGTCACTGACGGGGTTGACCGTGCCGCGCTCGTCGACGAGCCGGATGTCGAGGTGGGCCAGGTCCTGCGCGTCCGCGCTGAGGCCCGGACGGTCGGGGGTGACGAGCAGCCGCGCGGGCGCGCCCGCGGTGACCAGGCGGCAGCGGCCGGTCTCGGTCCCGTCCTGGTAGGCGACGGCCTCCAGCGTGCCCGGCTCGTACGGCACCTCGGCCGCCGCCAGGAACGCCTTGTCCACGCCGACCGGCGCCTTCGCCACCGTGACGCCGTCGAGCAGCAGCTCGATCTCGTCGGCGTCCGCGTACACCTCGACGGTGACGGGCGTGCCGGCCGGGACGTCCCAGGTCCAGCTCGCGACGGAGTCGCTCCAGGCCCAGCCCTTGGGCCGGAAGGGGTGCTCGCGGTGCTCGGGGCGCTGCACGGCCAGGTAGGGGTCGCGGCGCAGACCGTAGACCGTCTCGCGGTAGTAGGAGACCGGGCGGCGGCGGCCGGTGATGTCCAGGTCGCCGGTGGAGGCGGTGAGCCACGGGTACGGAGCGCCGAAAGCGACCGGATCGTCCGGGTACGTCGGCCGGCCGATCCCGCTCTCGCCCAGATAGTCCCAGCCCGTCCAGGTGAAGTCGCCGATGACGTGGCCGTGCTCGGTGACGAGCTTCCAGTACTGGTCGATCTGCGTGGGGAAGGTCTCCGTGCCGACCATGACCCGGTTGGGGTGGGTCTCGTGGTCGGCGAGGTAGCGGGAGTCGCCGTAGTTGAGCCCGACCACATCCAGTACGGCGGCCGACTCGGCGATGCGCTCGCCGACCTCCGGCAGCGCCGCGAGCGCGCCCATGCCGTCCAGCAGATCGTTGAACCCACCGTTTTCGGCGGGCGCCGCCTGGGCCATGAGCGCCGGGATCAGGTCCATGATCGCGAGCATGCCGTTGAGCGCGTTGGTGACCAGGCGGGTCGGGTCCTGGGCGCGGATGCGCTCGGCGAGCAGGCGTCCCCAGCGGGCGCCGTGCGGGGTGCCGATCTCCAGGATCTCGTTGCCGATGGAGTAGAAGATCACGCTCGGGTGGTTGAAGTCCTTGGCGACCAGGGCGTCCACGTCCCGCTCCCACCACTGCGGGAAGCGGCGCGCGTAGTCGTCGTCGGTCTTCGACACCGTCCACATGTCGAACGTCTCGTCCATGACCAGCATGCCGAGCCGGTCGCAGGCCGCCAGCATGGCCGTGCTGAGCGGGTTGTGCGCGGAGCGGATGGCGTTGAACCCGGCGTCCTTGAGCAGCTGGACGCGCCGCTCCTCGGCGCGGGCGATGGCGGCCGCGCCGAGCGGGCCGTTGTCGTGGTGCACGCACGCGCCGCGCAGCTTGACGGTCTCCCCGTTGATCCGCAGGCCGTGGAAGGGGTCCACCGTCACGCTGCGGACGCCGAACGTCGTGCTCGCCTCGTCCACCTGCCCGCCCGCGTCCGTCAGCCGGACGGTCGCCGTGTACAGGTTGGGCGCGTCCACGCTCCACAGCGCGGGCCGGCGGAGGTAGGCACGCTGCCGCACCGTCGCCCGCTCCCCGGCCAGCACGGTCAACGGGACGCGGTCTTCGGCCACGACCGCGCCGCCGCCGTCGCGCACCTGCAGCAGGACGTCGACGGTACGGGTGCCAGTGCCCTCGTTGATCACTTCGGTGGCGACCGCGGCGACGGCCAGGTCGTCGTCGATCTGCGGGGTGGTCACACGCAGCCCGGCCGGGGTGACGTGCAGCAGGTCACCGATCAGCAGGTGCACCGGGCGGTGGATGCCGCCGCCGCTGTACCAGCGCGAGTCCTTGTGCGCCTGCGCCTCGACGCGGATGGTGTTGGTCGCGCCGTAGCGCAGGTACGGATCGGCCGCGACGTGGAACGTGGCATAGCCGTTGGCCCACTGACCTGCGAAGACGTCGTTGACGTAGACCATCGCGTCCCGGTACACGCCTTCGAACTCGAACGTCACTCGCTTGCTCGCCCACTCGGCCGGCACCTCGAAGTCCTTGTCGTAGCGCCAGGCTCCGGGCCGGTGGTAGCCGGTGTGCGAGCCGTCCGAGCCCTCGGCGGAGCGGCCGGCGGCGAGCATGGCGTCGTGCGGCAGCGTGACCTCCGTCGTCGCGGCGGCCGGCATGAACTGCTCGAAGAGGGACGTCCGGCCGCTGACGCGCCAGCCGTCGTTGAAGGGTTCGCGGATCACTGGCTTGCTCCTTCGGCGTTCACGCGTGTGAATCACGCGCGTGAACGTGAGCGTAGGGTGTGGCCCGCCGCTCCGTCTACCATCAATCCGAGCACGCCCCGCAGACCGACCACCCCGGAAAAGACGACAGGAGTGCCCGTGCCGATGAGGGTCAGCAGCGAGGACGTCGCGCAGCGGGCGGGCGTGTCCCGCTCGACGGTCAGCTACATCCTCAACGGACACGGCGACCGGTTCAGCGAGGCCACCCGCGACGCCGTCGAACGCGCCGTCGCCGAGCTCGGCTACCGCCCCCACTCGGCGGGCCGCGCGCTCGCCCGCGGACAGAGCGACCTCGTGCTCCTCGTGCTCCCCATCGCCCCGAACAGCCAGTTCAGCCAGGTCGCCGACCAGCTCACCGAGACGCTGGCCGAGCACGGCCTGTCGCTGCTCATGTGCTCGTCCACCGCTTCTCCGCGCTCCTTCGCCGCGATGATCGACGCCGCCCGCCCCCGGGTGGTCATCGCGCTGTCCGAGCTGCCCGAGGCCAAGCGCACCGTCCTGCGCGCGGCCGGCGTCCGCACCCTCGACATCGCCCACGCGATCTCCCAGCGCGGCGGACTGAGCTGGCGAGCCGGACGGCTCCAGGCCGACCATCTCATGCAGCGCGGCTACCGGCGCCTCGCCTACGCCCGGCTCGCGGAGGCCCGCGACGACGTGCTGCTGCGCGCCCGCGAACAGGGCGTACGCGAGGCATGCGAAGCCGCCGGCCTGGACGAACCCCAGGTCATCACCGTGGCTCTCCGCGCCGACGCCGACCTGGACGCCATCGCCGCCCTCCCCACCGGCACCGGCCTGGCCTGCTACAACGACGACACCGCCGCGGCGGCGCTGGCCGCCGCCCGCGTCATCGGCCGGACCGTGCCGCGGGAGCTGGGCGTGGTCGGCGTGGACGACACCCCGGTGGCCACGCAGACCAGCCCCCGCCTGACCACCATCAGCTTCGGCCCGCCCACCTCCTGGGACCACCTGACCCGGCTCCTCCTCGACCCGTCCCCGCCCGCGGACACCAGCCTCGGCGACCTCGGCGAATGCCACCTCGTCCAGGGCGACTCGACCTGAAGATCCGCCTGCCCGGTCGAGCATGGGGGAAGGGCAGTACGCTTCATTACCGGTCACCGTCGGAAAGGACAAAAGGGATGCCGCATGCGGCGAGGCCCACGGTCACGCTGCACGACGTGGCCGCGGCAGCCGGGGTGTCGATCTCCACGGCGTCGCGGGTCCTGAGCGGCAGCGCGCGGAAGGTCGCCCCCGACTACGAGGCCCGCGTCCTGGCCGCCGCGGCGGCCCTGCGGTACACGGTGGACGCCTCCGCCCGGGCGATGCGCCGGGCCAGCGATTCGATCGCGCTCGTGGCCGACGACCTCACGACGCCGTCCATGGGCATGGTGGTCTCCGCCATGGAGCGTGAGGCGCGCTCGGCAGGGGCGTTCGTCACCGTGTCGGCCACGATGGGCGTCGCGGAGCGGCAGGCCGAGACGGTCCGCGTGCTGCGCTCGTTGCGCCCGCGCGCGCTCGTGGTCACCTCCAACCGCTTCCTGGCGGCCGAGGCCGAGGTCCGGCTGTCGAGGGAGCTGCGGGCGTACGAGCGGGAGGGCGGGCGCGTCGTCATCGTCGGCGAGACGGACATGGAATTCGACTCGATCGGCTTCGACAATTTCCGGGTCGGGCACATCATGGGCGCCTTTGTCGCCGAAATCGGGCACCGCCGGGTGGCGATTTTCGCCGGTGTCAGGAATCTGCGCAACCTGGCCGACCGCACCGCCGGGTTCATGGCGGGACTGCGCGCCGGAGGCGTCGAAGAACGCGATATCCGGCTCGTTCCGTGCGAGGTCAGCCGCCGTGGCGGGCTCGATGCCGCGCGCCGGCTGGCCGAATCGGGAATGGCCGGCGTGGGGGCGGTTCTCGCCGTCAACGACATCGTCGCCATCGGCGCGCTCAGGGCATTTCACGCCGCCGGTGTGGCGGTGCCGGACGACGTTTCCGTGACGGGGGTCGACGACATACCGCTCGCCTATGACGTGACGCCGCGGCTGACGACGGTGGCGCTGCCGCTGGCGGAGGTCGGGGCGGAGGCGATCCGCGTCGTGCTGGGCGAGGGCGGCACGGGCCGCCGGATGAGCGTCGAAGGCCGCCTGATCGTCCGCGACAGCACCCGCCCCGCCACGGCACCGACGACCCCCGCCTGATCTCGCCGCGCCACCAGCCATCCCCGCCTGAGCGCCGCGCCACCAGCCATCCCCGCCTGAGCGCCACGGCACCAGCCACCCCCGCCTGACCACCCGCCGCGGACCTCCGCCACTCCCCCGCGACCCCACGTCCGCGCTCCGCCTCTCGCGCCCTTGACTCTCGGTAACCGCCACCGGAAAGCGCCCCGCAGCCCTGGAAACGCGCCCCGGCCAGGCCCGCGAGCCCCTGTCCCCCACCTCGACCACGTCCGTGCTGGTCAGATCCCCGCCGCTCGGACCACACAGTTCGCTGATTGCTCCAGCAACACTCTTGACGCTCACGTTACGTCCGTGCAAACTGCGGAATACGTTTTCCCAAGGCGGTCCCGATCCCGTCCTTGGTGACAGGAGGTCACGGATGATCGCGTCGAGGAGGCCCGCTTGAGCGCTCTCGGCGAGTTGCGGCGGATGCGCAAGGGCAGCGGCGGAACTCTCGGCGGCAAGAAGGAGAACAAGGCCGCCTTCGTGTTCCTGGCCCCCTGGTTCGCCGGTCTGCTGCTCATTACAGCGGGCCCGATCGCGGCCTCGTTCGCGCTCGGTTTCACCGACTACAACCTGATCCAGCCGCCGGAGTTCACCGGCCTGGACAACTTCACCCGCATGCTGAGCGACACCCGGCTGCACCACGCGCTCGGTGTGACGCTGGTCTACGTCATCGTCTCCGTCCCGCTCCAGCTCGCCTGCGCCCTCGGCCTGGCGCTGCTGCTCGACCGGGGGCTGCGCGGCCTGGCCTTCTACCGCTCGGCGTTCTACCTGCCGTCCCTGCTCGGCTCCAGCGTGGCCATCGCGGTGCTGTGGAAGCAGATCTTCGGCGCCGAGGGCCTGGTCAACCAGGTGCTCGCGGTGGTCGGCATCGAGGGGCGGGGCTGGATCTCCGACCCCGACACGGCCCTGTCGACGCTGATCGTCCTGAACGTGTGGACGTTCGGCGCCCCGATGGTGATCTTCCTGGCCGGTCTGCGGCAGATCCCGGCCATGTACTACGAGGCCGCCGCCACCGACGGCGCCGGAAAGTGGACGCAGTTCAGGAGGATCACGATCCCGCTGCTGTCACCGATCGTCTTCTTCAACCTGGTGCTGCAGATCATCCACGCCTTCCAGTCGTTCACCCAGGCGTTCGTGGTCTCGGGCGGCAGCGGCGGGCCGTCGGACTCGACCTTGTTCTACACGCTCTACCTGTACCAGCGCGGGTTCGGCAACTTCGACATGGGCTACGCCTCGGCGCTCGCCTGGCTGCTCCTGCTGATCATCGCCGGGTTCACCGCGGTCAACTTCTGGGCCGCCCGATTCTGGGTCGTTTACGATGACTGACCTTCGCAAGGCGGCCAAGCACGCCGCCCTCATCCTCCTGGCCCTGGTCATGCTCTACCCGGTGCTGTGGATGGTGGTCAGCTCCCTGCGGCCCAACAGCGAGATCTTCCGCCGCCCCGGCCTGATCCTCGACAGCCTGCAGGTCCAGAACTACGGCGAGGGCTGGAACGCCCTGGCCTCCCCCTTCGGCCACTACCTGCTCAACTCGGCCATCCTCGTGCTGGCCTGCATCGTCGGCAACCTGGTGTCCTGCTCGATGGCCGCGTACGCCTTCGCCCGGCTGGACTTCACCGGCAAGCGCCTGTGGTTCGCCGTCATGCTCGGCACGATCATGCTGCCGATCCACGTGATCATCGTGCCGCAGTACATCCTGTTCTCCCAGCTCGACTGGGTGAACACGTTCCTGCCCCTGGTGGTCCCGAAGTTCCTGGCCACGGACGCGTTCTTCGTCTTCCTCATGGTGCAGTTCATCCGCGGCCTGCCGCGCGAGCTGGACGAGGCGGCCAGGATCGACGGCTGCGGCCACGCCCGGATCTTCGTCCGGATCATCCTGCCCCTGATGCTGCCGGCGCTGGCCACCACGGTGATCTTCACCTTCATCTGGACCTGGAACGACTTCTTCAGCCAGCTCATCTACCTGACCGACCCGGAGATGTACACGGTCCCGGTCGCGCTGCGCTCGTTCGTGGACGCCACCGTGTCCACCTCGTGGGGATCCATGTTCGCGATGAGCGTGGTGTCCCTGGCCCCGGTCTTCCTCGCCTTCCTCGTCGGCCAGCGGTACCTCATCCGGGGCATCGCCACCACCGGCGGCAAGTGACCCCCCACCGAACAGGAACCACCATGAAGAGAATCGCCCTTGCCGCCGCGGCGGCACTCCTGCTCAGCGCCTGCGGCAGCGGCGGCGGCGGCAACGCGAGCCAGGAGCTGTCCAAGGACCCGGTGACCCTCCGCTTCACCTGGTGGGGCGCCGACGAACGGCACAAGCGCACCCAGCAGGTCATCGACGCCTTCCAGAAGAAGCACCCGAACATCACGGTCAAGGGCGAGTTCAAGGACTGGAACGGCTACTGGGAGAGCCTCGCGACGACCGTCGCCGCGAACGACGCCCCTGACGTCATCCAGATGGACGAGCTCTACCTCGCCTCGTACGCCGAGCGCGGCGCGCTGCTCGACCTCGGCACCGCCTCCCAGCACCTCAAGACCGCCGACTTCGACAAGAGCGCCCTGGACACGGGCGTGGTGGAGGGCAAGCAGTACGGGCTGCCCGTCGGCCTGAGCACGTACGCGATCGTCGCCAACACCACCCTGCTCGACCAGCTCAAGGTGAAGCTGCCCGACGACACCACCTGGACCTGGGACGACCTGAAGAAGACCGCCGAAGAGCTGTCCAAGGCCGGCGGCGGCAAGGTCACCGGCATGCAGTCCTTCGGCTTCGACGCGGGCAGCATGAACATCTGGGTCCGCCAGCAAGGGGCGGCGCTGTTCGACCAGGCGGGCAAGGTCGCCGTGCCGGAGAACGTGCTGGCCGGCTACTGGAGCTTCATCAAGGACCTGAGCAAGGGCGGCGCGGCCCCGTCGCCGTCGGTGACGATCGAGCGGGCCGGCGGGTCGCTCGACCAGTCGGGCACCGCCACCAACGCCTCGGCCTTCGCCACCTGGTGGAACACCCAGCTCACCTCGCTCACGGCGGCCAGCGGCCAGCAGCTGAAGCTGCTCAGGCTGCCCGGCGAGTCGCAGGCGTCCGCCCCGGGCGCGTACTTCAAGCCGTCGATGTTCTGGTCGGTCTCCTCGCGCAGCAAGCATCCGGCGGAGGCGGCGCTGTTCGTGGACTTCCTGGCCAACAGCCAGGAGGCGGCCGACATCCTGCTGACCGACCGGGGCGTCCCGGCCAACACGAAGATCCGCGCCGCCATCGCCCCGAAGCTCAACGAGACGGACAAGGCGGCGGCCGAGTACCTCGACACCGTCAAGGTCGGCACGGCCCCCCGCGTGACCCCGAACGGCGCCAGCTCCATCGAGGCGATCATCAAGCGGCACACCGAGGAGGTCCTGTTCGACCGGGAGACGCCGGAACAGGCGGCCAAGGCGTTCATCGCCGAGCTCCAGGCCGAGATCGACGGCGCCTGACCTCCTCCACCAGCGAAGGAACACATGTCTGAACGCAACTACCGGGCCGCGATCATCGGCACCGGAGCGATCGCCCACGCCCACGCCCAGGCGATCCAGGAGACGAAGGGCCGCGTCAGCCTCGTGGCCGTGGCCGACGTGGACGCCGGGCGCGCGGGCGAGTTCGCCGCCACGTACGGCGGAGCCGCCCGCGCCTACGGAAGCGCGGAGGAGCTGCTGCGCGCGGAGGAGCTCGACCTCGCGCACCTGTGCACGCCGCCGCAGACGCACGCGCCGCTCGCCCACGCGTGCCTGGAGGCCGGGGTGACGGCGCTGATCGAGAAGCCGCCGACGCTGTCGCTCGCCGAGTTCGACGCGCTCGCCGAGGCCGAGCGGCAGACCGGGGCGCGCGTCGCGACCGTGCTGCAGCACCGTTTCGGCCCGGGAGCCGTACGGCTGCGCCGCCTGGCGGACGCGGGCGACCTCGGCCGCCCGCTGCTGGCCACCTGCGTCACGCAGTGGTACCGCGACGAGGCCTACTACGCGGTGCCGTGGCGCGGCACGTGGGAGTCCGAGGGCGGCGGCCCGACGATGGGCCACGGCATCCACCAGT
Organism: Nonomuraea sp. AD125B; assembly: GCF_041402765.1. Classification (NCBI taxonomy): domain Bacteria; kingdom Bacillati; phylum Actinomycetota; class Actinomycetes; order Streptosporangiales; family Streptosporangiaceae; genus Nonomuraea; species Nonomuraea sp. AD125B. Next base: position 498,667 of record NZ_JBGLOU010000002.1, on the reverse strand, counting down.
TCGACCTGCTGCTGTCGGTGCTCGGCCCGTGGCGCGAGATCACGGCGATGGCCGCCAGGCAGGCCCGCGCGGTGGACACCGAGGACGTGTCGATGGCGCTGGTGACGTTCGAGAACGGCGCGCTCGCCACGGTCGTGAACTCGGTCGTCTCCCCCCGGCAGACCTCCGGGCTGCGCTTCGACTACGAGCACGCCACGGTCGAGGTCGAGCACCTGTACGGCTACACCGACGACGACTGGACCGTCACCCCCGCGCCGGGCCACGAGGACGTCCAGGCCCTGTGGGACAAGGACCGCTCGGAGGAGGCCAGCGGGCACGCGGGCTGGCTGGCCGCCGTCCTCGACGCGCTCGACCAGGACCGGCCGCCGCCCGTCGGCACCGCCGACACCCGCCGGACGATGGAGTTCATCGCCGCCCTGTACGCCTCCGCCTTCACCGGCGAGCGCGTCCGCAGCGGCCAGATCACCGCCGACAGCCCGTTCGCCCGGCGCATGGACGGCACGGGCGCCCCCTGGAGGAACGCATGACCCTGCACGCCGTCCACACGATCGGGCGGTCCGTCGCCGTCAGCGCGGGAGACGTGGAGCTGTTCACCTACGTCTACCGCCCGGACACGCTGGTGCTGGAGTCGCCCAAGCCGTACGTGCACCCGATCCGCACCCTCGGCGGCGCGCTCGTGTCGCTGTTCCGGCCGCACGACCACGTCTGGCACAAGGGCATCGCCTGGTCGCTGCCGCACGTGGGCGAGCACAACTTCTGGGGCGGGCCGACGTACGTCGAGGGCGAGTACGTCCAGCTCGCCAACAACGGCAGCGCCACCCACCGCGAGATGACCACGCTGGAGGCCGACGGCGACCGGTTCGTCATCGGGCACACCCTCGGCTGGACCTCCCAGGAGGGCGCGCCCGTCATCGAGGAGCGGCGCGCGCTGAGCGCCACGGTCGTGGACGCGTTCACCTGGGCGCTGGTCTTCGAGACGACCATGACCAACGTGTCGGGCGCCACGCTCGACTTCGGCTCGCCGACCACCAAGGGCCGCGAGAACGCCGGCTACGGCGGCCTGTTCTGGCGCGGCCCCCGCTCGTTCACCGACGGCGTCGTCCAGTCGCCGGACGGGGCGGGCGGCGACGAGCTGCGGGGCACGCGAGCCGAGTGGTTCGGCTTCCGCGGCCGGCACGACGAGAGCGGCGACCACTCGACGATCGTCATCGTGGACGACCAGGCCAACCCGCGTCATCCGCCGCGGTGGTTCGCCCGCACCGAGGACTTCGCCTGCCTCAATCCGGCCCCGTTCTTCAGCGAGGAGCTGGCGCTGCCGGACGGCGAGAGCGTCTCCTTCCGGTACGCGGTCGTGATCGCCGACGGCGACCGGGGCGAGGAGGGCAGCGCGTTGCTGGCCGAGCAGGGCCGCAAGGCGCTGCGCTGACCCCGCCGGAAGGCGCCGCCGAACCGAGCTGACCTCCCGCCGGCGCGCCCGCGCCCACCCCCTGATGAGGAGCACGGCCATGCCCCCTGCCCGATCGATCCTGCTGCGCCTGCTGACGGCGGCCCTGACGGCCACCGCCCTGGCGCCCCCCACGGCGGCGGCGGCCACGACCCACGCCGCCGCGGCCGGCACCACCTACTACGTCGACGCGGCCGGCGGCGACGACACCGCCTCCGGGCTCGACGAGACGCACGCCTGGAAGTCGCTCGCCAAGGTCAACGCCACCACCTTCCAGCCCGGCGACCGCATCCTGCTGCGCGCCGGGCAGCGGTGGACCGGCCAGCAGCTCTGGCCCAAGGGCTCTGGCGCGAGCGGAGCCCCGATCACCATCGACCGCTACGGCGAGGGCACCAAGCCGCGCATCGACGCCGCGGGCCAGGTCGGCGACGCCGTACGGCTGTTCAACCAGGAGTTCTGGACCATCCGCAACCTGGAGGTCAGCAACGAGGTTCCGGCCACCGGCACGCCCGGCGCGAACCTGCGCGACCTGCGCGGCATCCACGTCTCCGGCGACAACGGCCAAACTCTCGACGGCTTCGTCATCGACGGCGTAGCCGTGCACGACGTCACCGGCCAGGTCAACTGGATCGGCGGCAGCGTGGCGAACAACGCGCCCGGCATCCGCTTCCAGACCGGCTGGGACGGCTCGAAGAAGACCGGCGGCATCGTCTTCGACACGACGGTGCCCGACATCGGCGCCCCGCCGGACCGCGCGACCGTGCTCAACGACGTGCTGATCCAGAACTCCACGATCGCCGACACGTCGTTCGCCGGCATCGTGTTCAAGCAGTACACCGGCGACGGCCGCAACGACGCCGGCGAGATCGTCGCCGAGCCCACCGGCTGGGGCACCCGCGAGAACCGGGACGACCCGAAGTTCACCCCGCACACGAACATCGTCATCAGGAACAACCACATCACCCAGGCCGGCACCGCGTACGGGTGCAACGGCATGTACCTGACCAACATCCGCGGCGCCCTCGTCGAGCGCAACGTCGTCTACCGCACCGGCACCTCCGGCATGGAGACGTACTACGCCGACGACGTGACGTTCCAGTTCAACGAGGTGTACGAGACCCAGCAGAAGGCCGGCGGCGCCGACTCCAACGGCATCGACCCGGACAAGGGCACCACCCGGCAGGTCGTCCAGTACAACTACCTGCACGGCAACGGCGACGGCGTGCTGCTGTGCCAGTTCGGCTTCGGCGACGCCGTCGTCAGGAACAACGTCATCGCGGGCAACACCCGCTACCAGATCTACCTGCACTCCGACCGGGCCGCCACCGCGAAGATCTACAACAACACGATCTACAACGACCGGTCGGGCTACCTCATCTACGGGTACGGCAGCTACCTGGAGGCCCGCTACGACATCACCGGCAACCTGCTCCACTCGACCAGGGCGGGCGCGGTGCTGACGACCAGCCCGACCATCTCCTACAGCCACAACCTCTACGGCGGCGCGGCGCTCACGGTGCCGCCCGGCGACCGGAACGCCGTGGTCACGGCCGACCCGCGCTTCGTCAAGGCCCCGCTCGACGGCCCCTACGGCACTCCGGAGACCGGTCCCGCGCTGGAGACCGCGTACGGCCTGCGCGTCGCCTCCGGCTCGTACGCGATCGACGCGAGCACGGAGATCGCCGGGAACGGTGGCCGTGACTACGCCGGGGCGACCCTCTACAACGGCGCCCCCGACATCGGCGCCTTCGAGTACACCACCCCCGACGGCGCCGCCGGCGAGGCCGTCACCGGCACCGTCCGCACCCCGGCGGGCGCCCCCGTCACGGGCGCGACCGTGACCGCCGCCGGGGCCACGTCCGTCACGGGCGCCGACGGCCGGTTCGCGATCGGGAACGTGCCCTTCGCCGACGGCGTCGAGGTCACCGCGACCAGGAACGGCTACGCCACCGCCACGGCCACGGTGAACGTACGGCGGGGCAACGTGAGCGTCGTCGCCCTCACCATGGCCTCGACCAGCACGGTCGGCACGATCACCGGCCGCGTGCTGGACCAGGCCGCCGAGCCGCTGCCCGGCGCCGCCGTCACCGTACGCGACGGCGACCAGACGCTCGCCACCGCCACCAGCGGCCCCGACGGCGCCTTCACCGCCGCGAACGTGCCGATCGGCGAGGGCTACACGCTGCGCGCCACCGCCGACGGCTTCGTGACGAAGACCACGCCGGCCCCGAGGGTCGAGGCGGCCACCACGGCCGCCGCCGGCTCGCTGCTCCTCGTCCGCCCCGCACCCACCTACGTGGCCGTCCACGACTTCGACCGGCTCCCCACCGGCCCGCTCACCAGCGGCGACGGCCTGACCGTCAGCGCCGCGGGCGGCAGCGCCGAGATCGTCGAGGTGGCGGGCGACCGGAGCGTCCGGCTCACCCGCACCACCAACAGCGGCGTCACCAGCCTCACCCGCGACGTCGCGCTCAAGGGCATCGTGACCGTCGAGACGAACGTCAGGAGCGAGCGTCCCTACTCCTCCGGCAACCACTGGTGGTCGGTCCCCTACATCAAGGACGCGCGCGGCCAGAACGCGGTCAGCCTCGCCTTCACCAAGGACACGATCGTCGCCTACGCCGGCGCGACCACGAAGACGGTGGGCGCGTACGAGCCGGGCCGCTGGTATCACGTCGCCGCCGTCATGGACACCGTCAACCAGCGCTTCGACCTGCTGATCGACGGCCGCAAGGTGCTCGAAGGGGCCGCCTTCAGAACCGCCGCGGACGCCGTGGCGAAGCTCGAGTACAGCGCCACCAGCACCAACTACGGCAGCATCGACCTCGACGACATCCGCGTCGCGCAGGGCGTCGGCCTCGCCCGCGACGACGCCGGCCTGCTCAGCCTGAACACCGACCAGGGCACGCCCGCCGACGGCGTGCTGGAAATGCCGGCCCGCGTGTCGAAGGTGACGGTGACCGCCGTGGCGCGCAGCCCGTTCGCCAGGTCGGTGGCCATCGACGGCGAGCGCGCGGACGGGGCCCGGGCCACCCGCGAGATCACGCTCGGCGACACGGGCGCCGAGGTGAGCGTCGTGGTCACCGCCGAGGACGGCACCGAGGGCTCCCACACCCTGCGGATCAGGCGCGGCCCGCTCGCCCAGGACACCACCCTGTCCGCCCTCGTCCCCGGCGCGGGCACGCTCGACCCCGCCTTCGACCCCGACGTCCGCGCGTACACGCTGACCGTCCCGCACGACCGGATCACGTTCACGCCCACCGCGCTCAACCCGAAGGCGGCCGTCACCGTCCAGGGCGGGCCCGTCGCGAGCGGCACCGCCTCACCGGCGATCCCGCTCCCGGTCGGCGACACCGAGGTCGCCGTCAAGGTGGTCTCCGAGGACGGCACCGCGGACGCCACCTACCTCGTCAAGGTCACCCGCCCGGAGCCCGAGCCGCCCCAGGACGGCGCCGTCAAGCCCCCGGCCCGCGGCACGCTCTCGGCCACCGGCGCCGACCTGCGGCGCGGCGCCTACGACGTGACCATGAACCTCTGGTACGGCGTCAACGCCAGCGTCCTCGTCCTGTACGAGAACGGCAAGGAGATCGCCAGGCGTGACCTGACCCCGCGCACCCCCGCCGCCCAGCAGGCCACGGTCCCCGTCGGCGGCCGGGTGAACGGCACCTACGTCTACACCGGCGAGCTGATCAACCAGGCCGGCCGCACCGCCACCACCTCCGTCACGGTGAAGGTGACCGAGGCGAACCCGGGCACGCCGGTGCTCAGCAGCGACAACTGGGACCGCGACGGCGACTACACGATCCGGATGAACATGTGGTGGGGCACCAACGCCACCACGTACCGGCTCTACGAGGACGGCGTCCTGGTCGACACCCAGCGGCTCACTGCCGCGACCCCGGCCGCCCAGACCGCCGCGACCGTGCTCGTAGGCCGCCCGGCGGGCGAGCACACCTACGTCGCCGAGCTGGCGAACGCGGCCGGCGTGACCAGGAGCCGGCCGTTGACGGTGATGACAAAATGACCGCCATGACTGACGGGTCCGCAGCCCCCTTGTCCCCCCCGACTCTGCACGACGTCGCCAGAGAGGCGGGAGTGTCGGTCGCCACCGCCTCGCGCGCGCTCAACGGCAGCTCGCGCAACGTCAGGTCGGAGAACGTCTCCCGCGTCCGGGCGGCGGCGGCCAAGCTCAACTACGAGCCGCACCTGTCGGCGCAGGCCATCGCCAAGGGCTCGACCAGGACCGTCGCGCTGGTGGTGCGCGACGTGGCCGACCCCTACTTCTCCGCCATCGCCGCCGGGGTCGTCCAGGCGGCGGAGGCGGCCGGGCTGATCGTCACCATGGCGGTGGCCGACGGCTCGCCGGAGCGGGAGCTGGAGATCGTCAGGACGCTCCGGGGGCAGCGGCCCAAGGTGATCATCGTGACCGGCAGCCGCATCGAGGGCACCGGGCTGCGGGAGACGCTCGTCGAGGAACTGGCCGAATACCGCACGGCCGGCGGCCGGGTGGTGCTGATCAGCCAGCGGGACCTGCCGTTCGCCACGGTGACCGTGGACAACAGGGGCGGGGCCGCCGCGCTGGCCCGCGCGCTGCTCGGCGTGGGATACCGGCGGTTCGCGGTGTTCCACGCGGCGCCGGAGATCCGCACCTCGCGGGAGCGGCACGAGGGCTTCCTGGCGGAGCTGGCCGCGGCGGGGGCGCCGGAGCCGCTCGCCGTCGAGACCGGCTTCACCCGCACGGGCGGCTACGAAGCGGCCCGGCGGCTGGTGGAGCGGGGGTTCGAGGACGTCGAGGCGGTGTTCGCGGTCAACGACGTGATGGCGATCGGCGCGATGACGGCCCTCCGCGACGCCGGGGTGCTGCCCGGGGCGGACCTCGGGGTGGCGGGCTTCGACGACATCGACTCGGCCATGGACGTGCGGCCGGCGCTCACCTCGGTGGCGGTCCCATTGCGGGAGGCGGGACTGAGCGCGATGCGCCTGGCCCTGTCCGACGACGGGTCGGGCGACGGGTCCGGGGAAGCGGGCGTGCGGCTGCCCGCCGAGGTCGTCCTCCGGGAGAGCACGCCGCCTCGCCGCCCCGGCTAGCGGCCGGACTGCTCGCCGTGCACCTGCCTGGCCAGCTCGACGTCCGCGATCGAGCGTTCGACGAGCGCTCGCATCGCGGACTCGGCCGCCCTGGGCCGCTGCCTGCGTACGGCGAGCAGCACCTCGGCGTGCTTGTCGGCGGACTCTCCGGTGAGCGCCGTGTGCACGAACTGGTCGCGCAGCCGCAGCCCGGCCTCGATGGCGGTGGTCATCTGCGCCATCAGCTCGTTGTGCGCCGCCCGGAGCAGCGCGTGGTGGAAGGCCAGGTCGGCCTCCACGTGCTCGCCGACCGGCCGGCCCACGGCCGCCCGCATGCCGGCCAGCGCGTCCTCCAGATCGGCCAGGTCGCGGTCGGTGCGGCGCAGCGCCGCCATGCGCGCCACGGCCGGCTCGACGGTCAGCCGCACCTCGCCCAGCTCGTCGAGAAAGCGTTCGTCCACCCGGTCCGCGAAACGCCAGCGCAGCACGTCGGCGTCGAGCAGCGCCCACTGCTGCCGCGGCGCGACGAAGGTGCCCCGCCGGGGCCTGGCCCCCACCAGGCCCTTGGCGGCCAGCACCCGCAGCGCCTCGCGCACGGCGGTCCTGCTCACCGCGAAGCGGTCCTGCAGCGCCGGCACGTCGAGGTCGGCGTCAGGGCCGATGTCGCCGTTGACGATGGCCGCCCCCAGACTGCTGACCACCCGGTCGTGCGCACCGGCTCTCCCGATCTCCGTCATGGCGGAATCATGCCATCTGCCCCTGGCGTGGTTGCCGCCTCGCCGGCTGGTTCAGGTCCTCCACCGGCGTGTAGGGCTCGTGCAGCCCGAAGGCGGCCGGCCCGAAGACCTCCAGCGCCTCCGGGGTGCGCATGATCGGCGGGGTCGAGATGGCGAAGACGGTCAGCCGCTGGCCGTAGCTGAGCGCCTCGGTGGTGACGGGCGTCCCGGTCTCGCTGTTCAGCGTGCAGATGAGGTCGGGCACGATGGCCAGGACGCGCCCGCCGCGGCGGGCCACGAGGTGCTCGTTCTGGAAGACGATCTCCAGGGTGTCCCCGTCGTCGGCCGCGTCGGCCAGCGTGACGCGGCCGCGGGCGAACCCGTCGACGGTTCTGCGGTCGACGTCGACCACCTTGCCGGCGAACAGCACCCGGCTGTGGGTGTAGATGGTGTCGGCGAGGGTGGCGCTGAGTGCGGCGAACGGGTCGGCGTGCTCCTGGCGGGCGCGCCGGAGCGTGGCCCCCAGGCGCCGGGCGAGGGTGAGGGTCCCGGGGATGGCGGTGCGCCGTACGGTCGCCGCGTCCATCGGATAGTCGCAGATGTAGGCGGCGCCGCCCATCTGGATGGTCAGCGCACGGGCCAGGTGCTCCATCCGCCGGTTGTCGACCGCCTCGACGATGCCCACGTCGCCGTGATCGGAGGCGATCGACATCGGGCTGCCCGGCACACCGTAGACGGCGAACGTCTCCATCTGCAGCTCAGGAAAGGCGCGGCCCATGCCGTCGGCGTCGACGACGGGCAGATCGGCCTGGGCGGCCAGCAGCAACGGCATCATGCTGTTGAGCCCGCCGCACTCGATCGGCATGGTGGCGGCGGCGGAGCGGCCGAGATGTCGTTCGAGGGCACGCAGGGCGGCGAGGTTGCCGTCGCCGGACGGCAGCTTCTCCACGAAGACCGTGGGCGCCCCCATCATCGCCGATGGCAGCACCAGGGCGTCGTCAGGCAGCTCGTCGACGCCGATGACGTGGATGCGCCGGCCGGCGCGAAGCTGCCGTTCCACCAGCATGCGCCCGATGTAGGGGTCCCCGCCGCCTCCGGTGCCCAGCAGGGCCGCGCCTTCGGCCAGGTCACGTACGTCTTCCAGCGTCAGGTCGTAGCCCATGGCCGGTCCTCCTCAGGGGTACGTGGGCGGCTGAGGTCGAGATCACCGATGGCCTTGACGCGGACGCGGACCGCGTTGCCCGGCAGGTACGCCACGTGCACCTCGTCGATGTCCACGACCTGGACGCTGCCGGGGGCGGCGCCCGCGGCGACGGCCCGGTCGATCGCCTCGGCGCGAGCCTGGTCGAGCACGTCCTCCCGGCTGAGCGCGGCGGTGATCGCGAACAGCCGGTCCACCTCGCCGCCGATCTGCCCGATGGCGGCGCCGATGGCGTTGGCCACGGCGTGATGCTCGGGCCGATGCACCGAGGGGATGCCCGGCAGGTCCGGCGGCATGAGGACGCTGCCGCCGCCGACGACCACGACCGGCAGCGGAGCGGACGACACGCGCATGCGTTCGACCATGTCGGCCACGCGGGTGGCCATCCAGTCGATGCCCTGCCGGATCAGGTCGCGGTCCAGGTGGTCCACCAGCGCGCGATCGCCGATGTCGGCCAGACCGGCCGCGACCGCCAGGTCCGTCGCGGTCAGGACGCCTCCCCCGAAGACCTTCGCCTGCTCGGTCAGCTGGTAGCCGACCGAGTCCGGGCCGACCTCCAGCGCGGGACCGGTGACGACCCGGCTCCCGCCGCCCAGGCCGATGGACAGCACGTCCGGCATGCGGAAGTTCGTCCGCACCCCGCCGATGTCGACCTCGCCGGTGGCCGCCCGCGGATAGCCGTTGGTCAGCACCCCCACGTCGGTGGTGGTGCCGCCGATGTCCACGACCGCGCAGTCGCTCAGCCCGGACAGATGGGCCGCGCCGCGCATGCTGTTGGTGGGGCCGGAGGCGAACGTACGCACCGGATAGCGGCGCGTGTACTCGGCGTCCATGAGCGTGCCGTCGTTCTGCGACAGGAACAGCGGCGCCGTCACCCCGACGGCCTCCAGCGCGCCGGCGAACGCGTCCACGATCTGGTCGGCCAGCCGGCGGAGGCAGGCGTTGACGATGGTGGCGTTCTCCCGCTCCAGGAGACCGACCCGGCCGATCTGATGCGACAGGCTGATGTGCAGGTGCGGCAGCTCGGCCAGCAGGATGGCGGCGGCCTGCTCCTCCAGGTCGGCGGCCACCGGTGAGAACACCGAGGAGACGGCCACCGTGTCGATGCCGCGCGCGTGCAGCTCGGCGGCGGCGCGTTTGAGCTCGTCGGGTCTGAGCGGGGAGATGAGCCTGCCGTCGAACTCGTGGCCGCCGTGACACAGGTACACGGACGGGCTGATCGCGGACAGCAGGCGGTGCGGCCAGTCCACCATTGGGGGCAGGGCCGCGGTGGCGGGCAGGGCGAGCCGGACGACGCCGGTCGGCGCGAGGTGCCGGCCCGTGACCAGGGCGTTGGTGAAATGCGTGGTGCCGATCATGACCGCGGAGACCTGGTCCCTGCCGATGCCGCCGGCGGCCAGCAACTCACGCAGAGCAGTGACGATTCCCGTGGTGACGTCCGGGGTCGTCACCGTCTTGATCTCGGCCCGGACGGTGGTGTGGTCCATGATGACGGCATCGGTGTGGGTGCCTCCCACGTCGATCCCTATGCGCACCCGTACTCCTTCGTTCAGGACTGCGTCCACAGGCGGGCCTTGCCCGCCGCCACGTACACGAGCGCGGCGATGACCAGCGCGTTGAGCGCGGGGATGCCCCACGCCAGGTAGTGCCCCGCGAAGGCGGCGATCACCCAGGCGACGAGTCCGGCGGGCACCCAGTTCGGCGCCTCGGCGGGCAGGCCGCCGCTGCTCCGCGACGACGTCAACTCCTCCCGCCACCGCCGCACCACGTAGTATTCGGCGATCATGATCCCGGCGATCGGCGGGACGGCGACACCGAGCAGCACCAGGAAGTCCACGAGGTGGTCGGCGATGCCGAGGGCGGCCAGCGCCGTGCCGATCACCCCGAGGCCGACGGTGACGGCCGCCCGCCCGGGCCGCACGCCGAAGATGGTGTGCAGCGCGTTGGTGACCCCCAAGGAGGCCGCGTACAGGTTCCAGTCGTTGGTTTTCAAGGTGGCGGTGAGCAGCACGACGGTGCCGACGACGCCGGAGGTGGTGGTGACGATCGCCACCACGTCACCGGTGCGCAGCGCGTGCGCGAGCAGGACGCCGATGAGGGCCAGCAGGTACTCGCCGAGCGTGATCCCGATGACGGTCTGCTTGACCACGTCGGCCGCGCTGCGGTTGAAGCGGCACATGTCCGGGCTGATGACCGCGCCCACGATGAAGCCACCCGCGACCAGCGTGGCGCCCTGCGCCAGGCTCAACGGCGTGCCGGGCGGCGCGGACGCCACCAGGTCGGCCACGTCGTGCTTGCCGAGCTCGACGACGACGGCCCAGCCGGCCAGCGTCAGGAAGGCCGGCACGGTGATCCAGGCCGTCCAGGCCATCCCGGCGAACCCGACGACCACGATCGCCGTGATCACCAGCCCTCCGACGATGGCCCACGCCCAGACGGGCGGCCCGCCGAGCAACGCGGCGAGCCCCTGAGCGAGGACCGCCGACTGCACGCCGAACCAGCCCAGCAGGCAGACCGCGACCACGATCCCGACCAGCCCCGACCCGTGCCGCCCGAACCCGGCCCACCGGGCCAGCACCGTGGTGGACATGCCTTCCCGCATGCCGGCGATGCCGACCGCGATGGCCACCAGCTCCAGGATCACCGCGCCGAGGGTGATGGCCACGACGGCGTCCCAGAACGTCATGCCCATGCCGAGCGTGGCCCCGAGGAGGAACTGGCTCAGTGCCGACAGCAACCCGAAGCGCTGAATCGCGACCGTGGGCCATGCGTAGCGGGCGGAGGGCGGAACTCGTTCCAAGGCGTAGTCGTCGCGTGCGGGAGTGTCGCCGGGTAAGGCCGGCACCGAGGTGGAACGCATGCGAAGCCCCTTCTGGCCGAAGCGGTCTTTTCATGCGAACGCTACGTCGGCGTAAGTGATCACGGGAAGAGGCGGGACGCCCCTATTCCAGCGGTGCAAGCGCATCCCAGAGTGCGACCTGACTTTCGACGGGGACGACGGTTGACGATCGGCAGATGATCTCCCAGCTCGCTCTCGGCAGGCTCGCTCCCATGAACACGTTCTTCCCCGGACGGTGGATCAGCGGCGCGACGCTCGTCCTGGGGCCGTTGATCATGTGCGCCGGATACCTGCTGCGCTACCTGGGCACAGCCACCGCCCTCACCCCTCAGCAGCACGCGTGGGCGGAGGCACAGCCCTTCGCCGCCTACGGCCAACTCCTCGCGTACACCTCGGCGCCCGCCCTGCTCACCCTCGCCTATGCGGTCTTCGCGCTGGGGGCGGTGCTGCTCTTCCCCGCTTTCGTCGCCCTGGCTCAGCGGATCGGCGGCGGCCTCGCCTGGTGGGGCGCCACGCTGCTGGCCGCCGGGCTCTTCTCCCGCCTGTACTTCGCCGGCGCCGACCAGACCGCCTTCCAGCTCACCGAGGTGATCGGGCTGGACCAGGCGACGAACGCGATCATGAAGGAGTACGTCGACATCTCCTACGGGCCGTGGCGGGTGCCGGTCTGGGCCTCGGTCGGCCAGTACGCGGGCTCGCTCCTCCTGGCCGTCGCCGCCTGGCGATCGGGCGTCTTCGGCACCGCCCGCGCCGCGATGCTGCTGCTGGCCGGGGGCACCTGGGTGGGCGTGCTGAAGGGCGCCTCCATCCCTGACGTACTGGTCACCGGCCTGCTCTGCGTGGCCCTGGTCCCGCTGGGCGCGCAGGTGCTGCGCGACCGGCTGCCTGCCCCAGCCGGCCGTCCGAAGATGCTCAGCTGGTAACCGCTGCGCTGATCGTGATGGCTTCAGGATGCGCAGGCCGGCGCTACGCGCAGGTCTTCTTCTCCGGGGCGCAGAACTTGACCTCCGGGTAGCTCGCCGACGGCTGGTCGAGCAAGGGCTGCGGCTTCTTGCGCAGGTGCTGGTCGAAGAAGGCCGCGACGTACCTGCGGGTGATGGCCATGGCGCGGACGCCGGGGATGTCGGCGCCGTCCTCGATGCCGAACTGGTCGACCAGCACACCGAGGTCGGTGAAGGACGTGTGCGCGGCCCCGTCCACCAGCAGCCAGCGCTTCCAGCCGTGCAGCCCCGCCCAGACGCTCTCCCAGTTGGCGGCGGTCCCGGGCTTCCCAGGCGTGTACGTGGCGGGCTTGCCCAGCAGAAGGAACGGCCGCGACAGCCCGCCCTCGGGAAGCGCGGCCTCGACCGTGCCGTCCACGTCGATGCCGGCACGCAACCGGCGGTCGGCGGCCATGGCCGACAGCGTGCTCGCGCCGCCGGCGGACTGACCGGACATGCCGATCCTGGAGGTGTCGATCAGCCGCGCGTACTTCCACTTGGGGCGCGCGCCGGTCAGCTCGTCCAGCACGAAGGAGACGTCAGCGGCCCGGCCCTTCTCCAGCTTCACCCATTCGGCCGGGCCCTTCTTCATCTCGCACGTGACGCAGGTCGTGACCCGCCCGTCGGGGAAGGTCTGGGCGACGTTCTCGTAGGTGTGGTCGATGGCGGCCACCACGTATCCCCGGCTTGCCAGGTCCTCGGCCAGGGCCGTGAGCTCGGACCTGGGCTTGCTGTGCCCGGGAGAGAGCACGACGAGGGGCAGGCTGTGCGGGCGTCCCGCGGGGCGGGCGTCGGTGAAGGCGTGGGTGCGCACCTTGCTCAGGGTGTCGGCCGGGACGCTGGTGATGTCCCCGTCCTTGAGCAGCAGCTCGGACTCCTTGGGCGTCATGTACCGGGCGCGGTGGCGGCCCGGCGCCTCGGCCGGATACCACAGCGAGACCATGAGCTCGCGAGCCTTCACGCTGGGGACCCAGGGGTCGGGGCGCGAGGCGTCCTTGAGGTACAGGGAGGTGGTGCCGACCGGCCGCGAGCCGGTGGGCGCGGGCAGATACGGCTCAGCGGACGCGGAGGCGGAAGCGGAGGCGACGGGCGCGAGGCCGGACACGGCCATCACGGCGACGAGCCCGGCGACGGCGGCCCGCCGGCCTCGCCGCCATGTTGTACGCGGCGCAAAGGGCTTGGTGGACGTTCGGTCGTCGATCATCTGACTCATGCCGAGCGACTATACCTTGAGAGTATACGCCCGGTGTATAAAGTCATGAGAGGGACCCGCGACAGGCCGCACGACGCGGCCGGCGCGCCGTTTGGTCCGCCGACGTCGTTCGCCGCTCATCAGGGCAGGCGGGCGTGTTCGGCCCGGGTGGCGGCGATCCGCTCACGCGCGAGCGTACGGGCCCGCTCGGTGTCGTCGCCGGTGAGCCGGGCGAGGATCGTCGCGAGCGGCCTGATCTGGCCCCAGCCGCCCCAGTGACCCTCGGGGATCTCGGTGGGGAACACCCAGATCCGGCTGGCGTCACGCGGCCAGGCGCCGTTCTCCGCGTCGAGGATCGCCTCGGTGACCTCGGCGATGACGCTCGCACGCTTCTGCTCGTCGAGCTGGCCCTCGGGGACGGACGGGACGACCTTGTAGCGAGGTGCGTCCGCGGGTTCGCCGCCGACGTAGACGCCGGCCGGTCGGTGCAGCCAGAGCCAGGAGACGGAACGGCTCACCGGGTCGGCGGGGTCGAATCCCTCGTTGCGGACGAGGATCTCGGTGATGCGCTTCAGCAGGGCCGCCTCGGCGTCGGGCTGGAGCGCGCCGTCGGGAATGTACACGTCGAGCATGGGCATGGTCGATCTCCTCCATGAGTTTAATTCTTCAACTCAGGCCCCGGAGTCTAGGATGGCTAAGTACAACTTGTAAACCCAGGTGGGTACACTCGTCCCATGGAGACGCGGCGAATCGACCCGGTGAACTGCTCGGTGGCGCGCGCCCTCTCGGTGGTGGGGGAGCGCTGGTCGCTGCTGATCGTCCGTGAAGCGCTGGACGGCGCGCGCCGGTTCGGCGAGTTCCACTCCCGCCTCGGGATCGCCAGAAATCTCCTGGCGACTCGGCTCGAGACCTTGGTGACGGCGGGAGTGATGCGCCGCGTGCCCTATCAGGAGCCCGGGGATCGGCAGCGCTTCGCCTACGAGCTCACCGAGCAGGGCCGGGCGTTGCGGCCCACGCTCGTGGCGCTCCTGGAATGGGGCGACACGTATCTCGCCGACCCGCAGGGCCCGTCGGTCATCGTCCGGCACCGGCCCGTCGGCGATGCGAGCTCCTGCGACGAGCCGGTCAAGGTCGTCCTGGAGTGCGCTGCGGGGCACAGCCACCTCGCCCCGGACGACATCTGCCGCACACCCGGGCCGGGCGCGCGCTTCGTGGAAAGCTCCTGAGAAGCAGTGGGACCAGGTGGCCGGAGTCGCTTCCGGGCCGTACACACCTGCACAAACGTCCGACGGACGGTTCGGCCGGCCCGGCGGCGGTGGTCAGACCGGCGTCTCGCGGAAGCGGAAGCGCACGATGCGGGTGGAGCGCTTCATGCCCGGCAGCAGGTTCATGACCCGGTACAAGCGGCGGACGCCCGCCGGGGCCCTGGCCATCAGGAGCGGCGCGTCGTTCATCGGCGCCTCGTCGACGTACTCCAGCCGCGGATGCCACGCGGCCAGCGCCGCCGGTACGTCGAAGCCGCAGTGGAACCGGGCGTCGTACATGCGCAGCGTGGGGTTCCACCTCGAGGTGCGCCACGCCCAGACCGCCACCGTGTCGAACTGGATCTGGCCCGAAGGAAAGGCATCGACGACGCTCGTCAGCAGCCGCCGGACGTCCTCCTCGGTCAGGTACGGCACCAGCCCCTCGGCGATCATCAGCGCCGGCCGGCCGCGAGGGACGCGCTCCAGCCAGGTCAGGTCGGTGACATCGGCCCCGATCAGCGTGTGGTGGTGCTCGCGCGGCGGAAGGAGCCGCCGGCGCAGGTCGATGACGGTGGGGTGGTCCAGGTCGTACCAGTCGACGGTGGGGGGCGGGTCGATGCGGTAGGGGCGGGCGTCAAGGCCGCAGCCCAGGTGCAGGACCACCGCGTCGGGGTGCTCGGCGAGGAAATCGCGGGCCCAGTCGTCATGGGCCCGGGCGCGGACCACGGCGACCAGGCCCAGCTGGCTGGTGCCGAATCTGCGCTGGTCGTAGGCGGGGTCGAGGAGGCGCATCACCCGCTCGGCGTAGGTGTCGCCGAGAATCGGGTCCGGGAGCCGGTTGTCCAGCGCTTTGGCCTTGAGGACGGGAGTGAGGGTTTTCTGCACTCCGAGGAGTCCGGTGTCCATCACGACAACGACGCTACTCCTATTTCACGAAATTCGTGAAGTTTCCGAAATGCTCTAGACTCTGGCGTCATGACGGCGGAGGACGGAGCGGTGGTGACGCGAGCCGGCGAGGACGCCATCGCGGACTTCCGGGAACGGTTCGCGCAGATCCTGGTCGAGTCCGGCATGCCGCGGATGGCGGCACGCGTGTACGCCGCGCTGCTGGTCACCGACTCCGGCAAGCTGACGGCCGCCGAGCTGGCCGAGCGGCTGGGCGTCGGCGCGCCGGCCATCTCGGGGGCGGTCAAGTACCTGGTGCAGGTACGGCTGGTCGAACGCGGCCGCGCACCCGGCAGCAGGCACGACTTCTGCCGCATCCACGAGCACACCTGGAGCCACTACATCAGCCAGTCCGTGCCGGTGCTGGTCCACGTACAGACCGGCGCGGAGGAAGGCGTCACGCTTCTGGGCGACGACTCCCCCGCCGGGCGGCGGCTGGAGGAGACTGGGCGGTTCTTCGCGTTCATGCGCGAGGAGATCGAGCGATCGATGGCCAAGTGGCGTCGCCTCCAGGCGGCCGATCCTGAGGACGACTGAACCGCCGCAGTAGCTCAGCGCGATCGAGCCTCGATCAGGTCGTGGATCTGCCGGGTCACGGGATCGTGCGGGTGAGCCGCGTGGGACATGTGCAGCCAGCCGTCGGCGTCGATCCGGAAGACGTCGTCGCGGATGGACGGATCGGCACCGCGCTCCAGAAGCAGGCGGATCACCTCGACGTTCCCGGGCGGGATCGCCCAGTGCAGGCCGGTCCGCCCGAGGTAGGGCGCGACGTCGGGATCGACGCCTCGATCGAGGAACCAGCGTACGACCTCGATCCGGCCGTGCTGGCAGGCGTGCACGAACGCCTCCCCCACGATCTCCTCCGGATCGTCGGTAGGCGGCAGCCGGGTGAGGAAACCGCCGCCGGCGGCGTCAGCGAGATCGGGGCGCGCCGATGCCGCGCCCGGCCGGAGCCCGCCGTCCGCGTCGAAACAGGACTGCACGAGATCCAGCCGCCCACAGGCGGCGTACGTCCACAGCGCCCGCGGGACGATCCCGTGCCCGGCGAGCAAGTCGACGAGCTCCGTGCCGCCAGAGAGAACGGCGTTCTCCAGCGGGGTGCTGCCCCAGATGCGGGCGCCGGGATCGGCTCCGGCTGCAAGCAGCAGGCGTACGTACTCGACCCGATCGCAGCGGACAGCTCGGATGAGCGGGGCGTCCAGGCCGGTGGCCCTGCCGATCAGAACCTCCACGGCGGCACGCGGCACGCCGAGCTCCTTCTCGAGCCGGACACCGGGGATCGTCTCGGGACCCGCCAGCATCTCCAGCAGGGTGTCGGCCTGCTCGGCGGTCAGACCGGCCAGCCGATCGGTGTCGCCGGCCAGCAGGGCTCCGGCCTCGCGGTGCAGCCGCCGCCGCTCCTCCTGGCGTTCGTCGAGGTCACGCCGGGATTTCTCGGTGAACGCCACAAGTTCCCGCCACGTCGGGAAGCCGGACTCGCGCGCGATGATCAGCCGCGCGTCCCGGAGCTCGACGGTGGCGGCGGAGGTCGCGATGGCATGCCGGGGCACGTAGGCCCGCAACCGTCGCAGCGCGCCGGGATCGTTGCGGCGCAGCTCGGCGAGGAGACGGTCGGCCATCGAGACGTAGGCGCCCGGCCTGATCCCCATAAGGCGGGAGACCGGCCGCTCCTCGGTCGTGCTGCGTCCTTCGACGTGAGCGCGGAACTCGGCCCAGGTCCGGAATCCGTGTTCCTGGGCGAGCACGAACTGGGCGTCGCTGAGCAGGAACCGCTCGCCGGCCCGGCCACCCAGCACCTCGGCGACCCGGGCTGCGGCTGCCGCGTCGCCCGCCGCGTATGCGCGATGCAGGTGCTTGGCCTGCTTGCGGTAGTACTCCAGGTTCGGATGAGCCGGCAGTTCGAAATGGCGGGCGGACATCGCAACCTCCTTCGACGCCGAGGTCCGCTCGCCCGGCCGGAAAGAGGCTGTTCTTGTCCGGTGCGTCGATGTGCTGCTCGAGGTGGGAAAATCCCTGCCCGCGGACCGGCAGCGCCCTCGCACGCTCCCTCCAGCCTAATGATCGGCGCCTTTCCTGGTCCAGGGAGTCGAGGCGGGCTGTACGCCCGCAACCCGCGAGCTCTCAGTCCGATGCGAGGGCGACGTCGAGAAGGGACCGGCTGCAATTCGGGGTTGGCGCGGTGGAACAGAAGGAGTTGACGGAGAAGTCGCTGAAGTTCGCGCTGGACTCGATGGGAATGACGCGCCCCACCGGGTTGGGAGTCACACTGACCTTGAACTCCGCACCCAGACGTAGGCCGTTTGCGCTGCGGTGACGCCTACGCGGACCTCGAAATCGTCCCGGCCTCCGTTGAATGCGTCCGGCCGTGACCAGGATCCCAGATGGAAGTCCTGGATCTCGCCCGGCCGCAGCGAAGCCTGGACGGGAACCTCGGCGCATTGGCCCTGGACGGTCACCTGGGGCACTTCGTAGGCCAGGAACGGCGAAAGGGGGACGACGCCGCCAGGACGAACCGGGGCTATCCGATACTGGCCACGCCGGCCGCCCGGCTGGCGGGGTGATCAGACCGGGGAATGCTCAGACGGCGGCAGCCCTCAGTTCGCGCATGCGTTGAACGCCGCTCCCCCGGCCAACTTCCCGTGAGCCAGTCGTGAACGGCGCGCTCGCGTCGGCAGCGAGAAGGGCGTCCGCTGGGCAGTGCGGCGAGGGCGCGAGGCGCCGGCCCTCAGTGATGTTCTGCCGTGAACAGGCGTGCGCGACATGGCTGCCACGATCGGACAGGCGCTGATTGCCCTGGCCGGGATCGTTCATACGGGGAGGGCGTCTCCGGGGAAGCCGTGGCACGGGTGAACCTCGCAGCGCATCATCCCCGCGCGCACGCAGGGGTCCTCGGCCATGATCTCCGCGGCTTCTTCGGCCGGCACGGTCATGATCGCGACGCCGGCCACGGTGTCGGAGGCGACCGGGCACAGGATCGCGATCACCCCCTCAGCACGCAGCGACACCATGCGCCGCTGGTGTTCGAGTTCGATGGCGTCCGCGCCGTCCACGGCCCGCTCCGGCCCCCAGTGGAGGAGCGCCAGGCTGTAGGGCTTCGCGGTCGCGGCCAGAGCCCGGATCTGTTCGTCGGTCACGGTCGTGCTCATGAGGTCTCCCTACTTCTCGATGCGCTCGGCCAGCGAGACGATGATTCCTTCGGGCCCGCGGACGTAGGCCATGCGCCACACGCCCTCGTACTCGCCGATGCCTCCCACCAGGCCGTAGCCGGCGGCTGCGGCGTGGTCGACCGCGGCTCGGAGGTCGTGCACCTCGAAGGCGACGTTGCGCAGGCCCAGCTCGTTGGCCGGCGCGGCAGGCGAACCCGGGAGGTGGTCCGGCCGCGTGAAGCTGGAGAGCTCCAGCGTCGTCCCTCCGCCGGGCGGTCGCAGCATGACGATCTCGGTGCGGGCATCGGTCATGCCGATGACCGTGTCCAGGAACTCGCCTTCTACGGCCATCTTCTGATCGGCCTCCAGGCCGAGGCTGACGAAGAACGCCGTCGCGGCGTCGAGGTCGGCGACGGTGATGCCGACGTGGTCGAAACGCCTGATGAATGTCATCGGATCCCCTTCAGAGTTTCCTTAAGAGACTCTGGGAAGGTAGCACCCAAGGTTTCGTAAGGGAACCCCAATTGCTAGATTGTCGCCATGCAGCGAACGCGGTTCGGGGAGATGGCGTGCTCCATCGCGCGTACGTTGGACGTGATCGGCGAGCCCTGGTCACCGCTGATCCTGCGCGACGTGTGGGCCGGGGTGCGCCGCTTCGACCACATCCAGGCGGACATCGGGATCTCCCGCAAGGTGCTCACCGAGCGGCTCAACCACCTGGTCGAACAGGGCGTGCTCGAGCGGCTGCCCTACGACGCCCGCCCTCGCTACGAGTACCACCTCACCGCCAAGGGCACCGAGCTCGTCGAGATGCTCATGGTAATGGCGCGGTGGGGCGACCGCTGGCTCGCCGGCGAGGCCGGGCCTCCCGTGCTGTACCGCCACCATGCCTGCGGGCAGATCGGCCACGTCGACCCGCGCTGCAGTCACTGCGGAGAGCCGATGCACGCCGACGACGTCGACCTCCTCCCGGGCCCGGGCTCGGCCTGACGACCACAGGACCTGCGCGGTGTTACCAGTAGTCCCAACCGTGCCAGCCGTACCAGGAGCCCGTGAGGTGCCGGTAGGTGTCGTCCCCCGTCTCCTCGGGCTCGCCCTTGGGAAGCAGGACGAAGTTCGTATTGCTGTAGACGGCCCATTCCTCGGCGATCAGGCAAGCACTGCCAGGGACGTCCTCGGCGTTCTTCTCCAATCCCAAGCACGGAAAGGCATCACATATCCGGTACAACCCCACCCATTGGCAGGAAAAATCGCGATCCGTCTGCCTGGTTACGGTCTGAGCGTAGGCTTCCATGCTCGGTTTCGAGATCGTGAATCGCAGCCAGAAGGGCGCGTCCACGACGAGTGCCCCCACCACGCCTCCGGCGATGATCCAAGGCAGGACCCAACGTACGATCCGGCCGTCGATCGCGCCTCGACTCGCCGCCAAACCGAAGCGGAACAACCAGATCACATACAGAGGAACCCCGAAGAAGAAGGCAACCAGCATCATCTCGATGACGTACCAATGGGGGACGCTGGCCCAGTACAGAATGACGCAGGCCGAGGCGGAGAGCACAGTGAGGTACAGCCATCCGGGAGGCTTGGTGATCACGCGCCACCTTAGCGCTCGTCATAACCATGCAACCAGGCCGCGTCAGGCCGACTTTCAAGGGCTGGAGTGACGCGAACCGGGCTTCGCGAGGCCGGCGTTCAAGGGACTCATCGCAGAAGAGGGTGCAGCCGGGGTCCGCCGGTTTTCGAGGTCGCCCGCACGGATTCTCACGCTCGGCTGCACTCCTGTCCGAGCGCGCCGGGACGTGCGCCGGGGAACGAGCTATGCATCGTCGTTGCCATCGCGCAGGGAATGGATCATGCTCCGCAGGATCCGGAACGCCTCTGACTGCTCGGTCTCGGACATGCCGGCCAGCATTCTGACCTCGACGGACCGGACCGCCACGGTCGCCTTCTCGAGGCTCCGCCGGCCGCGAGGCGTGAGCCGCGCTGGAAGAGCCTTCCCGACGGGCGCCTCCGCGGGCCTGGTCACGTAGCCGTCTCGTTCCAGGGCCTGGAGCAGCACGTTCATCGTCTGCCGGGTCACGAACGCGCCCCGCGCGAGCTCCGAGTTCGACAAGCCCGGCCGTTGAGCCAGCAGCTCGAGGCAGGAGTAGTGCGTCACGCTCATCCCGAGCGGCCGCAGCACCTCCTCCATGGCTGCACGGAGGGCGCTCGACGCCTCTTTCAGCAGGTAGCCCAGTGACGTCTCCAGATCGACGCCGACACCCTTTTGACTCATGTCAGTATTCTGACATAGATTGCCTGTGTCAGAAAACTGACACAAAGAGAAGGAGCATCATCATGCCCGCCACCGGCCCCGACTTCATCTCGCTCCAAGCGCGCGACCTCCACGCTTCGCAGGCGTTCTACGAGCAGTACCTCGGCCTCGTCCGCTCGCAGGCCGGACCTCCGCACGCCGTCGTCTTCGAGACGAAGCCGATCGCGTTCGCACTCCGCGACATCGTTCCCGGCACCGATCTCGCATCCGCCGCTCAGCCTGGCATCGGTGCCGCGATCTGGCTCCACGCCACAGACGTCCAAGCCATCCACGATGCTCTGCTCGCCGACGGCCACACCATCGTCTCCGCACCGACCGACGGCCCCTTCGGCCGGACATTCACCTTCGCCGACCCCGACGGCTACCAGATCACTCTCCACGATCGCGCCTGACAGGCCGAACGCCACCGGACGATCACCGGCCCCCGAAGACCGAGCTTGTGCCCGAGACCCGAGAACCGGGCGACGTTTGTTCACCCAGGGTGATCACCTTCCGGCTCTGCACGCGTGGGGTTGACTGAGTGTGATGTCGAGGCCGGGCGGTCATGATTCGGCACGCCGAGGGGGTCCAATCCGCCGTTACCGGTGCGGCGGCCGCGGCCCCGTGCTCTCGCGCCGCGGGCTGCGGTGGGCACTGGAGGCAATCGTGGTCCAGCACCTGACCGTGACCCGAATCGCCGAAGGCTTCGCGGTTTCGTGGAACACCGCCGACGACGCGGTCCTGGCCGAGGGCAAGCAGGTCCTGATCAACGACGAGCATCGCTCGACGGCGTCCATGTGATCGGGGTCGACGAGCCGATCCGGGCGAACCGTCTCGTACGAAGCGTGCGATAGATACACCGTGAGACCGTTCCCCTTCCGGCGGCGCGCGGCCCCGGACGTCACCACCGCAAGCGGCGACGCCGACCTCGTCACCGCCGTCGCCGCCCGCAGCACCACCGCCCTGCGCATCCTCCACCAGCGCCATGCCCCCTGGCTGCGCGCCCGGCTGGCCCGGCGCTGCGCCGACGCGGACGTGGTCGACGACGCGCTGCAGGAGACGTTCCTGGCCGTGTGGCGTTCGGCGGGCCGCTTCCGGGGCGACAACGTGGCCGGTTGGTTGTGGACGATCGCCGTCCGGCGGCTGATCTCCGCCCTTCGGGGGCGCGGTTCGCGCTGGGTCGGCTCCGGCATCGCACCGGACGACAGCTCCCCCGTCGCCTCCGCCGAGGACGTCGTCCTGCTGGGCGTGGAGCACGGCGATCTCGGGGCCGCACTGAACAGGCTCGCCCCCGAGCTGCGCGCCGTCATCGAGGCGACCGTCCTCGACGGCCTCACCACCAAGGAGGCCGCCGGTCTCCTGGGCATTCCGGAAGGCACAGTCAAGACCCGCGCGATGCGGGCCAGGGCCCGGCTTCGCGAGGAACTTTCATGAGCAACTGGCACATCCCCGACGACCTGCGTGAACGCTACCTCCAAGGCAGGCTCGAACCGGCGCCGGCCATGTCCGTGGACGCGCATCTCGGCCGCTGCGCCGGCTGCCGGGCCGCGATCCCGTACGACCAGGACTGGCTCGAAACGTCCTGGGCGAGGCTGGAAACCGAGCTGATCGCGCCGCGCCCCGGCCTGACCGAACGTTTCCTGCGGCACCGGGGGATGCCCGACCACCTGGCCAGGCTGCTGACGGCGACGCCGACGCTGAGCCGGGCCTGGCTGGCCGCGGTGGTGGCGGTGCTGGCGTTCGCGCTGCTGGCGGCGCGCGCGCAGGCCGACCTGCTGCCCGCCTTCCTCGTCGTCGCGCCGATGCTGCCGCTGGCGGGCATCGCGCTCGCCTACGGTCCGCGCGTCGATCCCGCCCACGAACTGGTGGCCGCCACCCCGATGTCCGGGCCGCGGCTGCTGATGACCCGGGCCACGGCGGTGCTGGCGGTGGCGGTCGTGCTGGCCGGGCTCGCCTCGCCGCTGCTGCCCGCGCCGCCCGGGCTGAGCGCCGCCTGGCTGCTGCCCGCGCTCGCCGCCGCCTCGGGTTGCCTGGCCCTGTCGAACCGGCTGCCGGTGCCGATCGCCGCGCTCGCCGTGGGCGGGGTGTGGCTGGCCATCGTCGGCGCGGGCGGCCTCGCCGCCGGCTGGCCCGCCGTCTTCGGCCCCGCCCCGCAGATCGGGTACGGCGCCGCCGCCCTCCTGCTGACGTACCGCTTCCGCAAAGTGAGCACGAGATGATCCAGACCAAGCACCTGACCAAGACCTACGGCGCCAAAAGGGCGCTCGACGGCCTCGACCTGACGCTCGGCCCCGGCGTGACCGGGCTGCTCGGCCCGAACGGCGCCGGCAAGACCACCCTGCTGCGCTGCCTGGCGACCACCCTCGCCCCCGACAGCGGCACCGTACGCGCCTTCGGCCTGGACCCGGCCGATCGCGTCCAGCGGACCGCGCTGCGGCGCAGGCTCGGCTACCTGCCGCAGAACCCCGGCGCCTACCCGCACTTCACCGCCTTCGACCTGGTGGACTACGTGGCGATACTCAAGGAGCTGACCGACCGCGAGCACCGGCACGCCGAGGTGCGCCGGGTGCTGGCCGAGGTGCACCTCACCGACCAGGCCCGGACGAAAGTACGCAAACTGTCGGGCGGCATGCGTCAGCGGCTCGCGCTCGCCCAGGCGCTCCTGGGCGAGCCGGACCTGCTCATCCTCGACGAGCCAACCGTGGGCCTGGACCCGGAGCAGCGGATGGCGTTCCGCGCGCTGGTCTCGCGGCTCGGCGAGAGCCGCGTCGTCGTGCTGTCCACGCACCAGACCGAGGACGTCGCCGCGCTGTGCGAACGGGTGGTCGTCATGCGGGACGGCCGGGCGGTCTTCGACGGCACCCCCGGCCAGCTCGCGGCCGTGGCCGACGGCCGGGTGTGGCTGTCGGACGCGCCGCCCGCCATGTCGGAGCTGTTCTGGCGGACGGCCGACGGCCGCTACCGTACGCTCGGCGCACCCCCACCGGCGGCGGACGCGGTGGCGCCCGGCGTCGAGGACGGCTACCTCATGCTGCTCGGGGAGGCGGCGTGACGCGGCGGCTGTTCCTGTTCGAGACGCGCAGACTGGTACGGCACCCGCTCGTGTGGGGCGTGACCGTCCTGGTGCTGGCGCTGCAGACCTTCCTCAGCCGGGACCAGCAGCCCGACCTGACGATGGACCCGGTCAACGCCACCGGGCTGGCCACCTGCCTGGCCGCGGCGGTCCTGATCGTGGCGGGCCTGGCCGCCTCGCGCGACGGGCGGCACGGCATGCCGGAAAGCCTCGCCGGGCTGCCCGGCCGGGCCGAGCACCGTACGCGGGCCCTGCTGCTGGCCACCCCGCTGGTCGCGGGGCTCGCGGCGGCGGTGGCCGTGGGCGGCTACCTGGGCATCCGGCTGCTGAGCGGCCCTGCCGGAGGGCGGCTGGACGTGTGGGAGCCGTTGACGGCGGTGGCCGCCGCGGTGCTCGCCGCGACGCTGGGCGTGGCCGTCGGCCGCTGGGCGCGGTGGCTGATCGCGGGGCCGCTGGTGGTGGCCGTGCTCGGCTTCCTCATCTACACGAACCCGATGAACGGGCAGGCCCGCTGGCTGCTGCCGGTGATGCAGGACCACCGTCCGGACTGGCCCGACCGCCCGTCGGCGGCCCACCTGGCGTACGTGCTCGCTGCCGCCGTCGTCTTCGGCGGGGTCGCGCTGCTCAGGCACCGGCCACGGCCGGCGCCCGCCGTGGCCGTCGTGGTGGGGCTTGCGGTCGCGGTGCCTGCCGGGGCCGTCGCGGCGTCCACCCGGCCACCGGCGCGCTTCCCCACGAACGTGACGCTGACCGCCGCCCACGTGGACTCCCGCGTACGTGAGCGCTACTTCGGTCCCGACGCCTATCGATGCACGCGGCGCCAAGGGCTCACCTACTGCGCCTTCGCCGGTTACGAGCCGTGGATCCCGCTGTGGGAACAGGCCGTCCAGCCGGTCGTGGCGGCGCTGCCCGCCGGGCTGCGGAACCGGGCGCCCCAGGTGCGGCAGGCGAGCACGACCTGGGACTTCACCGGCGATGCCGGCATGATCCGGCCGCCGATGAGCTGGGGACATCCCGACCAGCGCCGGATGCTGGCCGAGGACGTGGCCTTCCGGGCGACCGGCCTGTACGACTCGGCCACCGAGCACTTCACCTCCTCCCGCCGCGCCGCGCCGTGTGACGTACGCGGCCAGGCCCGCACGGTGGTGGCGCTCTGGCTCATCGGCCAGGTCTCCCCTCCCGAGGCCCGGCGGCAGCTCTACGTCGACCACAACCTGGGACGCCTGTCTGGCCTGGACTGGGGCCCGGCCGAGATCGGTTACGCCAGACGGCTGCTGGCCTCCCCCGGCGCCCGCGCGAAGGTCCAGGCCGGCTGGGACACGCTCGTCGAGCCCACCACCACGATCGACCAGGCCCTGCCGCTGCTCGGGCTGGAACGCGAGTTCAACGCGCCGATGGGAGCCACGCCGTGCCTGTGACACTGCCCGCCCGGCCGCGGATGGCGCTCCTGCTGGTGCGCCCCCTCGCCCGGGCCATCGACTGGGGGCCGCTGGCCGTGGTGTCCGCCTTCACCGCCGGGCTGGTGAGCCTGGTGCAGTACGGGGAGACGCTGCCCGGGGGCGACGCGCTCGTGCTCATGCGCATCTGCGGCACCCTGCTCGGCGCGGCGGCGGCGTTCGGGCTGGTCGACGCGATGTCCGCCGACCTCGGCGCCGCCGCGGTCCCCCGATGGGTACGGCAGGCGCTGCGCTGCCTGCTGCCCGGCGGCGCCGCGGTCGCGATCTGGCTGGCGGCCTTCGCCTACGTCCTCACCCGCCTGCCGGAAGGCGCCCTGTTCCCGGTCGGCGACCTGCTCATCGAGATGGGCGTCTGCCTCGGCATCGCGCTGGCCGCCGCGGCGACCGCCGTACGGCTCGCGCCGGGACGGCAGGCCGCCATGGCGGCGGTCGTGGTCCAGCTGGCGATGGTGCTGGGGACCATCCTGCTGCCGCAGCAGGTCCGGCTCTGGCCGCCGACCTGCGGGTTCGGGTACTGGGACCAGGCGCATCTGTTCTGGCTGGCGATGCTGCCCCTGCCGTACCTCTGGCTGGTCCTCGCGGGGCGCGACCTGCGGCGCTGACACCTCGCGCCACAGCATCGGCCTCGCCGGCCCGCGGTGAGGGCGCCGCACCTTCTGTCGCGGCGCCCTACCCACTCATACGAGGTATTTCCGGCGGTCAGCCGTTCGGGCATCCGGCCATCTTCTTCTTCACGTGCATGGTCATCCCGGGAGTCAGCTTCACCCGGCCCGGCTGCGCCCAGACGAGCACCTGTCCAGGGGCCGACGGCACCGCGTCGGTGACGAACCAGTTGCCCGGCACCTGCTGGGCGCGGTCCGATCGCTGGCCGACCCTGAACTCCTCGATCGAGCCGTCCCGCTCGGCCAGCACGGCCCGTACCTCGTCCACGGTCATGCCGCGGAACGGTACGCAGTGCAGCAGCTCACCGGTGGCCTCGGCGTCGCCTGCCGATACGTACCGCTCCCCGGGCCGGGCCGGGCGGGCGAACGAGATCTGCGCGCTGCCCTTGAAATCCCCGGGAATGCGGAACGAGGCCGTGCATCGGCCGGACTCGCACTCCACCGACTCCTCTTCGATGCCGGCTCCCTCCGAATTATCCGTGGCCGTGACATGACCGACGATGCTCGGTGAACCCGGTGCGATCGTCAGGCGGATGTCGAGCCCACGGGCCTTGAACTCGGACGCGAAGCGCTCGGGGTCCGCGTAGAGGTCCTTGACGGTGACGATCCAGTCGTCGCCCGAACGCTCGAACGCCAGCGCGGCGGCCGGCGCGACGCCGCCTGGCGCGCTGGTGGGGATGAACGCCACCCCCGTGACGGCCACGGCCGCCAGCATCGCGGCGACGGGGATCACCACCGGCCAGAGCACTCTGCGACGTGCCTTGACCGGCGTCGCCACGATCCTGCGGAACAACTCCTGCGCGTCCTGCCCGTGTTCCGGCGCGTGGGGCGCCGGGTCAATCGCGGTCACAAGCCGGTCGATCTTGCTCACAGGCTCTCTCCTCTCAGTTCCGCGATCGCCTGGTCTTCTTCGGTCAGCCCCAGCGCCTTGGCCAGCCGCTTGCGTGCGCGGTGCAGCCTGATGCGGGCCGCCGTCGCCGTACAGCCGAGCACTTTGCCGATCTCCGGTCCGGTCAAGCCCTCCCAGCAGGCCAGCGCGAGCACCTCGCGGTCACGGACGGGAAGGTCGTCGAACGCCTCCCGAACATGGTCAAGCCCGTCCGGCCCGGACGGCCGCGCGGCGGACGACGCGTCCTTCAGCCGTTCTGCCAGCCCTGCCCTGCGGGACTGGCCGCGCCGCTGGTTGGCCAGGACGCGACGGGCGACGCCGTACAGCCACAGGCGGGCGGCCTCGCCCTCGGGCACGTCGGCGATGCGCCGCCACGCGGTGAGGAACGTCTCGGACATCACGTCCGCCGTGTCCTCGGGCGAGTCCGTACGGCGGGCGGCGTACTGGTGAATGGCCGGGTAGTGCGCGTTGTAGATCGCTTCGAAGCGGTCCCGCGCGCCCGGGGGATGGGTCACAGACGACTCTCCTCGTACCAAAGGTGTCGGACATTGCGATACATGTCCGGCACCTTTTCCGAGTGTTTCACCCCGCCGTTCCGAGGGCACCGCTCAAGATCTCACCCGGCACGACGCTGGCAGGATCGCGGCCGAGCCGACCTGGGTCACGGCGAGCGCACTCTGCGGACGTCAGATCTGGTTCAGGCCGCCGTCGACGTACAGGTTCGAACCGGTGATGAAGCTGCTCTGCCCGGAGGCGAGGAAGACCACGGCGGCGGCGATCTCCTCCGGGCGCCCGAGCCGGCCCAGCGGGACGTACGCGGCCAGTCGCCGCCGGAAACCGTCGGCCTGCTCCGGGTCGCCGACGAGGCCCGACAGTCCGGGAGTGTCGGTCGGGCCGGGGGTGATGGTGTTGACCCGGATGCCGCGTCCCTTGAGCTCGTTGGCCCAGGTGCGGGCGAACGACCGGGTGGCGGCCTTGGTGGCCGCGTACACGCCGAACGCCTCGTCGCCGGCGTCCACGTTGGTGGAGCCGTTCAGGATCACCGAGGCGCCGTCGTTGAGCAGCGGCAGCGCCTTCTGGACGGTGAACAGCGTGCCGCAGACGTTACGTCACCACCTTGGCGTTCGGCATCGCCGTGCAGGCCGCGAGCGGTGTCGGCCGCGAGGAACTCCAGGAGATGGCCGACGCCGCCCTGCGCAACTGGCCGCTCGCCTGAGATCAAGGCTGCGCGTGCCGGTCGAGACCGAGCGTGGCGATGAGGTCTTCGTGGAGCTGGAACCAGACGCGATGGCAGGAGTCGACGTCGTTGCGGTCCACCCACGCGTTGTCCCCGGTCCGGGCGCGCGCCAGCGCCGCCGCGAACCGGGCGTCGTAGCCGCGGAACCGGGTCAGCACGCTCCCGAGCCGGTCCGCCAGCGGCGTGAGCGCGCGGGAGACGCAGGCGAGCTCGTGCAGGACCCCGGCGTCCCAGTCGGCATCACGGTGATCGTTGACGGCGAGCCGGTCGCCGGCGGTCGGCCGGAGCTGCCAGTCGGTGCACGCCTGGAGCAGGAGGGCGTTCAGCGGGAGGAACGCGCGGTAGACGTCCCTGACCTCGTCGGCGCCGCCGGCGTCGGCGAGTTCGGCGGCGAGCCGGCGCTCGTTCTCGGCCCGGCCTGGCTCGGTCAGCGACCAGCCGCCGGTGCCGGCGAAGGCGGAGTGCCCGGCCCAGCCGCGCGCCTCGAAGTCTCGCAGCAGCTCCTCGGCCTGGGCCGCGTCGAGCCCGTACCGCCGCGCGACCTCCGGGGTGTCGGCGAAGCCGAGGACGCGTACGGCGTGCAGGACCAGCAGGTCGGGCGCGGAGTCGCGGGTCATGCGCCGGCCTCGCGCGCGGTCAGGCGGGTGTAGTGCTGCTGGCACGCCTGCGGCGAGTTGAACCCCATCGCGTCCGCCATCTTCGCCCACGTCAGCCCGCTGCCGCGGGCGATGAACAGCAGGGCGGATTCGAGCCCGTCGACCTCGGCGCGGGCGGCCGGCAGGAGGGCCAGCGCGCTCAGGACGTCCTCCGGGGCCAGGTCGGCGTTGCGCCAGACGGCGAACTGGACGAGGTCGACCGCCGACGGCGGGGCCGGCGCGGGGCGCCACGGACGGGCGTCGAGCGCGTCCGCGCCCAGGCGCAGCAGGCGTCGCCGCGCGTCGTGCTCGCGGCCGGCCTGGGCCTGGTCCGCCCGGTCGGCGCGGCCGGACTGACTGAGGTCCTGCTTGCGTGACATGCCGTTCATGATCCAGAATCAACGAAATGTTGTCAACGTTTCGTTGAAAGGTGGCGGATGATCGTACCCCTCAGGTCGGCCGCCGCCGGCACGTGCGGGGGCAAGGCCGGGGCGCTCGGGGCGCTGCTCCGCGCGGGACTGCCGGTCCCCGACGGGTTCGTGGTGCCGTTCGCCGCCTACCGGGCCGCCGTACGCGACCTGGCCCCCGGGCCGGACCGGCGGCGGGCGATCGAGGCCCTTCCCGTCCAGGCCGCCCTGATCGACGCGCTCGGACAGGCGCTCGGCGAGCTCGGCGATCCGCCCGTCGCCGTGCGATCGTCCGCCGCGCACGAGGACACCGGTCAGATGTCGGCGGCCGGTCAGCACGACAGCTTTCTCGCCGTACGCGGAGCCGGCGCGGTCGCGGACGCCGTACGCGCCTGCTGGGCCTCGCTGTTCACCCCGCGCGCCGTCGACTACCACCAGGGGGCCGGCGACCTCGCCATGGCCGTCCTCGTGCAGCGCCACCTGGACGCCGAGGCGTCCGGCGTCATGTTCACCCCGGCCGACCCGCACGACCCGGTCCGCATCGAGGCGTCCTGGGGGCTCGGCCCCAGCGTCGTCGGCGGCACCGTCACCCCTGACGCCTACCGCGTCGCCGGGGACGGGACGGTCACCCGCGCGCTCGCGCACAAACGCACCCGCCTCGACCGGCGGGGCGACCGGCTCGTCACGTCCGACGTGCCCGCCGACGCCCGTGACCAGCCGTCACTCGACGACGT
Source organism: Nonomuraea sp. AD125B (assembly GCF_041402765.1). Classification (NCBI taxonomy): domain Bacteria; kingdom Bacillati; phylum Actinomycetota; class Actinomycetes; order Streptosporangiales; family Streptosporangiaceae; genus Nonomuraea; species Nonomuraea sp. AD125B. The sequence goes on along the minus strand of NZ_JBGLOU010000002.1, from coordinate 468,506 downwards.
GACCGCCGGGCTGCTCGCCGAGCTGGGCAACCAGATCGCCGCCGTACGCGGCGGGCCGCAGGACGTCGAATGGGCGATCGCCGGCGGACGCCCCTGGATCCTGCAGGCACGGCCGGTCACGGCCACACCTCCCGCGTGGCCCACCCACCACCCCCCGGCCACGCTGACCGGAACACCCGGCAGCCACGGGATCGCCACCGGCACCGCGCGGATCATCCGCGGCCCCCGCGACTTCGCCCGCGCGCGGCCCGGCGACATCATCGTCTGCCCCTTCACCGACCCCGCCTGGACGCCGCTGCTGCGCATCGCGGCCGGCGTCGTCACCGAGACCGGAGGCGTACTCTCCCACGCCGCCATCGTGGCCCACGAGCACGGCATCCCCGCCGTCCTCGGCATCCCCGACGCGACGAGCAGACTGCACGACGACAGCACCATCACCATCGACGGCACCATCGGCACCGTCACGGACCGGAAGGAGACGGGAAGCGGGCCCGCCCGGGCGCCGCGCCCCACCCGCCCATGACCACGCGACACCTCTACCTGGCCCGCCACGGCGCGGCCGACGCCTTCGGCAACCTCACCGACCTCGGCCGCCGGCAGGCGGGACTGCTGGGCGAACGGCTCGCCGGCCTGCCGATCGACGCCGTGTGGCACTCCCCGCTGCCGCGCGCCGCCGCCAGCGCGCGCGAACTGGCCCGCCACCTGCCGGACGCGCCCGTCGCCGAGGCCGCCGAACTCGTCGACCACGTGCCCTACGTCCCCTCGGCGGCCGAGATGCCCCCGGCGCGGGCCGGCTTCTTCGACGGCTACGACGAGGCCGAGGCGGCCTCGGGCCACAAGCTCGCCGAGGCCCTGCTGGCCCGCTTCGCCACGGCCCCCGACGCCACCGACACCCACGAGGTCCTGGTGACGCACGCCTTCCAGATCGCGTGGCTGGTGCGGCACGCCCTGGACGCGCCGCCGTCACGCTGGCTCGGACTGAACAGCGCGAACGCCGCGCTGACGGTCATCCACTACCGCCCCGGCCTGCCGCCGACGCTCGTGACGTTCAACGACATGGGCCACCTGCCCGCCGAACTGCGCTGGACCGGGTTCCCCGACGGCATCCGGCCATGAGGTGACGGCCTCCAGCAGCTCCCGCACCCGGCCGAGGCAGGCGGCGGCGTACGCGCCGTCAACCTCTCCGCAGTTCGGCACGGTCCCCTTGTAGGCTGCGCACCCCTGCCGCCAAGGGCGGCGCCCTCGTGACCGACCACCGACGACCGGAGTGACCGCTTTGTATGAGATCCCGCAACTGCTGGCCGAGTACGACCGCGCCCGCGCCTACACCGACGAGCTCTGGCGCGACCTGACCGCCGAGGAGCTGCACTGGCGACCCGAGCAGAACTTCAGCCCCATCGGCTGGCACCTCGGCCACCAGGCCCACGTCGCCCACTTCATGGTCCGCAACCTCACCGCGGCCGAACCGAGCCCCGCCCCCGACCTGGACGGCCTCATGGACTCCGCCAACCCGGAAGCGGACCGGCTGCCCCTGCCCGACCCCCGGCGGCTGGCCGACTTCCGCGCCACCGTCGGCGAACGGGTCCACGCCCGCATGAACGCCATCGGCGCCGGCGACGTCGGCGCCCCCGCCCAGCTCAAGATCGTCGCACAGACGCTGCTCATGGCCATCATCAACCACGAGTACCAGCACGACCGCTGGATCGGCGAGGTACGCAACCGCGACCTCGGCCACACCCTGCCCGACGACCCCACCTCCGATCTCATCACCACCGTCGATGGTTACCTGGTCGTGTGCGGGTGGAGCATCTGAGGGGGTTGCCTGCCTTCGTCATCTTGCCCACTGCGGGCAGAACGCCACGTGCAATTGAGTGATGCCCCAGCCGTAGATGGCTCGACACACGTGATAGTTGCATCCAACCGGTTGGTGCAAACCCCGTTGCGGCGGCGGGCGGCGTTCCCCGCCGACATCGGGCACGGCCGGAGCGGTACGCATCGGCACATGGACCAACGACCGCGGCGCGAAGCGACCTCCGCATCGAAGGTCGTAGCCGCCGATCCGCGCGACGAAATCCGCTCGCTCGCCCCGCCCGGAGCGCACTACTGTCGCGCGGATGAGCAACCCTCACCTGCCTGTGCTGTGGCTGTCGGGCCCCACGGGTGTCGGGAAGTCCTCGGTCGGCTGGGAGGTGTTCACGCAGCTGAGCCGTGGCGGTGTCAAAGCGGCGTTCGTCGACGCCGACCAGATCAGCCTGTGCCACCCCTTGCCGGAGGGCGTGACGCATCGCCTCCGAGCGCGCAACCTGGCCGCGATGTGGCCGCACTTCCAACAGGAAGGCATGCAGTGTCTCGTCCTCGCGGGCTTTGTCCACGCTCCTGAGGAGGTTCGTGAGTACACGGCCCTTCTGCCCGAGGCCGCGTTCACGTTGTGCCGGCTGCGCGTCGACAGCGCCGAGCTCAAGGAACGCTTTCTGGGGCGAGGCTGGCGGCCCGAACTGGTCGAGGCGGCGGTCGCCGAGGCAGACGCCCTGGACCGGAGCGACTATGCCGACGTGTGCGTGGACACCGGCGGCCTCGCGGTGCCTGAGGCGGCGCGACTGATCCGTGAGCGGGCCGGGGGATGGCCGGGCGCCCTCCCCGCCCCGGCGTCCTCCGGAGACCTGCGGCACCACCCGCCCGCATCCCAGGCGGATGCCGCGCCCACACCCGTGCTGTGGCTGCGCGGCGCGACGGCGGTCGGCAAGTCCACGGTCGGTTACGAGATCTTCTCGCAGGTCTACCGGACCGGTCTGCGTGCCGCCTACGTGGATGTGAAGCAGATCGCTGCGCTGGCTCCTGTCGGCGACGACGACACGGACAACCGCCGCCTCAAGGCGCACAACCTCGCGGCCGTCTGGGCCGGCTATCGCGAGGTGGGCGCTCAATGCCTGGTCGTCTCCGGCGAAGCCGACTCCGACGACACCGTCCAGGCCTATGCCGAGTCGCTACCAGGAACGGCCCTGACCGTGTGCCGCCTGGATGCCGGTCCAGCGACACTGGCTGACCGCATCGCACGGCGTGCCCAGGGAGGCGGGCCGTCCATACCGGGCGACGAGCTGAGAGGGCTGGGCCCGGACGCCCTGCGACGTGCCGCCGAACGCGCGGCCCGCGAGGCCGAGGCGCTTGCCCGGGCGGGGGCAGGTGATCTGCGCATCGACACCGATGGCCGGTCGGTGCAGGAGGTGGCCGCGGACGTACGGGCTCGCGCCGGCAACTGGCCGGCAGGCGCCCAGGCCGAGACGTGATCAGGATCGCAGGTCTAAACCAAGCGGAAGGTGTCGGTAGTGGAGCTCGCATTGGCATGTCCCGGTCGCGTCAAAGATGGACGACCTTCGGGCGGGCATCCTCACGGCCGTAGGCGAGGATGCGCCGCAACGCGCTCCGGAACTCCTCGATCGCTTCGTCGTCCGCCTCGATGGTCGCTTCGATCTCGGGGTCGGACAGGCCCAGCGCTTCGAGATCGTGCGAATCCAGGACGATGCGCAGCACGTTGCCGTGCAGGGCGAGCTCGTTGACGGCGCCGTACGCGGTGCCTTGGTTTGCGGTGACCACGCAGTGGGTGTCCCAGCCCAGGGTGATGTCCTGCTCGTCGGGCTCGTACAGGGCGCACTGGAAGTCGAACATGAGGCCGTCGCCGTCCTCGGTCTCGGCGATGCCGGCTGACAGGCAATCGTCGGCTCCATCCTGGACTCCGACCGCTCGGGCGATGAACCTGATCGTCATATCGCCGGAGAGTAGCGGCATGCCGTACCGGCGGTCCCCGCTGGAAGGAAAGAAGAGCTGTCATGAGAAAGATCATTGCTGAGCGCTCCGACGGGATAGAGGTGAGGGGTTTCCACGGGTTCGCGGATGTCGAGGCTGCGAAGGATCTCCGTCCCGGTCAGCGGAGCATCTGGGACCTCAGCGGGCCTGGCCGTGGCCGGCGGGTCGCGGTCGGACCTAATGCGCTCATCGTGGATGTCGCTCCGGACGTCGGCGTGTTCGTACGCTACGAGAGATGGGACGGCCCGCCCGACCCATATGCGGAATGGGAGCTGGTGTGGGACGGCCCGCTCTTCCTCGCTTCGGGGCGGGTCTGCGCCGTGAAGGAGGATCAGGGCGAGAGGGATTATCATCCGGCCTTCGACCTTGGACGTGAGATGACGCAGTGGAGCGCCCGCCTGCTCTCCAAGTTCGTCGACAACGACCGCGAGCCACTCTTCCCCCGCGACATCTACGAGGTCACCCTTCTCACGCTGCAACTCTGGCCGTGAACCGCGCGAGGTCATCGCTCGCATCGCGCGACCACGCTCGTGCAGGCGATCCTCGTGCTCGGGCAGGCGCTATCTGCGTTTTATGATGATGCGTTGCGGGCCGTTGACGTTGTTCCCGCTGCCTCCGGACAGGTTGTTGGACTTGTAGGAGTCGACCACGTTCGAGAAGTTTCCGCTGTCGATCGATTTGCCCTTGCTCCAGTAATTGCCGAACTTTCGCGAGTTTCCCTTGTTCTTGGGATGGCCCGCCTTCGCGGAAACATAGGCCGCCTCGTGAGTCGACGATTCGGCGGGCAGGGCCGGGGTCGTCGCGGCGAAGAACGCCAGGCCGACAACGGCGATGGCCAGGCCGGTCATGTTCACGTGCTCTCTCATTCCGCCCGCCCGGTCACCGCAGGGTCTGGGATCCGTTGGCGGTGTTGCCGCTGTCGGTGGCGTTGTTGCTGTTCGTGGAGCCGTTCACGTTCGAGAAATTGCCGCTGTTGATGGGATCTCCTTCGCTATGGTAATTCCCGCTGTTGGTGGAGTTGCCGCTGTTTTCTGCCCCGTTGACGCATTTCGTGGGAGAGTTGGACGAAGGAGAGTTGTAGTTGACCAGCCGGTTGCCGCAGAAGACCGCCGGAACCATCGACAAGATGGTGCCCAGGTCCGCGCCCACCAGGCGCGCCAACGGGGAGGGCTCTTGAGGCGCCGGTCGTGCCGCCGCGTCGCTGACCGCGGTGAGGGTCATGCTGGACCCGGTTATTGTCACGACCGCGGCAAGCCGAATCAGGATTTTCTTCATAGGCCCCATGTCCGCCTCCGATGCTCAGTGACAGGTCGGTTCACGATCGCCGCCGAGCGTATAGCTCACGATGGAGCGTGGCCAATGTTCCGGCGCCGTGTCGGCTTTCTCAGTGAGCCTTTTTATCCTGGGTAACGGCCCTCTTCGACGCACGCCTTCAAGGTGGCGACGGGTACGAGCGGCGGTCACGTCGTGGACGGCGCCCGCAAGCGCGGGTGAGGAAGGTCGGCTGTGTCAGCAGTAGTGCTGTGCTCTGGCGGTGAACTCGGCGGCGGAGAGCAGGGCATCGACCCCGTCCGGGTGATGTTCGGCGTGGTTCTGAACGAGGATGCTTCCGGCCGTTATCTTCTCTTTGGTGTCGTTCGTGAAGGTGACGTCGGCCATTCTCGCGTGGCTCGTGGCGTTGTAGGCGCCGGCGACGTACTTCTGGCCAGGCCGGAAGTTCAGGTCGCCCTTGAGCAGGGACCAGCCCGGCGGGATTCTCTCCAGGTCCAGGGAGGCCGTGGTCCCGGACAGTTTCGGCGCTTTGAGGTCGGCTTGGTCCACAAGGTCGCCGTTGACCCTGCGATAGATGATGACGCCGTCCGGAGGCTCCTGGCACCATGCCGCCACCACCGCCATTCGTCCTTCGGCGTTGACGGTGATCCCGGTGACGCCTCCAGCGGCTGGGCTCGTGGGGACGCAGCCGGTGGCCGTGGCGAGGGCGAGAAGGCCGAGGATCTTCCGGACCGGATGCCTGTCGGCCTGCGTTCTCACTGATCGCACCATCTTTCGGATAGTGACACCTGAACATCTCGGATTGAGATGCGCTGGGTCACAGGCCGGCCGATGATGATCGGGATGTCAGCACGACGAGCAGGCCCGCCGTGATCAGCCCGCCGGCGTGCAGGCAGAGCGTCGGGACGATGCCGAGGTGGTCGCCGAGCACGCCCGCCGACACCATCCCGAGCAGCGACGTGGCGGCCTGGGCGCTGCCGAGGAGGCCGAAGACCGCGCCCAGCCGGTCCTCGCCGGTGGCCGTCTGGGCGAACGTGGTGAGTCCCGCCATCGCGGCCGCGGCCGGTAGCCCGGCCAGGGCGATCAGCGCGATGGCCGGCCACAGCTCACGCGTCAGGAGCGGATAGGTGAACAGCGCCAGGTCGGCCAGGCCGAAGACGACCGTTCCCCATCCGAACAGCGCGCGCGGCGTGGCGTACCCCGGGCGGGCGGCGACCGCCAGGCCGCCGGCGATCCCGCCGACCGCCTGCGCCGACAGGAACAGCCCGTACGCGTCTCCTTCCCCGCCCAGCACCTCTGCCACGAACGGCGCCGCGAGTGTCGCGAAGATGCCCTCGCCCAGGCCCGTGATCACCATGTACGTCACCAGCAGGCGCACGCCGGGGTCGCTCCTGGCCAGCCGCAGCCCGGCGACCCACTGCCCGCCCATGGTCGTCGCGGCCGTGGCGCGTCGGGCGGGCGTACGCAGGCGGGCCAGCAGGAGTGCGGAGATCAGGAAACCGGCCACGCCGATCCAGACGACGGCGGCCAGCCCGCCCGCACCGACCGCGACCCCGCCCGCCGGCGCTCCCAGCAGTCTGGCGGCCTGGCCGCTCTGCCCCTGCAACGCGTTCGCCCTGACGAGCTGCGAGGTGGCCACGATCTGCGGCACGAGGGCCTTCTGCGCGGGGAACAGGACCGTGCTGATCACGCCCGTCCACAGGGCGACGGCGTAGACGATCCACACCTGTCCCGGTTCGCGTACCGCGAGGAGAGGCAGCAGCCCCAGGCCGAGCAGCACGTCCGTGATCACCAGCAGCCTGCGGCGGTCCCAGCGGTCGGCGAGCACGCCCGCCAGTGAGCCGAGCAGGACGTCCGGCAGGCGGCCCGCCAGCAGCATGGTGGCGCTGGACAGGGTGGACCCGGTGAGGACGTAGACGTGGTACGCCAGGCCGGTGCCGATGACCCAGTCGCCGGTCTGCGAGATCAGCCCGGCCGTGAGCAGCCGCCGGTAGTCGCGGTTCTTCCCTAACAGGCCGCCGATCCCGGTCGGCGCCTCCCCTGCCGGTTCCCCTCCCGGCAAGGTGGCGTCCCTGGCGTCAGTCACCGGTGCCGGTGGCCGGGAGCGGGACCAGGAGGGTGGTCAGCAGGACGGGCCGGGCCCCCTCCGGCCGCTCGGACGGGTCGGCGATCCGCGCCATCAGCGGTTCGAGCAGCCGGTTGAACGCGGCGTCGAACGAGGCCAGTTCGTCGGGCGTGACGTAGAGGTAGGAGCTGCCGATCCCGCCGGCCGTCCGCCATTCGTCCGGCTCGTCCGTACGGCGCTCCTGCCACTCGGCCAGCCGGGACAGCGCCCGTTCGGCGATGACCTGTTCCAGCAGGCCGCGGGCGGCCGACGCCTCGGGGGTCGATGCGGTGTCGGACCACTCCTGGGTCAGCGACGTCGCCTTCCACGGCCGCTCGCGTTCGTCGCGCGCCTCGGCCTGCTCCACGAAGCCGTACTTGGCGAGCTGCCGCAGGTGGTAGGAGGCCAGGGCCTGGCTGATGCCGACCTCGCGGGCGGCGTCCGCGGCGGTCGTGGCGCCGGCCCGCATCAGCAGCTCGTGCAGGGCCAGGCGGACGGGGTGGGCGAAGGCCCGCATGGCGGCGGGGTCGTCGAGCACCCGGCGTGGCCGCTTCCTCCAGGATTCCAAAGACATGCTTGGAATCCTGGGCCGGCCGAGTGCCGATGTCAAGGAACTCTTTGGAATATGGTGCACACGAAGCCGCGTACATCCCGGCGCCGACACCCGCCACAACCCACGCGGTACGGACGCCGTACCGGAACGGCACCCCAGGCGGACGACAGGCCGCCGGCCCCGCGCCTACCGTCGGGCGCGACCGAAACCCCGTGAGGCGGAGGACCCTGTCCGATGAGATCCAAGACCCTCGGCCTGTCGCCGATCGCCGTCCTGGCCCTGGCCGCGCTCGGCGTGCCCAGGGCGATCGCGCATGACCTGGGCCTGGTCGGTCCGGTGGTCAACGCCCTGCTGGTGTTCCTGCCGATCGCCGTCTGGCTGGTCGTCGTGCTGCGGAGGCGTGTCCCGAACCCGTTCCTGACCCTGCTGGCGATCGGCGTCGCCTACGGGGTTCTGCTCGGCGTCACCCACCAGGTGCTGTGGTCGGCGTCGTTCGGCGATGATCCGCCCACTCTCGGCGGCAACCTGGCGGGCGCTCTGTCGCCGGCGATGGAGGCCGTGCTGCTGCGCACCTTCGCCTTCGGCAGCAGTGTGCTGACCGGCGCGGGGGTCGGCGTGGTCGCCGGCGTCGTCGGCTGGGTCGGGGCGCGGCTGCTCCCCGCGGCGCGACGCTGACGCCCGGCCGCGCGAGGCCGGCGTCGGCTCATGGACGGACGATGGCTCGTTCGAGCAGGTCCTGAAGGGTGCGCTGCTGCTCGGCGGTGAGGCCGGCCAGCGGTGAGTCCTGGACGAGGAGTTCGAGGAGCCGTTCGCGGAGAGCGTTGCCCTCCGGGGTGAGGACGAGTTGCTTGGCGCGACGGTCGGTGGGGTGCGGGCGGCGCTCGATCAGGCCCTGCTTTTCGAGCTTGTCGACGATGAACGTGGCGTTGGAGGGCTCGCAGCTCATGCGTTCGGCGAGCTCCCGCATGGTCATCGGGCCGGTCAGCTCCCGCAGCGCGGTCGCCTGGGCCGAGGTGAGGCCCAGGGTGACCGCGCGTTCGCGTACGTGGACGGCGATCTGCTGGGCCAGTCCGTTCACCAGGCCGCACAGCTCCCGCTCGGCGACGGCCTGCGGTTCCGAGGACGGCGGGGACGGCGGGGACATGGTCATGCGCCCCATCCTAGCAAGTACATCAAGCCAGAATCTTTCAAGCTTGACCATTTCAAGCTTGAAGTTTATGGTGGCCTGGCCGACGACCCGACCCCCGAAGAAGGGAACGCGACCATGTCGAACTCCGCGGTTCATCAGGACGAGCGGCTACGGCGGCCGGCGAGGATCCACTCGGTACGGCTGGGCGACACGAAGGTGTCCTTCGTGCCGGACGGGGCCATCCAGGGGAGACCGCGCAGCTGGCTGCCGGACACCACCGACGAGACCTGGGCCGCCCACCCGCAGTACCTGGACGCCTCCGGCCACCTCGTGGCGAGCATCGGCGGTCTCCTGGTGGAGAACGGCGACCGCGCCCTGCTGATCGACGCCGGGTGGGGCCCGGTGTCGCTGCCCGCCGAGCCGGGAAGCCCGAACGGCGCCGTTCACGGTGGCGCGCTGCTCGACAACCTGGCCGAGCTGGGCCGCAGGCCGGAGGAGATCGAGGCGGTGGCCTTCACCCACCTGCACATCGATCATCTCGGCTGGGCCTGGCACCCCGCCCCCGGCGGTGACCGGCCGGTGTTCACCCGGGCCGAGTATGTGGTGGCCGAACCGGAATGGGCCCGACGCGACCTGCTCGCGCAGGGCGTCACCGAGGAGGAGGCCGCCGCGCTGGCGCCGCGCGTGCGTACGGTGACGGACGGCCAGGAGATCTTCCCCGGCGTGAAGGCCCAGATCACCGGCGGCCACACGGCCGGGCACACCCAGTACGTCATCACCGGCGGCGGAACCCGGCTGATCGCCTTCGGCGACGCCCTCCATTCACCGATCCAGGCGGACCACCCCGAATGGTCATGCCTCTACGACCACGACCCTGCCCGGTCCGCCGAGCATCGTCGTCAGCTTGTCGCCGAGCTGGAAGAGCCCGGCACGATCGGCTTCGGCATCCACTTCGCCGATGCGGTCTTCGGGCAGGTCCGCCGGGACGGCACCGGCCCCGCCTGGCGCCCCCTGGACGTCTGATCCATGCCGACGACCATCACCCGCGGCCTGCCCACCCGCTCGCCCGTACGGCACTGGCCGGGAATCGCCGCGACCGCGCTGACCGCGACCGTGGCGGGGACGCCCGGCTTCACCGTCGGGGCGCTGGCCCCGGCGATCGGAGCGGACCTGCACCTCTCCCGCAGCGCCGTCGGGCTGGCCATGAGCCTCTTCTACGCCGCCACCGCCTTCGGCTCGCCCGTCGCCAAACGGGTGGCGGCGCGGTTGCCTGTCCCCACGGTCCTCGCCGTCGCGGCGCTGGTCGCGTCAGCGGTGATGGTCGTGGCGTCGCGGGCGACCGGGCCGGGGCTGCTGACGGCGGCACTGCTGGTGGGCGGGCTGAGCAACGCGCTCGTCCAGCCGGTGGCGAGCCGGCTGATCGCGGCACGCGTCCCGGAACGCCGGCGTTCGCTGGCCGCGGGCATGATCGGCGCGGCGCTGGGGGCGGCCGCCCTCGTCCCCGGCCTGCTCGTCGCCCTGGTCCTCCCGGCGTACGGCTGGCGGACCGCCCTGCTCGTCGCGGGTGCCGCCGCGCTCGTACCGGTCGCGCTCGTCCCGCTGGCCCGGGCGCCCGGCGGTCCGCCGCCCGTCAGGCCGAAGGAGGCCGGGGACGAGCGACGGACGGTCGGGCGGGTCCTGGTGCTCTGGGCGCTGGCCGCCGCGCTCTCCGCGACCGGCAACAACGCGGTGGCCACGTACTTCGTCGAACTGGGCACCCACTCCGGGCTGGGCACCACCGTCACGGGCAACCTGTTGTCGCTCAGCGCCCTGTTCGCCATCGCCGTACGGATCATCGCCGGGGCGCTCACCGACCGGGCTCCTCACCGCAACGCGGCGGTGATCGTCACGATGATGCTCACCGGCGGGCTCGGGCTGGCACTGATCGCGATCGGGACGGCGACGACGTTCGTCCTCGGTGCGATCCTGGCCTTCTCCGCGGGCTGGGGCTGGACCGGGCTCCTGCTCGCCACCACGCTGCGCCTGGTGCCCGGCCGGACCGAGGACGCCGGGCACACCGTGCAGATCGGCGTGTACGCGGGCGCCACCATCGCACCGTTCGCCTTCGGCGCCCTCTCCAGCGCCCTCGGATTCCCGGCCACCGCCCTGCTCGCCGCCGTGGCCGCCGTCGCCGCGGCGGCGGCGATGACCGCCGGGGCGCTGCTGCTGCGGCGGGCGGGATGACGGGCGCGGGCCTTACCGGGGAAGCTCGTCCGTCCACCCTGTGGTCAGCTTGATGAAGAACCCGCTGTTCATACCCATCGACCCTCCCGTGGCGGTGGGGAGCCAATTGGTACGGATCACCTGGGACGTCTCAGGATCGACGACCAGCCTCCTCTCATGCCTCCCGCTCTGGATCAGCAGCTCCTCGCCGCCTTCGACCGCGCCCAGCCGCCGCACGCCCGGCAGCTCGGCGAGCGCGCGGAACGCCGCCGATCGCACCTCCGCGGGCGGACGTCCCAGGGCGGGAGTTCAGCTGTTGATGAGCCTCGGGGAGGACGACCCCAGGACGCGGGCCGGTGCGGATCGCCGTGGCCGGTGAAGGCGACGACCGCTGTGGCCGCACCTGTCGCGCCGGGGCCGGCCGCCTGCTCGCGCCCCCGCCCGGCGTCCCGTCACCGGCTGCGACGACGGCGGTGGCGGCGAACCCGGGGACGGTGAGGACGGTGGCCGGCCCGGAGGGCCGCCGCCTGCCCCGGTGGGCAGGGAGAACATCCAGGCGAGGGTCGTCCCGTAGACGGCCATCGACACCGCGAGCTTGAGCAGCTTGAGCCAGACGGGCGCGCCGGACGGCATCCGGTCGGCGAACACGAGCCCGGCCGCCGAGACGACCAGCAGGAGCAGCATCGAGGCGACCATCAGCATCAACGGTCGCTGCCACCGGGACGCCCGGCGCAACGCGGCGCGAACGAGAGACATGGGACCTCCCGGGAACGACCAGACCCACCGTCCAGGCTCCAGGTCACCTGGTGTCACCGCATTGCCGTACACCCCCTTGTCGGCAGTGAGGCCCGCCCTACCCCTGGCGCCTCCTGGCGCCGTCGGTGATCCACCCGCGTGCGCCGGACGAATCACGGTCACCTCTCCAACGGAAGGGACTTCGATGGTCCAGCCACACTGGTTACGCAAGACCCTGACCGCGGGCCTGCTCCTGGCCGTGGCCGCGGGCGTCCTGACGCCCGGATCCTCCTCCGCCGCCGCGACGGCCGCGCCGCCGCCGTACGCGGCCGACCTGCCCGACCTCGGCACTCCCGCCGTCGCCTACGACCGTACCTCCCAGCCCACGGCGACCGGCGTCGCCGCCCGCGGCGCCGACGGCTCGCTGCTGTACAGCGCCCGCTCCGGCTCCTCCTTCGGACCCTTCCAGTCGCTCGGCGGGGTGATCGTCGGCGACCCGTCGGTGGTGGTGACCACCGCGGGCACCCACTTCTTCGTACGGGGCACCGACGACCAGGTGTACACCAACACGATCACCCCCTCCGGCGTCGTCACCGGCTACGCGCACGTGCCCGGCCTGACCGTCACCGGCGACGTCGAGGCGCTCGTCCCCAACCTCGCGCCCGCGGGCAGCCTGCGGATCTTCGCCCGCGGCACCGACGGCGCCGTCTGGACCAACCAGCTCACCGGCGGCGCCTGGAGCGGCTGGAGCAGCCTCGGCGGCTTCGCCACCAGCGACATCACCGCCACCCGTACCTTCGCCTTCCCGAACGACACCGTCCGGGTGTTCGTCCGCGGCGCCGACCACCGCGTCTACGTGAGCAGGGTGGCGGCCAGCGGCGTCACCCCCTTCGAGCCGCTCGCGGACCTGCGGGTCACCAGCAACATCGCCGTGGCGGAGGACGCGATCTTCGGCGGCGGCTCCATCGCCGCCCGCGGCTCGGACAACGCCGTCTGGGTGCTCAACCTGTTCACCCTGCCCTACACCTGGAGGTCCCTCGGCGGCAGCGCCACGAGCGACGTCGCCCTGAGCTACCAGGCGAACGTCACCGCCCTCTACGTCCGGGGCACCGACAACGCCATGTACGTCAACAAGACGACCGCTTCCGAGGCTGCCTATCGCGGCTTCGAGCGCATCGACGGAACCGTCACCGGCAACCCGGCGGCGTTCGGCACCGGCCCCAGCGTCCCGGGCACCGGCTTCCTGCTGGCCCGCCTCGGCAGCGGCGCCCTCGGCCTGAACCTGGAGCCCAATCCCGCCGTCCTGCCGCCGCACAAGTTCGGCGGCTACAGCCCGATCCCGGGCCCGGCCGTCGGCTGAACCACGGTCGCCCGCGCCTCTCTCGAGCCGCGGGCGACCCTCCCGGCGGCGGGGCCGGTCAGTCGCCGGCGGTCCAGTTCCAGTCGGCGATCATGGTGCGCATCAGGCGCGCGGCGGTGGACAGGTGGCTGTCGGCGCCCCAGTACAGGGTGACGGTGCGGCGGCGGTCGGGGCTGTCGACGGAGATCCAGGCGGCGGTGGCTCGCGTGGCGCTGCGGAGGGCGAAGGCGGGGACGAGGCCGATGCCGAGTCCCGCGCTGATGAGCTCCGCGATGGCGGCGGGCTCGTCGCTCTCGCAGACGATCTCCGGTGTGAGTCCCCTCGCGGCGAAGAGCCGATCGAGGAGCCGGCGTTGCCAGTGCCCCTTGCGGGCGGTGATGAAGGGCTGGCCGGCGAGTTCGTCGACGCTCACGGAGGTACGGCGCGCCAGTGGATGGTCAACTGGCGTGGCCACCCCCACCGCCTCGTCGAACAGCTTCACCGACGCCAGGCCCTCGGCGTGGATCGGCTGGGAGGCGATGCACAGGTCGACGTCCTGCGCCCGCAGGTGGCGGGCCATGTCCTCGGCCGGTGACCAGTGGAGCTCGATCTCGATGGAGGGATGGGCCCGCTTGTGAGCCGCCAGCGGGCCGGTGAGGGTGAGGAAGGTCTCCGACGCCAGTCTCACGGTCCCCAGGCCCTCGCTGGTGGCCTCGGCCACGGCGCGCCGGCCGGCTTCCAGCTCGCCGAGGGAACGTTCGACGTGGTCGCGGAAGAGCTTGCCCGCCTCGTTCAGCCGCAGCCGGCCGCTCCGGTCGAACAGCGGTGTGCCCAGTTCGCTCTCCAACCGGGCGATGGTACGGCTCAGCGACGGCTGGGCGACGCGAAGCTCGTCGGCCGCCCGGCTGAGGTGCTCCGGTCGCGCCACCACCAGGAACTGCCTGAGCGAGTTCAGCTCCACCATGTCTCCCTGGGCATGACGCCATACGCACGACGCCGGCCTCAAGGACACCGTCTCCTTGCGACCCGGCGAAGCAGTGGAGATCATCACCCGCTTCGACGGCTGATCATCTAGGGCCTCGTGACGCGAGAGGGAGGCGGCCGAGGGCGCGGCTGGAAAACATGACACAAGGCGTCGGGTTTTGGAGCGACCATCGGTTCCCTCGACCGGGACAACGTCCCGGTCCTGGTCAAGATGGAGGAAGGTTGACGGCGTTCGTACCGGATGTGGCGGGTCTGCGGAGCGAGACCATCGAGGTGGTGGGGGCTCGTACCAACAACCTGCGGGACGTGTCGGTGAGCATCCCCAAGGGGTGCCTCATCGCCTTCACCGGGGTCAGTGGCAGCGGCAAGACCTCGCTGGCCATCGACACCCTGCACCATGAGGCCCAGCTGCGCTATCTGGAGGGGCTTTCGCCGTTCGTGCGGCAGTACATCACGCAGCGCAACCGGCCGAAGGTCGACCGCGTCCTGGGACTCGGCGCGACGCTCGCGGTCGACCAACGCCGTCTGAACCGCAACCCCCGGTCCACGGTGGCGACGATCACCGGTATCGACGGGCATCTGGGGCTGTTGTACTCGCGCCTTCCGGGCGTCGGCGCGGACCCGGCGGCGCAGGGTGGGAACGGGCATCTGACGACCGCTCATTTCGACCGGAACACGCCGGAAGGGAGCTGTGCGGACTGCCACGGCGTGGGCGGGCGCTGGCAGGCGCAGGAGGACCTGGTCATCACCCATCCGGAGCTTCCGCTCTTCGAGGGGGCCTCGCCCTGGTACGCCAAGTGGCGTTCGGGGGAGCACGCGTTCGTGCCGGCGCTGGCCGAGAAGCGGGGTGTGGATCTCGGCCTGCCGTGGCGGTCGCTGCCGGAGGAGTTCCGTCACTGCGTCCTGTACGGCACCGGTGAGGAGAAGGTCGAGGCGACCGTCGACATGACGAGCAAGAAAGAGACGGTCTCGGTGACCTACACCTCGAGCCAGCCGCTGCGGGGCGCGCTCGCCGAGGTGGAGCGGGTGTTCATGAACGCCCAGACCTCCAGCGCCAAGCAGCGCTACCTGCCGTACATGCGCAAGCAGCCGTGCGGCGCCTGCGGCGGCAGCGGATACGACCAGGTGGCCCGGTCCGTGCGGCTCGGCGGGCTGACCTATCCCGACCTGCTGGAGGTGGAGGTACGGGAGGTGCGGAGCTGGGGGGAGCGGGTGGCCGGCGACCTGGGCGCCCGGCAGCGCGAGGTGGGTGAGCCGCTGCTGCAGGACCTGGGCCGCAGGCTCGGGATACTCGACCGGCTCGGCCTGGCCCATCTCCAGCTGTCCCGGAGCGCCGCGACGTTGTCCGGAGGCGAGTTGCAGCGGACCCGGCTCGCCGCGCAGCTCAGCACCGAGCTGAGCGGTCTCATCTTCGTCCTGGACGAGCCTGGGGCGGGGCTGCATCCGGCGGACAAGGCGCATCTGCTCGACATCGCCCTGGAGCTGCGTAAGGCCGGCAACACGGTGCTCCTGGTCGAGCACGACCCCGAACTGATCGCCCGGGCCGACTGGGTGATCGACATGGGGCCCGGCGCGGGCCGCCTCGGCGGTGAGGTCCTGGTGTCGGGGCCTCCCGCGGCCGCGGCCGCCCATCCGGCGTCGCTGACCGGACGCTATCTGGCCGGTGAGGGGCCGCGGCTGCGCCGGACCCGCCGTCCGGCAGGGGATGACATCGGCTGGGTGGAGCTGCACGGCCTGCGCGCGCACAACATGACCGCGGACCTGGTGCGTTTCCCCGCCGGTCGGCTCACTTGCCTGACGGGGGTGAGCGGCAGCGGCAAGAGCAGTCTGCTCGGCGCGCTCGCGGCGAGCGTGGAGGCCGCGCTGAACGGGACGAGGACGGACATGGTGCGGCAGGTGACCGGCCTGGAGGGGTTCGACTGGGTCGCCGTCGTCGATCAGGAACCGCTCGGGCGCACGCCGCGGTCCAACCCGGCCACGTACAGCAAGGCGTTCGACATCGTCCGCCAGCTGTTCGCCGAGACGGACGTGGCGCGCGAACGCGGGGTCAAGGCCTCCTGGTTCAGCTTCAACACCGCGGGTGGCGGCCGCTGCGAGACCTGCACCGGTTATGGCCGCAAGCTGGTCGACATGCACTTCCTGCCCGATGTGTGGGTGGTCTGCGACGCGTGCGAGGGCCGGCGTTACAAGCCGGAGGCCTTGGAGATCAGGTATCGGGGATTGGCCATCGATCAGGTGCTGGAGCTGACCGTCGCCGAGGCTGTGGAGCGGTTCTCCGAGCCCCGGCAACTCGCGGAGATCCTGGGAGCCTTGAACCAGGTCGGGCTCGGCTATCTCCAGCTCGGTCAGAGCGCCACCGAGTTGTCCGGCGGCGAGGCGCAGCGGCTGAAACTGGCGTCCGCCATCCAGCGCGGCGCCGCAGGCCGCAAGGCCGGCCTCGTCGTTCTCGACGAACCCGTCTCGGGCCTGCACCCGTCGGACATCCAGCGTGTGGTGGACGCGCTCGACGTGCTGCTCGACTCGGGCAACACCGTCGTCGTGGCCGAACATGACATCCCCGTCGCCGCGTCCGCGGACTGGGTGATCGACCTGGGGCCGGGAGCCGGTCCGGACGGGGGCACGGTGATCGCGGAGGGAACCCCGGACGCCGTCGCGACCGCGGACACCCCGACCGCTCGTTTCCTCCGCCGGTACGCGGCGGGCCTGCCGCTCCTGGAAGTTCGAGAAGGCGCGCGCTGCTGATGCCCTCTCACAGCGGCGAGCATGGGTGAGTCAGAGCCCCGCCTCCCGCGCCGGCGCCGCCTGTCATGCCGCTGACCGAGGGTCCGGTCGTTCGCAGCAGGAGCGCCAGGGCCCAGTCCTGGTCGTTGGCCAGGGGGTCCGGACGATGGGCCGGGCGGCCGTCCACGCAGCTCGGCATCACGAAGGCGCAGGTCGCGCGGCCGTCCGGGGTGAAGTCGACGAGGTTGGCCGCGAAGATCGCGTCCGCGGTCCGCCGGCTCTCCTCGGTCTGCAGCTGTGCGGGGAGCCGGCGGAGGGCCATCGCGGTCAGGACGCTCCAGTAGTGCGGGAAGACGTCGCCCCACTGCCGGTCGATGCCGAACCAGTAGCCGTCCCAATGCCGGATGCCGATGTCACGCAGCCGCACGTGCGGCTGTGGCCCGCCGAAGGCCCGCAGCCACGTCACCGCGGGACGCAGCGCGGCGACGAAGCGCTCGTCGGCCCGCAGGGCGTACGCGGTAGCGAACAGGCTCACCAGCGGCGCGACCATCGACTGTTCGTACGTGACCTCGTGCGCCGGCAGGTCGGTGCCGAGGTCCACGAAGCGATCGGCGTGGTCGATCAGGGCCTCGCGCAGCGAGCCCGCCCGCTCCGGATGGCCCTGGTCCCCCAGTGCGTCGGCGACCGCGGCGACGGCCTCGGGGTGCCCGATCAGGAGATGGTCGGCGGCGCCCAACGCGTAACCGGACTCCAGAAGGGACGCGGCGAGGTCCAGGTCGGCGCCGTCGCCGTAGAGATGGAACTGGTCGAGGAAGAAGTGCGCGAGCCACGGCGTGTTGTAGAGCCGCAACGGCTCGGTGCCGGGCCGGCTGCCGCGGTGGACGGAGCCGTCCGGCTGGACGAGCCGTTCCCGGGCGAAGCGCGCGAATCCCCGCAGCGCGTCGTCGATCGCCTGCCGGTCGCCCCAGCCGCGCCGCCGCGCCTGTTGCAGCAGCACGGCCATCCCGGTCCGCTCGGCGCCGTCGGTCCAGTCGGGCCAGCCGTTCTCCGTCTGACGTAACCCGGTGCGGGTGTCCACGGGCACGAACGCGTGCCGCTCGGGATCCGGCCGTTCGACCGGCCGGTGTTCGTGGAGGATGCGTTCGACCCGTGCCTCGGTGAGCAGCCGGACCGGGGCCAGGAAGGCGACCGCCGTACGGCTCGTGCGCCCGTCGCGCTCCAGGTCGAGGTGCTGGACGCCGTGGCGGACGCCGGTCTCCCCGGACAGGAGCTTCGTTCCGGCGGCGAGCTCGACCGCCGGCTTCGCGCCGAGCGGCGCGGTCAGCGAGGGCAGCCGCGCCGGAGCGTCCGTGGCGGCGAGGAACGCCTCGCGGCTGTCGTACCAGCCGAGCTCCCACGACAGCGTGTGGCTCTCCCCCGCGGCCAGCGTCAGGATCGGCTGCCCGCCGAAAGCGTGGGGGTTGCGGGCATGATCGGTCGGGTGGACGAGGAGGTGGCCTCGGGCGTTCGACGAGGTGCGCCGGTTGCGGGACTCGACCGAGTACGCCCACAGGCTCCCCTCCCGCACGATCACCCCGAGCAGCGGCGCCGCCCCGGACATCGGCTCGGCCAGGATCCATGACCACGCGCCGCCGGTGAAGACGTGCGCGTGGCAACCGCGGGCCAACGCCGACCGCGCCCCGTCGTAGACGTCACGTACCGGCACGTTCAGCGCCAGCCCCGTGATCTCGACGGCGCGGTCGCCGGTGTTCGTCCACCGGTAGGTCTCGGCCCAGTGATCGCCGTCGGTGCGCCGGTCGATGGTCAGCTCCAGGTCCGCTCGCGGCCGATGCCACGCGGTCACGCCGCCGGCGTGCCAGTCCACCGCGTTCGCGGTCTGCCATCGGCCGGACCCCTCGGGCGTGATGACGAAACCTGAGCCCCAGGAGTGATCAGGACCATGCCATTCCTCCAGTGCCTCGCTGAGGAGATAGACCCGGCCGGGGTCCCGGGGATGCAGGAAAGCCGTCGGCGCTCCGTCGGGGCCCAGCTCGACGCCGCCCCCGCCGAACATGAACGTCTTCGTCATCCTGACCTCAGGCGATGTAGGGAAGTTGCGCCGGCTCGACCTGTCCGAGCAGCGGCACACCGTTGACGAACCTGCCGACCTCGGCCACCGCGAACTCGCCGAGCCTGCGCATCTCACGCCCCTGCGCACCGGCCAGGTGCGGAGTGACGAGGACGTTCGGCAGGGCGAAGAGCGGATGCCCCGGTGGCAGCGGTTCGGGGTCGGTCACGTCGAGGATGGCGGAGATCCGGCCCGTGGCGCACGCCGCGGTCAGCGCCTCGGTGTCGATCAACGAGCCGCGGGCGGTGTTGACGACGACGGCGCCGTCCGGCAGCAGGGCGAGCCTGCGGGCGTCGAGCATGTGGCGGGTCTCGGGCAGGGCGGGGGCGTGCACGGTGACGAGGTCGCCACGGCGGCAGAGCTCGTCCAGGCTCACCGGCTCGACGCCGAGGGCCGCGGCTTCGGCCGTGCTCACGTGGGGGTCGTACAGCAGCACCTCCACGTCGAAGGCCCGCAGACGGCGCAGCACCAGCCGGCCGATCCGGGAGGCGCCGATCACGCCCACCGTGCAGTCGTGCAGGCCGGTGCCGTCGCCGGAGAGCCAGTCCCTGGGGCCGTCCTCGCGGGCGGCGGCGTAGCGCCGGGCGCGGGTGAAGACGCGCTTGGCGCCCAGGACGAGCATGGCGAGGGTGTAGTCGGCCACCGGGACGGCGTTGGCGTCGGCCGCCGAGGACACGACGACGCCCCTGTCGTACACGGCGGGAGCGACGCGGGCCTTGACGGTGCCGGCGGCGTGGATGACGGCCCGCAGCCGGGGCGCGGCCGTCAGCACCGCCTCGTCGACGCGCGGGCCTCCCCAGCCGGTGAGCAGGATGTTCGCCTCCGCCAACGCGGCGGCGGCCTCCGGTCCCTCGAACGAGGTGAGGGTGGTCGCCGGGTCGATGTCGGCCAGTTGCCGTAACCGGGTGAGCAGATCGGCCGGGAAGACGTCGCCGAACGCCCAGGGGGCGATGGCGAAGACCGCGACGGGTCGCCGTAGCACGGATCAGCTCCTATGAGACGTGGGACACCATGTAAACGCTTCCTCAGTTCGAGGTAACTGTACGAGATCACGTCCCCCGTCACAACGCTGCTTCTCCAGGAAGACTCCCTGGAACCGCTATTGACGGTCCTATGTAACCGCTTTATGTTGATGAACATTCTGTTTCGAGCTGGGCACGCGAGAGAGGCGTAGCACGTGAGCATGACGCGGGTCCGCAGCGACACCGGCGCGGCCAGCCCGCCCGCCGAGAGGACAGGGACGGCGCGCAACCGCTTGCGCCGCATCCGCGCCGACCGGGTGCTGCTGCTCATCGCGGTGCCGGGCCTGGTGTACTTCCTGGTCTTCCACTACGGCGCGATGTTCGGCAACGTGCTGGCGTTCATGAACTATGTCCCGTTCCTCGGGATCTCGGGCAGCGAGTGGGTGGGCCTGGCGCACTTCGAGCGCATGCTCACCGACCCGGCGTTCTGGAACGCGGTGCGCAACACCCTGACGATCGCCGTCCTGCAACTGGTGTTCTTCTTCCCTGCCCCGCTGGCGCTGGCCCTGCTGCTGCACAGCATCGTCGGCGACACGGTCAGGAAGTTCGTGCAGAGCGTGGTCTACCTGCCGCACTTCCTGTCGTGGGTGATCGTGCTGGCGCTGTTCCAGCAGATGCTCGGCGGCGCGGGCGTGGTCAACGGCTGGCTGTCCGACCTGGGCGCGGGCAGCATCTCGATCATCGGGAACCCGGACGCGTACGGGCCGCTGGTGGTCGCCCAGCTCGTCTGGAAGGAGTGCGGCTGGGCCACCATCATCTTCCTGGCCGCGCTGTCGCAGGTCGACGAGCAGCAGTACGAGGCCGCCGCCATCGACGGCGCGAGCTGGGGCCGCCGCCTGTGGCACGTCACCCTGCCCGCCATCCGCCCGGTCATCGTGCTGCTGCTGGTGCTGCGCCTGGGCGAGTTCCTGTCGATCGGGTTCGAGCAGTTCTTCCTGCAACGCCAGTCGGTCGGCCCGGAGACCGGCGAGGTGCTGGAGACGTTCGTCTACTTCACCGCCTTCGCGGGCGGCGACTTCGGCTACGCCGCCGCCGTCGGCCTGTTCAAGGGCGTGATCGGCGTCGTCCTCATCCACACCGCCAACAAAGTGGCGCACCGGCTCGGTGAGCAGGGGGTTTACAAGGCATGAGCACCACCACGCAAGCGCCCGCCTGGATGGGCCGCCCCACCGTCGCCGTCCGCGCGCTGAAGGCGGTCGCGCTGAGCGTCGTCGTGCTGCTGGTGCTCTTCCCGCTGTGGACGGTGCTGGCCACCAGCCTCGCGAGCCCGCAGAACGTCATCGACAACGGCGGCTGGGTGATCTGGCCGACCGAGTTCTCCTTCGACGCCTACGGCGACATCCTGGCCGGCGGCATCATCACCCGCGCCCTGGTCATCAGCACCGGCATCACGCTGGTCGGCACGGCTCTGAGCCTGGCCTGCACCATCGCGCTGGCGTACACGCTGAGCCGGCCGAAGGTCTACGGCGGCAAGCCGATGCTGCTGCTGGTGCTGTTCACGTTCCTGTTCCCGCCCGGCATGGTGCCGCTGTTCCTGGTCGTGCAGAGCGCCGGCCTGGTGGACAACTACGCGGCGCTGATCCTGCCGTTCCTGATCAACGTGTTCAACCTGGTCGTGATGCGCGGCTTCTTCCAGTCGATCCCGCAGGAGCTGATCGACGCCGCCCGCATGGACGGCGCCGGCGAGCTGGCGATCCTGCGCAAGGTCGTGCTGCCGCTGTCCAAGGCGGTCATCGCGGTGATCGGCCTGTTCTACGCGGTCTCGTACTGGAACCGCTTCTTCGAGGCGATCATCTACTTCAACGACCAGAGCAAATGGCCGATCGGCACCGTCCTGCGCCAGTACGTCACCGGCGGCGCCTCCCTGTCCGAGACGGCGGGCGAGATGGCCACGGCCTCGCCGCAGTCGGTCCAGATGGCCGTCGTCATCCTGGCCACCCTGCCGATCGTGTGCGTGTACCCGTTCCTGCAGCGCTACTTCGCCAAGGGCGTGCTCACCGGCGCGCTCAAGGCCTGACCCCCCGAAGGAACCTCGTCATGGACAACATCATGAACCGTCGCGGCCTGCTCAGGATGGCCGGCGCGGGAGCCCTCGGCCTGGCCGCCGCACCCCTGCTGTCCGCCTGTGGCGGCGGCAACGGCGGCGGCTCGGGCACCGGCGGCGTCTCCAACGCGGGCAAGCAGCTGGCGCCGTGGCCGACCTACGTGCCCTTCGCCGGGCCGAAGCCGGACGCGCCCGGCGACGACACCGGCGTGCAGCCGCTCTACCTGACGTACCCGGAGACGCTGACGCAGTCGGTCGACGACACCGTCGGCGACGGCTCGAAGGTGACCGCGCTGGTCGTGACGTACGGCCCGCCGCCCGCGCCCGTCGCCCAGAACCGGTACTGGCAGGCGATCAACAAGGCGCTCGACGTCGACCTGCAGGTGACCGTCATCCCCGACCCCGAGTACGGCCAGAAGATGACCACCCTGATGGCCTCGGGCAGCGACCTGCCGGACATCATCATGTTCACCAACCTGGCGCTGCCGCACTCCCTGGAGTTCATCCAGGCCCGGTGCGCCGACCTGTCGGAGTTCGTCGCGGGTGACGCCGTCAAGCAGTACCCGAACCTGGCCAACATCCCCACCTACGCCTGGAAGGGCATGGGACGGATCAACGGCAAGATCTACGGAATCCCGCTGGAGCGGCCCATGCCGGCCAACAGCCTGTTCGTCAACCGCACGGCCATGAACGAGGCGGGCATCCCCAAGGACTGGACCGCCGAGCAGTACCTGGACGCGATGAAGGAGCTCAGCGACGAGCGCAAGTGGGGGCTCGGCTGGTACAAGACGCTCTTCACCGGCCTGGGCTGCATCACCTACCACGCCGGCGCGCTCGGCGCGCCGAACATCTGGGCGGTCTCGGGCGGCCAGTTCACCTCGACGATCACCACCCCGCAGTTCGAGCAGGCCATCGACGTCATGCGCAAGCTGGTGGAGGCCGAGTCGGTGCATCCCGACAGCCTCACCGTCAGCTCCACCGACATGCAGAGCTACTTCTACAACGGCACGGTCGCCTCCTCCCAGGACGGCTTCGGGTCGTTGTCGCCGACCACCCTCACCAAGATCAACGGCAGGTACGAGCTCGACCTGGGCCGCCCGTACAGCCCGGCCGCCACGCCCTGGCAGAGCGCCGGCATGTTCGGCTACGTCACCTTCAAGAAGGCCCCCGCCGACCGGATCAAACTGCTGCTGCGCATCAGCGACTACCTCAGCGCCCCGTTCGGCACGAAGGAGTACGAGCTGGCCAACTACGGCGTCGAGGGCGTGCACTTCACCAAGGAGGACGGCGGCATCAAGACCACCGACCTCTACCAGACGGAGAACAACAACACCCTCCCCTTCCGCTACATCGGCGCCGCGCCGTCGGTCCTCTACCTCCCCGGCCATCCGGAGACGGCCAAGGCCACCTACGAGTGGCAGCAGGCGACGCTGCCGAAGAGCGTCCCCAATCCCGGCCAGGGGCTGCGTTCGGCCACCCAGGTGAGCAAGGGCGCCCAGCTGAACCAGATCCTCGGGGACGGCATCGCGGCCATCGCCTTCGGCCGCAAACCGCTGTCGGCCTGGAAGGACGTCGTCGCCCAGTGGAAGCGGACCGGCGGCGACCAGATGGCCGGGGAGTTGGCCGAGGAGTACGCGGCGAACCAGTGACGCCGGGTGCAACCGCTTCCACCCGGCACCGGGAGAGGTACGATTTGACACCTCCGCAGGGGAGCGAAACGATCGATGCAACCGGTTTACCAGCCATAGACCTGACAGGTGAGGGTGCATGTCCCGGCGCGCGACATCCGAGGGTGAGGACCGGCGGGCGGTGACGATCCGCGACGTGGCCGCCCACGCCGGCGTGTCCGTCGCCACGGTCTCCCGCATCCTGTCCGGCTCCTACCCCAGCGCCCCCGCCACCCGCAGCAAGGTCATGAAGGCCGTCCGCGAGCTCGACTACGTGGCCAACGCCAACGCCCGCGGCCTGGCCGGGGCCCGCAGCCGCAGCGTCGCCATCATCGTCACCTCCGTCGTGTCACCCCACTACGCGCACGTCGCCCAGGGCGTCCAGACCCAGGCCGCCCTCGAAGGCAAGCTCTGCATCGTCGGCACCACCGGCGGCGACCCCGAGCGCGAGCTCGCCACGGTCCAACTCATGCGGCAGGAGCAGGCCGAATGCGTGATCCTCGTCGGCAACGTCGTCAACAACGACGCCTACCGCGAGCGCATGGCCGACTACGCCCGCGCCCTGGCCGCCGCCGGCTCCCAGCTCGTCCTGTGCGGCCGCCCCACGCTGGGCCCCGACGTGCCCGCCCTCGTCGTCGAGTACGACAACACCGGCGGCGCCTACGCCATCACCAGCCACCTGCTCTCGGCCGGCCATCGGCGCATCCTGTTCCTCGGCCGCCGCGAGGGCTACACCACGCCCGACAGCCGCGTCGCCGGCTACCGCCGGGCCCTGGCCGACTTCGGCGTCGCCCACGACCCCGGTCTGGAGATCGACGGCACCATGGAGCGCAGCGAGGGCTACCGCATGATCCGGGAGCGCCTCGCGGCGGGACCGGCCGACTTCACCGCCGTCTTCGCCGGCAACGACCTCCTCGCGGCCGGCGCCCGGCAGGCGCTGCGCGAGCACGGGCTGCGGGTGCCCGACGACATCTCCATGGTCGGCTTCGACGACCTGCCCACCGCCGCCGACATCGACCTGACCACCGTCCACGTGCCGCACGAGGAGCTCGGCCGCACGGCCGTCCGCATGGCATTGGAACGCGGGTCCGGCGAGGCCGGCACGGGCCACGTCATGCTCGGCACACACATCGTCGTGCGCGACTCGGTCCGCACGCTGAAGCCCGCGCCACCGCGGGAGTGACTCCCGGCGCCGTTCAGGCGGTCACCCTCGCACGCACGAGATTGTGGTCCGACAGGCCGTCCGCGTCCTCGACGGCCGCGTCGCGGGCCTCGCCTCCGCGCATGACCACGTGGTCGATGAACGGCGACTTCGTGCCCTCCGAGCGCGGCCGGGTCGGCAGCGCGTCCGGCGGGAGGTCCGCGACGGTGAACGCGGGGCCGAGGCCGGCGAGCACGGCGGCCCGGTCGGTGTTGAAGTCACCGAGCAGGACGACCGGCTCCGGCGAGGCGGCGGCCAGCTCTGAAAGGCGTTCCAGCTGACGCGCGCTCCGTTCACCGGAGCTCACGTGGACGGCGATCACGAGAACCCCGGCGGTCCGGACGGCGAGCAGACCCTTGCCCGGATCTTCCTCGAAGGGTTCGGCGGCGACCTGCCGGGCCGGTCCGTCCACCGCCAGCACGAGGTGTTCGCGCGGATCGTCGAGGGGGGAGGCGCCGTTGCGCGGTGCCGGGACACGCGGATAGGTCAGGGCATGGACCGTCCGGCCGGGCAGGGCACGACGCAGGGCGGCCAGCTGGTCCCCGCTGACCTCCTGCAGGGCGATGACCTGCTCGGCGCGGCCGGCGAGCCGGGCCGAGACGGCGGCGATCCGCTCCGGCTCGTCCGGCCAGCGCGCCGGGATGTCCGCACCCCAGTTCTCCGCGTGGATGCGGTGCAGAACGTTCCAGGTCATCACGGTGATCATGGGTCGTCATCCTACTGAGGCACGGAGTCGAGATCCGCCGGGGGCCGCCGGCACCGGTTCCGGCGGGCCTCGGCACGATCACCTCAGAGGTGCTCTCCGACCAGGGCGAGGCACTGGAAGACGGCCAGGCCGTACTGTGCGCTGGCGTTCGTCGACAGATTCGCCTCGTCCACGGGGTTCAGCACGGCCGACCCCTCGACCCGCCGCGAGGCGAACGGGTGGTTGTCGGGGTAGCCGGCGTGGCCGGTGCGCAGCTCCTGCCAGGCACGTTTGGCGAGGGCCTGGTCGTTGAGCTGCACGGCCGCGTACGCGGTGGCCCGCGAGTAGGCCTGCCTGAGGTTGAGGTTGCCCCAGTCGGCGCCGGTGACCTCCTTCTGCTCGGCCTTGGTCGCGTTGTAGAGGCGGCAGAACTCCACCCACTTCGCCTTCACGGCCTGGTCGTCGATCAGGCCGATCAGCTCGGTCATGACCTCGATGAGCCCGAAGACGGAGCTGAGGCTGCCGATGCTCACCGACTTCTCCGTCATCGGGGCGAAGCGGCCGTCGGCCAGGTTGTACGTGACGTCCCCGCCCTGCACCCAGCCGTTGGGCAGCGCCGCGATCGTGGTGGCGCCGTTGACCAGCTTGGTGCGGGCGATCGGGTCGCCGCCCCGCTCCCACTCCGTCAGCCACGCCATCGCCAGGGCGCCCCAGTCGGTGGTCGTGCCGACGCCGAGCGCCTTGGGGTCCGGGTCGAACGGCCGGCCGCCCAGCTTGCGTACGGGGTCGAGCACGAGGAAGCTGCGGTCGGAGTCGATCAGGTCGTGCAGCACGTCGCCGATCCGCTCGTCGGCCGTCAGGAAGTAGTAGAAGCGCTTGTAGCCGGCGTTGCTGATGCGCACCTGCTTGGCGCTGTCGCCCCAGTGCATGACGCCGTGCCGGGTGCCCAGGCCGCGCCACTTGCCGAGGTGGTACATGTCCACCTCGCTGGTGTGGCGGGTCATCGCCTCGGCGAAGCGGAACGCCTGCGCGTCCCCGGTGCGCAGGTAGTGGTACCAGAGCCACAGGTCGGTGGACAGCTCGGAGTTGTCCCAGGCGTAGCCGCCGACGTCGTAGCTCCACACGTGCCGGTCGCCGTCGTAGCTGTGCATGATGTCGCCGTAGTCCCAGAAGCCGTACCAGGAGCGCTGGTCCACCTGCTCGCGGTGGTACTTGTGCACCAGGTCGAGCCTGTCCTCCAGTGCCGCCTTGGCCGGGACCGACCGGTCCACCGGTGACCAGGAGCCGAACACGCCGGCCGCGTGGTTGTGCCCAGGCGGGCTGATCAGCAGGGGCGGGGTGGCGTTGGCGTCGGCGAGCCGGGCGAAGCGCTCGCTCGCCGGGGTGGCCTCCAGCGCCCAGAACGTCAGCTCGGTGGTGCGCGCGACGCCGTACGGGGTGCCGAAGCCGGGCTCGTAGTCCTCGTAGGTGATCTCCAGGGCGTCGAGCTGCTCCGGGTAGGTGTCCTGGCCCATGCCGTCGTGGTAGAACCGCAGGTCCATCGCGCCCGCCCGGGGCGACCACATCCACACCGTGGCCTGCGCCTCGTCGGAGGCGGCGCCGGTGATCTCCAGCTCGGTCGGGCAGAGCTGCCAGAAGTTCCGCATGCCGAACGCGAGCCCGCCGGTCGGCCCGCCGACGTAGGCGAGCCCGGCGGCCCGGCGCCCGCCGTCCACGCGCACCCACGAGTGGCCTTCCTTGGTGCGCTTGTGGATCTCGAAGCCGTGCGCGTTGAGCTGGCTCAGCCGGTGGTCGCCCCAGGCCGGGATCCAGTGCAGGCGGGTGGTGACGCGCTGGTCCCAGGTGGCCGGGTCGGGGGTGGCCTTGCCCTGGTACTGGGCCTGCCGGACGGCCTGGCCGGGGTCGCGGCGCAGGCCGGTGACGCCGCGTACGGCCTCGGCCAGCACGCCGTCGCCCTCGCCCGCGAAGCGCACGTGCCGGTCGTGCAGCTCGCCCCGCATCGGCACGGCGAAGCGCACGCCCAGGCCGTTGACGAAGTCCTTGCCCTCGTCGCCGTCGTAGACGAAGGTGTGCACCACGCGGATCGCGTCGGAGCCCGCGTACAGGTAGAACCGCACCGTGAACGGCAGCCACTCGCGCCGCCCCTTCTTGTGCCTGCCCTCCACCTTGACCACCGCCCGGACGGGGCCGTTCTGCTCGACCTTCACCGAGGAGACGTGGCCGGTGAACGACTCGGTCTTGCCGGCCTCCTCGGGCTTGTCCTGGCGGGAGGCGATGAGGCGGCCGTCCTTGGCGACGACGGTCGCGCCCCGCGTGATCGACTTGACCAGGTGCTCACCCGAGCGCCCGAACGCCACGCTGATCACCCCGGTGTCCACGGTGACCTGGCCGCCGGCGGTCCTGACGACCACCGGCTTCGCGGGCTGCGCCGCCGTTCCCGCGGCCAGCCGGTACGTCCGGGTGCGCGGCTCGGCCCCGCTCACCGCGTGCGCGGTCCACTTCACCGAGCCGTCCGGCCAGAAGCCGATCGGCCACGACTGCACCGGCACCTGGGCGCCCGCCTCGGTGGTGAGGGTGAACTGCTGCTCGGGCGCGAACGCGCCGCGCGGCCACGGCACGCCCCACGTCGTTCCACCGGTCACCTCGGCGGGGGCGCCGCCTTCGAGCCAGGTCAAGGTGATCGGGTCATGCCCCTTCAGCTCCGCGGGCGCGGCCGTCGGGGTGGCCTGCGCCGCGGCGGGACTCGCACCGCGGAAGGCCAGCGCCGCCGCGGCGCCCGCCGCCGTGGTGGCCAGCATGGACCGCCGGCTGATTTCAACCACGAAAATCGAACTCCTTCGTACGACAGGGGATCAGTAGCTGATGTTCGGCCGGGGCGGCGTGGTCATGCCGTTGCCGAGGTAGTAGTCGACGTGGTGGTCCTGCAGGTAGCCCTTGACGGTCAGGTCGTTGCGGTAGGCCGGGTTGTGGGCGAGCGTGTAGAGCCGGGTGGTGGTCGGCCTGTCGGTGGTGAAGACGAGCAGCTCGTCGTACTCGGGAGTGGTCATCACCACCTCCTCGCGCCAGTCGCCGAGGATGTCGCCGATCAGCGCGGGATACTGCGTGCCGTTGTTGACCGCGCCGAAGTTCCACGTGGTCACCTGCCGTGACACGCCCCCCGTCGCGGGGTCCCACTTCTCGATCCGGCCGTCGTTGAACAGCTCCGTGGTCAGGTCGCCGTCCCACAGCACGCTCAGATGCGGCCAGGGGCCGGTGGCCTGGGTGAGCGTGTTGGTGCGGGCGTTGTAGACACCGGAGAACGACCAGACCTCCATGCCCAGGTGGCGTGGGTCGATGTCGGCGGCCATGCCGCGTCCGACGTCGCCGACGCCGGCCTCGACGTGCTGCCAGAGCATGTTGCCGTTCTTGGCGCCGTAGTAGTACTCGCGCAGGCCGCTCGGGTTGTCCTGCTGCACGCCGTACCCCTCCAGGCCGGCCCGGCGGGGGTCCATGTCCGCGACGTGCCAGCGGTCGCCGTGCACGACTCCCTCGTCGGCCAGGCTGTAGCGCAGGGTGCCGTCGCCGTTGAGCGCGAACCCGATCTCGGCGATCTCGTCATCGCCGTCCTGGTCCAGGTCGATGATGCGGGTGTTGTGCCCGTCGGGGGCGGCCTGCGAGCCGCGCAGCCACTTCCACTGCCTGCTCAGCGTGCCGCCCGAGAGCTTCCACGCGGTGAACATGAGGTTGAAGCCGCCGTCGCCGACCCGGTTCTTCATGTACGCGACCAGGCTCGGCGTCACGCCGTCGAGGTAGCCGACGCCGAGGCGGGCCCCCATCGGGCCGTCGGCGAGATAGTCGGTCGGCACGGGGGCGCTCGCCCGCAGCGCGCCGGTACGGCCGTCGAGGATGGCGATGGCCTGGTGGGTGTCGCTCGGCAGGCCGGTGTACGTCGTGCCGTTGCCGAAGACCACCCCGTTGGCGATGCGTACCGCCACCTCCGCCCGGCCGTCGCTGTCGAGGTCGTGGACCGTGACGCCGTCCCAGTGGCCCACGTCGACGGTGGACGAGCCGGGCTCGATGTTGTCCTGGTCGGTGCTGTTCGGCCCCAGATTCACCGACCACAGGAAGGCGCCGTCGTTGCGGTAGGCCTCGATCGTCTGGGGTGAGGTCTGACGATCGAGCACGTAGTCGTACTCCCCGTCGCCGTTGAGGTCGCCCACCCAGACGAACTTCACCGGCCCGCCCGCGCGCAGGGGGACGCGGACGACGGGTTCGGTCGCGTGGCCGGCGCTCAGCGTGAAGGCGGCGCTCGGCGCCTGCTCCGCGCCGTTGACCACCGGCCGGACGCGGTAGCTGTTGGCCTTGGTGAGGTCGGCCGTGGAGTCGGTGTAGTTGGTGCCGCCGGTCAGGGCGGAGGAGTTGAGCTTGACGTACGAGCCGCCGGCGGTGGACCGGTAGACGTTGAAGCCGATCCCGTCAGGGTCCAGCCCCAGCAGCCGCCAGGTCACCAGCACGTTCGTGCTGCTGGAACGCACGGCCACGACGCCGCGCCCCAGATTCTCCATCGGACGTGCGGCCGCCGCTTGTTGCGTGGGGGCGGCCGACGCCGGGGGCGCGGTCAGCGCCGTACAGGCGAGCAGAACGACGATAGCTCGATGTCGGCGTAAGGCATGCATGAACGTCTCCTTGTCACGAGGGGGGAGCCGGTCACTGATCCGGCCGGGAGCAGAGGAGATGATGCGGCTCGTCGAAACTCTCACGAGTTGAACCGTTTACGTGGATGTCATCGGACCATAGGCAGGAACGCCCGTCAAGCCTTACCCTGACGCCGGCCTGCGCATCCCGCCCGCGCGACGTCGCTGAGCAGCCTTGAACAGGGATCCAACACAAACCGGGTACCAGGCGGTCTCATGACATCCTGCCGAGCACTACCTCTGAATCCGCCTCCCCTGCTTGCGCAACCCCCGGAGAAACCGTTTAAATCCGGGTGTCCACCACGAGCCCCGCGACTTGTTCAAAGGCCGCTGGAAAGCGCTTACCCAAGGAGCCCAGTGAGACAACGCCGCCCCCTGCTCGCTGTCGCCGCCCTGCTCACCCCGTTACTCATCGGCTCCCCCGCCCTGGCCGTCGGACATCCCCCACGGCCGTACGAGGACCTGGCATCCCACTGCACCGGCACGTCACCCATCGTCTGCACGTTCGACGTCCCCACCGGCAACTACGACGTGACGGTCGTCCTCGGCGACGCCCAGGTCGCCGCACAGACCTCCGTGCACGCCGAGGTCCGACGTTCGATGGTGCCGCTCACCGCGACAGAACCGGGCGCGTTCGCTCGCCGCGGCTTCACCGTCAACGTCCGCGAGCCCGAGGGCGAGCCCACCGGACCGCTCGGCACGCCCGGCCTGACCCTGACCTTCGACGGCCCTGCCCCGCACGTCGCCAGGATCAAGGTGGCCCCCGCCCGCCGCGTCCGCCAGCTCTTCATCGCCGGCGACTCCACCGCCTGCGACCAGAGCAGCCACCCCTACTACGGCTGGGGACAGGCGCTGCCCTCCTTCCTCGGCCGCGGCCTCTCCGTCGTCAACCACGCCGACAGCGGCGAGAGCAGCGTCACCTTCCGCGACGGCGAGGCGTTCTTCCCCGCGATGAAGCCCCGCATCCAGCGCGGCGACCTCGTCCTCATCCAGTTCGGCCACAACGACAAGACCACCACCGCCGAGGACTTCCGCGCCAACCTCTCGGCCATGGTCGCCGGCGTACGCGAGCAGGGCGGCCGGCCCGTGCTGGTCACCTCCGTCGTACGCCGCCGCTTCCAGGGCACCCAGCTCAACGACCTCGGCCTCATCATCCACGGCGACGTGAACCTGCCCGCCGAGACCCGAGCGGTCGCCGCCGCCGAGAACGTCCCGCTCATCGACCTCACCGCCCGCACCGAGCAACTCGTCGAAGCCCTCGGCCCCGAGGGCTCCAAGCCGATCTACCTCACCGACGTCAACGGCGACAACACCCACCTGTCCGAGTACGGCGCCCACCAGTTTGCGGCACTCGCCGTCGAGGAGCTGCGCGCAGCCCACCTCATCCACCCGTGACCGGGGCGGGACGGCGCGAATGTCAGCCGGTTCCCTGGACCATCGAACGAGGAAGAGGACGAGCAGCCCGGGGCGCGCCGTCCTCTACCTCGATCCGCTGCCGACCGGCTCGATCCGGACCGT
Source organism: Nonomuraea sp. AD125B (assembly GCF_041402765.1). Lineage (NCBI taxonomy): Bacteria > Bacillati > Actinomycetota > Actinomycetes > Streptosporangiales > Streptosporangiaceae > Nonomuraea > Nonomuraea sp. AD125B. The sequence continues at coordinate 436,749 of NZ_JBGLOU010000002.1, read as the reverse complement.
GAGACGCCGGCCCGCGCGGGAAAGGTCATCCAGACCGGCCTCGACGACGCCGAGCCGGACCAGCCCCGGATCGGGCACCGTCTGGCCGAGGTCGTCGTAGTAGACGGCGATCATCCCGCTCACCGGCCAGAAGTAGATGCCACCCACGGCGGGATCGTGAACCGGCGTACCGCCTCCCCCTGCCGTGAGCGGTCGCGGCAGCGGCCCCGCCTTCGCCTGCCCCCACGCGTCCGCCAGTTGCACGGTCAACGGGAGCATCGCGGTGAACTGCCGCGACACCATCGTGTCGGTCAACCTCGCGGCGACGACATGATCGCCGAACCGCAGCACCACGGGCACCCCCGACCCGGCGCGTGCCACGCCCGGCGACGACACCGGCAGCGTCCTCGTCCCGGCGTCCAGCGGGCCTGCCGGTGCCGAGCACCCCGCCAGGAGGCCGGCCAGCAGGCAGGCCGCCAGGCGGCGGATCCCAGCGGCGGCGGCCGCGATCACAACCTCGCTCATGGCAGCCAGCACACCCGCACCAGCCCGGGCGAGGAAGTCTCTGCCGATGGGTGTACTCCCAGTACATCCCACGTGCCGCAGAGCCTGACGTACCGTTGCGGCATGGACAACCGGTCCGAAGTGCGGGCATTCCTCACCTCACGCCGCGCCAAGATCACCCCCGGACAGGCGGGCCTGCCCGTCGCCGGGCGACGACGCGTTCCCGGCCTCCGGCGCAGCGAGGTCGCCGCCCTGGCCGGGATGAGCGTGGAGTACTACGCCAAGCTCGAACGCGGCCACCTGGCCGGAGTCTCGGCCGGCGTCCTCGACGCGCTCGCCCGCGCCCTGCACCTGGACGACGCCGAACGCGCCCACCTGCTGCGCCTCGCGCACGAGGCCGACGGCAGCAACGCCATTTTGCGCCGACGCCGCCCCAAGCAGCCGACCGCACGGCCCACCCTCCAGTGGATGCTCGACGCCATCGCCACCGCCCCGGCGATCATCGGCAACCACCGCTCCGACCTGCTGGCCGCCAACCACCTGGGCCGGGCCCTGTACAGCGATCTGTACGCCGGCCCGACCCGGTCGCCGAACTTCGCCCGCTTCACCTTCCTCGACAGCGCGGCACGCCGCTTCTTCCCCGACTGGGACCTGGCCGCCGACATGACCGTGGCCAACCTGCGCACCGCCGCCGGCCAGGACCCGCACGACAAGGGCCTGCACGACCTGGTCGGGGAGCTGTCCACCCGCAGCGACGACTTCCGCCGCCGATGGGCGGCCCACAACGTCCGCACCCACGGCACCGGCGTCAAGCACTTCCGCCACCACGTCGTCGGCGACCTCACCCTCACCTACGAGAGCATGGACCTGCGCGCCGAGCCCGGCCTGTCCATGACGATCTACACCGCCGAACCCGGCTCCCCCTCCGAGGACGCGCTACGCCTGCTCGCCTCCTGGTCCGCCACCCAAGAACACCCCGAGCGCCCCCAGGACACGGGCCACCCACGCATGGGACGCCCCTGACGCGACCATCGCCGTGGATCGTCACGACGTGAGCCGGTTGCCCGATTCATGACGATGTCATGGTGAGCTGATGATCACGTCTCTGGTTCGTACCGCGCCTGGCCAGCAGTGTTGTCTCCAGTCGATCCGAAGGAGACATCATGATTGCCCCGCGCTGGAGAACCTGGCACGGCCCGCTCGTCATCTGCGCCGTCGCGATGGCGGCGCTCATGTCGGTGAGCGCCGTCGGCCTGGCGGTCGACGGACGGACCGTCATGGGAGAAGGGGTATGGCTCAAGCCGTTCAAGTTCGCCGCCTCCTTCAGCCTGTACGCGCTCACGCTCGCCTGGATGATCAGCCAGGTGGAGCGGTGGCGGCGGACCCTGTGGTGGCTGGGCACGGTGACGGTGGCGCTGTTCGTGCTGCCGGAGATCTCGGCGATCACCTTCCAGGCGGTACGCGGGGTGCGCAGCCACTTCAACTTCGCCACCACGCTCGACAAGTCGGTGTTCACGGTGATGGGAGGGGCCGCTTACCTGGGCTGGGCGCTGACGCTGGCGCTGGGGATCTTCCTGGTCATGCAGCGCCGGGTGAACCGGGCGATGGCGTGGGCGATCCCGCTGGGGGTGGCGATCTCGCTGGCGGGCATGTCGGTCGGCTACCTGATGACCGCGCCGACGCCGGAGCAGGCGCAGGCCCTGGCCGGCGGCGCCAAGCTGATCACGATCGGCGCGCACACGGTCGGCGCGCTCGACGGCGGCCCGGGGATGCCCCTGCTCGGCTGGGCGACCGGTGGCGGCGACCTGCGGGTGGCCCACTTCGTCGGACTGCACGCCCTGCAGGTGCTGCCGCTGATCGCGCTGTGGGTGCGCCGGGTCCCGCTGGTGATCGTGGCCGCCTTCGGGTACGCCGGTCTCACCGGACTGCTGGTCTGGCAGGCACAGCGCGGCCAGGCACTCATCCACCCCGACGCGACGACCCTGCTCGCCGCCGGCGCTCTCCTGGCGGTGGTGGCGGTGGCGACCGCGATCCTGCGCTGCTCCCCGGCTCGCTCCGAAACCCCCGGACAGAGCACCTTCGCCGAGCCGACGCAACGGCGACGCGAACCCGCCGGACAACACTGACAAGCCAGTGACGGAGCCTCCGGCCAGCCTCCTGAGAAGCCACAGGCACCCGCTTCGCCGTCTCGACGAGAGAGCCACCCTCACCCCGTGCCCGCCGACGCAGGACGCAGAACCTCGCTCCCCCGCTCAGGCAGGGCACAGTCCCTGCTTCCCCTCTGAGGCAGGATGCGGAACCCTACTGCTCCCGCCTGACTGATGAACTCGGTCCCGGAGCATCGGATCCCGTTCATCCCGGTCCGCGTCGCCGGTGGCAACCGCAGCGTGCCGCGATGCCCCAGCAAGGTGGACGGCGGGAACGCGTACTTCGACGACCGTCATGGACCCGCCCCAGTCGATCGGCCGGTCCGCAGAGGCGCGGCGGCCGGGCTGATCGCCGACGACCTGGTGGCGCTGCTGGAGACGCAGGCGCCGCGGCTGAGCACGAATGACAGGGAGCGGGCGGAGCTGTACGGGCGCACCGCCGTCGGCCTGCTCCGCTACCACGACGGGATGGCCGAGGCGTCCCCGGACCGGATCGGCAGGCTGTCGGAGGCTCAACCACCTGCTGTCCCGCTTCAGCGCCTCCTTCGAGGCGGAGGCCGTCGCGGACGGCGTCTCTCGGGTGCGGCGCACGATCTCCATCGACTTCGCCCCGTTCCTGCGCTGGCTGCTGGAGCCGGCCCTGCGCCGCCGGCTGCCCGCCGACGTCCGCAACGAGGTGCGGGGGTCCAAGTGGCGGCTGGAGAGCGAGGAGGCCGGACCGCCGCCGGCCTGAGCCCTCCGGTGGCGGTCGGGCCGGCCGCGTCACCCGCCCGGCGCGGCGGGAGGAACTGCTGGGCACCGCACTGGCCGTCCTCACCGAGGAGCCCGACGCGGACGGCCTGCTGCGGCTGAAGGTCACCTTCCAGGGCGCGCGGCACGCCGTCTGGGCGTTGTGGCAGCTCGGCACGGACGGGAAGGCCCTGTCCCCGGAGTGGCTGCGCGCCTCCCTGCGCGACCGCGCCGCCGCGCTCGCCACCCGCTAGGGGACGCCGGCCGCGGAGCAGGCGTCCGCGGAGCAGGCGGCCTCAGCGCCGCCGTCCCCGGCGTCGGCCGCGGTGCGCCCTGCTCAGGCGGATCACCGGTGATCCGCGCTGAACAGGGCTGCCGTCGTGCTCAGGAGCAGGTCGGCTCGCCGCTCTGTGCGGGGACGTTCACCCCGCTCCAGGCCGCCTTGACGACGTTGAACTCGACACAACCGGTGGGGAACAGCGTCCTGGCCGCCCGCAGCGTGGCCACGCGGGCCTTGGCATGCGTCCACGGCGCCGTCTTCATGTTCAGGCCGGTCATGAAGATCTGCCCGGCCTTGCGGACGCCGACGCCGGTGATGGCCGCGCCGCCGTCGCACCGGCTGCTGGCCGGCTTCCCGCTCGGGTTGGTGCCCTCGGCCAGCAGGTAGAACCAGTGGTTCTGCGGCCCGGCCCCCGCGTGCACCTCGGTGCTCGGGATGGAGGAGCTGTAGCAGTTGGGGTGGCCCAGCGCCGACGGGTTGTACATGTTCCTGATCGCGCCGCGGCCCACCAGGTTGACCTCCTCGCCGACCAGGTAGTCGGGCGGGTCGAGGGTGCTGGGCTCGTTGACGTACGCCTCGGTCAGCGCGCCGAAGATGTCGCCCGTGGACTCGTTCAGCCCGCCGGCCTCGTTGCCGCTGCCGCCGCTGCCGCCGGAGAACTGGAAGATGCCGTGGCCGAACTCGTGCCCGACGACGTCCATCGAGGTGGCCTGCTGGGTGCCGGCGGAGTTACGGCCGAAGGAGGCGTACGAGCCGTTCCAGAAGGCGTTGGCCTGGTTCAGCCCGACCCTGGCGGGGTAGCCGCGGCCCGAGCCGTTGATGCCGTTGCGGCCGAGCCAGTCGCGCAGCATGTTCCACTCGCGCTGCTCGGCGAAGAGCGCGTCGACGCAGGCCGTCTCCAGGTTGGTGCCGCTGCCGTTGCCCCAGTTGTCGGTCGACTTGGTGTAGACCGAGCCGTTCTGTCCGCCGCACTGGACGCCGGTGCGCGTGGGGTCGCGCATCACGTACGCGGGGGAGGTGTCGATGGTGACCGTGCCGTTGTAGTAGCTGTCGCCGGTGCCGTCGACCACCTGGTCCCACTGGTCGATGACCTGGCCGTCACGCGCGTCCACGTACACGTGCACGATGCTGGAGCGGTCGTCGTTGGCGGCGACGACCTCCCACGCCAGGCGTGGGGTGGGCGTGGTGGCATGCACCACGAGAGCGGGGGTGCCGATCGAGGTGGCCTTGGGCGCCGCGGCGCGGGCCGTGTCCACCGCCGCCTGCGCGGCGATCTGCGGCTTGGTGTCCAGGGAGATCGTGGCCTGCTGGCCGGTGTCGATGGCGCTGACCGACTTACCGGACTTGTCGGTCGTCACGACCACCTCGCCGCCGAAGACGGGCAGTCCCGCGTAGGTGCGCGCGTACGTGAGGTGCTGGATGCCGTTGACGCCGGCGATGGCCGACGACAGGGAGAAGGTGTCCTGGTCGGTGGCTCGGAGCTGCGTCCGGTCGGCGGCGATGACGCTCTGCGCGCTCGCCACCGCGGCGCTGCGCTCCGCGGGTGAGGGAGGGTCGGCCGCCTGGGCGTTCGCGCTGGTGAGGCCCGACGGTACGGTGATGGCCAGGGCTAACGCGAGGACGGTGGCAGTGCCCAACCTGAGCTTGGGGTTCACGCTCGTTGCTCCTCAGGGGGGTGGAGTGGACGAGCCCCAGCCGGCTGGGGTGCCCTCAGATTGGCATCGCACGCGACCCGGGTGATACCTCCCAATTTGCCCATAACGCTGTGGTATGGCAGGCCGCCACCTCCATCCGCGGCGACCCGGAGTACGCCGGCGTGGCCGCCGGGGAGCTGAACAGCGCCCGGCAGGTGCGCGGGGCGGTCGGTGTCGCCCCGCGGACGTCGTGCACCGGGCAGGCGTCAGGGCGGGGACATGGCGTGTGCCCCATGTGCCCAGGACACCGGGCGGCCGAAGCTTCAGGTGTTCGAAGAGCCGGAAGCGCCGGCTCGAAAGCCCCGAGAAAGGGAATCGCTCATGAAGCGCATGCTCGCCGCCGCAGGGTTCGTGTTCGTTCTGGCCGGCTTCGCCCAGGCCGCCGCCGCGGAGACCACCACGGCCCACCAGCAGGGCGCCGTCGTCACGGCCGCGGCGCCCGCCGACCTGCCCGTGCACCGGGGCAAGTTCTGGTTCCACAGCGACTGCATCACGGCCGGTCAGCAGGGAGTCGACCGCGGGCACTGGTCGCAGTACCAGTGCGCGGAAGGCTGGATGTGGAACCTGTGGACCGACCGCTGACGGGCCGGATGACGGCGGCCGGATGACGGCGGCGGGCTCGGGAGGTCATGCCTCCTCCGGTCATCCCGAGCCCAGCCCGGCGTCCCGCGCCCGTACGATGGCCGCCGCCCGATCGGGCACCCGCAGCTTGGCGAAGATCGAGCCGACGTGGTTGCGCACGGTCTTGTCCGTGACGAACAGCCGCTGGGCGATCTGCCGGTAGCCGAGCCCCTGGGCCAGCAGGTCGAGGATCTCGCGTTCCCGGGCGGTCAGGGTCGGAAAGGCCTCCTTGGCGGGGGCCGCGGTGAAGGCGGCGAACAGCCGGGTCAGCCGTTCGGCCATGTGCGGGCTGAACACCGCTCCGCCCCGGCAGACCGTACGCAGGGCCAGCAGGATCTCCTCACGTACCGCGCCCTTGAGGAGATAGCCGCGGGCCCCGGCGCGGATCGCCGCCAGCAGGTTGTCGTCGTCCTCGGACATGGTCATGACCAGGACCCGGATGCCGGGGTGGGCGCGCAGCAGGTCGCGCGTGGCCTCGATGCCCGACTGCCCCGGCAGGTTGAGGTCCATGACGACGAGGTCGGGGGCGGTGCGGGCGGCCTCGGCCAGGGCCTCCTCGCCGGTGGCCGCCTGCGCCACCACCTCGAACTCGGCGTCCAGGCCGACCGCGGCGGCCAGCCCCTCCCTGAACAGGGGGTGGTCGTCGACCAGCAGCACCCGCCAGACGCGTGGCCCGGTCTCACTCATGGGGGTCTCCGAGGGTGGTGGGGAGGGTGGCGGTCACGGTGGTGCCGCCGGGGGCGGTGTCGATCGTGGCCGCGCCGCCGATCTCCTCGGCGCGTTCGGCGATCGACGACAGGCCGGTGCCGGGCAGGGCGCCGGCGTCGAAGCCGGTGCCGTCGTCGGTGACGGTGACCGTGAGCGCGCCGGGGCGCGCGGTGAACGTCACCTCGACCCCGCGCGCCCCGGCGTGGCGTACGGCGTTGGTGACGGCCTCGGCCGTGATGCGGTACGCGGCGGTCTCCACCGCCGGGGGCAGGGCGGGCAGCGGGGTGGCCGGGTCGGTCACCGTGACGCGTACGGCGTCGGTGGTGAGGCGGTGCGCCAGGATCCGGGTCGCGTCGAGCAGCCCCCGGTCGACCAGGGTGGCGGGGGTCAGCCCGGCCGTGATCCTGCGCACCTCGGCCAGTGCCTCGCCCAGGACCTCGACGGCCTCGCGCAGGTGGGCGTCGGCGGCGGACGGCAGGCCGCACGCCTGCGCGACGCCCAGCCGGAGCCGGACCGCGGCGAGTTGGGGGCCGAGGCCGTCGTGGATCTCGCGGCGCAACCGCCGGCGTTCCTCCTCGCGGGCCAGCACCAGGCGTTCGCGGGCGGCCCGCGCGTCCTCGGCCAGCCGTAGCGCGGCCAGCGCCGGGCTGGCCTGGTCGGCCAGCAGCGACAGGAGCTCGGTGTCGCGTTCGGCGGGTGTGCTCGCGCCGTCGCGGGCCACCTCCAGGCGGCCCACCACCTGCCCGTGGTGGCGCAGCGGGAAGACCTGCCCCGGCCCGCTCACCGGCGAGCCGGCGGCGGCCAGCACCCGCTGGCCCGCCCGGGTCTCGACGCCGATCCGCGCCCCGGACAGGCCCAGGTCCTCCACGACGCTGCGGCAGATCTGCTCGGGCACCGAACCGGGGTGCGGGGCCTGCTGGAGGCGTACCGCCAGCGCGCGTACGGCCTCGTGCGGGCGGGCGCGCGGGCCGTAGAAGGCCCGCTCGATCGCCAGCACGGCGTGCCGCACGACCGGCCGGGCGGCCCAGCCCGCCACCAGGGCGCAGCAGGCCACGATCACGGTCGCCGCGGTGCGCGTGGCGGGGAAGGCCGCCCACGCCCCGGTGGCGGCGCACGTCGCGGCGATGACCAGCACGGCCAGCACGAACGCGCGGGCCATGCGATGGCTGGTGACCCGCTCCAGCCGCCACATGCCGCCCCGGGAGGCGGCCAGGCAGATCATGGCCCCCCACAGCGCGACACCGGCCGCCCGCGCCACCACCGTCCAGGTCTCTCCCCACAGGTCGGACAGCAGCAGGCACACGTAGAGCGGGTACGCCGTCGCGATCAGCCCCCGGACCCCGCGACCCTCACCGGCGGGCGCCCGCCACGCGCCGCGCGCCAGATCGGCCGTCATCGCCACGGTCACGGCCAGGGTCACCCAGTCGAGGAGGGCGTGGCTGTCGTGCAGCAGGTCCGCGGCCCACTCCCCCGCCGCCGTCTCCAGCCACGGGCTGGCGAACCCGGGCAGGCCCGGGGTGCCGAGGGTCCAGATCACCGCGTACTGGACGCTTGCGGCGGCCGCCACCAGCACCACCATCCGCCGCCAGCGGCGCGAGGCCGAGCCGGGCAGCAGGCACAGCGGGAACAGCAGCACGGTCAACGGCTGGCAGACGGCCCCGGCCGCGCCCAGCAGGAGCGCGGCGGCCGCCACGGGAGCCGCCGGGCCGCGCAGGTGCGCGAGCACGTCGGACACGGCCGGCAGCACGATCCACGCTCCCCCGGCGGCCAGCACGAGCCGGCCCCTGCGGAAGGCGTACCGGTCGGCCAGCAGCAGCACGGCGACCACGCACACCGGCAGCCCTACCACCAGCCGGGTCACCTCGGCGGTCACCCGGGCCGGGCCGGGCGGCGACGGCCCGGCCCGCCCCCAGTCGGGGAGCGTCACCGCGAACCTCGCCACCAGGACGGCCAGCAACAGCGCCGAGGCCATCCCGGCCAGGTGCGCGCCGCGGGTGTGCCACCGGGGGGCGGTGGCGAGCTCCGGCGTCAGTCCACCCAAAGGTCCCACGTGCCGAGCTGGATGCGGATGGTCTTCACGCAGGTGGGGTTGGTCCAGTGCCGCTTCCGCACACCCTCGCGGCCGGCCGCCTGGCATCCGGACTCGGAGTGGTAGGAGGCGATGTAGCGCTTGGCGTCGGGCCCGTCGTCGTCGGCGGCCGCGGCCCCGGCGGGAGCCAGCGCGGCGCCGGCGATCGCCAGGCAGGTGAGCAGTACGGAAGAGATGCGCATGGGGAGCTCCAGAGCAGGGATGATCGCGAACTGTATCCGCTCAGTTGCTCATCGTAGCGGAGCGATCTCCTGCCGACGCAAAGGCTTTCCTCCTTCAGCCGGCCGGCGAGCATGGTGAACGTCGGGCACGCTGCAGCGGCGGCGCGAGGCGCCTCGGCTCCCCCGGCCTCGCGTACGGGTCCCGATCTCGCGCTCGGTCAGGGTCGAGGCGACAGGGACGTGCAGGGTTTCGGGGACCGTACAGGGGTGATGCCCGATGGGCGGTGACAGACCCGTTCCGGCAAGCTGATGATCATGCGGTCCCGCGGACTGGCCCGGCGGCGGCCCGACCCGTCACGGGTGCGGGAGTTGCTGCACCGGGTCGGGCTGGCCGGGCGGGAGGGGCATCGCCCGGCGCAGTTGTCCGGTGGCCGGCAGCAGCGGGTGGCGATCGCGCGTGCCCTGTCCGGCAGGCCGGAGGCGCTGTTGGGCTTCGCCGTTCGGTTTGCGGCGGTGCTCCTGGCCGTGATGTCGGGGGCGGCAGCGGTCTGGTGGTCGCCGGCGCCGGGAGCCGCAGCACTCCGATGTGGAACGTTCAAGTGATCTCACTGGTGGGGGCGGAGGTGAACCGTGGCCCCCGCCAAGGGCGCGGCCCCGGTGGCGCGATCGCGGTGAAGCCTCAAGGGGTACGGGCCGCTCTGGCGGCCTGCTCGATCTTCGCGCAGTAGGCTGCGCGGGCTTCCTCGTCGATCTGCTCCTCGTATTCGGCGCGCAATCCGGTCCGGCCGTCGAGGCCCTCGCGCAGGATGTCGGCGTGCCCGGCATGGCGGGTGGACTCGCAGAGGACATGAACCATGATGGCGAACAGGTTCGTGTGCCAGGCCGGCGTCGACTCCGGCCACCACGGCACGCGGCCGGGGGCGTCGAGGGGAAGCTCGTTGATCGTCGCGTCCGAGTGTTCCCACGTGCGCCGGTAGAACCCGATGATCTGCTCGCGGGTCTCGTCCTCGGTCGCCCACAGATCGCTGCCGTCGGAGTCCTGCCACCGGGGCAGCGGTTCGGAGGAAGGGCGGCCGAAGACCTCGCCGAAGTACCTGGCCTCACAGGTGGCCATGTGTTTGACCAGGCCGAGGAGGTTGGTCCCGGTCGCTGTCAAAGGACGGCGGACGTCGTATTCGGACAAGCCGTCGAGTTTCCAGAGCAGCGCCTTGCGGTCCCGCCGCAGTCTTTCGTGCAAGTTGTCCTTCGCGAAGTCGTCGATCATGGGCCCGATTCTGTCAGGCTGCGCCGGTGGCCTCAGGTCGTGAGCCGCCTGGCGTCGGCTCCGCCGGCTGTCGCTCACAGCCACGCTGCTCGCCGAGGTCCTCGCAGCGATCTCGCAGACCGCTCGCCGCACTCGTGCTGACCCGGCACCCAGGCCACGGTCCGGAGCTGCCACTACCAGCGCAGATCCGGACGTGATCGCGGGTGTCACCGGAGTACTAGCCTGTCCGGCAGGGCGGCTGCTTGGCGGGGGCCGGGCCCCGGCGAGTTGAGGGAGACGATGTCGGCGACGCGACTGCTGGTCCTTGGCGTGGTGCGGCTGCACGGTCAGGCACACGGTTATCTGGTGAGCTCCGAACTGGAGTCGTGGGAGGCCGGGCAATGGGCGGGTCTCAGGTCGGGCTCGATCTACCACGCGCTGCGCCAACTGGCCAAGGAAGGTCTGCTGGACACCAGCGAGGTGTACGAATGGCCGGGCCGCGTCGATTACGCCATCAACGAGAAGGGCGAGGAGACGTTCCTCAGACTGCTCAGAAGCGCCCTGAGGGTCCCCGATCGGCGTCCGGAGCTGCTCAACGCGGCCCTCGTGCTGCTTCCCACGCTGCCCGTGGCGGAGGTGATCGAGCTGCTCAAGGAGCGGGTGGAAGCCCTGGACGGCGAGCGGGAGCAGCTCGTGGCCACGGCCCGGGAGGGAAGGCGGCCGAGGAGCGTCGCAGAGCTGTTCGACCTGCGTGCGGCACAGGCGGCGGGTGAGGCGGCGTGGGTCCGTGACCTGATCGGGCGGCTGGAACGCGGCGAGGAGCCAGTCTGAGCGGTTTGACGGTGAGGAAGTGGATAAGCCATAGTTCGATACCCAAATTTGGGTAGCCAAATTTGGGTACACCTTCTTAAGGAGTTCCATGCGTAGCACGACAGCGGCGAACGCCTCCCCCGCCTGCCGGCGCGAGCGGACCGACCACCGCGTGGACGGGACGGCGCGATGAGCCAGGAGCCCCTCGACAGCCCCACCGGGTGGGTGGCCAGGCACATCAAGAGCTACACCGAGTCCGGCGGCCAGCGCGGTCACCTCTTCCACGGGGCGCCCACGCTGCTGATCACCACGATCGGCCGCCGCTCGGGACTGCCCCGGCGTACCGCCCTCATCTACGGCCGCGACGGCGACCGCTACCTCGTGGTCGCCTCCAACGGCGGTGCCGACGGCCATCCGCTCTGGTTGCACAATCTGCTCGCCCAGCCACAGGTCAGCGTGCAGGTCGGGGCCGAGGTGTTCGACGCGGTGGCCCGCCCGGCGACCGAGGACGAACGGCTTCGCCTGTGGGAGACGATGACCGGAATATGGCCGCACTACGCCGCCTACCAGCGCAAGACATCGAGACAGATCCCGATCGTGATCATTGAGCGGGTGGCGACGCCGGACCCCGGCTGACGTCGCGGCAGCGTTCCGTCATGGGACGGTGATCCCGGCCGGTCAGGAGCCCGGTCCCGCACGGTGCGGCGCGTGCCGGCCGTGCGGGTGGAGCCTTTCCAGGTCGGCAGCCGTGGACGCCCGGTCTCCGCGCTGCCCGCGGGGCTCGGCCGCGCCTTCCTCCGCCTCACGACCAAGGGCGGACGCCTGTGCAACTCCATGTCGGTCGACGACCACCCGGTCGCTCCGACCGGCGACGCTAGTTCGGATTTTGAGTCGCTTCAGTCGCTGTCCGCGCCATCGCCGGCGGCAGGACCGGCGACGCGGCCCGCCGGTAGTCGCCGGGAGTGAGGCCGTACTCCCGTTTGAACGCCAGGTGGAACCCGACCTCGGACCGGTAGCCGACGCGCCGCGCGACGGCGTGGTGCGGCAGCGCGGTCCCGGCGAGGAGCCGGGCGGCCTCCTGCAGCCGCCGCGCGGTCAGGTGCCGCATCGGCGCCACGCCGACCAGCTCGCGGAACGCCGCCGCGAACGCCGAGCGCGACATCCCGGCCTCGGCGGCGAGCCGGTCCAGCGTCCACGGCTCGGCGAACCTGCGGTGCACCGCCAGCAGCGCGGGCCCCACGGACGGATGACGCAGCGCCCGCAGGATCGGCTCGCCGTCCGCCAGAGCGCCCAGCGCCGCCCGCAGCGCCAGCACGAAGGCCAGCTCGAAGGCGCGCAGCGCCACCAGCGTCTGGCCCGGCGCGCTCTGGTCCCACTCCCGCGCCAGACCGTCCAGCGTGCCTGCCAGCAGCGGCTGTCGCCGCAGCGCGGCCCGCTCCAGCACGAGCACCGGCGGCAACGCCCGGTACAGGGGCGCGGCCGCGGCGGGGTCGTAGTGCAGGCCGCCGCACAACATCGTGGTCGCCGCGCCGGGCCCGTCGATGCGCACCGTGCGCACGCCGCCCGGCGGCCGGGCGGGCAGCAGGCTCGCCAGCGGCACGGTGGCGCGGCCGGGAGCGTCGGCGAGCCGGTGGGCGGTGCCGTGCGGGAACACCACGAGGTCGCCGGCCGCCAGCCGCACCGGGGCGTGGCCGGGCAGCTCGACCGTGCACGTTCCCGCCTGCACGTAGTGGAGCAGGGCGCAGTCCTCCGCCTCTCCGGCGACGCCCCAGGGCGAGCGGGCCGTCCAGCGGCTGTGGAAGACGCCCTCCAGCCGCAGCGGGGCGAGGAGTTCGCTCAGCAGGTCGTCGTCTTCCACGGACGTTCCTTAAAGGCTTGAGGACTTTCCTTTATGGATCGTACGCGTCGTGGCTGGGAGGTTGAGGGCATGACGGTTCTGGTGTTCGGCGCGGGTGGCGCCCAGGGCGGGGCGGTGGCCCGGCGGCTCGTGGAGGAGGGGCTGGCGGTGCGGGGCGTGTCCCGTACCGGGGCGGTCCCGGAGGGGGTGGAGCCCGTCAGGGCCGACCTGGGGGATCGCGGGCGGCTGCGGGAGGCGTTCGCCGGCGTCACGCACGTGTCGATGGCGCTGCCGCTGGAGTACGACCCCGACCGGGTGGCGGCGTACACGCGCAACGTGCTGGCGGAGGCGGCGGCCGCCGGGGTGGCGCGGCTGGTGTTCAACCCGGGCAACCGGCTGCCGCGAGCCGGCACCGGCGCGGCGGCGTTCGACACGCGGCGGGCCGCGGCACGGGCGGTGCTGGACTCGCCCGTGCCGACGGTGGTGCTCTGCCCGCCGATCTACCTGGAGAACCTGGCGGCGCCCTGGGTGCGGCAAGGGCTGACCGGCGAGGGCGTCCTGCGCTATCCCCTGCCGGCGAGCGTGCCGGTGGCCTGGCTCAGCCACGCCGACCTGGCCGCCGCCACGCTGGCCGCGCTCACCGGCGACGACCTGGTGGGCGCCACGCTGGATCTCGGCGGGGAGCCGGTGACCGGTCCGGAGCTGGCGGCCGCGTTCGGGGCACGGTACGAGGCGATGGACGTGGACGCGTTCGTGGCGGGCGCGGCCGCGGCGCTCGGGCCTGACGTGGCGGAGGGGGTGGCCGCGACGTACCGGTGGGTCGCCGGGCCGGGACGGGAGCTGTACGCCGCTCCGTCCGGGGGCGCGAAGCGGCTCGGCATCGAGGTGACCTCGCCGGCCGACTGGGCGGCCCGCCAGGCGTGGAGCCGGCAGCGGTGACGGGGACGGACCGGGACCTCACGGACGCGGTGCGCGCCGAGGTCGTACGGCATCACCAGGTGATCGAGCAGTGGCTGGCCGGGAGGGCGCCGCGGGCGGCCTTCGACCTGTTCTCCGCCGCGCACGCGCCCGGCTTCACGATGGTGGCCCCGGACGGGCGGCTGCTGTCGCGCGGCGACGTGCTCGCCGAGGTGGAGCCGGCCTACGGGGGCCGGCCGGACGCGCGGATCGAGATCAGGGCCGTCGCCGTGGTGACCACGGCCCCCGGCCTGGTCGTGGCCCGCTACGAGGAATGGCAGGACGACGAGGGGCGGCTGGCCACCGTCGTCCTCCAGGACGGGCCGGCCGGATGGCGATGGCTGCACCTGCACGAGACCCGGCACGGCGGCAGCGGGACCCGGTCCTGACGGTCAGGCGCTCGCGGCGGCCCGCCAGCGGGCCAGGATCCTCAGGTCGTCGGCGTCGCCGTGCCAGGCGGCCTCTTCGGGCATCGCGTACGGCAGCCAGAGCTCGTAGTCGGGGGCGTCGGGCGGGATGTCGCGGGTCCCGTCGACAATGGTGCCGTCGGCCAGCACGGTCGACTCGGGGATGCGCAGGACGCCGCCGGCCAGCATGACAGCGGTCATGAGCTGCGCCCCTTCCGTCTCATCAGTCACCTGTCCTTCCCAGAATAGCGCGCCTGACTCTCCGGAGAAGGAGACAATTCCGCTCAGCCGATCCCGTACCGGCCAGAAAACCATAAGTAGGCGTGCCGGGCCGCGTCCTCGTCGCCGAACAGATCGATCAGCCGTCTCGCCCGCCGTACCAGGACGCAGGCGAAGGCCTCGGCGTAGAGCTCGGCGGCGTCCTGCCGGTAGGGCGGCGCCAGGTGCGGCGCGCGCAGCGCGTGCAGCCGCGACCAGAACACGCCGCGCGACGCCATGCCGTCGAGGTGGTCCGTGGCGTGCCCCAGCTCGTGCCCCGCGACGCTGACCGATGGGGACGGCACGCTGCCGACGCCGACCCGCCGCCGTACGGGGTCGTAGACGCCCGCGCTGCGCTCCCAATCCCCTTGCTGCACCGGCAGCGGGACGCCGCGAAGCGCCTCGAACCCCGGCAGATCGGGCACGGCCCCGGGCCCCACCACGATGCCGCCGTCCAGGTGCGCGGCCAGGCGGGTGCCCAGGGCCCGCGGCACCGCGGACAGCGTCATGATGGCGAGCAGTACCTCGGCGGGCGGGAACGCGCCGGCCTCCCACGCCCGGGTCAGCCGATCCTCGAGCGCTCCCACGTGCAGCCAGCCCGGCCGTCCCCTGCTCTGGCTGGCCACTCGTCCCCCCGCGTCGATGATCACGACGACTCTATCGGCAGCGGTGGCGCCGCGCATCCGCGGCCGCGACGCCGAGCGGCGGCGGAAACTCGCACGGAAGGGTCGGCGGCGACCGGGCAATCAGTAGTGTCCGACATCCCCGGCGAGAGAGACCGATGCATGACCACGTTCCTCGACGGAGCGGTCGCCGATCCCGAGCGATTCTCCGCCCTCTTCGATGCCCATTACGAGGAGATCCGCGGTTACATCAGCCGCCGCCTCGACCTCGACATCGCCGAGGACCTCGCCGCCGAGACCTTCCTGATCGCCTTCCGCGGGCGTGACGGCTTCGACGCCGCCAAAGGCGGCGTCAGACCTTGGCTGTACGGCATCGCCACCAAGCTCATCGGCCGGCACCGGCGTGCCGAGCTGCGGCGATACCGGGCGCTGGCCAGGTCGGGGCCGCCTCCCGACGAGGACGGCCACGACCAGCGGGTGGTGGATCGGGTCGCGGCGCGGGTGACCGTACAGCAGCTCTCGGCCGCACTGGCCGGGCTGTCGCGCGGTGAGCGCGACGTGGTGCTGCTCGTCGCCTACGGCGAGCTGACCTACGACGAGGTCGCGGCGGCGCTCGGCATCGCCTACGGCACCGTCGCCTCCCGGCTCAGCCGGGCCAGAACGAAGCTTCGTGACACGTTGGGAGTTGAGGTGTGATGAAGGAATTCCAGCTCATCGACGAGGTGATGCCGCAGGCGCCGCCCGCCGACCACGCCACGCTGACGGCCGCCCGCGCCCGGATGCTGGGCGCCGCGCGGCGGCGGCACCGGCCGGTCTGGCCCAAGGTGGTGCTCGCGACCGTGGCCGTCAGCGCGGTGATGGCCGGAGGCTACGTGGCGATGCCGCTCCTGGACCGGACGGGCGTCCAGACGGCCGCGTCGCCGGAGGCGGACGCGGACGCGGTGCTCGCCGCGGCGGCCGACCGGCTGGCCGCCCAGCCCCCGGGGGCCGGGGCATGGTGGCGGCGGGAAATGGTGCAGGTGAAGCGGGTGAAGACCGCGACCTACACCGTCGAGCAACGGGTCAGCGACGTGCTGTGGGCGAGCAGGAAACACGGGTATCGCACCCAGCGCGGACCTGTCGCCGCCGAACCGCTCACGCCCGCCGACGAGCAGGCGTGGAAGGACGCCGGCTCGCCCGACCTGTGCGACGGCTGCCAGTTGGGAAAGACGTACTTCACCCCGCTGAGGCTGACGACCAAGCCCGTGACGGAGCTGCCCACGACACCCGAGGCGCTCAAGGCCGAGATGCTGCGGGCCAACGACAAGGAGGCCCCGGAGGCGTGGCTGTGGGGGGCGGGCAAATGGCTGCTTCTCGACGTCGAGAGCACCTCTGCCACCAGGGCCGCGCTCTACCGGGTGCTCGCCGGCCTGCCGGGCGTGCGGGTCGAGAACGACGTTACCGACCTCGACGGCCGGACCGGGGTCGCGCTGATCTACGGCGAGGCGCCCGCCCGTCAGCGCATCATCGTCGATCGGGACAGCGGAGACCTGCTCGCCGTGGAGGACGTCGAGGGGGAGGCGGCGTACGTGATCAAGCGCCTGGGCTGGACCGACGACCCGGCGCCGAAGGAGTCGACGTTCTCATGACCCGCTGAGCGCTCGGCCTCGTAGCGGGGATGCTCTCGCGGCACGGCGTTCAGCCGGGCCAGCGCGGCGACCGGCCCAGGATGGCGACGATCTGGTCCAGGCGGGACTCTCCCTCCCAGGCGAGCGCCGGCGCGAAGGCCGCTCCGGGAGCGCGGCGGGTCTCGCCGTCAGGAACGGCCCGGGCCACGTCCAGGGCGACCTCCAGCAGGTCCGGCGGGAACTCGACGTCAAGGCCCAGCGCCTTGGCGAGGTCCCACGAGTGGACGACGTAGTCGATGAAGTGGAAGCCGACGGCCTGCCTGCCGGGGAAGGCGAACCCGGTGGCGATCTCGGGCAGGGGGAAGCTCCGCTCCAGCACGCCGTCGGCGGCGAAGGCCGTCAGGACATGGTCGGCCGCGTCCCGGTAGCTCGCCACGACGTCGTCGCCCAGAGAGCGCAAGCGCCACTGGGCGATGTCCCCGTCGCCCCTGGCCGCCGCGGCGAACCCGTGATGCTGGGTGGCCATGTGCGCGAGCAGGCCGTACACGGTCCAGCCGAGGCAGGGCGTCGGGCGGGCCAGGTCCGCGGGCCGCACGCGGGAGGCCAGCTCGACGCTGGCCCGCACGGCCTGCGCGTCGAGGGCGACGATGTCGACCTTTTCATTAGTAAGCACCGGCATATGATCTACGGCTGCTTATCATCTGTCAAAGGGTAGTATGACCGCGTGACGAGTCGCCGCGACCTGGCCGCGATGCTGCAGCCCCTCCTGCAGTCGCTCATCGCGGCCGAGCTCCCGGTGCTGGCGGAGCACGGCCTGTCCATGTGGGGCTACATCGTGCTCGGCGCCCTGGACGACGGCGCCGTACGCACCCAGGCCGCCCTGGCCGAGACGATCGGCGCCGACAAGACCCGCATCATCACCACCCTCGACAGACTGCAGGCGGACGGGCTCATCACCCGCGATCCGGACCCGCGCGACCGCCGCGCCCGCATCCTCGCGATCACCGACGAGGGCCGCGCGAGGCGCCGGGCGGTACGCGCCGAGATCCAGGCCAACGAGGAGCGCCTGCTCGCCCGCCTGCCCGAGGCCGACCGGCAGGGCTTCCTGCGCGCCCTCCAGACGCTCTCCCTGCTGCCCCGCGCCGAGATCGTCGGCGGACCCGTAGCCGAGGAGCGGGTGGAGTGACCATCGCGCTCCTGCGGGTGCGTTACGCACTTCCAGGTGCTTACTTCCTTTTGGAGAGCAGGCATCCGTAGGGTCGTCGTCGAATCCTGAAAGTGGGACGACGAGGAGGCTTCATGCGTGCAGTTGTCATCCGTACGTTCGGCGGCCCGGAGGTTCTCCAGATCGCCGACGTGCCGATGCCGGTCGCGGGAGAGGGACAGGTCCGGATCCGGGTCGAGGCCGCGACGGTCAACCCGGTCGATCTGGCGACCCGGTCCGGCGCGCTCACCGAGGCGGGCCTGCTGCCGGGGCGGGACGTGATCGGCATCGGATGGGACGTCGCCGGAACCGTCGAGGAGACGGGCCCAGGGGTGACCGGCCTCCGGCGCGGTGACCGGGTGATCGGCCTGTCCGACCGGCTGGACGTCCCGCTCGGCGCTCAGGCCGAACACGTCGTCCTCGACGCGGGACGCGGTCGCCGCCGCGCCGGCGGGCGTCTCATCCGTACAAGCCGCCACACTCCCCCTGAACGGCCTCACCGCCGCCCAGGCGCTCGACGGGCTCGACCTGGATCACGGGCAGACGCTGCTGGTGACCGGGGCGGCCGGCGCCGTCGGCGGCTTCGCGGTCCAGCTGGCCGCAGCGCGCGGGCTCCGGGTGATCGCGGTCGCCGGTGCCGATGACGAACCGCTCGTCCGCAGGCTGGGGGCCGAGCTGTTCGTGCCGCGTACGGCGCGGCTGGGCGAGGCGGTCCGTCGCCTCGTCCCGGGCGGAGCGCACGCGGCGCTGGACGCCGCCGTGGCCGGGGTGGCCGCCCTCGACGCGGTCCGGTCGGGGGGAGCGTTCGCCGCGCTGGTGGCGGGAGGGGCGCCGCTTCCGCTGCGCGGCATCCGGGTCTTCCATCACTGGATCCGCGCCGACGGCGCCCTCCTCTCCAGGCTCGCCGCCCTGGTCGAAGCGGGTTCCCTCACCCTGCGCGTGGCTGAGAGCATGCCGCTCGACCAGGTCGCCGCCGCCCACCGGCGCCTCGCCGAAGGCGGTCTCCGTGGCCGCCTCGTCCTCACTCCTTGAAGCAGGCGGCGCGGGCGCGCCCGCTCCGGTCAGGCGGGCTCCGCCTGCCAGATCCTGCTGTGCAGGTCGGCGCCCCGGATGACCTGGACGCGCCATGGGGTCAGCCGCAGGACGTGCAGCCGGGGATCCTCGGGGCTGCTCCAGAAGTTGCCCAGCTCGTACCCCGCTCCGGGCGGGCTGCCCTCGCGGTAGAGGTTCCACACCCGGCGCACGACCGCCGGGTCGCTCACCCATTCGGCCACGGTGTCCAGGCTCACGGCGTTCTGGCGGGGGCTCCAGTAGGAGAACGTGGTGTGCGGGTTGCGGGCCAGGTGTGCCGTCTTCACCGGGGTCCGGTAGGTGGCCAGCCAGCCGAGAGGGCGGCCGTCGACCACTTCCCAGATCGGTATCAGGACGCGCGCCCGCGGGCGTCCCTTGGCGTCCACCGTGGTCATGGTGGCGTACACGATGTCGCCGATGTAGGCGGCGAACTGCTTCTCGATCTCGTCGAACGACGTCACCTTGTCTGCCATGAGGCACTCCGATCGGGGGTCAGGCCGAGGCCGGGACGGATTCGATGGTGGCCGGCGAGTCTCCGGCACGGCGGCGGGTCCCGAAGGCGGTGATCACGGCGGCGGTGATCGCGGCCACGACCGGGACGACGAGGGCGAGCTGGAGGGAATCGAGCCTCGCCGCCCGCGTGGTGGCCTCGCCGAGCGCCGCGACGCTCACGGCCGTCACCGCCGACAGACCGAGCGCCGTGCCGAACTGCAGGGCGGTGTAGAGCAGCCCGCTCGCCAGGCCGTGCTCGTGCTCCTCGACCCCCTCTGTCGCCGCCATCGTCAGCGGGCCGTAGGCCAGGGAGAACGCGACGCCGAGCAGGAGCATGGTCGGCAGCATGGCCGCATAGGTCCAGTCCATCCCGATCGGCAGGAAGAGCGCGTAGCCCAGGGCGGCGGCCACCAGCCCGCCGAGCAGCACGCGTACGTTGCCGAACCGGTTGACCAGCCGCGGGGTGAGCGTCGGCGCGAGGATCGTGTCCATGCCGATCACCAGCATGGCCAGGCCGGTCTGCAGGCTGCTCCAGCCGCGGACCTCCTGCAGGTAGAGGGTGGCCACGAACTGGAAGCCCGCGAACGAAGCGAGAAAGAGCAGCGCTCCCAGGTTGGCCCGTACCAGCGGGCCCGAGCGCAGGATGCCCAGCCGCACCAGGGGGTTGGCCGTACGCCGTTCGATCAGTACGAACAGCGCCAGCAGGGCGAAGCCACCGGCGAACACTCCGAGCGTGACCGCCAGGTCGTCGCCGGGGCGCTCCAGCCGGACCACCCCGTAGACCAGCAGCAGCATCGCGCCGGTGATGCTGAGGGCGCCGGCCAGATCGAAGCCGCCCTGCCCGCGCTCGGGCGTCGGGCTCTCCTTGAGCAGGGCCAGCGCCGCGAGGAGGATCACCGCCGCCAGGATGACCGGCGCGAAGAACACCCATCGCCATCCGATCGCGGTCAGCAGCCCGCCGATGACCAGGCCGAGGGAGAAGCCGCCGGCGGCTGTCCCTGCGTACACGCCGAGCGCCTGCGTCCGCTGGGGCCCTTCGGGGTAGTTGACGGTGATCAGCGAGAGCCCGGCGGGAGCCATGAACGCGGCCGCCACCCCGGTCACGAACCGGGCGACCAGCAGCATCCACCCTTCGGTCGCGAAACCCCCCAGGCCGGAGAAGACCAGGAACACGGTCAGCCAGAACAGGAACATCCTACGGCGGCCCAGCAGGTCGGCCGCCCGGCCGCCGAGCAGCATGAATCCGCCGTAACCGAGCACGTAGGCGCTGACCACGCCGCTGAGCGTGCCGGTCGACAGGCCGAGGTCGGCCCGGATCGCCGGCAGCGCGACGTTCAGCATCGCCACGTCGATCCCCTCCAGGAAGACGGCCCCGGCGAGGACGAAGAGCACGCCCCAGGCGCGCGCGTCCATACGGCCGCTCGGTGTGGATCTCGATCTGGATATGGACATGATGCGCCCCTTATGAGTTCTGGGAGTAAGCCATCCGGCAGACGCCTGCGGCAACGGACCGGCCATGGTTCCCGGAAGGCCTGCCGGTTCCTTCTTGTAACCAGCAGAATCGTCGAGCATCATCAGATGTCATGGAAGATGGCACTTCTAAGTCCCTCGGTTACTGCGGTGATACCGACGGCGACTACGACGTTCTCCAGTGGGACACGCGCGAGGACTGCGAGGTCCGGCAGATACTCGACCGCGTCGCGGACAAATGGTCACTGCTGGTCATCGCCCTGCTCGACCAGCGCTCCCTGCGCTTCTCCGAGCTTCGCCGCAGGATCGACGGCGTCAGCCAGCGCATGCTCACCCGCACGCTGCGGCATTTGGAGCGCGACGGGCTGGTGAGCAGGACCGTGCACCCGACCGTCCCTCCGCGAGTCGACTACGAGCTGACCGCGCTGGGCACGACGTTGCACGCCACCATCCGCGCGCTGGTCACCTGGACGGAGACCCACCAGAACGAGATCGCCGCCGCGCGCACCGCCTACGACGCCCGCGTGCTGGCCGAGCAGTCGGCGGCCGAGGCGCAGGCCGCCGAACGGGACGAGATCGCCCGCAACGTTCTGTCGGGCAGCCGTTGACATCTCGGTGCGCCTTGAGAGCGACTCGAGCGACCGGCCGCGCCGATTCGGCCAAGAGCTACGGAGGGTGAGTCGAGGAGGGCAGGTATACGTGCCGCCCTCGGTCGCTGCCGTCGGGGAGGCAGAGGTTCGCTCGGCTGAGACGCTCGTCGGTCACTGCGCGCTGCTGCTGCTCAGGGGCCTTTCCGGAACACTCCAGCGACCGAAGCGACTGAAGGTTGCGCTCTGTGACGCAGATCGACGCGGAACGAAACGCAGGCCATGAATCCCCTCCCCCCGGTCGCTTCAGTCGCTCGCCGACTCGACCGGGCGTCCTGAGCAGCGTGAACGCCAGCGACTCAGGGTGCCTGCGCGCCGGCTCCGTCCGTCGCTCCGGCTCTGTGTCCGAAGCTCACCGCGCGGGACGTCGCCGCCAGGCCGAAGGCGGCAGGACGTGCGGGTGACGATGGCGAGCGTTCCAAAGCGGGCTGACCGCGCGAACGAGGACTTCACCTGCGCCGGACCGACGGCAGCGGTGCTCATCGACGGCGCCGGCATCCCCGGCGCCGAATCGATCTGCCGGCACGGCGTGGCCTGGTACGCCAACCGCCTGGGAAGCAGCCTCCTCGGCCTTCTGTCACTCGTGCAGGACCGCAGCCTTCCGGCGCTGCTCGCCGAGGCCATCGAGCAGGTGACCGACGGTCACCGTGACACCTGCGACGTGGCCGACCCCATCAGCCCGTCGGCGACCGTAGCCGTCCTGCGCCTGTCCGACGGCCTCCTCGAGTACCTGGTGCTCGGTGACTCGGTCCTCGTGCTCGACCGAGCGGATGATGATCCGTTCGTCGTGTCCGACCCCCGTGAGGTGATCATCAGCCGGTCGTACCAGCCCGCGATCGAGGCCGCCGCCAAGGGCGGTGACGAGTACCACCGGCTCCTGCGGGACCTGCGCGCCCACCGCAACCAGCCGGGCGGCTTCTGGCTGGCCAAGGACGACCCGCGGGCGGCGGACGAGGCGATCACCGGAAGCCGCCCGGTCTCCGGGCTGATCGGCGCCGCTCTGCTCAGCAACGGAGCCAGCCGCATCGTGGACCCGTTCCAGCTCGCCGACTGGCCGCACGTCATGGCCATGCTGGCGTCGAGCGGACCCGCCGAGATCATCCGTCGTGTCCGGCAGGCGGAAGCGCGCCGCGCGGTGGCGGCGGACGATGCGACGATCACCTACTGCACCGACCTCGACGAGGTCTGAACGCGTCCCCATGAAGAATTTCCGCCTGGCGCGGCAATGACGGGTGAACCCCTACGCCAGGAAGGCCCGCATGAACGAGTCCGAGCTCTTCGCCCCACTGTCCAGGAACAGCCGCTTCGCACCCCCGGGACGGCGGGCGAGGGGTTGACGGGCGTCCGGGCAAGAGCCGGAGATCGTCTGGACCGCGATGTCGTTCGCCTCCCCGTTGTTCCTGTGGTTCTTCATGCCGGCCACGCTGCTGGCCCTCTGGGCGCTGCCGAGCCGCTGCCGCAACGCGGTCGTCGCGGCGGCCAGCCTGGTCTTCTACGCCTGGGGCGCCGGGCCGCACACCCTGCTGCTGCTGTCGGCCATCGTCGTCAACTACGGGGCTGGCCTGGCGCTGGACTCGGCGCGGCTGCGGGATCGGCCCCGGGCCCGTCGCGGCGTACTCCTGGCGGCCGTCGGGTGGAATGTCGCGATGCTCGCGGTGTGGAAGTACGCCGGTTTCGCCACCGAGCAACTCGACGCCCTGACGGACGCGCTGGGGCTGGGCCACAGCCCGATCGTGACCCTGGCGCTGCCGATCGGGATCTCGTTCTTCACCTTCCATCACCTGTCGTACGTGGTGGACGTCTATCGCGGCAGCACGCCGGCCCAGCGTAGCCCCGTCCGGTTCATCACCTATATCGCGATGTTTCCGCAGCTCGTAGCGGGACCGATCGTCCGCTACCACGAGATCGCCGAGCAACTGGGCGACACCCGCAGGGACCGCCTCGGCGACCTGGCCGCCGGCTTTCCCCGCTTCGCCCTGGGCCTGGCCAAGAAGGTGATCGTCGCCGACTCGCTCGCCGCCGTGGCGGACGCCGCGTTCGCGCAGGCCGGCGGGCCGGTCAACACGCCGACGGCGTGGCTGGGGGCGACGGCCTTCGCCCTGCAGATCTACTTCGACTTCTCCGGCTACTCCGACATGGCCGTCGGTCTGGGCCTGATGTTCGGGTTCCGGCTGCCGGAGAACTTCGACCGGCCGTACTCGGCGTACTCCGTCACCGACTTCTGGCGGCGCTGGCACATGTCGCTGTCGCGCTGGTTCCGTGACTACGTCTACATCCCGCTCGGCGGCAACCGGGGCGGCGCGCCGAGGACCTACCGCAACCTCCTGATCATCTTCGTGCTCTGCGGCTTCTGGCACGGCGCCGACTGGACCTTCCTGGTGTGGGGCCTCTACCACGGCGGCCTGCTGGTGGCCGAGCGGCTGCTCGGCTGGGACCGTCCGCCGGGCACCGTGTGGACCCTGGCGCTGCGCCGCGCCGCGACCCTCCTGCTGGTCGTCGTCGGGTGGGTGTTCTTCCGCGCGAAGAGCATGAGCGAGGCGTGGAGCATGCTGCGGGCGATGTTCACCTGGCGGCCGGGCGAGCTCGACGAGTTCGTCGCCTGGGCCGCCGGCGACCAGCGGATGGCCATCTTCGCGCTGGCGCTGGCCGTGGTGGCGCTGCCGGCCTCGCGGGCGCTCGGCCCGCTCATCCAGACGGGCCGCGGGCCGGTGGTGCGGGTGGCGCGCGCCGCGGTGACGTGGGTGGGCGCCCCTTACGCGGCGATGCTGGTCGCCGCCGGCACGTTCAGCCCTTTCCTGTACTACCAGTTCTGATGAGGACACCGATGACCCTTGTACGGACCGGATCGGCGCGGCGGGCGATGACGACGCTCGCGGCCGCGCTGTTCTTCTGCGGGCCCACGCTCGCCTTCGCGGCGGGCGCGCGGGCGGTGGAGATGGAGAACCGCAGGCTGCCGGAGTTCCCGGCCCTGTCGCGCGGCTGGAGCGTCATACCGGACGTGGAGGCCTGGGCGTCGGCTCACCTGCCGTTGCGGCAGTACGCCGTCCGCGCCAACGCCACCCTGTCGGAGCTGCTGTTCGACGAGGCGCCGTCGTACGACACGGGGGGCGCCCCCGGCTATCCCCGGGTGATCGAGGGGCGGGACGGCTGGCTCTACTTCGGTGACGACGTGACCGAGGCGTGCCGGCCGCGCTGGTCCGTCGCCGAGACCCTGGAGCGGGTACGCCGCCTGGCCGAGATCGTACGAAGATCGGGAAGACGGTTCCTGTTCACCGTGGCTCCCGACAAGACCACGGTCAGCCCGGACCGGTTGCCGGACCGCTTCCCCGGTCAGGCCTGCCTCCGCGAGCGCAAGCAGGAGTTCTGGACCGCGCTCCGAGCCGCCGGCCTGC
Source organism: Nonomuraea sp. AD125B (assembly GCF_041402765.1). Taxonomy (NCBI): domain Bacteria; kingdom Bacillati; phylum Actinomycetota; class Actinomycetes; order Streptosporangiales; family Streptosporangiaceae; genus Nonomuraea; species Nonomuraea sp. AD125B. Next base: position 411,819 of record NZ_JBGLOU010000002.1, on the reverse strand, counting down.
CCGGCTTCGTCGATCTCCGGGACCGGCTGGAGCGGGCGCAGCGCGAGTCCGGCACGCCGGCGTACTGGCGGACCGACAGCCACTGGACCGAGCACTCCGCCGGCCTGTACGGCCAGGAACTGGCGGCCGCGCTCCAGCCCGGCCTGTCCCGCGACACCCGGCTGGTCAAGACCGGGCAGGCGCCACGGAACGGCGACCTGGGCGGGCTGCTGGGGATACCCGTCGAGGAGAGCATCGACCGGTGGCGGCTGGTCCGCGACGGCGTGCGCCAGGTCCGGCGGGACGATCGCGAACTGCCCGTGTCGTTCCGTGTCGTCAACCGGTCGGACCAGGCGCCGCTGCACAGGCCCCGGACGCTGCTGATCGGCGACTCGTTCACGCGCAACTCGCTGCCCTGGGTGGTGCCGTACTTCGCCGACCTCACCTACCTGCGCAGCGACGCGCCCGCCAGGACGGGGCCGGACGATCTCGTGGAAAAGGTCGTCCGGAGTGAGACGGTGGTGTTCGAGATCGTGGAGCGGTATCTCGTCGGCGGGCACGCCGAGATGCTGGACGACGCCGTGCTCGCCGCCCTCGACGAGGCGCTCTGAACGCTCGCGCTTCCTGGCATGACGCCCTTCCTCACGGCCGTGATCGTCGTCACCGTGAAGAATCTCGGCCTGGCGCGGCAATAGCTGGTGACCGCCGCATAAGCCAGGAAAGGTCGGCATGCATGACAATCCCTCGCGAAGCTGTCGAGGTCGACGACGCGATCCTCATCGAGAGATCGCTGAACGAGCCCGAGATCTTCGCCACGCTGTTCGACCGGCACGCTCCGCTCCTGCATCGCTACGTGACCAGGCGGCTCGGGCCCAGCGAGGCGGAGGACGTCGTGGCCGACACCTTTCTGGCCGCCTTCCAGCAGCGCGGCGGCTATGACCGCCGTCGCTCCGATGCCCGGCCGTGGCTGTACGGCATCGCCTCCAACCTGATCGGCCGCCGGCGTCGTGCCGAGATGAGCCTCTACCGCGCCTACGTCCGCAGCGGCGTGCACCCGGCGGAGCGCTCCGGCTTCCAGGTCGAGGACGGGGTCAACACCCTGGCCGTCAACCGGCCGCTGGCGCTCGCCCTGATGGACCTCAGCCCGGCCGACCGCGACGTGCTGCTGCTCGTCGCCTGGGCCGAACTGAGCTACCAGGAGGTGGCCGACGCGCTGGCCATCCCGCCGGGGACGGTCGCCTCGCGCCTCAACCGGGCCCGTCTCCGGATCCGTCAAGCCCTGAGCCGACAAGGAGATTGACCATGGACGAGATGGACGAGCTGAAGGCCATGTGGCAGGCCGTCCCCCCGGCCTCGCCGGAGGAACTCGCCGGAGCACGGCAACGGCTGCTCCGCCGGGCGCGGCCACGGCGACGGGTCGTCACCGGCCCACGGCTGCTGGTCGCGGCCGCTGTCGCGGCGGGACTCGTCGTCACACCGTTGATCAGCGGCACCGGGACCTCCGCCTACGCGGTGGCCGAAAGCCCGGACGGCACGGTCATGGTCACCGTCAACGAGCTGCGCGATCCCTCCGGGCTGGAGGCCAGGCTCGCGGAGGCGGGCGTCAAGGCCGACGTGACCTTCCTGGCCCCGGCCATGCGGTGCGCGGCCCCTCGGTTCGTCAGCGAGGACCAGACCTACGGCGGGGCCCCGGTCGCGAACGCGAGCGAGCTGCGTTCACTCGTGGAGAGGTCGCGCTCGTCCAAGGTCGTCCAGGTGAAGTCCGTCCGGACGATTCGGATCGTCCCGCAGTACATCGAGCCGGGCGAGACGCTCGTGGTGGAGTTCCGTGACAACCGGAGCTCGTACATACCCTGGCTGCTCGCCACGTCGCTGGCACCGGCGGGCACCACGGTGAAGCCGTGCGCGCCCGTCAAGGACCCTCACTGAGCACCCGGCCCGCGTGCCGGGTGCGCGTGACGGTCGCCCGAGCCACCCGGTGGAGGGCGGCTCGCGGCTGATCAGGCCTTCGGAAGGGTGATCCCCAAGGCGACCATGGCGGGCGAGGGAGGCCCGCCCTCGGAGCGTTCGGTCTTGTGGCCGGGCTTGCCGGGGGCCAGCGTCCGGGGGTCGACCGACTCCAGCGGGGCTCCGGTGCTGTATTCGCCGTCCGGGAGCGTGTCGCGGTCGTGGGGGGCCAGCCAGAAGACCCGGCGGTGGAAGGTGCCGGACGCGGGAGCGGCCTTGGCCGTCCGCCCGAGCACGGCGTAGCCCACCATGCGGCCGTCGCGGTGGTAGGCGGGCTTGCCGCGACGCGTGGGCAGCCTGTCCAGGCTCTGGCGGACGTAGTCGAGACCCTCGGTGTCCTCAAGCCACACCAGCTCGACCTCGTGGCACAAACTCGATTCGTTGATCAGGCTCATCGCCGGGCCTCCTCACCGTGGAACTCGGAGCTGAGGCCGATACCCGGATAGAACTTGCGCGAGTTGGACAGGATCATATCCTTTGGCGACGTCATTCTCAGTGTGTCGCGAATGCGTGCGGCGAAGTTGCGGGCCGAGACAGGGGTGGCACCCTCTGAGCTGCACCAGCGGGTGTAGGCCGCGTACAGACTCGTCTGTTCTGCACGCAGGCCCGGTTCGAGTATGCAGGCGTCTCCGATGAACCGCCCCACTACATCCTCCGTCGCTTCGTAGGCATCTGTCGCTAGACGTACCCGTTGCGGCCCTGACAAGTCTTTCTCGCCCGCCAGGTAGCGGCGGGCTCCGTCGACCAACCAGGACAAGATTCCCGGTCCCTCCTCATCCACCAGGATGCGTGCGAGGTTGTCAATCTTATGTTCTTCGGACACCACCCGTTCGAAGGGGATCAGGCGCAGCCGCCGCCAGAACGCGAACCCGCCCGTGCTCACCTCGGGGCGATGGTTGCCCAGCAACCACAGGTGGTGAGTCGGGTCGAAACTGAAGAAGTCCTGACGCATCCGGCGCGCCTTGATCTTGTCGCCGCCGGTCAGCAGCTTCACCCGGGCCTCGTCGAAACGATCACCGGGCTTGAGCTCGGAGCAGACGATGACCCGGCGGCCGTGCAGCTCGGCCAGGTCGGTCGGGTGGCCGTCGAACGACTTGGCCATGAGGAACCCGGGCGGGGCCGCGTCGGCGTAGTCGCCGAGCAGTTGCAGCATGACCTCCAGCAGCACGGACTTGCCGTTCTTGCCGGCGCCGAACAGGAACGGCAGGACCTGCGCGCCGACGTCCCCGGAGATGGAGTAGCCGAGCAGCAGGTGCAGGAAGTCGACGGTCTCCTTGCCCTCGGCGTCGTCGCCGAAGGTGTCGGAGAGGAACCGCTCCCAGCGCGGGATGGGGCCCGGCTCGGGGGCCAGGGTGGTGGAGCGCGAGTGCAGGTGCCGCTCGGGATCGGGGGCGGTGATCAGTCCGGTACGCAGGTCGACCACCCCGGCCGGGGTGCACAGGGCGTAGGGGTCGGCGTCCAGCGCGGCGGCGTTGAGTGCCATGCCGGGAGCCGCCTTCGCCTGGACGAGCATGGCGTGGATGCCGGCGGTCGACAGCGCCCGCTTCTTGTGCCGACGCAGGTCGCTCGCGGTGTGCCGGTGGAAGCGGTCGAACACGGCGAGCTGGTCGGCCATCTCCCCCGCCGCCCAGAGCACGGCGTCGCTCTCGTCGGGGATCCAGCGGTACTCCGCCCAGCGGTACCAGCCGAGGCCGGGCACGTGCTTGAAGTCGCGCCCGTACAGGTGCACGAACAGCTTGGCGTTGCCCCGGTCGCTCAGCGACTCAGGCAGCAGCCCGTCGCTGGTCGCGGGGGCCTGGGCAGGCGGCGCGGCCGGCGGCGGAGCAGCGGCGGGCGGGATCTCGGCCAGTTCGAGCATCTGCTGGGCGGCGGCTTCCGCGTTGAAGCCCCCGGACGGGGTGCCGGGCGTCATGAGCGTTCCTGGAGGTAGAGCGGCCGGGTGGAGCCTCGGGTCAAACCGCTGCTGATGATCTTGTCGGAGCGGCCCTCCTGTCCAGGACGCGCGTGGTGGGCGGCCGCCGCCAGCATCGTCTGGGCGTCGTGCGCGGACAGATATCCGCCGGCGACGAGGCCGCCGGCGGTGTACGCCGCTCGGTTGAGCTTGCCGGTGAAGCCCGCGCCGTGCGGGACGGACGCGCACGCCTCGATGTCGGCCAGCAGGCGGTGCAGCAGGCGTTCGGCCGAGGTGTTCCGGCCGCCGGCGCCGACGACGGCCTGACGGGCGCGGGGCGGGATCGGGCGGCCCTGCTGGGGCGGCCTGGCGGCGGGGACGGGGACGTGCCCCGTACGCGAGAGTTCCTGGGCGAGCCAGTGCGGCAGGGGCGCGGGCACGCGGCACTCCCCCACCGCCGTGTAGACGCCGTCCTGGGTGCGCGTCCCCGGCGCGATGATGTAGCCGCCGTGGGCGCGTACGTCGACCTGCCAGGCCAGGGCCCGGGAGGAGCTGGAGCCGGTGGAGCAGAGGAACGTCTGCCCGGACTCGGCGCGGTACCAGATGTGCAGGCCACCGGAGGGCGTACGGACCCGCAGGGTCGAGGCGTCGGCCGCGGGGTCGGGGGCACGGCGCAGGGCGGCCAGCAGCGCCAGCGTGTCGAAGCCGGTCGCGAGGCCGGCCAGGTCGACCCGGGGGTCGATGGGGATGCCGGGCAGCAGGCGGTCGCGGTCGGGCACGGGCGTGGGGTGGGCGTCGACGTCGATGACGACGAGCCGGGCGGGACCGCAGGCGACACCGACGCCGAACGCCGGGTGGGCGCCCCACCAGCTGTCGATCAGCTCCGAGTCGGCGGTGGCGGCGTGGAACCCGTGGCACCACCGGCCCTGCCGCAGGCACGGGCATCCGGCCGGGTCGTGCCCGGCGGCCTGGCAGGCGGGGCAGTTGCGCGCCGGGGTCTTCCGGCCGGCGGCGAGGGGGTGGACGGGCCAGCCCTGGGCGGCGCACCAGCGGGCGATGTCGATCGGCCGGGAGAGCTGGGGAGGGCTGGGGGTGACGTCGTCGAGAGGGGCGTGCAGAGTCACGTCATCCCTTCTCGTGGTCCGGGCAGAGGGTGGGTCGCCGGTTCGGCCTGCTTGCCTGTCGCCGCCCGTGAGGGAGGCTGAGCGACTGAAGCGACCGAGCCTTGAACATGGCACGACAGATTAGCGGACCTTGGGGCGGCTGTGGGGGATGGCGTGGGCGTGGCGGAAGAAATGCGACGCGGCTTCGCGATGGCCCCGTGAGGCGAGGCGCGTCGGCGACGGGCCGTCTGGAGTAGCGACTGAAGCGACTCTACTGAGCACTTATGACGCCAGCACGACGATGCGTACTACGACGACATATACCGGAGGAGGAGTCGCTTTGGTCGCTGCCCATCCTCGCACAACCCCCTGACCTGCGGCTTTGTCAGCTACTCAGGACCAGCTACCGAAGCACTGTCAGTCCCTCCGTCCCCGGCTGCCCCACGCGCCCCGCGGCTTTTGGGATTGTTTGAGCCCCGGCCCGGAGAGGGAGCGACTGAAGACACCGAGGGCCGGCCGGGTCGCTTGGGTCGCTCCAGCACCCAAGCGACTGACGCTCAGTCTCTGCGCCGCGGTGGGCCGCCCGGTCATGACAGCGACCGGAAACGCGGCCCCGTCCCCCTCCCCGGATCGTGCGCCGAGCACCGCCGCATGCCGGTCTTCAGTCGCTTGAGTCGCTTCGATCGCTCGGCCTGCGTGAGTGGTCCGTACGCCTTTTCGGCGGGCCCGGTCCCTTCAGTCGCTCGGGTGCTGTCAGGGCCGGCTCGGCGGCCCGGGCCGGTATCCGCTCCCCCGTGACCGATCAGCCCAGCCAGCGTCGGATCGCCGTCCTGAGGGACGCGCGGGACTCCGCGTCGGGCTGCGGGACATCGGTGGCCCACGCCACGTATCCGTCGGGCCGCAGCAGCAGGGCCGTGCACGGCACGGCGGGCCGGGGCAGCCCCGCGGTCGCGGGGTGTCCCCAGTCGCCCCCGGTGAAGTCGATCAGGTGCGGGCGGCCGTCCCTGGTCAGCTCGGCGAGCCGGCCCCCGCCCTCGAGGTCCAGGTCTGGAGCCCACCGGCCGGCCAGTGGATGGTCGCTGCCCACCTCGTAGCGGATGTCGGCGCCCGACATCAGGTCGGCGATCCGGCGGACGTTGCGCGGGTCGCCGAGCAACTCGGTGAACAGCGCGCGCAGGCCGGTGACCTCGCTGCCCGGGGCGATCAGCGCGGACTGGGCGCGCGAGGACATCACCACCCGCTCGGCGGCCGGGCGCCGTTCGGACTCGTAGGTGTCGAGGAGCCCGGCGGGGGCCGTGCCGCGCACCTCGGCCGCGAGTTTCCAGCCCAGGTTGACCGCGTCCTGGAGGCCGAGGTTGAGCCCGGGCCCGCCGATCGCCGAGTGCACATGAGCGGCGTCGCCGACCAGCAGCACCCGGCCGTCACGAAAACGCTCGGCCAGGCGGGTGTTGCCGCCGTTGAGCTTGCGCATCAGGTGCGGCCCCGGGCCGTCGGGCGGGCCGAAGGCGATGTCCGCGCCGAGCACGCGCCGGGCGCTGGCCTGCAGTTCCTCCAGGGTGAGCGGCCCTTCGGCGTCCTGTCCGTTCCACTCCATGGTGGAGATCAACGGTGCGGTGGAGCTCGGCAGGGGCGCGTACACGAACAACCCGTGCTCGGTCCGGTGGTGCAGCAACGGCGGGATGGGCCCGTACCCGGGGACGTCGAGGCCGCCGGTGGCCGGGTCGATGAACTCGGCCGCGACGGTGGCGTGCGCGGTGCGCGAGATCGTGGTGTCGGTCGTCACGCCGGGGAAGGCGATGCCGGCCAGCTTGCGCACGATGCTGTGGCCGCCGTCGGCCCCGACTAGGAAGCGCGCCTCGACCGTGTACGGCCCGGCCGGGCCGCTCACCTTGAGGGTCACGCCATCGGCGTCCTGGTCGAATCCGGTGAGTTCGTGGCCGCGCCGGATCTCGACGGCGAGCTCGCCGGCCCGTTCCTCCAGCATCTGCTCGATCCTGAGCTGCGGAACCGGGAGGAGGTAGAGGGGGTTGTCGTCCAGCACGCTCAGGTCGATGGGCAGCGCGCCGAAGACGAACCCGGGAGCGGGCCGCGGCGGCTCCTGGACGCCGGCGAGCCGCTCGTACAGGCCGCGCCGGTCCAGCATCCGCACCACCTGCCCGACCAGGCCGTTGGCGCGGTTGTTCTGGCTGCGCTCGGGCAGGCGCTCCAGGACCAGGGGGCGGACTCCGGCCAGGCTGAGCTCGCAGGCCAGCATCAGCCCGTTGGGCCCGGCTCCGGCTATGACGACATCGACGATCATGGTGGTCCTTCCGGGCATGACGGATCGGCCGGCGGCAGGCCGGCAGAGAGAGATGGGGAAGGTCAGGGCGTCGGCAGTCCGGCGGCGACCTGACCGAGAGCGTCGCGCAGCAGCTCCGGGAACGGTGCCGGTGCGTCGCCGTGGAGCCACAGGTGAATGGTCGCGAGCACGGCGGCGCCCACCGCCCCGGCGACCAGGTGCGGATACAGATCCCGATCGAGGTCGGTGCCGGTGCGCTCGGCGACCGCCGCGGCCAGCGCGTCCTGCGCGGCCGCGTGGGCCTTGAGGAACTCGCCCCGGTGCTCAGGGTGCTGGGTCATCAGCTTGACACCGGTGATCCAGTGCTCGTCGACCGGCCACCCGCGCTCCTGCATGCCGAGCGCGAACCGGGCGAACACCGCGTTCGTGACGGCCTCCCACAAGGGCTCGCTCTCCGGCCTGGACCGCAGCTCGTCGGCGATCTGCACCGCCCGGTCGAAGTGCCTGGCCGCGATGGCCTCGCCCTTGCTGGAGAAGTAGTTGTTGAACGTGCGGTGCGAGACGCCCGCCTCGGCGGCGATGTCCTCCACCCTGACATTGTCGAAGCCACGCTCGACGGCCAGCTTGATCGCCGCCCAGCTGAGCGCGAGCCGGGTTTCTTCCTTCTTGCGCTCCCTGAGCCCCATACGAGCACCCTACATAAACTTGCGAGTCACGCAAAGATGCGAGACGCGCAAAATTTCGGCGGCGGGTGCCCTGCCCTGCCCTACCTGGCCGGCCCCGAGCGGCGAACACTGGGCGACAGTCGCTTTCGGGGGGAACGCCGTGACTGCACCACCCCGATGCCCGCGGCTACGAGGAGATCGCGACGGCCCTGGACATACCGGTGGAGACCGTCGGGTCCCGCATCAGCAGGGCACGCAAGAAGCTGCGTAAGGTCCTGGGCGACGTCAACCCGATCGGGGAGCGGCGATGGACGAGTTGAAGCCGATCGGAGCCGGGTTCGCGGAGCCCGAGCCCACGCCGGAGGCGGCGGCGAAAGGACGTGACCGCCTCCTCCGCCTGACCTGTGAGGCGCGGCCGGCGCGGCCGGCCCGTGCCCGCCGCAGCTGGCCCGCCACGCTGCCGATCCGGCGCCGTGGCGGTGACGCTCACCGACGGCATCGTCGTCACCCAGGTGAGCCTGGAGGCTCCGACCCGCGTACCCCTGATGCCTGATCGCCGCCCCTCCAGCCGACGCCAGGACGCTGCTCATGCGGGCCACGCCGGCCGCCGCCGCCCGACAGCCCGACCCGGTTCCGGCCCGCGACCAGTACGTTCACACCAAGACGCTGGCCCAGCGCAGCCTCTACACCACGGACGAGTCGGGCCGGACGCTCCACACCATGGCGCTGGTGAGCGAGGAGCGCTGGGAGGCCGCCGACCTGGACAAGCCCTGGCTGCGCCGCAGCCGGAACCCGCCGGCCACGGGACCTGCGCCCGCATGTACTGGGACCGCGGCGACATGACCGACAGGGCGCCGGGCGTCTCAGGTGGCGGGAAGAGCCCTGACGCCGGACGTCCCGGTGAGCGAGCCCTCCTCCTCGTCGTCCAGCAAGTACGCCTCCACCGCGACGGAGACCAGCGTGGACAGGTGCTCGGCCCCGGTCTCCTCGACGAGCTCGGTCAGGATGTCGAGTTCGGCCGGGCGGAACTGCACCGGCCACAGCACCCTGCGGACGCCCGCCTTCGATCGTGACCGCAGGTTCCTCCGAGGCGGGAATCGCGAGCCGTTGGGCCGGCTGACTTCCAGACGCGCCTGCACCAGGAACCCCAGTACGCCTTCGGTCAGGTAGTGGTCGATGGCGTCCATCGCCAGTTGGGCGTACTCGATGCCCTCGGCACGGCTCATCTCGCGCGCCCGCTCTTTGACCTTGGGCGTCACGTAGATGCTGACCTGCTCAGGCGTCTGGTACGCACTGGTCGGCGAGGGCTCAGCGACCGGAGCGGGCGCGCGGCGGGCGGCCGCCTGTGCGGGACGGGCGGCCTGGCGGCGCGGCTTGGTCGCGTGCGGCGCGGGAGGACGCGACGGCGACGGTGATGTCGCGTCCTCCGTCGTGCGGGCTCGTAGGGCTTCCTCAGGGGCCCTGAGGGGCGAGCCTGCGGCGCTGTCGGGCGATCCCGACGGCTCCGGCAGGCCGCCCGCGTCCGCGGGTGCGACGACCACGCTGACGGGCTTGGAAGGCGTCCGCGGCGTGGGCGTCTCGATGGCGAGCCCGGTGGAGGAGCCGTCCGCCTCCTGTGCCACGGGCGCGGGAGCGACCGGTGCTGCCGGAGCCTCGACCTTGGCGGGCCCTGCTGCGACCGGTGCTGCCGCTGCAGGCTCGGCTGCGACCGGCTCGGGTGCCGGCTCTGCTTGAGGAGCAGGAGCAGGAGCAGGTGGCGCGGGCGCAGAGGCCGCCGCCGTGGCCGGCGTGGTCGGCGCAGGAACCGGCGTGGCGCCCGGCGTGGCGCTTGGCGTGGCGCTTGGTGCGGAGGCCGGTGCGGAGGCTCCTGCAGCAGCCCCTGCCGGGGCGGGTGCCGGGGCAGGGGCTGCCGTGGTTGCGGCGGCCGCTGTAGCCTCCGGAGCCGACTGCTTCTTCTCCCCCTCGGCCGGCTTGCCGACCAACGTCGCCAAGCCGCTCTGCCCCCGCTTGCCGCGCGCCCGGGTCATCCCGCTGAGGCGCGGCTGCGGTGGCTTGTCGTCGAAGAACTCGCTCGTCATGCGTACGCCTCCGCTTCCAGCTCCAGCGCCCGAGCGATGATCTCCATGGTGGCCTCTTCCATCTCGATGGCGGAGGTCTCGGCCGACTCCGAGCTGAGCGACAGCTGGTGCTGCCTGGCGTGCTTCTTCCAGTCCGCGCCCGCGGTCAGATCCGCCAGCTCGGCGAACACCCGGCCGTGCTTGCGGCACTGGTCCGCGACGTTGACGGCCCGCGTGATGACGGTCTGGAAGATCGGGATCCCCGAGTCGCCGAGCACGCCTTCGATCTCGCGCCGCTTCTTGGCCAGGAACCCGATCTCCTTCACCCCCACCACCTCCCCGTCGTCGTCCTTGACCTTGCGCAGATGCTGGCGGTCGAAGCCGAACAGCAGCACGCCGAGCGGCGTCAGCGCCGGGTTGAGCGGGGATGCGACGTCGAAGACCTCGCTGACTCCTTCAAGACCCTGGATGGCGCCTTGGTCGAAACAGACGGGGATGAGCACGTACTCGGCGGCGACGGCAGCCAGGTGCTGCAGGTCGGCGATGTTGGGCGGGCAGTCGATGAGGATCCACTCGTAGTCGTCCGCCACCTCCGCCAACGCCTGGGCCAGACTCAGCAGGATCTCCCTGCGAGGGTCGATGGACCTGGTGCCGATGATCGAGGCGGTCGTCCGCTTGAGCACCTTGCCGCCCGGCACGACGTCGAGCTGAGGCCGTACGTCGCGCACGATGTGCAACGGACCGGTGCCCTCCACCACGTTGATAACGCTCTGCCCCTCGTCGTCCCCGGGCCTGCCCTGGTAGCCCAGATCCAGCCCCAGGTTGCCCTGAGGGTCGAGGTCCAGGGCGAGGACCCGCTTGGACGACCCCGCTTGGTGGAGCGCGGCTGCCAGCTGGGCCGAGATGTTGGCCGTGGTGGTGGTCTTCCCGGCACCCCCCTTGTTGTTCAACACGATGAGCACCCGCCGCAGCTTGGGGCGGATCTGTTCGATGATCTCCTGCGTGGTCATCCCACGGGCCTGAGTGGCAGAGAGGGGGAAGCTCATGGATCTACTCTCCTGTGCATGCCTAGGACTGGACGGAAGGTCCCTTGTTCCTGCAGAGGCGCAAGCTCCCGGTAACTTGACGAAGCTGATGGAACTTCCGTCCCTTTCTTAACAGATGAATGCCTTGAGCGTCATCTTCAGGTACGGCGTGTCGCCGCGCTCGTTCTCCCGTCCCCCTGGGCGATCCCCCGACAGACCTCTCCTCGCGCTGAACCCTCCGCTCGTCTCTCACTTGGTGACCTGATGGGTCCACCCGGCAGTCACGTCGATGAAGGCTCGCTCACTCGTGGAAGTCGTTGAGATGTGCGTCCCCCGGCCTCGCCATGGCCTGACCTTCTGCCCTGATCGCCTACGGCTTCTTCATCTGCTGCCACCCCCACTCTGATCATCAGTCTGCTCAGTTGTCTGCATGGTGCTTGCATCACCGATTGACCTATGACGTGGTACGGCTTTCTGTAGAACATCTGACAAGACTTGTTGCAACACTGTCTCCTGCCATTTCTGTCTGCCTTGTCCTCAGCCTGTCTCTTCCACTGTCGATGTGAATATCTCCATGACATTCGACGTCACTATCTCAGATGCTTTCGATGCAGCTATTCACAAGCCGGTCTATGTCCCTCTCGACAGACCTGTCTTCACACCTATTAGTCGAGGCGACCTGCGGTGATGCGGTCGCTTCGGTGAGGGTACGCGCCGCGATGGCACGCCAACACGCAGAATTCACGGCTGGCGGTGAGCCCTTGAGGAAGCCTCCCGGCTCGCACTGCAAAGCGCGGCCGGGAGCCTTCTCTCAAATTACTTTCCCATCCCATACAGGCCATGCGCAATATCACGAAGACGCTGGCTGGCGACGTACGGCAATTACGAGGAGGCCCTGCAAGCACGCGGGAACGCGGAGATGGCGCGATAACGGGTGCTGCCGGCTCGCCGATCAGGCCGTCCGGCCGGGGTAGGTCGCGGTGATGAGCCGGTGCAGAAAGGCGTCGAGGTCGTCGAGACCGTAGGAGGCCAGCACGTCGGGCGGCTGGGAGAGCAGGTGGGCCAGCGCGCCGTTGATGGCCAGAGTGACCAGGGCGGCGCCGTCCCGGGTGGCCGGGAGGCCGGCGGACTGCTGGAGGGCCAGGTGCAGATCGAGGTCGGCGCGGGCGAGCCGGGCCATGGTCTGGCGCACCTGCGTGTTCCTGGCGGCCTCCGCGTTCAGTTCGAGGTAGGCCAGGACGCGTGACCTGTTGTCCGTCAGCGCCTTGTCCATCAACCGGCGCAGCAGCGCGAGCAGCTGGTCGACGGTGTGGACCTCGGCCTGCTGGAGGTCGCCGAAGTAGCGATCCACGCACCGCTCCGCCGCGGCCTGCAGGAGGCTGACGCGGGTCGGGAAGTAGTTCTTCGCCGTGCCTTCCGGCAGCCCGGCGACCCGGTCCGTCGCCCGGTGCGTGAGCCCCCGGCCGCCCTCGGCAGCCAGCACCTCGATCGCCGCGTCGCGCAACCGATCGCGCCGGTCACTGTTCTCCGCCATGGGCCTCTATGTTTCCACTCGACAGGACCACCACATCCGTGGTACCACAGGTGTGGTGATTCGAATGAGAAATGCCGTCATCGTGGGCGCCGGTGTCGGCGGGCTGACCGCCGCGATCGCGCTGCGCGCCATCGGCTGGAAGGTCTCCGTCTTCGAGCGGTGGCCACAAGTCGTCGCCGAGGGCACCGCGCTGGGCCTGCGCCCCGACGCCCAAGCCGCCCTGGCCACACTGAAACTGGGCGAACGGCTGCGCGAGCGCACCGTCCCCTACCGGCGGGCGCAGATCCGCACCCCCAGCGGCAGACGCCTGGCCGACCTGCCGCTGGGGCGCATCGAACGGCGCGGCGGGGCACCCGTCCGCATGCTGTCGCGGGTCTCGCTGATCGAGCTGCTGCTGGAGGAGGTGAACCAGGAGACGATCAGCACCGGCGTGGAGATCACCGATCCCGCCAGGCTGCGGGCGGAGTACGACCTGGTGATCGGCGCCGACGGGGTCCGCAGCGCGGTACGCCAGGCGTTCTTCGATCCCACCACGCGACCCCGCTACGCGGGCATCGTCGCCTGGCGCGGCGTCGTCGAGGGCTTCGAGCCGCAGGACTACGGAGAGACGTGGGGACGCGGGCAGATGTTCGGCATGACCCCGCAGGCGCCGGGCGTCACCAACTGGTACGCCCCCGTACGTGCTCCGGCAGGCACCCGCGAGACGCTCGACGACCTGCGGGCCCGCTTCGCCGGCTGGCACGAGCCCATTCCCCGCGTGCTGGCCGCGGCCGACGAGGGCACAGTGCTGCGGCACGAGGTCCACGACCTGGCGCCGCCGCTGGCCTCCTACGTCACCGGGAACGTCGCGCTGATCGGCGACGCCGCCCACGCGATGACCCCCGCCCTGGGGCAGGGCGCCTGCCAGGCCCTGCTCGACGCGACCGAGCTCGCCGCCTGCCTGCGCGACCACCCCGGCGACGTCGAGCAGGCGCTGCGCGCGTACGACGCCAAGCGGCGTCCGGCGACCCAGCGAATCGTCACCGCGTCCCGGTGGATGACCCGCCTGGCCGGGGCCGATCGCCTGACGGGCCCGCGCAATGCCCTGATGCGCCTCCTGCCCATGTAAGGGCGAACGCCGCCGTCTGCTCGCTCGTGCTCTTCAGCAGGATCCGGCGGGACGACCCGTTCGAGGACCGAGCGAGTACGAGGTCAGCCGCCGAAACGGGCCTCGTGCTGCTGCTCGGCGAGCAGGGTGAGCCGGGGAAGGAGATCCGACAGTTGCTCCCGAAAGGCGGCATAGCGCTCCTCCCACAGCGCGTCGAGAATCTCCTCCAGCCACCAGCCGATCTCGCGCAGCGTCGGATACCGGTCCGGCGTCAGCGGCCACTGCATCTCTCTGACCGCACGACGCAGGCCGATCAGGTTCTCCGCCAGCTCGTCGTCCAGCAGATGGTCGAACCGCGCGCGATAGTCCACCAGCTCTCCTGCCGCCTCCCACAACGGCAGCGCATGCCGGTCGTACCACGCCGCCTCTGCCGTGCTCGTGCTCGTGGGGGAGGAGGTGGGGGAGCGCCGGTGTGCTCGTTCCGCTCGTTCGTTGCGGGCCAGCCCCAGCTTGGCGGCCCGATGGCGAAGGATGCGGTGCTCCACGGCCTGCCTGCTGCGTACGTTGAGCGGGGGCGCCATCCGGATCATGGCGATCTGCTTGGCACAGCCCAGTTCGAGGAGTTCATGTTCCAGGCGGTCGGCCTCGTCCGGCAGGTGCGGACAGTAGCGCCGGACGTAGGCCAGCACCCACAGACCGTCGATCACGTCACCGACGAGCACCCAGTCCGGGACCCGCCGGCGGGTCAGGACATAACGGATAACGGTGAGGGGATGGTCGGCCGGATCGTCGCGCAGCAGTGTCTCCACATCGGGATCGTGTGCCTTGCGGCGTCGCTCTACAATGTCCTGGATGGCCCTCTGACCTGCGGTTTTAGTGACAAGAGGCTCTGCGCGTTTCGGCATGTCAATAGTGTATTGACGTTTATGATCATGATGCTGCTGGTGGACGGTTGTGACTCCCGGAGATGGTTGTCACCTACCAAAGATAACTGCCACCAAGATCCCTTCATGGCGGTTGTCCTGTCTCGCGAAACCTGGCGTGCGTCTCATCCACCTGGCGGGATTCGCCGTTCCGTCTCACCTGGTTGGTGTGGCCGCCTGTGGTCGGCCACGACTAGTGATCACGTTGGCTACGAGTCGTGGGTCTGGCTCTCCTGGGCCGCGCCGCCGACGCGGGCGCGGCCGTCGTCTTCGTCGAGTACGACCGCTCGCCCGAGGCCCGCCACCCGGTGGCCGTCGAGCAGGCTTACGCCACCGCCCAGCGGATCGTGAAGTTCGGCGCCGAAGAGGGGCTGGACCCCTCCCGGCTGGCCGTCGCGGGCGACTCGGTCGGAGGCAACATGACCGCGCCGCTCACCATCCTGGCCGAGCAGCGCGGTGACGTGCATTTCGTACGACGAGGTCCGGCCGGGCGGCCTGCGCGTCCGTGTCGCTCTCGGATACCGGCTCCGTTGCGGTGCGGCGCGCTTCTCGGTGGGGCCATATGCGATCAGCCGATCCCGCAGATCAGGACGAGCGCGTAGGGCGGGCGACCATCCTCATGGAAACGGCAAGGAAACAACCGCAGCTCTACTACTGATCCGCATGACGTACCGAACTTCACTGACGGCACTGGCCGTGGCGCTGGCGGGGTTGGCGGCGTATCCTTCCGCGGCGGGTGCCACCGCTACCGTCGCCGCGAGCGCGAGCGCCACCGCGAACCCCAGCTCCAGCTCCGGCATGTCTTCCGTGCAGTGGAAATCCTGCCCGGCCTACTCCGATGAGGTGATCCGCGGCCTGGGCGTGGCGGAGGACAAGGTTGCGGCGTTCCGCTCCTTGATGACGCGCCTGGAGTGCGGCACGGTCGGCGTCCCGCTGAACCATCGTGACCCCAGCGGGCGGAAGATCGACATCGCGGTGACCCGGCTGGCCGCCACGGACGAGGCCCACCGGCTCGGCGCCATCGCCGTCCTCCCGGGCGGGCCGGGCAACAGCGGATACCTGGACCCGGTCCTGCGGGCTGCGCTCAGGAACGAGGAGATGGCGGGGCTCAACAAGCGATACGACATCATCGGCTTCGACCCGCGCGGGGTCGGGTACAGCACCAAGGTCGCCTGCGCCTTCTCGCCGAACGGCCCGCAGGAGCCCGGCACGCTGACCAGGGAGGCGGCCAGGAAGATATACGACGCCCAGGTCGCCGCCAACCAGAAGTGCGGACGCTCTGACCCCGCCTTCCTCGGACAGCTCACCACCGAGAACGTGGCCAAGGACCTGGACCTGGTACGGACCGCGCTGGGCGAGAGCGAGCTCAACCTGCTCGGCTTCTCCTGGGGCACCCATCTGGGCATGGTGTTCCGCAGCCTGTTCCCGGGGCACACCGGACGGGCCTTCCTGGACAGCGTGGCGCCGCCGTGGACCCGCATCGACGAGCACGCCAAGGACAGCGCGGAGGCGGCCGAGCGTAACTTCGGGCGCATGGCCGCCTGGCTGGCCCGCCGCGACGCCACCTACGGTCTCGGGCCCACCGCACGGAAGGTGCGCGAGGAGGTGGCGAAGCTGGTCCGCACGTACGACAAGAGCCCCAAGATCTACACCGACCTGCAGCGGCCCATCGACGGCTCGGCCATCGCCGACCTGGCCAGGCGCAACTCGACCGAGTGGGTGCGCGCGGGCAAGGCGCTGGCCGAACTGCGGACGGTGACGGGCACCACCGCCCCGCCCACCGTCAAGGAGCTGCTCGGCGCACCGATGATGGGGACGCCCGTGCCCGGCGCGCCCGAAACACTGAACATGACCATGAACTTGGCCGTCGCGTGCAACGAGGACGGCAGCCGGGCCGGTTTCGACACCGCCTGGCGTGACCACCAGCAGCTCGTGAAGCGCCATCCGGCGACCGGCCGGTCCTGGGGACTGCCTGTCATGTGTCCCGGCTGGCCGCTGCCGGTGCAGCAGGCCACGTTGAAGCGGGGCAACGGGTCACTGGTGCTGGCGGGGCACCTGCACGAGTTCATGTCCGTCTACGACTGGACGCTGCAGACGCGGCGCGCCATCGGCGGCACCGTCTACACGGTCGCCGACGACGTGCACGTGTCGACCACCCGGGTGCCCAAGTGCGCCGCCGACGTGGTGCGGTACTTCGAGACGGGCCAGATCGGCAGAGGTTGCGACGGCAGCGCAATCCCGGGCTGACCATCGGTTACGGCCCGGCGACCCGCCACGGGTCGCCGGCGCGATGTCCTGGCGGCGACGTCGAGGCTCACGGCTCGCCCGCCCGGGACCACGGCGAGCGCCCGGTTCATTCAATCCCTGGAGTGGTCATGATGTCCGCCGGTAACTGCGGGTGACGAAGATCTGCTGGCGGGCGTATTGCTGAAGGCCTGGTTGGACATGTCGACCACTGCGCCGTGGTGCGGCCGACACCGAGGGATGGCAGGCAGCCCACCGGCTGGTCGCCCGACTGCCCAAAGACGCCCGCCTTGTCTCCAGCAACGAGCCGAAGGCATGGCAGACCCTGGGGGGCGATGACGCGGTCGTACGTGATCGACGGTTCGACGAGGTCACCCGCGTGGAGCCATGGGAAGGCGACTATCGCGAGTTGCGGCGCGCGTACGTGGAAGGCGCGGATCACGCGGACTGGGAGCCGCGAGCCGAGGTCGCCAAGCGCTTCGACGCAGGGATCACCGAGCATCTCGCACTTGCCGGCGGGCGCCCGCTCGTGGTGGCGACGCACGGCATGGCGATGACTGTTTGGGTGATGACTCGGCTGGGCCTGGAGAGCGCCGGCGACTTCTGGGCGGACCTTCGCTTTCCTGACGCGCATCTGGTCGACCTGGGCGCGGGCACCGTCGAGCGAGCCTTCACCCTCTGAAGATCACCAGAAGGACCAAGAGGCGGCTGAGAGCGCGGCAGCCGAGCTTCGATCACTCAAACGTCGATGAGAATCGCTCAACCTTCGCTGCGACGGAACATGAAACGACAAGATCCCGCCTATCGCGATGATCAGACGGGATCCCGTCGACTTCCGTCCGGCCGTCTCATGAAGGGCCCTCCTCGACGGCCTGGCGGCTCAACTGCGCTGACGGCCCGTCCAGCCGGTGACGGCCACATGAGGGAGTGTTGAACACTTCCCGCCCGCTCTGTCCTGTTTGACGATCATGCCGACACAATGTCGCCGTGATCCGATTTCTCCTGATGTATCTGCGTGCCTTGCTGATCGGCTGCCTGGCGACGGCCGGGCTGCTGTCGTTCTCCGGCGCCGCCACGGCGGCCACGCAGCCGCCGGCGGGGCAGCCGCCGTACTCGCTGCTCCAGATGAACCTCTGCCTCAGCGGCTACGCCGGTTGCTACGCCAAGACGCAGTACCCGAAGATCCTCGACGAGACGGTGGAGCGCATCCAGGCCAACGACGTCAACGCCGTCACCCTCAACGAAGCGTGCAGCGGCGACGTGGCCCAGATCGCCGAGCGCACCGGCTACCACTACCGCTTCGCCACGATCATTTACAACGGCGCGCCGCTGGCCTGCAAGACCCCGGCCGGGCGCGGCGAGTTCGGCAACGCCGTGCTCACCAAGGAGGCGATCCACGCCGCCGAGGACGCGCCGTACTCCGTCTTCAGCGGCGTCGAGCAGCGGCGCTGGCTCTGCGTGACGACCGCCCGCCGCGTGGACGTGTGCACCAGCCACCTGTCCACCGACGGCGAGGCCGCCGGCTCGGCCAACTCCACCCAGTGCGCCGAACTCGCCCAGGTGCTCGCCACCCGCGCGGGCCGCCCGGTCGTCTTCGCCGGGGACGTCAACCGCCGGGCGTCGTGCGCCCCCGAGGGCCTGTGGACGCTGACCGACGCGGCCGCGAGCCAGGCTCCCGGCATCCAGCACGCCTACGGCAACCTGACGGGGGTGCGGCTGGAGGTCGAGCGGACCACGTACACCGATCACGACGCCCTCGTGATCCGCGGTGGCCTGCCGAAGCTTGCCTGATCAGGCGGCATATTCGCCGGCGTACGCGCCAGTGGCCGGGTTGACAGCACGGGTGACCGCGATGCCCGTGCCCGCCGACCTGGCCCACCTGGTGTCCGGGACCCGGGTGCTGGACGGCGACGCGGCGCCGAGAGGGCTGCCGCAACCCACTGGTGATCTGCTGGTCATGCCCGACAGGGCGTACTGGCCGGCCGGACCCGAGACGCGCGGACGGCAGGGGACACCGCCCGCCGGACACCGCCCGCCGGTGAAGTGCTCAGCCTGGCCCGGCTCCAGGCGCCGTGCCGGGTGTCGCCTCGGCTGGGCGGAGCTGCTGAAGCGCGCTGTGGCGCAGCTGGTGGGTGGACTACGTGGCCGGCCACGGCGACCCCATGAGCTTTGTCAGCGTGGGCGATCGCCCGCCCGCAGGATGTCGGTGATCTCGTCCACCGCAGGACCTCGCCCCGGTGTCGCCTTGGGCGCGGTGATGGAGACCTTGGCCTGCCAGTTCCAGAATCGCGTGACCAGGCGCACCGAGCGGATCCGGTTGTCCCCCAGCCCGATGGAGTCGGCCTTCGTGGTCGTCTGGAAGTGCCAGCCGAGCCGGTCCGGCAGGCCACGGTCGTCGTACAGGTACTGCCACCAGATCTCATCCGTGCCAACGGCCGAAGTGCCCGCCGCCTCACGGAAGGTGGGGGAGACCCGGTAGAGCTCCTTGAGGGTGATCGTGCCGCTACGGGTGTAGATGCGCTGGTTGCGGCCGGTGGTGCGGCTCTTGTGCCATGGCGTGACCGATGAGCGGTC
Source organism: Nonomuraea sp. AD125B (assembly GCF_041402765.1). NCBI lineage: Bacteria > Bacillati > Actinomycetota > Actinomycetes > Streptosporangiales > Streptosporangiaceae > Nonomuraea > Nonomuraea sp. AD125B. Next base: position 392,452 of record NZ_JBGLOU010000002.1, on the reverse strand, counting down.
CGCGGTGGACAGCAGCTTGGCCAGGGTGGCCGGCTCCAGCACGTTGATGATCTGGTCACCGTACGCTGCGGCGCCCCCGCCGGCGCGGCCGGTACGGAGCCACGTGCGGGATTTCGGCAGCAGGTGGTAGAGCCAGCCCTTCGTGCTGATCATGCGCGTCGTTCCAGCGGATTTGAGCAGGCCGGCGAAATAGGCGTCTCCCTTGGCCGCCTCCTGCTTCATCAAGACCTGTCCGCTCAACTGCACGACGCGGGTGATTTCGGAGGCCGTCACGCCAGTGGCGCCCAGTTGGAGCTTGCCGCTGCCCTTCAGGCCGACACCGCCGGATATCTGCTCGCGAGTGGCGTCGTTCTGCCAGAACAGATCGGTGCCGGTGCTGCCAAGAAACTCCAGCGTGACCCCGGCATTGCGGGCCAGAAGGGCCCGTACGGCGGCCACCGGGTCGGGAGCCGCGGCGGCATGGGCGGTCGCGGGGACCGCGGTGGCGAGAGCCAGAGTCGCTATGAGGGCTTTCATGTCCTGTCCAGGGAGGGGAGCCAAGATCGCCGCCCAATTGTGGCGGAGTGTGGAAGGGCTGTCGATCTCCTTGACCGCCGGTCGACACCGAGAACGCCGAAAGCAGCGACAGAAGGCAGAGGAGAGTCTCCACCGAACCCGGGGTGATTCGGAGCCGCTTGGAGCTCGACGAGAATTCAGCCTGGTGTCTTGGTCCTGGACTCGAACCCAGGAGTGCTCGATGGCGCGGCCTGCGTCCCGGCGATCTTCCCATCCACACACAACCACGAGTGAGCGCGGCACTCCAGCGATATGGTTCGCGATCGCCCGGTAGGTCCTGATTGGCTGGGCGCGTGAGAACCCAGCGGCGTGATTGGGCAGAGCTCCCGGTCATCGTGAGGCGCGAAGTCGAACATCGGTTGGGTGCCGGCTTCCAGGGCTTCGAGGAGCGTCAAGGCGGCTTCTCCTTCGGCGTGCTCGGCGTCGCGACGCTGTCCACGGGGGAGGAGGTGTTCATCAAGGCCGTACGCGACGATGCGGCCAACGTGCAGGACTACCGGACCGAGGCTGCTGTCGCCGCCGCGTTGCCCCCGGCGGTGCCCACGCCAAGGTTGCGATTCTCGTGTGAGCTGGCCGGGTGGCTACTGCTGTGCTTCGATGTCGCGCCGGGCGCGCTGCCGCACGAACCGTGGCGGCCCGAGGAGTTGTCGGCCGCCCTGGAGGCGGTGACTGAGTGCGCTCTGCAGTTGACGCCCTCGCCGATCGGCGGCCTGCCGACACTGGGCCAGCGGATGGCGGGGCGGTGTGAGATCTGGCGGGAACTGAGGCGAAACGGCGCCCTTGGCACGGTCACCGTTGACAGCATCGGCGAATGGGAACGCAAGCACCTGTCCCGCCTCGCCTCCGTCGAAGCGACGTGGGCCGAGCTTGCCGTCGGCGATACGCTTCTGCACTTCGACCTGCGCTTCGACAACGTCATCGTCAGCCCGCGCGGGACCGCGCAGGTGGTCGACTGGGGGCGTGCCTGCATCGGCCCGGCCTGGGGCGATCTGGTCTGCCTGCTGTTGCAGTCCGATCTGGGCAACCTTCACCCCGACGACATCTTCTCGGGTCACCTGGTCGGCCGAGCCGCTGAGCCCACGCAGGTCGACGCCTTCCTCGTCGCGTTGGCCGGCTACTGGACCCACACGGCATCGTTTCCAGGTCCCGCCCATGCGCCGCATCTGCGGGACCGGCGGGAGCACTCACGGCGAGCGACGATCGGCTGGCTCCGACGCCGCTGGTCCCCAGGTGACTCCCAGAGGTAGTTGCGTGATGAGTCTTCAAAGGGCGCCGGCGTGGTTGCCGTGGCGGTCCTCGACACGGTGCACTGAGCAGCAGGCGCGAAGACCGGGACGTTGGAGGGCTCGTTGACGACAAATGAGGACGGGACGGACGCGAGGCAGGTGTTCATGGCACTGCCGACCCGAACGGATGACGACAGGACGTTGTTGCCGTCGCGTCCGATCGGCGCTGCTCGAACATCTGCGAACGGGCACCGACGGGGAGCGGGCCGGCGCTGCGCGAGCGTGGTACTGGTCGGCTCTGCCGCTTCGGCTCAGCCACGTGCGAGCGGAGACTTCGAGCACCGAGAGCCCGGCGGAGCCAGACGACCCGTCGGCCCTGATGCGGGAGTGGCACCAGGCCGCACTCCGGGAGTTCGTGAGCAACGAGCACCTGGACGTCCGGCGATGCATTCTCCCCGTGCTGCCGCTCTGGCGATCCGCGTACCCGCCGGAGCTGCATGACCTCGTGGACGCGGCGGTGTCGATCGCCCGCTCGCACCCGGACGGGTACATCCGCCATCGCGTGGAACGCCAGGTCCGTGGTTGACCACGTCTCACGTCAACGTTTTGCTCATCAGCGTGCAGACTGTCGCATAGCGCCGGATCACGCCGTCCGGGCCTTCGGCATCCCATGCGTCGGGCTCGCTGCCGTGGGCGACGTATCCGAGTCGTTCGTACAGCGCTCTCGCACGAGGATTGCTCTCCTCGACGCTCAGCTCCGCGCGGTGCAGTCCCCTGGCGATGATGCGCTGCTCGGCCGCGTGAACCAGAACGGTCCCGATGCCGCAGGACTGCAGAGCGGGGAGCACGGCCAGTTGCCAAAGAGTTCCCGCTCCTGGGCTCACCTCATAGTCCACGCCGCCGATCCCCACCGGCCGGCCGGACGGGGGGCAGACGGCCAGGTAGTCCACGACGCCGCTCCGCGCGCGCTCGAGCTCCCGCGCGACGTAAGTCAGGTGCAGAGCCGAACCGGACCACGAACACCACTGCAGATCCTCCTGGGTCAGATCACGCACTGACACATTCACGACGACAGTCGGCATCGACAGCACCTCCTTGCCGGACAGCGTCTCTGCCAGGGCCTTCACCTGGCAACCGAGTTCTCAAGCGCCGGCGCGGCGAGCCCCGCCCTGAAGCTGAGGATGCTCAGCGCTCCGCTTCCGCGAAGGGGCCGTGGCCGAGGACGGCGAGCAGCCGCAGTTTCTCGAAGTCCTCGGTGCGCGGCGCGGCGGTGAGCACGAGCAGCGTCTGGGACTGGTCCTCGGTGAACAGCGCCTGGCAGTCCAGCTCGATCGGCCCGATCTCGGGATGGACCAGCGTCTTGTGGTCCTCGAACCGCCGGACGACCTCGTGCCGTGCCCAGAGCTCGGCGAACTCCTCGCTCGTCCTCTGCAGGACGCGTACGAGCTCGCCGGCCCGCGACCGGGGCCCGCGCAGGCCGTACGCGACGCGCAGGTTCGCGACCTGGGCCCGGCTCTGCCGGTCGCGGTCGGCCTCGGGGTAGAGCGTGCGCTCCGAGGGGTCGGTGAACCAGCGGTAGATCGCGCTGCGCGCCAGGCCGGTGTGCTTGGCGGCGTCCCCGAACAGGGCGGCGGCCGGTCTGTTCTGCACCAGCGTCTCGGCCAGGTCGGACAGGATGAGCGCCGGGGTGTCGTCGAGCCGGTCGAGCACCCGCAGCAGCGCGGGCGCGACGTGCGTCGAGGCGGACAGCGTCGCGGGCGCGTTGTGCCCGGCGATTCGGTACAGGTAGTCGCGCTCGTCGCCGGTCAGCCGCAGCGCGCGGGCGAGGGAGGCCAGCATCTGCTCGCTGGGCTGGGGGCCGCGCCGCTGCTCAAGCCGCGTGTAGTAGTCGGTCGACATGACGGCGAGGGAGGCGACCTCCTCGCGCCGCAGCCCGGGGGCCCGGCGGCGGGCGCCCTCGGGCAGGCCGACGTCCCCGGGCTGGAGCGCCTCGCGGCGGCGGCGCAGGAAGTCGGCCAGTGCTGCACGGTCCATATGACCGATTATGGGGTGCGGCCGCCGGGCGAGGCAGGGATCGCCGATCCCCCGATGACCCATCTCTGCCTGCGCCTCGACGGTTCGGGAACGATCGGTACATGCACATTTCCGGAAACACCATTTTCATCCCCGGCTCCACCAGCGGCATCGGCCTCGCGCTCGCCCTTGAGCTGCAGGCCAGGGGGAACACCGTCATCGTCGGCGGCCGGCGCGCCGAACTGCTCGAACGGATCGCGGCCGAGCACCCCGGCATCCACACCGTCCAGATCGACACCACCGACCCGGCCAGTGTCGCGGACGCCGCCAAGCGGGTGCTCGCCGCGCATCCGGACCTCAACGTCCTGGTGACGATGGCCGGCGTGATGCGCGTCGAGGACTGGCGCGACCCCGCGTCGTTCCTCGCCACCGCCGAGGAGACCGTGATCACGAACGTGCTCGGCCCGATCAGGCTCATCGCCGCGTTCGTCGAGCACCTGCGCGAGCGGCCGGACGCCACGATCATGACGGTCTCCTCGGGCCTGGCGTTCGCGCCGCTCAAGGCCACGCCGAGCTACAACGCCTCGAAGGCGGCCATCCACATGCTCAGCGAGTCGATCCGGCTGCAGCTGGCCGGCACGTCGGTGAAGGTCGTGGAGCTCGTGCCGCCGTCCGTCCGCACCGCGCTGCTGCCGGGGCAGGAGGACAACGAGCACGCCATGCCGCTCGACACGTTCGTGGCGGAGGTGGTCGGGCTGATCGAGGCTCAGCCCGACGCGAAGGAGATCCAGGTCGAACGGGTGAAGTTCCTGCGCTACGGCGAGGCCCGCGGCGACTACGACCAGGTGGTCGAGACGCTCAACGCCGCCGACCCGCACGGCAAGTAGGCCGGGCGGTACGGGCCCGCGCGCCCGCGCCATGACGCGCAGGGCGCACCTCGGCCGGTGGTCACCGCGCCCCCGCGCCATGACGCGCAGGGTGCACCTCGGCCGGTGGTCACCGCGCCCCCGCGAGTTCCGCCACGGTCGCGGCGACCTCGTCGACCTCGTCCTCGGTGTTGTAGTAGTGCGGCGACAGGCGCACGCACCAGTCCACGTCCTTGTCGCCGAAGTCGTACTGGGCGAACTCGCGGAAGCTGAGCGCCGAGTTGATCTTCCGGGCGTCCAGGGCGGCCTTGAACGGCTGGGGCTGCCGGCCGTCGATGGCGAAGGTGACCAGCGCGCCCAGCCGGGCGCCCCGGTCGAGCACGCGCACCCCGGGCACCTCGGCCAGCGACCGGCGCAGCCGGGCGGCCAGCGCGGGGGTGCGGTCGGCGATGACGTCCAGGCCGACCTGCCGGGCGTAGCGCGCGGCCTCGGCGCATCCCAGCACGGCGGCGTAGGGGAACTCCCAGTCCTCGAAGCGGGCGGCCGTCTCCACCGGCTGGTAGCGGTCCTCCGCCACCCAGCGCGCGCCGTACATGTCGATGAACAGCGGCTCGTATCCGGCGCGCAGGACGCGGTCGGCGACGTAGAGGAAGCCCGTGCCCCGTGGTCCGCGCAGGAACTTGCGGCAGGTGGAGGTGAGCAGGTCGCAGCCGATCTCCTCGACGTCGATCGGGTACTGGCCGAGCGACTGGCAGGCGTCGACGAGGTAGAGCAGGTCCAGCTCGCGGCAGTGCCGGCCGATCTCGGCGACCGGCTGGACGAGACCGGAGTTGGTGGGGATGTGGGTGGCGGCGACCAGCCGGGGCCAGTGCTCGCGCATGAGCGCGGCCATGGCGTCCACGTCCACCCCGCCCTCAGGGACGTCGGGCGCGTGGATCACGCGCACGCCGTGGCGCTTGCGCAGTGACAGGAAGGCGATCTGGTTGGAGATGAAGTCGTTGCGGGTGGTCAGGATCACGTCGTCGCGCTCGAAGGGGATCGCCGACAGCGCGGTGGTGTAGGCGTGGGTGGCGCTGCTGGCGAAGGCGATGTTGCCGGGGCCGCAGTTGATCAGGGCGGCCAGTTCGTCGTAGAAGCCCCGCACCTGCTCGGCCCGGGCGGCTGCCGCCTCGTAGCCGCCGATCTGCGCTTCCAGCCGCAGGTGGTCGAGCATCGCGGTCAGCACGGACGCCGGCGCGAGGCCGCAGCCGGCGTTGTTGAAGTGCACGACGTTCGCGACGCCCGGCGTGTCGGCCCGCAGGGCCCGTAGCGATTCTGGGTTAAGGACAGAAGTGCTACCGTCATTCCTCATGAACGAGGGTAGCACTTCTGACGAATTGGCGGCGAGCCTGCGCGCGCTGGTGGCCGGCCTGGCTCCCGGCGATCGGCTGCCCAGCAGCCGCGAGCTGACCGAGAAACACCGGGTCGGTCCCGGGACGGTCTCGCGCGCCATCGCGACGCTGGCCGCCGAAGGGCTGGTGGTGACCAGGCCCGGCTCCGGCACGTTCGCCGCGCCGCGCCGCCGCGGGCCGGGCGACGAGGCCGCCGACACCTCCTGGCAGGCGGTCGCGCTGGCCGGACGTGACTACGACACGGCCAACGCCCTCGAAGCCGCGCAGTACCTCCCGGCTCAAGGGATCGCCATGTCGGGCGGCTACCTGCACGAATCCCTCCAGCCCGTACGGGCCCTGAGCGCCGCCCTGGCCCGCGCGGCCCGGCGGCCCGACGCCTGGCACCGCGCGCCGAGCGCCGGCCTGGAAGCCCTGCGGACGATCTTCGCGAGGCAGATCGGCGCCGGCCTCACCCCGCAGGACGTGCTGATCACCGGTGGCGGCCAGAGCGCGCTGTCCATGCTGTTCCGGGCGATCGTCGCGCCCGGCAGCCCGGTCCTGATGGAGTCGCCCACCTACCCGGGCGCACTGAACGCGGCCCGGGCCGCCGGGCTGCGGCCGGTCCCGGTGCCCATGGACGACGAAGGCATCCGCCTCGACCTGCTCGCCGACGCCTTCGCCATGACCGGCGCGCGGCTGCTGTACTGCCAGCCCACCTTCCACAACCCCACCGGCACGGTGCTCGCGGCCGAACGACGTGCCCGGATCGGCGACGTCGCGCACGCGGCGGGCGCCTTCCTCATCGAGGACGACTTCGCCCGCCACCTCGGTCACGGCCGCCCCGTGCCCCCACCGCTGATCACCGGCGACCGCCACGGCACGGTCATCCACCTCACCTCGCTCACCAAACCCGCCTCGCCCAGCCTGCGCATCGGGGCCGTCGCCGCCCGCGGGCCGGTGATGCGCAGGCTCCAGGGCATGCGCTACGTGGACGACTTCTTCATCGCCCGCCCCCTCCAGGAAGCCGCCGTCGAACTGCTCAGCGCCCCCGCGTGGAACCGTCACCTGCAGGCCCTCGCGGCCTCCCTGTTCGAACGATGCGCCGTGCTGGCCGGCAGCCTCGCCCGGGACCTGCCCGAATGGCACCTCACCCGGCTTCCGGCCGGCGGCCTGCACCTGTGGGTCCGCCTGCCCCCGGGATCGGACGACGCCGTGGTCGCCGAGGCGGCCCGCGCCCGCGGCGTCACGGTCAACGCCGGACACCGCTTCTTCCCGGCGGAGCCGGCCGGTCCCTGCCTGCGGCTCAGCTTCGCGGCCGCGGCCGATCCGGCCGAACTGGCCGAGGGCGTCCGCCTGCTCCGATCGGGGAACGCGGCCTGAAGATCCGTAGAGCGGCCGGGCCTACCATGTGAGCGTGACCTCGACACCCCGCCGCGCGTCCAGGAGCGCCGTCGCCGTGCCCAGCATCCGGGACGTCGCGGCCGCCGCCGGGGTGTCGTACCAGACGGTCTCGCGGGTGCTCAACGACTCGCCCAAGGTCCGCGCCGAGACCCGCGCCGCGGTGCTGGCGGCCATCGACCGGCTCGGCTTCCGGCCGAGCCGCGCCGCCCGCGCGCTCAGCCTCGGACGTGCCCGCTCCATCACCGTGGTGACGTCCAACACGGTCCTGTACGGCTACGCCGCCACCTTGCAGGGCATCGAGGAGGCCGCGCGCGCGGCCGGCCTGGCCGTCGGGATCCGCGTGGTGGAGTCGGCCGAGCCCGCCGAGGTGAAGCAGACCGTCGACGACGTCAGCGACGCCAGCGCGGGCGGCGTGGTGGTGATCGCGTTCGACCCGATGGGCGTGGCGGTGCTGGAGGCGCTGCCCCGGCACGTCCCCGCGGTGGCCGCCGCCGAGCCGGCCGCGCCCGACCGGGGCCGGGTGTCGATCGCGCTGGACGAGCGCCGCGCCGCCGCCGACGCCACCCGGCACCTGCTGGCGCTCGGCCACCGGACCGTGCACCACGTGGCGATCCCGTCGGAGGGCCGGGCGGGCGGCCGGCTGGCCGGCTGGCGCGACGCGCTGGGGGAGTCGGGCGCGCCGATCCCCGCCGTGCTCGACTGCGGCTGGGACATCGCCTCGGCCTACGCCGCCGGGCGGCGGCTGGCCGCCGAGCCGGACGTGACCGCCATCCTGTGCGGCAACGACGACATCGCCCAGGGGGTGCGCCGGGCGTTGTACGACGCGGGCAAGGCGGTGCCCGGCGACGTGAGCATCGTCGGCTTCGACGACATCCCGGGCTCGGCGTACTGGACGCCAGCGCTGACCACGGTCCGGATGGACTTCGCGGGGCTGGGGCGGGCCTGCTTCCACGCGGCCGTGGCCGAGCTGACCGGCCAGGAGCAGCCGGAGCCCGCCCTGGTCGCGCCCAGCCTGGTGGTGCGCGAGTCGACCGGCCGCCCGCGCGGCATTTAGAAACCTGCGCGTAACGATCCCGCAAACAGGTCTTCCCTCATGTCGGTGTGACCGTTCACACTGCACTTTGTGACCGGTCACACCGATGCGCCATCACTGGTCGCACGAGAGCACGGAAGCACGAAAGAGAGTCCCTTGATGCCTGCTGACGTCGTTGAGATCCTGCGCTGGGGCCACTCCGGCCTCGCCGCCGTCCTGGAGGTCCACCCGGATCGCCCGGTGGCGCTGCGCGAGCTGACCGCCGGGCCGGTCAGCGTGCGGGCGCGGGTCTCCCAGCCGGTGGTGGAGGTGCTGGTGCCCGGCGAGGGCCGGGCGCGCGCCTCGCAGCGGCTCTCGGAGACCGCGGTGGGCTGCCGGCTGCGCTACGCCGGGTCCGAGCAGTCCAGCGCGGACGGCTGGCACGAGCTGCGGGTGCGGATGCGGGACGAGGTGTCCGGGCTGGCCGCCGAGCTGACCCTGCGCTCGCCCGACGGCGTGCCGGCCGTGCAGGCGTCGGTGCGGGTGACGAACCAGGGCGAGGAGCCGGTGCTGCTGCTGGCCGTGACCTCCTTCGCCGCGGGCTTCCTCGGCCTGCCGGCCGCCGATCTGGACGTCCTGTACGGCGACAGCGACTGGCTGGGCGAGAACCGCTGGACCAGCAGGCCGCTCGCCGACCACGTGCCCGACCTCGGCCTGATCGGGCACGGCCAGCACGGCAAGAGCGTCTTCGCGCTGACCAGCACCGGCACCTGGTCGAGCGGGAGGCACGTGCCGATGGGCGGGCTGAGCGAGCGGCGTACCGGCCGGACCTGGCTGTGGCAGATCGAGCACAACGGCGCGTGGCGGTGGGAGGCAGGCGACCGGATGGACGGCGCGTACGTCGCGCTGTCCGGCCCCACCGATCCCGACCACCAGTGGAGCGAGCTGCTGGCGCCCGGCGAGTCGTTCGTCACCGTGCCCGTCTCGGTCGCCGTCTCCGACGACGGCGTGGAGGGCGCCGCGGCGGCGCTGACCGCCCACCGTCGCGCGCTGCTGCGTCCCCATCCGGACCGGCCGGCGCTGCCGGTCGTGTTCAACGACTACATGAACACGCTGATGGGCGACCCGACGACGGACAAGCTGCTGCCGCTCATCGACGCCGCCGCCGCGGCCGGCGCGGAGGTCTTCTGCGTGGACGCCGGCTGGTACGACGACGGCGGCGACTGGTGGGACAGCGTGGGGGAGTGGCTGCCGTCCCGGTCCCGCTTCCCGCGCGGCCTGGAGGAGGTGCTGGCCAGGATCGCCGGGCACGGCATGACGGCCGGGCTGTGGCTGGAGCCGGAGGTGATCGGCGTACGCAGCCCGATGGCCGGCAAGCTGCCCGCCGAGGCGTTCCTCCAGCGCGGCGGCGTGCGCCTGGCCGAGCACGGCCGCCACCACCTGGACCTGCGCCATCCGGCGGCCGTAGCGCACCTGGACCAGGTGGTGGACCGGCTGGTCGAGGAGCTCGGCGTCGGCTACTTCAAGCTCGACTACAACGTCAACCCCGGCGCGGGCACCGACGTCGGCGCCACGAGCGTCGGCGCGGGGCTGCTCGCCCACAACCGGGCGCACCTGGCCTGGCTGGAGGGCGTGCTGGACCGCCATCCGCACCTGGTGCTGGAGAACTGCGGCTCGGGCGCGATGCGCATGGACTACGCGATGCTCTCGCGCCTGCAGCTCCAGTCCACCAGCGACCAGCAGGACTTCCTCCGCTATCCGCCGATCGCGGTCGCGGCCCCGCTGTCGATGCTGCCCGAGCAGGCCGCCAACTGGGCCTACCCCCAGCCCGGGATGACGGACGAGGAGATCGCCTTCACGATGTGCACCGGCATCATGGGCCGGCTCTACCTGTCGGGCAACCTGCACCGGATGACGCCGGAGCAGCTCGCCCTGGTCCGGGACGGCGTACGGCTCCACCAGAGCCTGCGCCCGGACCTGCTGCGCGCCACGCCGTGCTGGCCGCTCGGCCTGCCCGGCTGGGACGACCCGTGGCTCGCCCTCGGCCTGCGCACGGAACACGGCACCCACCTCGGGATCTGGCGCAGGCCGGGAGCCGCCGAGACCACCGTGCTGCGCCTGCCCCACCTGGCCGGGCGCGACCTGCGCGCGCAGGCCGCCTATCCGGCGCCCCAGGAGGGCTGGTCCGCCGCCTGGAACCCGCGGACCGCGGAGCTGACCGTCACGGCGACGGTCCCCGCGCCTACCGCCCGAATTCTGCACCTTCGTCCCTACTAACCTCCCTAAAGGGATGTTCGACGCCAAAGGCGGGCGAACATGGATAAAGGAAGCAAACCGTGAAGCTCGTACCGCGTGTCGCCGCCGTCGCGGCCCTCGCCCTGGCCGTCGCGGCCTGCAGCGATCCCTCCGCCGGCCCCGCCGCGCCGGCCGCAGGCAGCTCCCCGGCCGCCTGGCCGTCGCCCACCGCCCGGCTGGACGGGGTCACGTTGACCATCTGGGCCGCCCAGAACAGCAACACCGTGCCCAAAGCCGTCACCGACGCCTTCACCCAGGCCACCGGCGCCAAGGTCGAGGTCGTCACCATCCCCGACCCGTACGAGCAGGGCGTGCAGACCAAGGTCGCCACCGGCGACAAGCCCGACCTGGCCTTCTGGCAGCCGACGGCGTCCATGCTCACCGCGCTCAACGCCCGCGCCAACCTGCAGCCCCTCGACGGCGCGCCCTGGGTCGAGTCGCTGTCGCCGGAGCTGCGCGACATCACCGGCCTGCTGGACAAGACCCGCTACGCCGCGCTCGTCACCAGCCCCGCCGTCGAGGGCGTCTACTACAACAAGCAGGTCTTCGCCGCCCAGGGCATCAAGGAGACGCCCAAGAACTTCGACGAGATGCTGGAGGTCGCCCGCACGCTCAAGGGCAAGGGCGTCACCCCGTTCTTCGAGATGGCCGGCGACAAGTGGGCCACCCAGTGGTGGGTGCAGGTCCAGCTCGCCGACGCCGCCAAGGACGGCCTGTGGGACCGGGTCAACACCGGCAAGGAGACCTTCGAGGACAAGACGGTCCTGGACGCCATCAAGAAGTACAAGGCGCTCATCGACGAGGGCCTGTTCAACTCCGACATCAAGACCGCCAAGTTCGAGGACCAGGGCGAGGCGCTGCTGTCCGGCAAGGCCGCCATGGCGATCCAGGTCAACTCGTTCTTCGGCCAGCTCCAGGCCAAGGCCGACACCGCCGAGCTGGACGAGAAGATCGGCTTCTTCCCGATCTCGCCCAGCGGCAACGTCGGCACCTCCATCCCCGACCAGTCCAACGCGCTGGTCGCCTTCCGCACCGGCGACGACAAGCGGGAGGCCGCGGCCCGGCAGCTGCTGGCGTACTGGATGGGGCCCGGCTACGCCGCCTTCGTCGCCGACCGCAAGACCGTGTCGCTGCGCCCGGACGTGCCCACGCCCGACGGCGTGCCGCAGGCGCTGCGGGACGTGCACGCCTCGCTCGGCCAGTCGGTCGGCTCCATGCAGTCGCTGGCCGTCGCCAACCCGGACCTCTACCTCAACCTGGCCGACATGATCACCGGCAGCCTGACGCCCGAGCAGGTGGCCGCCGCCACCCAGAAGCAGTTCGCCCAGCTCGCCAAGGCCGCCGGCGCCACCGGCTTCTGACCGCACCGGCGGGAGGCGGCCCCCGGCCTCCCGCCCCTTCCTCACACCCCCAAGGAGCCGATGGTGCCGACCGGCCAGCAGACGCTCACCCGCCCAGCACGCCGCGTCCCGGCCGCCCGACCGGCTGCGGTCGCGCGCAACCGCACCCATCCGATGTGGTTCCTCGTCCCGGCGTTCGTGATCCTGTTCGTGTTCTTCTTCCTGCCGACCCTGTTCAACTTCGTCTACGCCTTCACCGACTGGTCCAGCTTCAAGAGCGACATCCGCCCGGTCGGCTTCGACAACTTCACCGACCTGCTGTCGGACGGCACCCTGTTCAGCGCCCTGCGCATCACCGTGATCTACGCCGCCCTGGTCGCGCTGCTTCAGAACCTGTTCGGCTTCGGCCTGGCGGTGCTGCTGGAGAAGGACACCTGGCTCAACCGGGCCGCCCGCATCGTCTTCGTCGTCCCGGTGCTGATGTCCGCGCTCGCCGTCGGCTACCTCTTCCAGGCCCTGCTCAAGCCCGACGGCAGCCTCAACGACCTGCTGTCGGCCGTCACCGGGCAGCAGGTGGAGATCGCCTGGCTGGGCAGCACCACCTGGACGCTCGTGCTGGCCGCGGCCATCCACGCCTGGAAGTGGATGGGCCTGTCCATGCTCATCTACCTGGCCGGGCTCAAGACCGTGCCCGAGGACGTCACCGAGGCCGCCCGCATCGACGGCGCCAGCGGATGGCAGGCGTTCTGGGCGGTGCGCTTCCCGCTGCTGGCCCCCGCGATCACCTTCAACGTGGCCACCGCCCTGCTCGGCTCCATGAACGGCTTCGACATCGTGCAGGCGCTCACCGGCGGCGGCCCGGCCCGCAGCACCGAGATCCTCAACATCTTCATCTACCGCACCTTCGGCCAGGGCCTGTTCGCCCAGGCCACCACCATGAGCCTGGTGCTGTTCCTCATGGTCGCGCTGCTGGCCTTCCCGGTCATCCGCGTCCTGCGCAAGAGGGAGGACATCCTGTGACCGCCCCCGTCTACGGCGCGCCGCGCCGCCGCGTCACCCGCCCGCCGGTCGCGCGCGGCTGGGCCGCGCGGCTGCGGCCCGCCGCCGTCGTCGCGCTCGTCGCGCTCGTCATGGGCGTGCCGCTGTGGCTGGTCGTGGTCACCGCGGGCAAGTCGCAGGGCGAGGCGCTGTCGCCGGACCTGTCCCTGCCCTCGCGCTGGCAGCTCTGGGACAACCTGGCCCAGGTCTGGCAGCAGGGCGAGGTGCCCAAGGCGTTCCTCGGCAGCGTGCTCGTGGTCGCGCCGTCGGTCGCTCTGGTGCTGGCGTTCGGCTCGATGGCCTCCTGGATCCTGGCCCGCCGCGCCAGCCGGCTCAACGCCGTGCTGTACGCCCTGGCCATCAGCGGCATCGTGCTGCCGCCCGCCGTCGTCACCATCGTGCTCCTGCTGCGCCAGCTCGGCCTGGCCGGCAGCCCGGTCGGCATGATCGGCGTCTACGTCGGCATCTACATGTCCACGGTGATCTTCTTCGTCACCGGGTTCGTCCGTACCGTGCCGCTGTCGCTGGAGGAGGCCGCGCGGATGGACGGCGCCGGTCCCGTGCGGGTGTTCTTCTCCGTCATCCTGCCGCTGCTGCGGCCGGTGCTGGCCACCGCGACCATCCTCATCTGCCTGTACGTCTGGAACGACGTCTTCTACGCCTTCTTCGTCATCGGCGGCCGGCTCGACACGCTTCCGCTGAACCTGTTCCAGGTCGCCAACGCCGGCCTCTACCTCAACAACTGGCACCTGATCTTCGCCTACATCATCCTCATGAGCCTGCCGCTGCTGGTCGTCTTCGCCGTCGCCCAGCGGAAGATCATCTCCGGCATCACCGGCGGCGCCGTCAAGTAGCCGGCCCGCCCGTCCCCCCATCCCCCCATGAGAGAGGACGTCATGCCCCGACCCCAGCCCCGAGCACGCGCGGCCACCGCTGCCGCCGCGTTGGCTCTCGCCTCACTGACCGCCGTCCCGGCCCACGCCGCCGCCCCCGACGTGGTGGCGGTGGACTTCGCCCAGCGCACCGGCCCGGTGCACGGCGGCGCGACCGGCATGCTGTACGGACTGTCGGACCCCGGCGTGCCCGGCGACTCCCTCCTCGCCGGCGCCCGGCCGCGTACGATCGCGCAGAAGGCCCCGGACGGCGACCAGCACCCCAACGGCGACGCGCTCAAGGTCGCCGACGGCTTCTTCGCCGCGGGCGGCGAGGAGATCGTCGTCTACATGCAGGACGTCTACAGCCAGTGGCCCTACGAGAACCGCGGCATCGACGACTACCTCGCCAAGGTGGACACGATGGTCCGCAAGGTCGTGCGCGAGCGACCGAAGGACAAGGGCAAGTTCGTCTGGGTGCCGTTCAACGAGCCCGACGGCATCTGGTACCAGAACTGGAGCACCTCGAAACAGAAGTTCTTCAGCGACTGGAAGGCGGTGTTCGAGCGCATCCGCTCCATCGACCCCGCCGCCCGCATCGTCGGCCCCAACGAGGCCAACTACAACCCCGGCCGCCTGCGCGACTTCCTCACCTGGGCCAAGGCCACCTCGTGCGCCGGCGACCAGCAGGGCAACTGCCTGCCCGACATCATGGCCTGGCACGAGCTGTCGCGCAGCCGGCTCGCCGACTACCGCGGCCACTACGAGGACTACCGCCGGATGGAGCGCGAGCTCGGCATCGGCCCGCTGCCCATCAACATCGACGAGTACGGCAACCGCCGCGACATGTCCGTCCCCGGGCAGATCATCCAGTGGATCTCCCTGTTCGAGGACACCAAGGTCGACGCCGACATGGCCTACTGGACCTACGCCGGCAACCTCGACGACCACGCCGTGCGCACCCGCCAGGCCAACGGCGGCTGGTGGCTGCTCAAGTGGTACGCGGACCTGACCGGGCAGACGGTCAGGACCACCCCGCCGCAGATCGACGTGGCCGACACCGTGCAGGCGGTCGCCGCCATCGACGAGCCCGCCCGGCGCGGCACCGTCCTGGTCGGCGGCGGCTCGCAGCCCGTCCGCCTCGACGTCTCCGGCCTCGCGGCCGCCGTCTTCGGCCCGCAGGTCGACGTCCTGGTCTCCAGGACGACGTGGAGCGGATACGAGGGCGACGCGCTCAAGCCGCCGGTCGTCGCCGCGCGGCGGACCGCCGTACGGGACGGGCGCATCCAGGTGGACCTGCCCGGCGGGGACGTGATGGCCGCCTACCGGGTCACGATCGTGCCCTCCACCGGGGCCGCGCCCGCCACGGACGCGCCGTGGAGCACGTCGGTGGAGGCCGAGTCGGCCACCCTCACCGCCGCGCAGGCGTTCGACCAGGACACCACCGCGGACCCGCAGCTCTACGCCACCTCCGGCAGGCGCGACGTCGGCGCCATGAACCAGACCGGCTCGGCCGTGACGTTCTCGGTCACCGTTCCCCGCGACGGCCGCTACCGGCTCGGCATCCTCCAGGGCGCCAACAAGATCCCCGGCAGGCACGCGCTCTTCGTGGACGGCAGGCTCGACCGGATCGTGCAGTACTCGGCCAACCTGAGCTGGACCTACCGGGGGCGCACCGACGTGGAGCTGACGCTGGCCGCCGGCACCCACCAGCTGTCCCTGCGTACCAGCGCCGACGGGGCCACGCGGCTGCCCGGCAGTGACATCACGCTCGACAGGTTCGACCTCACCGAGGTCACCGGGGCGGAGCGGGCCGCGTATCCGGCCGACGAGGCGCGGCTGTCGGGCGGGGCGCGGATCACCCGCGAGGGGAAGGGGCCGGCGATCGCCCTCGGCGGCGGCGCCCGCGCCACCTTCTTCGTCGCCGCCGGCCAGGACGGCTACCACGACCTGACCCTCTCCTACAAGGCGAGCGCCGCCGGCGACCTGGGGGTCCGCCTCGACGGCCGCGAGGTGCGCGGCCTGCGGGCCACCCGCCCGGGCGAGGCCGCCTCCCGCGCCCGGATCTACCTGCCGGCCGGCGTCTCCAAGGTCGAGGTGAGCGGCCCGGCCGGGCTGGAGCTGCGCGAGCTCACCACGGTCAGGACCGCGCAGGCCGACACCGCGATCCACCGGGTCGAGGCCGAGCAGGCGCGCCTGGCCGGCACGGCGAAGGCGGTCACCGTCCCCGCCACGAGCGCGTCCAACGCCTCCGGCGGCGTGTACGTGGGCGACCTCGGCAACGGCGCGGGCAACACGCTGACCCTCACCCGCCCGGCCGGGTTCGGCGCCGGCGAGTACGTCCTGCTCACCCACTACGCCAACGCCGACCGCAACACAGGGCACCCGTACAACACCGACGTCATCAGCCGCTTCCTCGACATCACCGAGACCGGCGGCGCGACGACGCGCGGCGTGTTCCGGCACAACTACGCCTGGGACAACTTCTGGCCCCAGGCCACGCCGCTCACCCTCACCACCCAGGCCGGCGCGCTCGTCCTCGGCAACGCGGGCGCCTACGGGCCGAACGTGGACCGGCTGGAGCTCGCCCGCCTCGTCCTGGAGGTCCAGAACGGCTGACCGCCGGCGGGGCACTCGTGACGACGTAGGGGACGCTGTCGACGATCGCCGACAGCGTCCCCGAGACGCCGAGCGGCCCTATCGTGGTCGGCTCCGGCCTCCTGGCCGTCACGCCCGCCTGACTCGGCCATCCCCACGTGTTGCCGCGTCGCCGTCGCTCAGCCGTGCAGCCACTCCCGGGCCTGCGCGAGGATCTCAGGTGGCGTCGTACGGTTGACGTCCGTGACCAGATCGGCGATGGTGACCCCGCGCAGCGACTCCCGCCAGGCGCGGTCGGCGGATTCCATCGTGCGGGCGATCGGGCAGGGAGTGTCGCACCGCTCCGCCGGCACGGCCATCGGCCCCCGCTGACGCACTTCCGTACACCTGAACGCCGGCTCGACGCCGTCGATCGCCTCGACCACGTCCAGCACGGTGATCTCAGTCGCGGCCCGGGTCAGCACATAGCCGCCGGACTGGCCCAGCGTTGAGCGCACGAGCCCTGCGCGGGACAGCAACTGCAGCTGTTTGGCCAGGTAGCTCTGCGAAACGTCGTGCAACTCGGCGAGCTTGGCCGCCGGCACCGGCGCCCCCGCCCCGCTCAGCACGACACAGCAGTGCAAGCCCCACTCGACCCCGCCGGACATCTTCATGCGCCCAGCCTACTTGACTCGGACAACTCTTATCCGAATAGAATCTCGGACAACAATTATCCGAATTCAAGGCGTCGAGTCGCCGACGGTTCTCGTGACTCCCGCCGATGCGCCGTCGGCGCACGCCGGCCTCGACGACGCGATGCCCACGCCTCAAGGAGAAACCATGACGACCCACGTGCACACCGGTGAGCCCCGCCTCGACCTGCGGACGGTCGCTCCCAAGGCCGCCAAGGCGCTCTACGCCGCGGACCAGGCGATTCTCGCCTCGCCGCTCGACCCGACCATCCGGGAGCTGGTCAAGCTGCGTACTTCACAGATCAATAACTGCGTGCACTGCATCGACCTGCACAGCCACGATGCGCTGGAGCAGGGCGAATCGCTGAACCGCATCATCCAGCTGTCCGCGTGGCGCGAATCGGCGCTGTTCACCCCAGCGGAGCGGGCGGCGCTCGAGTACACCGAGGCCGCGACGACGCTGACCCCGCACGGCGTCAGCGACGAGATCTGGGCCGGCGTCCGCAACCTCATGACCGACGAGGAACTCGGCGCGCTGGTCGTCCAGGTGGCTCTGATGAACGCCTTCAACCGGTTCGGAGTCCCGCTGCAGATACCGGCGCGGCCCCGCGATTAGTCCTGCCGCTGTGCTCGTCCTCGGCAACGTGGGCGCCTACGGGCCGAACGTGGACCGGCTGGAGCTCGCCCGCCACGCCCCTGCGGGACTGGGCCTTTCCTCGATGCTGTGTTAGCGCTAACTTGACTGTGTCAGACGGATTTCTCTCCGGGCGGCCGTCAACGATCACGCGGTGAGCGACGCCCGCACGGAGAGAACCATGACAGGCACCACGTCTCGTCGCGCCCGCCCGACCGCGCGACCGATCGCCACGACGACGCACGAGAGGGGTTCCTTCATGGACACATCCCGAGGCAGGCGGCTGCTCGCCGGGCTGGCGGCCCTGGTGCTGCTGCCGATCACCGTGGTGAGCTTATGGACGACGCCCGCGGCGGCCGCGACCAGTCAGTTCCGCGGCATGAACTGGGCGGTGCTGGGCGACAACTTCAGCACCGCCCCGCTCGTCGTCGACGGGCTGAGCGGCTCCGACAGCTACGCCACCGTGCAGGCCAAGGCCAACGCGCTGTACGACGACATGCAGTCCACCCTCGGCGTGAACACCGTCCGCCTGCCGATCAACACCCACACCGTCGGCACCGCCTGGTGGAACGCCTACCGTGGCGCCGTCGACGCCGCCACGGCGCGCGGATGGAAGGTCATCCTCGCCTACTGGGAGGACGGCGCCGCCTCCGGGGGCCGCATCACCAACCTGGCGGCCTGGAACTCGATGTGGTCGACCGTGACCTCCCAGTACGGATCGAACGCTCTCGTGTACTTCGAGCCGATGAACGAGCCCCACGGCTACAGCTCCGCCGAGTGGCGCAACCTCGCCGCCGACTGGCTGACCTCCCACTACTCGGCTCCGCCGAACCGGGTGCTCGTCGGCGGCACCGGCTACAGCCAGGACCTCCGTGACCTGTGCAACGACTCGCGTTTCGCCGGCACGCTGTTCTCGTTCCACCACTACGCGTTCTTCTACTCCGCGAACACGTACGACGGCTGGCGGTCCCACGTCCAGACGCGCCTCGGCGCCTGCGCCTCCCGGGCGGTCGTGACCGAGTTCGGGGCTCCGATGAACAACGGCCTGAACTACGCCGACGCGAACAGCACCGACAACTTCGTCCGCCACATCCGCGCCGTCACCCAGGTGATGCGGGACAACGCCATGGGCGGCACCTACTGGCCGGCCATCGGCGGCAAGCCCGGCGACATCGGCTACGACTGGTACGCGATGTACGCCAAGAGCGGCAGCGGCACCGCCCTCGACCTCACGATCCGCAACCAGTCCGGCGCGACCCGCCTGCGCTACGGCTGGGGTGACGCCGTCGACGGCGGCGGCGGCCCCACGACGACCCAGATCGTCAACCAGAACTCCGGCAAGTGCGTCGACGTCCTGCAGGCCTCGACCGGGAACGCCGCCGAGATCATCCAGTACACCTGCACCGGCGCCGCCAACCAGCAGTGGCAACTGCGCGATCTCGGCAACGGCTACCACAACCTCGTGGCGCAGCACTCCGGCAAGTGCCTCGACGTCAACAACGCCTCCACCGCCGACAACGCGGCCGTCATCCAGTACACGTGCGGCAGCGGCACCAACCAGCAGTGGCAGCTCCGCGCCGTGCCCGGCACGAACTACGTCGAGATCGTCGCCCGGCACTCGGGCAAGTGCCTCGACGTGTCCGGCCAGTCGACGGCGAACAGCGCCCGCCTCCAGCAGTACGCCTGCTGGGGCGGCGCCAACCAGCACTGGGACGCCTGAGGCCACACCACACGAAGCGGACCGGCCGTCCGGCACGTTGACGTGAACGGCCCTCCTCGACAGCCAGGCTGCTCAACTGCGCCGGCGGCCCGTCCAGCCTAGGCGTGCTTCTCGCCGCCGGCCCGGTGCCGTGGCCTGCCGGGCGGGCGGGGCCGGGGCAGGAAGACGGCCGCGAGCAGGCCGATCGCCATCGCGCCCGTCGCGACAAGGAAGGAAACGCGGAAGCCGTGCAGGGTGGGGACGGTGACGCCGTTCACCTGGTGCGCGGTGCCGGCGAGGACCGTGGCGATGACGGCGCCGGCGACCGAGGAGCCGATCGAGCGCATCAGCGTGTTGAGGGCGTTGGCCGAGCCCGCTTCCGAGGCGGGGGCCGCGTCGGCGATCAGGGCTGGGAGGGCGGAGTAGGCGAGACCGATGCCGACGCCCAGGATCGCCGTGATGACGAGGCTCTGCCAGGGGGCGCTCAGCAGCCCGAGGCCGGCGCCGTAGCCGAGCGCGATGACCATCATGCCGAGGATCAGGGCGGCCTTGGGGGACAGTGCCGCGGACAACCGGGCGTAGAGGGGGGCCGTGAGCAGCATGGTCAGGCCGAGCGGCACCATGCACAGGCCGGCGACCACCATGGACTGGCCGAACCCGTGGCCGGTGCTCGTCGGCATCTGGAGGAGCTGGGGAAGAACCAGCGACACCACCAGAAAGGAGGCGCCGACCATGATCGAGGCGAGGTTGGTGAAGAGCGCCGCGGGGCGGGCCGTGGTGCGGAGGTTCACCAGCGGTGTCTCGAGCCGTAGCTCCATGACCCCCCACAGGACGAGGACGACGGCCGCCGCGGCGAACAGCCCGAGGGTGGCGCCGGAGGTCCAGCCCCAGGCGCCGCCCTTGCTGACCGGCAGCAGGAAGAGGACGAGACCGGCGGACAGCCCGATCGCGCCGAGGACGTCGAAAGTGCCTGGCACGCGGGCCGAGGACTCGGGGACGACAAGGAGGGTGAGGGCGATGCAGAGGACGCCGAGGCCGGCGGAGCCGTAGAAGAGGGCGTGCCAGTCGAGGTGCTGGGCGACCAGGGCCGCCGCGGGCAGGGCGAGACTGCTGCCGATGCCCATGGATGAGCTCACCAGGGCCATCGCCATGCCGAGCTTCTCGCGGGGGAGCAGGTCGCGCATCAGGCCGAGGCCGAGGGGTACCGCGCTCATCGCGAGACCCTGGAGCGTCCGGCCCGCGATCATCACGTACAGGTCGCTGGTGAGGGCGCTGACGAGTGCGCCGCCGACCATCGCCCCGAGGCCGAGGACCAGCATGCGGCGCTTGCCGTGAAGGTCGCCGAGGCGGCCCATGATCGGCGTGGCGACGGAGCCGGCGAGCAGGGTCGAGGTGATGACCCAGCTCGCGTCGTCCGGCTCGGCGCCCAGCAGATGTGGCAGGTCCTTGAGCACCGGGATGAGCAGGGTCTGCATCACCGAGACCACGATGCCCACGAAGGCGAGCACCGGAACGAGAGCGCCGCTCGTCGCTCTGGGCGCGGGAGGGGCGGACGGCGTGGGCGTCGTGGGCGTGCGGGTCATGGGCGTGCGGGTCATGAGGGACGGTCCCCGGACCGGGGGGTACGGGGTGCCGGATTCGCCGGGCCGGCCGCTGCCCAGGGGCCGAGGGCGAACCCGGCGCCCTTCCGCCGGACCTCCACGGCGCCCGCGCCGCCGAAGTGCGCGGGGACGAGCAGTTCCCTTACGTCGGCCGCCCGCCCGAGGATCCGCCGGCGGCTGGCCGCCGCTTGTCGAGGGGCCAGGCAGGCGTTGCTGTTGAGGCAGGGGTCGAGGATCTGCACCGGGCTGTGCAGAAGATCTCCGACGAAGACCGCCCGGTCGCCGCCGGAGGCGAGTCGCAGCACCGACGAGCCGGGAGTGTGGCCGGGGGCGGATTCCAGGGTGAGGTGTTCGTCGATGCGGTGGTGGCCGTCCCACAACACGGCCTGTCCGGCCCGGTGGACGGGTGCGACGCTGTCCTCGTAGATCAGGCGGTCGGCCTCCTGCGCGCCGTTGCCGTACGCGTTGTCCGGGCCGTAGTGGAAGTCGTCGGCGGCTGGAATGAGGTACTGGGCGTTGGGGAACGCCGGCACCCACTGCCCATCCTCGTCGAGGGTGTTCCAGCCGACGTGATCGACGTGCAAGTGGGTGTTGATCACGACATCGACGTCCTGTGGGTGAACGCCGGCTCTCGCCAGGAGGTCAAGGAACTCACTCCGAGCCTGGTGGAACGGCCCCATGCCCGGTCGTTCGCGCCCGTTGCCCGCTCCGGTGTCGACCAGGACCGTCCGCCCGCCGCTGCGCAGCACCCAGCTCTGCAGGGCGGTCACCAGCAGGCCGCTGTCCGGCTCCCAGTGATCCGGCGCCAGCCAGTCCTCGTTGTCCTTCCACACCTCGCCACCGGCTTCCGCGAAGAAGGCGGAGGGGGGCAGGAATGGGGCGTGCCACTCGACGACCCGGATGATCTCGACGTCCCCCAGGGTCATGCGCTGCGCACTCTTGTCGTCGTTCGTCATGGGAACGACCCTAAGAAGGTGCGGACGATCGTCTCAATGCGTATTCAGCTCAGTCAGATACGAGTCCGTCTCACGCCCTATACGGGAGATATCCTGGGTGAGTGGATGTGGTGAGTGACGCGATCTCCGCCGTTCACCTCGGGCACCCGTGGTTCCAGCGGGTGCGGGCGAGCGGGAGCTGGTGCGCGCGGCTTGATGCGTACGACGGCGCGGGCTTCCACGTCGTCCTGAAGGGCAACTGCCGGCTCCTGACCGACGGTGGCGCCTCGGTGTCCCTGGGCGTGGGCGACGCGGTGCTGCTGCCTCACGGCGCGGGCCATGTCATCGCCGACGCTCGCCTTGATGCGGAGGTCGCGGCGCGGAAGGCGGTGCCGTTCGAGCAGTGGCTCGGGGAGACTTCGCCGCGAGCCCGGCCCGATCGCGACGGGACGGAGATGATCTGCGGCAGATACTGGCTCGACTGCAGCCGCATGCACCCGCTGATGACGGAACTGCCCGAGGTCGTCCACCTTCCCAGCCGCGTGGGCACCCACCTCGAACTCCGCGCCGCGATCGACCTGCTCGCCGGTGAGCTGGACGAGGCGCGGCCCGGTTCCTGCGTGGCGCTCCCCAACCTGCTCGATCTCCTCCTCGTCTACATGATCCGTGCCTGGATGACCGAGACCACCAGCGGAGCCTGGCCCAGCGCACTGGGCGACTCGGTGACGGCCGCCGCGCTGCGGGCGATGCACTCGCATCCGGCCGCGCCGTGGAGCATCGACCGCCTGGCCGCGGAGGCGGGCGTCTCCCGCCCCACGCTGGCGCGCCGGTTCACCGCGCTGGTCGGCCGCCCGCCGATGGCGTACCTCACCTGGTGGCGCGTGATCCTGGCGGCCACCCTGCTCCGCGACACCAAGGAGACCCTGGCTGCCATCGCCGACCGCGTCGGCTACGGCAGCCCGTATGCGCTCTCCCACGCCTTCCAGAGGGAGTTCGGCACCACACCAGGGCGATATCGGGAGGCCGCGAACCGGCGCGCGACGTCCGACGCCTCCCCACGCTGATGCGGTTCCCCGCGGACGCCGCCCGCTCGATGCGGTCGCAGCCGGTCTCGCGTTCGACAAGGTGACCGGCAAGCTGTCGCTGCGATCGGCCACCCGGCCGTGCTCCCGGACGATCAGCTGGTCTCATGAAGGCGAGTGCCGGCTGCTCGGTGTACGGCGTGTCGCAGGCCGATCACGGCCAGGGTGGTACGGCATGACGACGCGGATGCTTGCTGAGGCGGTGGCTGTGCTGCCGCAGGTCCTGGAGGCCCTGGGCTGGCAGGGCCGGCGCGTGGTCCAGGCCAGGGCTTTGAGCAGCCGGCGGTGGGTGGCCTGTGAATTGAACGAGGCCGAGCACGAAACTCGATTGCGTGAGGGGCTGCCGCCGGCGGCTGACGCCTTCCTGCTGCACTGCGTCGCCCATCGCTACCCGGACTTCCTGTCGCGCCCGGCGCCGGTGCACATCGAAGGCGCGATCGCCGCGTAGGACCTGGGCGGCCGCGAGGAACAACCTCGGCGGGTTCGTGTCGTTCGGTGCACGGGTGGCCCTCGTACCCACCGTTGTGGCACGAAGTCTGCCCGTCGCGGTGGATGCCGTCTACTACGGCTTCGGTGTGGTGGCTCTGGAAGAGCCTGATCGGCTGGTCCATCCGCCTGAGCCCCTTCCCGCCCAGGAACGCACGTGGGTGAGACGACTTGTCGAGGAAGTGATCTATGACGCCGTGCTTCGTCAGGCCGGTCAGGCTCTTCCCGTCGCACTCGGCGTGGCGTAGGACTTCACCCACGCCTGCAGGTTCTTGGGCACTCCCCACGACAGCCGGCGCTGGGCGTTCAACTCGTGGTGCCGGTGAATGGCGTCCTTGCATTTGGCCAGCCAGGAGCCCGGCCGCTGGTGCGGGAGCAGAGTGGTGATGCCCTCATGGAGGTGCAGCAACGGCTCGAACGTGTGTGCGGCGAGTTCGGTGGATGAGGCGGTGGCCAGCCAGTCCATCGTGCGGCTGCCGCACACGCGGCAGTCGCAGGTCCAGACATCGCGCATCAGGTCGGGATCTTCGAGAGTGGCCTGCACGCCTTCGAGAATCTTGTCCACGGTCATCAAGGCCAGGAGCGGCAGGACGAGTGTGTGCCGTCGGGGCGTCCCATTGTTCGGGGGAGGCGAGGCGTCTTCGGGATAGAGATGGCGCAACGAAGAGGTGGCGCCCATGGCAGCCCAGAGGGCGTCGTGAGCGATTGCTCCCAGCCCGGAGACGTCCGTGCTCAGCAGGCTTACCGGGACGGTGGCACGTTCCAGCAAGTGTCTGAGGCCCGAGACTGCCCGGATGGAGCCGAGAGGGTCGCTCCGGTGCTCCAGCACAAGAGCCACCGGCGTCTCGTGCGAGCAGATCTCACCGACGAGATGGTCTACCCAGGGTGTCAGCAGCCAGCTACTGTGCAAGGGCAGTACGGCGGTGACGTCGGCGCCCGCTTCCTTGGCTTGGCTGAGCACAGTCTGTAGTGCGGCCTTGTCCTCCTTGCCCACGTATCCGGAGTCGGTCAGGACGCTGGGGACGTCCAACGCGCGCTGGGCATCGAGCCAGGCGCGACTGATCGGCTCCGCCCCGGCCTTCCGGCGGGACTTGCCACCGGCGTAGCAGCGCCGGTCGATGAGCAGGGGCCCGCGGAGGCGTTCTCGTAAGGATGGGTGAAGCGCGGTGGCCTTCTCTCCTGTGAGCGCGATTCCGCCGGCGGATGACGGGATGATGTCGAGCACAGCGGACATGTGCCCGGCTGGGATCTGAAGCAGGAGACGATCCGTGAGGATCGTGTTCGCGGTATGGGTTCTTTCTGGCGTGGCGTTCACGGCCTTGTCCCTCCATCCCTCGCCGGATCAACGAAGGAAACATGCCGACGACCTTGACGGTGACTGCCTGCCGGGACGGCGTCAAGGTAATGATTGGCTACAGCCGCCTGGTCGCGTCCGTACGGCGAAGGCGGCAAGTTCCGCGAGGCCGACGTCCACCCTTGACTCTGGACGTAGACAGGTACTTAGCTAATTGCCATAATGCCTTCGTGCTGGACGTTGATCTGGTGAAGGCGCTGGCCAACGACAAGCGGTTGCTGATCTTGGAGTGGTTGCGTGACCCTGAACGCCATTTCCCGCCGCAACGGGACGGCGACCTGGTGCGCGACGGGGTCTGCTCCTTGTTCATCGCCCAGAAGCTGGGAGTGAGCCAGCCGACCTGCGGTGAGCATCTGAAGGTGCTCGCGCAGGCCGGGCTGTTGCGCGGCAAGAAGATCAAGCAGTGGGTGTTCTACCAACGCGACGAGGACCGCATTTCCGCGGCGAAGGAGTTGCTGAGCGGTGAGTGGTGAGCTGGGCGGCGGTGTCGCCGCGCCCGAGAGTCTGGACGCGGGGCTCTATGAGCGGTTGATCGCCGATCTGGAAGCAGCCGGTGCGCGCTACCGTCTGATCGACCACCCGCCCGAGGGGCGCACCGATGAGGTCAGCGCTCTGCGTGGACACGACGTCGCACAGGCCGCCAAGTGCCTGGTCGTCATGGTCAAGATCGGCAAGAAGCGGACCCGGTACGTGCTGGCGGTGGTGCCCGGTGATGCCCGCCTGGATCTGCAGGCGGTGAAAGCCCTGCTGGAGGGCACCTATGCCGCCTTCGCCGACCGTGACAGAGCAGAGGAACTGGCCGGCAGCGTCAGCGGCACCGTGCTGCCCTTCAGCTACCACCCCAAGCTGGAGGTGATCGCCGACCCGGCGCTGCTGCGGGTTCCGGAAATGTTCTTCAACGCCGCCCGCCTGGACCGTTCGATCGCCCTGGCCACCGACGACTACCTACGGCTGGCCGCCCCTCGCGTCGCTCCCATCATCACCGCTCCCTGACTCCGACGCCGGAGCGCGTCAACAGCTCGGGGTGTAGATGACCACGTGCAGGTCGGGGTGGTCGGCGGGGGCCAGGCGGTGGTGCTCGAAGTGTCGCATCCCCGTGATCGGGTGGTCGAAGACGCGCACGCGGGAGGCGAAGCCCTCGATGTGGTGGTCCTGCCACGCCGTACGGAAGGCCGCACTCGTGGCCAGCAGGCGCTGGATGGCCGGGGAGCCGGCGAGGTCGCCGAGCCGGGGCCCGGCCTCGGCCCGGAACTCGGCGACGAAACGACGGCTCGTGACCTCCCAGTCCGGCAGCAGATCACGGACGTAGGGATCGGTGAACACCAGCCACAGCAGGTTGCGCTCCTCGGGAGCGACCGTGGCGACGTTCGGATACAGGTCGACGTAGGCGGCGTTCCAGCCGGTGATCGTCCAGTCGGGCGCGATGGCGTACGCGGGACATCCGGCGAGCGCGTCGAGCAGCCGCTGCACGTGGCCGGGAGCGGTGCGGGCCGCCGGTTCCCCGGGCTCGGTGAGGGGGGCGTATCCGGCCAGGGACAGCACATAGGCATGCTCGGCGGGGGTCAGGAGCAGCGTACGGGCGAGGGCGTCCAGGACGTGCCGGGAGGGCTGGATGTCGCGGCCCTGCTCCAGCCACGTGTACCAGGTGGCGCTGACCTGGGAGAGGGTGGAGACCTCCTCGCGTCGCAGGCCGCCGCGCCGGCGGGGACCGGCCGGGGGCAGGCCGACCGCCGTCGGGTTGAGCCGGGCTCGCCTGGCGCGCAGGAAGTCGCCCAGTTCCTTGCGCCGCTCCGCTGCCGTTCCCATGGACGCAGGATAGGTACTGGTAGCCGGACTACTAGCATTCGGGGCGTCTTCGCGGTGCGCCCGCGCACCGCGAGGATCGGGGCATGCCACAGTTGAGATCCCGCACCGTCACCCATGGCCGGAACATGGCCGGGGCGCGCGCCCTGATGCGCGCCTCCGGCGTGCCCGGCGCGGACATCGGCGTCAAGCCGGTGATCGCGGTGGCCAACAGTTTCACCGAGTTCGTCCCCGGTCACACCCATCTGCAGCCCGTAGGCCGGATCATCGGCGAGGCCATCGGCGCGGCGGGCGGCATCGCGAGGGAGTTCAACACCATCGCGATCGACGACGGCATCGCCATGGGCCACGCGGGGATGCTGTACTCGCTGCCCTCGCGGGAGCTGATTGCCGACTCCGTCGAGTACATGGTCCAGGCGCACTGCGCGGACGCCCTGGTCTGCGTCTCCAACTGCGACAAGATCACCCCGGGGATGCTGCTGGCCGCGCTGCGGCTGAACATCCCCACGGTGTTCGTCTCGGGCGGCCCCATGGAGGGCGGACGGACGGTGCTGTCCGACGGCACGGCCCGTACTGGCCTGACCCTCGTCACCGCCATGTCCGAGGCGGTCAACCCCGCCGTCTCCGACGCCGACCTGGCCGCCATCGAGGAGGCGGCCTGCCCGACCTGCGGTTCGTGCGCCGGGATGTTCACGGCCAACTCCATGAACTGCCTTCTGGAGGCTCTCGGCCTGGCCCTGCCCGGCAACGGCACCACCCTGGCCACCCACACCGCGCGCAGGGCCCTGTACGAGCGGGCCGGGCGGACGGTCGTGGAGCTGACCGAACAGTACTACGGCAAGGACGACGCCAGCGTGCTGCCCCGGGCGATCGCCTCCCGGGCGGCGTTCGACAACGCGATGGCCCTGGACCTGGCCATGGGCGGCTCCACCAACACCGTGCTGCACCTGCTCGCCGCCGCCCACGAGGCCGAGCTGGACTACGGCCTGTCCGACATCGAGGCGCGCTCGCGCGAGGTGCCGTGCCTGTGCAAGGTGGCCCCCAGCAGCGCGTACCTGATGGAGGACGTCCACCGGGCCGGCGGCGTCCCCGCCCTGCTGGGCGAGCTGCGCCGCGCCGGGCTGCTGCGCGAGGACGTCCAGGCCGTCCACGCCGGCTCACTCGCCGCCTGGCTGTCCGCCTGGGACGTCCGCGCCCCCTCGCCCTCCCCGGAGGCGACCGGCCTCTTCCTCGCCGCTCCGGGCGGCGTCCGCTCCGCGTCCGCCTTCGGCCAGTCGGCCCGCTGGGAATCGCTGGACCTGGACGCGGCCGCGGGCTGCATCCGCGACGCCGCCCACGCCTACTCGGCCGACGGTGGGCTCGCCGTGCTGCGGGGCAATCTGGCTCCGGACGGGGCGGTGGTCAAGTCCGCCGGCGTCCTCGACGGCATGACCGTGTTCACCGGCGCAGCCGTGGTCACCGACTCCCAGGACGAGGCGGTGGAAGCGATCCTGTCCGGGCGGGTGCGTCCGGGCAGCGTGCTGGTCATCCGCTACGAGGGGCCGCGCGGCGGTCCGGGCATGCAGGAGATGCTGTATCCGACGGCCTACCTCAAGGGCCGCGGCCTCGCCCACTCCGTGGCCGTCGTCACCGACGGCCGCTTCTCCGGCGGCAGTTCCGGCCTGTCCGTCGGCCACGTCTCACCCGAAGCCGCCGCCGGAGGACCGCTGGCACTGGTCGCCGACGGCGACCTGATCACCGTCGACATCCCGGCCCGCACCCTGCGCCTCCACGTGCCCGAGCCGGAGCTCGCCGCCCGCCACGAGAGCTCGGACTACCGGCCGCACCGCCCCCGGCGGCCCGTCTCGACGGCTTTGCGCGCCTACGCGGCCCTGGCCCAGTCCGCCGATAAGGGCGCCGTACGCGCCCTGCCCAGCGACTGACCGCTCCGGAACGACTCGTTCAGCGCCGTTCCGCCGGTGATGCGCTCGTGGCGTCGAGAACTCGATTCGTCCCATCGGGAAACAGCAGGCATGACACGAACAACCCCACCGGAGGAGAGGGTCGAGGCGGACGACGCCGAGCTCATCCGCCGGTCCATCGACGATCCGGAGCAGTTCACCGGCGTGTTCGACCGGTACGTCGAGCAGATCCACCGCTATGTCGCGCGGCGGTTGGGCGTGCAGGTCGCCGACGACGTCGTGGCGGAGACGTTCCTGACCGCCTTCCGCTGCCGCGCCTCCTACGATCACGCGCAACCGCTGGCCAGGCCGTGGCTGTACGGCATCGCGACCAACCTCATCGCCAGGCAGCGGCGTGACGAGGAGCGGTTCCTGCGGGCGCTGGCGCGTACCGGTGCGGAGCCGCCGCCCGAGTCCATGGCCGACGCGGTGGTCGGGCGCGTGGCCGCGCAGGCCGAGGACCGTCGGCTGGCGGGGGCGCTGACGGGCCTGGCGAGCGGTGACCGCGACGTGCTGCTGCTGGTGGCGTTGGGAGACATGGCCTACGACGAGGTGGCGCAGGCGCTCGGCATCCCGATCGGGACCGTGCGCTCGCGCCTGCACCGGGCCCGCAAGCAGGCGCGGGCCGCCCTCGGCACCGGCACTCAGACGAGAGAGGACGCATGATGGACGAGTTCGGACGGTTCCTCGAGGCCACCCCGGCGATCAGCGGCGAGGCGAAGGCGGCGGCGCGCGCCCGGCTGCTGGAGGCGATCCGCGAGCCGGTCCCCCTGCCTGCAAAGCCTCCGGCGCGGCGGCGCGGGCCGCGCCTGGCCTGGCGGCTGGCGCTGGCGGCGTCGGTCGCGCTGGCCGTGGGCGCGGGCGTCATCACGGTACGCGGCGGTGGAGAACCTGCCTCCGCCCCGGTCGCCGCCGTACGGGAACTCGGCGACAAGGCGGCCAGGAGCGCCGAGACCGACCCGTACCAGATCACGCCCTCGCCGGGCCGCTGGCTGTACGTGCAGCAGACGATCGCTCCGCTCCGCCAGGAGCCGGAGCCCGAGGTGGACCGCGACAGGCGCATGACTCTGGAGACGTGGCACAGCCTGGACGGCAAGCAAGTGGCGTTGGACGACGGACGGGGCAGGCTCGTCACGGAGGAGTACGGCCCCGGCGTCACGGCCGCGGACCTGGCCGAGGCGCCGGTCACCCCCGAGGAGATGATCGCCAGGATCGGGGCGAGCGTCGATGCGACCCCGGCGACGGAGTTCGACGACCCCGGCGCGACCCGGCAGGAGCGGATCTTCCGGACGATCTCCCAGTTGCTGGGCGAGCAGCCGCTGACCGCCGACGTACGGGCCGCGTTGTTCCGGGCGCTGCCCATGATCGAGGGGGTTGCCGTCAAGCAGGACGCGATCGACGCGGCGGGCCGTCACGGGGTCGCGTTCGCCTGCACGGGGACCTGGGAGCGCCTGGAGATCATCGTGAGCGCGCAGGACCACCGGTTCCTGGGGACGTACGGCGAGAGCGTCGCCGACCGCACCTTCGACCTCCCCGGCGGCGCGACACGCACCGTCAAGGCGGGCACCCCGCTGGTGTGGAGCGCGCGGATGACGGCCGAGGTCGTCGACAAGGCCGGGGACCGGCCGTAGCGAGGGCGTCATCTTTGGTTGACGTGCCATCGATCGTCAACCTAAGATGACGCCATGGAGTCCGATCCCATCGCAGCGCTCACCCGCGCGGTGAACGCCGACGACCCGATCAACTCGCTCGCGGCCATCGCCGAGTTCCGCCGTGAGCTCGCGCGCATGGAGGCGGTGGCGGTCCGCCGGGCCCGTACCCAGGGCGACAGCTGGACGGAGATCGCCGCCGCTCTGGGCCTCAGCAAGCAGGCGGTGCACAAGAAGCACGGCGGCCGGGGCCTGTTCCGCGCCCAGGACTAGCAGACGGACACCACACCGAACGTCGGCGATCAAGGCTGGACGTTCCGATGCGTGCTGCCCGGAAGCGGTCCGGGCGGCCGGCGAGGAGGACGATGATGACGGCGGCATCAGTGACACGAGACGCTCTCGCGGTCGCGGTGACGGCCAACCTGCCGGTGATCCTGTGGGGCGCGCCGGGCACCGGCAAGACGTCCGTGGTGACCGCGCTCGGCGCGGCCGTCGGCCTGCCGGTCGAGGTGGTGGTCGGCTCGATCCGCGAGCCGAGCGACTTCTCCGGGCTGCCGGTGCTGCGCGACGGCGGCACCTGGTTCGCGCCGCCGCGATGGGCTGAGCGGCTCGCCGCCGGGGGCGGCGGCCTGCTGTTCCTCGACGAGCTGACCACCGCGCCGCCGGCCGTGCAGGCCGCCATGCTGCGGGTGGTGCTGGAGCGCACGGTCGGCGACCTGGTGCTGCCGGACGAGGTACGGATCGTGGCCGCCGCCAACCCGCCGGACCAGGCCGCCGACGGCTGGGACCTGTCCGCGCCGCTGGCCAACCGGCTCATCCACCTGAACTGGACGGTCTCGGCCGAGGACGTCGCCGAGGGCTTCGCCGGAGGCTTCCCCGTGCCGGAGTTCCACCTGAAGGACCCGGCCGGCCCCGCCGACGCCCGCGCGCTGGTCGGGGCGTTCCTGCGGGTGCGGCCGGAACTCGTCCTGGCGGTGCCCGACAGCCCGGACCGGGCGGGCCGCGGCTGGCCCAGCCCGCGCAGCTGGGAGATGGCCGCACGGGCGATCGCCGCCTGCGAGCGCCTGGGCGCCGGCGAGCCGGTCCTGGCCGAGCTGGTGCTCGGCGCGGTCGGCGAGGCGGCCGGGTTCGAGCTGCTCTCCTGGCGCCGCAACCTCGACCTGCCCGATCCGCAGTCCCTGCTGAACGACCCGCACGCACGCCTGCCCGAGCGACTCGACCGGCTGCACGCCCTGCTCGGCGCGGTGGTCGCGTACGTACGGTCGGACGGCACCACCGACACGTGGGAACGGGCGTGGGCGGTGGTGGCCCGGGTCGCGCGCACGGCGCCGGACGTGGCGGCCACCGCGGCCCGTTCGCTGGCCCGTACCCGGCCCGAGGGCGCGACCCTGCCCGAGGCGATGCTCGAACTCGCGCCGGTGCTGCGCTCGGCGGGGCTCCTGCGATGACCGCCGACCGCGCTCCCGCCCACGAAGAGGCAGTGCGCGCCAGGATCGCCGCCGCGCGGCTGTGGGCGGCGCACCGGGCGCCGTACCTCGCCTCGGCCGTCTTCGCCCTCAACCCGGTCATCCTGGAACCGGCCCTGGACGAGGACACCGGCGCGCCCGTCGCCGACCCTGGATTCCGCGCCTTCCCCGCCGACACCCGGTGGAACCTGTACGTGGAACCGGGCACCGCGCTGGCCACCCCGGTCGAGGAGATCGGCTGGTGGATGCTGCACCAGGTGGGCCATCTGGTGCGCGGGCACGCGGCCCGCTCGCCGGTGCGGCCGGAGCCGGGCCACGAGGTGAGCCACGCCGCCGGCGCGGCCCGCGACGAGGAGGCCCACCGCTGGAACCAGGCCGCCGACGCCGAGATCAACGACGACCTGGAGGCCGAGGAGCTACGCGGCCCGGCGGGCGTGCTGTCGCCTGCCGAGCTCGGCCTCCCTGCCCACCGCACCGCCGAGGAGTACGTGCCGATGCTCGACGTGCTCGCCTCCGCGATGGGCCGCGGCGGGCGGGCGCTGGCCGAGGCGATCGACTGCGGCAGCGCCGTGGACGGGCAGGAGCGCACGTACGAGGACGGCGGCTCCGGCGAAGGGCTCACGCAGCTCGACCGCGAACTGCTCGAACGCACCATCGCGGCCGGCATCCAGGACCGGATCAGCGCGCGCGGCGAGCTGCCGTCAGGATGGCGCCGCTGGGCCGAGGAGCGCCTGCGTCCCTCGGTGAACTGGCGGGCCCGCCTGGGCGCGGTGATCCGGCGCGGGCTGAGCACGGTGGCGGGGCAGGTCGACTTCAGCTACCGCCGCCCGTCGCGCCGCGCCGGCGCGTACGCCGGCATCGTGCCGCCGTCGATGGTACGCGCGGTCCCCGACACGGTGCTGGTGATCGACACCTCCGGCAGCGTCACGAACGACGTGCTGAACCGGTTGCTCGCCGAGGTGACCGGCATCATCGACGGCGTGGCCGGCCCCGGCCGGCGGCTGCGGGCGTTCTGCTGCGACGTCCGCCCGCACCCCGTCCAGCTGGTACGCCGGGCGAGCGACATCGAGCTCGTCGGCGGCGGCGGCACCGACCTGCGGGCCGGCCTCGCCGCGGCCATGGCCCTGCGGCCCCGGCCCGACCTGGTCGTCGTGCTGACCGACGGCGAGACGCCGTGGCCCGAGCAGCGCCCTCCCGCCCAGGTGGTGGTCTGCCTGATCGGCGACGGCGGGCACGCGCCCGGCTGGGCGTCCGTGGCCCGCATCCCGGCGAAAGGAGAGTCATGACGACGGGCTACGCCGACGAGCCGGGCCCGGAGCCGCTGCACGAGTGGCGGCAACGCGGTTTCACCATCGCCGAGGCCCGGCGGTGGATCGACGACGGCTTCTCGATCGGCAACGCGGAGCGGTGGCGCGCATCCGGCGTCTACACCGCGGCCGACGCGCGATCATGGCGCACCGCCGGAGCCACCCCGTACACCGTGGATCTGTGGCTGCGGGCCGGCATGACGCCACGGGACGCGGTGCGGTGGCGCGAACTGGGCTATCCGCCCGAGGAGGCGGCCGACCGGCACCTCGCGGGGGAGCGCCCGCACCCGCGCGGCCGGCTGTGGCGGCTGCTGCACCGGGGCGAGCAGCCGGGCGGCGCGTTCGCCGACGAGGAACGCTCCCGCAGCATGCGCGAGCTCCTGCGGGCCGGCATCCCGGCGGGCAGGGCACGCGCCTACATCGAGGCGGGCTGGACCGGCGCGGCCGCGGTGGAGTGGGCCGAACGCGACGTCGAGGCGGGCCAGGCCCAGGTCTTCAGTGCGCTCGGCCTGTCCGCCCGCGAGGCCGGCCGCGTGCTCGCCTCGGGGCAGGACGCCCTCTCCCTCATGACCGAGTTCTGGCGCGCCGGAGTGCCGATCGACGAGGTGGCGGACTGGCGCGCGGCGGGTTTCACCGGCGAGGAGGCGGCCCGGATGCGGGCCGAGGGCATCGGCGTCGAGCAGGCCAAGGTGCTGCGCGCGTTGAACGACGGCGACGAGTCCTGACCGGGAGGCGAGAAGAGTCAGGGAGCCGTACGACTCCGAGCCGCGAGAGCGCCCGCCACTCCCAGCGCCGCGGCGGCCACGTACGACCAGTTGACCAGTTCCAGGCCGGAGCAGCCGCGCGGTGCCGATGAGGCGAGCTGGGCCACCGGTTCGTACAGGGCGGGGACGAGCAGCACGAAGGCGGCGGACAGCGCGGCCGGACCGGATGCGAGCACGGCGCCGACGGCGGCCACGCCGACCCACACGCCGACGGCTTCGGCGATGGAGAGATGCGCCTGGACCAGCGCCCAGGTGTCCGTCAGGTCCGCGCGGCAGCCGAGGTCCGCGGCCGAGGAGACGGGCATGGTGGCGGCGACGTCGCGGGCGACGGCGACGACCAGGACCGCCGTCCAGGCGGCGGCGGTCGCCCGCCGCGCCGGACGGCGCGGCCGCCGGTCGCCGCGATCCAGGAGGCAGGCGGTCAGGGCGGCCGCGTAGCAGAGGAGCAACAGCCACTCGCCGCGCTGCGGCCCGCAGGGCGTGGTGTACGGGATGACGACGGTCAGCGCGCCCAGCACCAGCACGGCGGCCGACATGGACGCGCCGAGCACCGCGAAGCGGCCTGGCAGCCACAGGGCGAGCAGCGCGAGCGCCACCGGAAGGAGCTCCGCGCTCCACTCGCCGAGCGTCCACACGACCGTCGCCGCGGCACTCGGCCCCGGCAAAGCCTCAGAGAGCGGCGTGTAAGCGAAGAATCCGCAGCTCTCGCCGGGGAACAGCGCCGATAAGACGGCCGGCGTGACGGCTGCCAGCATGGTCAGGAGACGGAACATGAGGCGGCCTTTCGCCGGGTCCACGCGATCATGTGGGGGCGAGGCTACCGCACGGCGAGGTCAGTGCGAATGGACTCGTGCGTGCGCCTCTTCGAGGGAGGATCCCGCGAGGAGCGCCGCGACCCCGCCGGCGAAGTTGGCGCACGCGAAGATGTCCTTGTGCGGGCAGGCCAGGCCGTGGGCGATGGCGGTGCGGGCCACCTGCGCCTGCGCGATCCGCTGATCCAGCTCGGCGAGCTTGCGCTGGTACAGCTCCCGCCGGTCGTCGCCGGCCGGCGTACGGGAGGCGAGGAACGCCTTGACCTCCCGCAACGTGAAGCCGACGTCGCGCAGCAACAGCACCACACCGACCAGCTCGACCGCCGACGGCGGATAACGCCGCTGGCCCGAGACCCGGGCCGGCGCCGGCAGCAGGCCGAGCTGCTCCCAGTAGCGCAGAGCGGAGGTGGCGACGCCGGTGCGGCTCGCCAGCTCGCCGATCGTCAACTGCTCGCTCATTGACTTCAAGCGTACTTGAAGCCGTTGACTGGCGATCATGCAGATTCTCAGGCAACGCGTGATCCGCTACCTGGTGAGCCAGGCCCATCGTCCCCGGGGCGTCGTCGGGTGGGCGAACGGCTGGATGTTCGCCCACCGCCCCTCCAACCGCAAGCGCAACATCTGGGCGGTGTCGTTGCTGGACGTGCGGCCCACCGACCGGGTGCTGGAGGTCGGCTTCGGCCCCGGCGTCGCCATCGCCGAGTTCGCCGCCCGCGCCACCCGGGGCCAGGTCTTCGGCATCGACCACTCGCGGGCCATGGTCCGGCGGGCCGCCCGTCGCAACGCCGCCGCCGTACGCGCCCGCCGCGTCCACCTCACGTGCGCCCCCGTGGAGCGGATGCCGAGCTTCGGCGATCCGCTCGACGCCATCCTCGCCGTCAACTCCGTGGGGTTCTGGCCCGAGCCGGTGGAGCGGCTCGGCGAGCTGCGCCGCCTGCTCCGCCCCTCGGGCCGCATCGCGCTGGTCAGCCAGCCCCGCTGCCCCGGCGCCACCCGGGACACCACGGCCCGGGCCGCCCAGGAGCTCCAGGACCTGCTCACCCGGGCCGGTTTCACCAACCTCCGGGTCGAGACCCTGGAGCTCGACCCGCCCGTCGCCTGCGTGCTCGCCGACAATCCGGGGTAGCCACCTGGCTCAGCTCGGTGCCGCGGCCTCGATCGCCTGCTTCATCTCCCGGGCGCCGTGTTCGACGCGCACGCGGATCTCGGCCGCTCGCGCGTGCGGGAGCACATTGGTGATCCAGATCAGCCGGCCCGCTTCGCCGCCCTCCGGCCGAACCTCGAACGAGGCGTGGTGGTGATCGAGCGCGGGTCTCGCGCCTTCGACGACGGAATAGACCAAGCTGCGGGACTCGTCGTCGATCGCGACGATCAGCTCGCGGATCACGTGCCCGTCGGGAAAGGTCAGGAACCGCTGGTCGCCCTCCAGCCGGGTGCCGACGACACGGCCCGGCAGCAGGCGCTCGTGCACGGCTCCGACGTCGCGCAACACATCCCAGATGTGCTCAGGGGACGCGTCGATGACGATCTCGTGGCGAATGGAGGCCAAGACGCCGCAACTCCCTTCCGTTCGGGACGACATCGGTCAGGGCTGTTGCCCGGTCCGGCGCAGGTGCTCGGCGAGGCGATGCTGGTTGGCGGCCAGCCGCAGGCACAGGTCGCGCAGCACGACCAGTTCTTCAGGGGCGAACCCCTGGAACATCGCCCGCATGGCAAGCTGCGACGGCTTGCGGAACGCCTCCATCCATGCTCGCCCGTCAGGGGTGATCTCGGCCAGGACCGAACGCCGATCCTTCGGATCGGGGACCCTGCGGACCAGCCCGTGGCTCTCCAGCGTGTCGACCAGGCCGGTGGCGTTGCGGGAGCTGACCCCGGCGGCGCGGGCCAGCTCGCCGATGCTGATGCCGTGCTCGCTGTCGTCGAGGCAGATCAGCAGGTCGAGCGCGCCCGCGCTGACCCCTCGTCCCTCAGCGCCGTGGGCGCGCATGCGCTCGACGGCCTGGTTCGCGGTGCGGACGGCGGCGCCCGCCTCGAAGGCGAGCAGGGTTTCGTCGCTGTCGGCGAACCGGGTCATCGCGGCCCTGACCCGAGGGTCGTAGAGGAGGCCGTCGGAGTCGCTCTCATAGATGCTTACGTCCTTCATTATGAAGGAGGAGAATAGTACGTACTTCCCTATATCGTCCAGCGCTCCGGAAATCCCCCGGCCGTGAAACAATCCAGCGGGAGGTCCGTATGCGTGTCACCCCGCTCACCCTGCTGATCCCCGAGAAGCGCGCCGTGCCGTACGCCGACGACCACGGCCTGCTGGCGAGCACGGCCGCGTGGGCCACCGCCGACGAAGCCCCGGCGGTGCGCCTGGTGTCCGGCGCGCCGGGGGCGGGCAAGACGCGGCTGGCGGTCGAGCTGCAGGCGCAGGGGGTGCGCTGTGTCTGGGCGCGGCCGGGCGAAGAGCCCCCCGAGCACGTGGACGGCGGGGTGATCGTCGTGGACGACGCCGACGCGCACGACCCGGTGGGGCTGGCCGAGATCCTGGCGAGGGCCGCGACGACGCGGCTGCTGGTGCTGGCGCGCTCCTTCGGGCTGTGGTGGAGCTCCGCCGTCAGCAGCGACGAGTCGGGCCTGCTGGAGAGCGCCGAGCACGTCACGCTCGTGCCCGCCGTGCTCGATCAGCAGTCCGTACGGGCGGCGCTCGCCGAGCGGCTCGGGGCCCCCGTGCCGGAGGGCGCCGCTGCGCGACTGGAGACTCCGCTGCAGGCCCTGGAGTCGGCGCTGGCCGAGGTGGTCGGCGGGGAGCTGTGGCAGCGCGAGCAGGAGCTCTGGCCCGAGCCCGAGGTGCCGGCGCCGCCCGAGGTGATGCTGGATGTCCTGGCGGTGGCCGTGGTGCTGGACGGCTCGATCTACGGGGACGGGGAGCTGGAGCGGGCCGAGCTGCTGCTGCGCGTTCCCGGCCTGGTGGACGCCGACGTCGAGGTCCGCGTCGCCCTGGCGCGCTGGGTGGCCGACGCCTACCCGGAGGGCCGGCCCGAGTCGTTCATGCGGCGGATGGCGGCCCGCCGGCTGGAGCAGCGCCCCGAGCTGGCCGTACGCCTGCTGCGTGAGCTGTCGGCCCGGCGTGCGCTGCGTGCGCTCATCGCCCTGGCGCGGGTCCCCGGCGTACGGCTCGGCGCGCTGATCGGGGCCGAGGTGGCGGCCTTGCAGCCCGTGCTGCTCAACGCCGCGCTGACCGGCGCCGCCAGAGTGGTGGACGAGGCGCTGGCCGAGCTGGTGGGCGAACGCATCCGCCAGGGCGCGGCGCCGTCGGCGCTGCTGCCCCCGATCGAGGGGCTCGACGACGACGACAAGGCCCTGGTGCTGCCGCTGACCATGGCGGCGCTCGCCGAGCAGGAAGGGCCGCCCGCCGACGCGGCGGAGGCGCGCAGGTCACGGGCCTACCGGCTGCTGGAGCTCGGGCAGCTGGAGGAGGCCGCCACCGTGCTGCGGGAGGCCGTCGCCCTGTTCCGCGTCACGCCGGGCGCGCGGGCGGGGCTGGCGGGCGCGCTCAACAACCTCTACATCTGCCTGTCGGGGCTGGGCCGCCTCGACGAGGCGCACGCGGTGATCATCGAGGAGGTCGAGCTCAACCGGGTCCTGGCCAGGAACGACCCCGGCCGCCACGACGCCGCGCTCGCCGCCTCGCTGAGCAACCTCAGCGTCTCGCTGACCCAGAGGGGCCGCGCCGAGGAGGCCCTGGAGCTCGTACGGGAGGCCCTGACGTTCTTCAGGGGCTCGTTGGAACACGGCCCCGACCTCGCCGGCGCGCTGGCCAACGAGGCGCATGCGCTGAGCAGGCTCGGCCGCGACGAGGAAGCCCTCGCCGGTCTGTTCCAGGCGCTGGAGATCCGCCGCAGGTCCGGCGATCCGGTCAAGCTGCTGCTGGTGCTGAGCAACCTGACCGGCACCCTCAGAAAAGCCGGGCGGGTACGGCAGGCCGCCGAGGTCGCGCGGGAGATCCCGCCGGTCGTCGACGGGCTGCCGCCCCACGTGGCCAGGATCAACCGGCCGCTCATCGCCGGCGCCCTGTTCAACGCCGGGACGGTGCTGCCGGAGGACGGCCTGGCCGTGATGGAGGCGGGCATCGCCGTGCAGCGCGACCTCGCGGCCGAGGACCCCGACCGGCACGGCGACCTGCTCGCCGGCATGCTGCGCGACTTGGAACGGGCCTCACTTGCCCAGCAGGTCGAGGAGCATCTGCAGGACCCTGCCGAGGTTGGCCATCCCCCTGACGTCAACGACGACCTTTAGGTCCTTCTCGTCCTTCTTCTCCTGCTTCCTGAACTCCACCCGCGGCCTGATGATCGCCACGGCCGCGGCCACGCCGACGACAGCGGCCAGCGTCTCGGCGTCGACGGGCAGGGTCGAGCGCCGGCGTACCTGCTCGATCGCGCGCTCGACCTCCGGCGCGACGTCGGGCAGCTCGGCGAGCTCGGCCAGCAGCTCGCGGGCCGAGGGCGGTTGCGCGCCCGGCTGCACCTCCAGGGCAGCGGCGAGGTCGCGTACGTAGGCGCGGTCGCGCTCCAGCCGGTCGCGCACCTCCTGCGGCGTGGTGGCCGGCTCCTCCTCCTCGTCGAAAGCGGTCAGCAGGTGCTGTAACACCCGGACGGCCTCTTCCTCGCGCAGGCTTTCGATCCCGGACATCCGGACCTCAGCTTCCGATGAGTTTGAACGCGGACCAGTGGTAGACATGCTGCCACGCGGGCTGATCGTCGTCGCGCCACATCGCGCGCTGGGCCTGGGCGATCGCCTGCCACTTGGGCACGCCGTCCCACAGCCAGCGGCGGTAGAAGTCCGCGAGCAGCTCGGTGGAGGAGGCGAGGTCGACGTCCCATAGCGGAGCCAGCACCGAGTCCGCGCCCGCCGCCAGGAACGCCCTGGTCGGGCCCCACATCTCGTCGCTGCCGCCGGTGACGTTGCGGCCGAGCGAGCAGGCCTGGACGGTGACGTGGCCAGCGCGGGTGCCCTCCCCGATCAGGTCCCGGCCCGTCAGCAGGCCGGAGGCGAGCGCGAACCCGGACCGCATGATGTCCGCCTTGTCGCGGTAGGCGCCGTGCGCGAGCAGATGGTGCAGCACCACGGACCGGCTCGTCTCCTGGAAGGACGCCACCGTCGCCTGCTCGCCGAACGACGCCCGCACCGCGGGGAACGCGGCCCCCAGGGTCCCGCACAGCTGCTCGTGCGCCGCCGCCATGGCCGCGACGTCGTCACCGGGCATCGGCGCCGTCGTCACGCCCGCGCGCACGAACCGCGCCAGCTGCCGGTCCCGCGCCCGCGTCATGAGGAAGTCGAGCATGCCGAGGCTGGGGGCGTAGGTCCAGCCCGGCGTGGCTCCGCGCCGCCAGAGCCGCGGCAGCAGCAGCGCGTGCACGGGCAGGTTGTGCCACTGCCGGTGCGGGACGGCCACCACCAATTCGCTGTCCTCCAGGTACGGCACGGCCGGCGCGAGCAGCTCGCCCAGCTCGTCGAGCGGCCGGAGAAAGCGCCGGTGGTGCCGGCCGGGATCCTGGGGGTCGATGGCGCCGAACAGCCCGGCCGCGGAGAAGTAGGCCTGCATGCGGGTGCCGGCCCGCTCCAGCTCCGCCGCGCCGACGGGCAGGCGCAGCATGACCGGCGGCCGGGCGGGGTCGCGGACGATGTTGAGCACCGTCTCGCTCCTGGTGGCGTAGAACGACAGCACGGCGGTCCCGCCGGGCAGGCGTTCCCACAGCTCGTGGGCCGCCCGTTCGTCGAGCGTCGCGGAGACGGCGCCGCCCCGCTCCCCGCGCCATTCGCGTTCGGCGAGATCGACGCGCGGGTCGGCCAGCGCCTCGACCGGCAGCCCCGGCGCCTCGTCCGCGGCCCGTTCCACGGGCGGGCGATGCGGCAGGCCCATCGTCAGGTCGCGCAGGAACCAGCGGCTCTTGGCGTTCTCCGCCTCCAGCATGATCTCCAGGGGGTGCTCGGCCAGCAGCTGGGGGCGCGCCGCGGCGCATCTGGCCAGCCGGCCGATCATCTCGATCGCCATCCAGCCGCCGTGCGTCTCCTCGGGACGCGGCGGCCGCACCAGGGCGGCGTAGCCCGCGTGCTGCGCCGCCCGCGCCGTCCTGAACAGCTCCATCGCCGCCTCGTAGTCGCCCCGGGCCTGACGGTCGTCGCCGACCATGGCCAGGATCGGGACCAGCTTGGCCGCGTTGACCTGCTGGAACCCCTGCACCCTGCGCAGGTGGGCGGCGGCGGACCTGTCGAACTGGTCGAGCAGGCTCGGCTCGGCGTACGCCTGCCTGCGCAGCGCGGCGATCGTGAACCAGTCGCCGGTCTGCCGCAGCGCCTCGTCCTCGGCGATGCCCGGCGTGACCCTGAGCTCGGCCAGGCGCTCCATCGCGGCGCCGTCGCCGAGCAGGTCGGCCACCCGCCACCGGTAGAGCTCGATGGTGCGCCGGGACCGCAGCGCCTCCTCGCCTTCGATGCCGTCGTAGATCTCGGCGGCCCGCTCCAGATGGGCGGCGGCGCGCATGAGGAGGGTTCGTGACTTCTCCGGCATCGGCTCCAGGTAGCGGCGCTCCGGCTCGTGGTGGGAGAAGGTCGTCGCGATGGTGATGCCGACGCTCATGTTGAGCTGTCCCTCAAGCCAGCGGTCGGCGAACGGAGCCGGATTGGCGACCGCGGCCGTGAAGTGCGTGACCGCCTCGTCGAGCCAGCCCATGTACTCGCAGGCCACCGCCGCCAGCCTGCGCGCCGTGCGGGCCTGGTCGTGCGCGCCGGTCCGCTCCGCCTGGACGGCGGTCCAGGCGGCCACCCATTCGGCGAAGTCGAGCCGGCCCTCGTCCAGCAGCAGGCCGGCCAGGTGCGTGCCGACGGCGATCCCGCCGCTGACCGTTTCCGGGTCGGCGAGGTCGCCCAGGTAGCGGTGGTAGGCGAAGGAACGGAAGGCCGCGAGCAGGCGGCCCTGCTCGATCGCGGTGACGGCTTCGCGCAGGTAGAGGCCGGACTCGATCTCGGAGGCGCGGCTCTCGGGGACGTCCTCCAGTTCGGTCATCAGCAGCGAGGGCGGCAGTCCGGGCGCGGGCCGTACCGCGTGCATGCGCAGGCCGTACTTCTTGATCAGCTTGCCCAGGTTCCCGCCGCGCGTGGCCCACGAGGGCACCTCGATCGAGGCGACCTTCAGCGACTCCGAGCCGAACGCGTACAGCACGGCCTCGGCGTTCCTGCGGGGATCGCGGGAGATCGGCGAGATCGGGACGGTCAGCCACACACCGTCGCCCTGGGGGAGCTCCGACCAGATCAGGTCGGCCGGCCAGTCCGGCTGGGTGACCGGCACCTCGCCGAGCACTCCGAGGAAGAGCCTGCGGGCGTGCTCGGCGAAGTCGGCGGCTCCCGGGTCGGGCTCCACATAGCACATGCGCCGCCTGCCGCCCGAGAAGTGGCCGGTCAGCATGTGGGCCCGGTAGCCGAGCCCGCGCAACCGGTACGGCCCGCTGATCCGGAGCGGCGCGGTCAGCGCCGTCAGCGCGTCCGTGGCCAGCCGCTTGGCCGTCCAGCCCGGCTGCTGGTGGTAGGGCAGCAGGGGCATCCCCTCGGCGGCGATCCAGGTGCCGATCAGCGCCGTCGTCTCGTAGGACCGCCTGGCCAGCTCGGTCAGCTCCAGCAGGTAGGGGCCGATCCGTTCCCGCAGGGACTCGCTCATCTCCTCGTCGGTGACCTGGACGAACGTCCACATCGTGCCGTCGATGAGGGCGCGGACGACGTAGGCGAGCGGGCTCCCGCGCCGCCTGAACGGCCCCTCGATCCACACCCCTCCGATGCGGGCAGGCGGGGCGGCCGCCTCGGCCGCGGCCAGGGCGGCGGCGGCGAGCTCCTCGCCCTCCAGCCCTTCGCCCTCGGGGAATTCATGAACGGTCGTCTCCCGCCCGCCGAGCACCAGCAGCGGGTCCGCAAGCTCGCCGGCCGCCGCCATGACGTCGGCGAAGAACCTCGCGTACGGGTCCTCGTTCGCCGCCGCGAGGGCGAACCCCTCCGATGCCACCAGCACGAGCGTGCGGTCCCGGCCGCCGTGCTCGCCGCGCAGGGCCCAGACCGCGCCGCCGGCGAGCCGCTCCACCGACACCCGCGGGCCGGACAGCTGGGCGCGTACGCTCAGGAAAGCCTCCGCCGCCGGATGCCGCTCGCCCAGCCCGGCCACGACGTCGTCCACCAGGGCCAGCAGCTCGGCCTTGTCCTCCTCCGCGCCGGTGATCAGGTAGCGGTGACGCAGGAGAGCGGTCAGGTCCATGGCCACGTGGAGGTCGCCGGGGGCCAGGGTCCTGGCCGTACGCAGCAGCTCGACGGCCTCGGCGAGCTGCCCCAACTCGTCGCCCCACAGGCGCCGCGACAGATCGTCGGCCAGGTTGCTCAGGCACATCACCCGGTCGGGCGGCTCGGCCTTCGCCAGGGCTCTGCGGTGCAGGTCGATGGCGCGGTCCAGGTGGGCGCGCTCGTCCTCGTGGAGGAAGCGCTGCCGCCAGGCGAGCCCGTAGTGGTTGAGCACGCGCGCGTTCAAGCCGTCGAGCCCGCCCGGGGTGCGGTCGACCACCTCCTCGTACAGGTCCAGCGCCCGGTAGAGGTCGGCGCGCCGCCGGCTCACGGTGTGCCGCTGGCGTAAGGCGTTGGCGAGATTGGCGACGATCCAGGCCGGCCGCTCGCCACCGGCTGCGGTCAGAGCGGCCTCGTGGGCGTCGATCGCCTCGTCCAGATCGCGCGGCTCGCGCGACAGCGACCAGCGGTCCTGCAACGCCGTGCCCAGCAGGGTGCTCAACCGTACGGGAGCGACGTCCTGTCCGCCGCGCAGCAGCTCCACGGCCCGGTCGACCAGGGCCAGGTCACGATCGGCCTCGTAGAGCCGGCGCAGCGCCTCGGCCTGGGAGGCGAGAAGGTCTTCCTCCGCCGGGCCCCACCGGAGCGCCCGGTCGAAGGCCGCCACGGCCAGACGGGCGTCGTCGGCCAGGTGGTCGCGGTGGTGGCGTTCCAGGTGGACGAGCCCGGCGCGGTACCAGTCCCGGCCCGCGTCCAGACCGGCGCGTTCGGCGAGGTCCGCCGCCGCCTCGGCCGTCACCGCCGCCCTGTCGAGGTCGGCGTCCCGGCCGTCGAGGTGCCAGCGGTTCATGAGCATCGAGGTGAGGGTGGCCTGCAGCTCGCACCGTCGCGCCGCGTCGCCCTCCTCGGCCGCCACCTGCTCGGCCGCGGCTATCGCCTCGTCGAGGTCGGCGCGGTCGTCGGTGCCGAGATAGCGCTGCCACAGCTCCTGCACGTGCGCGTACGGGTCGCTCGCCATGGACGCCCCCTGTGCTCGGCCCCGACGTCATCGTAGGCGCGTGAGCCGGGGCCGGACAGGACCTCGCCTCCCATCAGCCGGCCGAGTACGCCGCCCTGGCCGCCTCGACGCTCTTGCGCAACGCGGTCGCGATCGGCTCGACGGGGGCGGACAGCTGCTGGATCCGGTCGGAGCGCGTCTCCCGCCTGGACGCGACCACCGTGCTGAGCCGGGCCGCCGTGGCCAGCGCCGCCAGGACGCGGACGTCGTCGTCCAGGCGGCCGACCGGCCGGCCGCCGCGGATGGCCCCGCCGACGCGCTCGATGAGCCTGCGCGACACGTACGCCTTGCGCGGCGTGATCCGCTCGACGCTGA
Organism: Nonomuraea sp. AD125B; assembly: GCF_041402765.1. Lineage (NCBI taxonomy): Bacteria > Bacillati > Actinomycetota > Actinomycetes > Streptosporangiales > Streptosporangiaceae > Nonomuraea > Nonomuraea sp. AD125B. The sequence continues at coordinate 347,990 of NZ_JBGLOU010000002.1, read as the reverse complement.
ACAGCAGGACCCGGCGCCGCTCCACGCTGATCAGCCGGGCGGCCGCCAGCTCGTCGCGTACGACGCCGACCGCCTTGCCGTGGTCCTTCTGCACCCACCGCCGCCACGAGCGCGGCGGCGAGTTCGCGATCTGCTCCCAGACCACGGCCGGCAAGGAGCCCGGCTCGACGGCCGGGGCCGTGAGGGCCCGCGCCTTGCCCGACTCGTCCGCGAGGTTGCCCGCCAGCAGCAGCTCGGCGAGGGCGGCCGCGCGCAGCAGGTAGCCCAGCGCTCCCCGCTCGGTCAACCGGTCCTTCCGCAGGTCGAAGGCCAGCAGGAAGGCTGATCGGGTCAGTGACTCACTCTGCTTCACTCGCGTCTCCATCCGCCCGCTCCCGTTCCTCTCCCTGATCCGCGTGATCCGCGTCGTCCTCCGGCACCTTCCTGGGCCGCCCGCGCGGGCGCATCCGCTCCACCCCGTCGGGCAGGCGCCCGGCCTCGGAAAGGGCCCTGCGCAGCAGGAACTCGATCTGGGAGTTCGTGCTGCGCAGCTCGTCGGACGCCCACCTGGCCAGCGCGTCGTGAACCACCGGGTCAAGCCGCAGCAGGATCTTCTTCCGCTCCACGGTGATTACTGGTAGAGCGTGCCCGTGTTGACCACGGGCTGGGTGTCGCGGTCACCGACCAGCACCACGAGCAGGTTGCTGACCATGGCCGCCTTGCGCTCCTCGTCCAGCTCGACCACGTTGTGCTCGGCGAGCTTGGCCAGCGCCATCTCCACCATGCCGACCGCCCCGTCGACGATCCGCTGCCGGGCCGCCACCACCGCGCCCGCCTGCTGGCGGCGCAGCATGGCGTGGGCGATCTCGGGCGCGTACGCCAGGTGGATGATGCGGGACTCGATGACCTTGACCCCGGCGGACGCCACCCTGGCCGCGATCTCCGTGGACAGCCGCTCGTTGATCTCGTCGGCGTTGTCCCGCAGGGACAGCCTGGGCTCGCCGTGGGCGTCGTACGGGTAGCTGCCCGCGATGTGCCGCACGGCCGTCTCCGCCTGGATGGCCACGAACTCCACGAAGTCGTCCACCTCGAAGACCGCCTGCGCGGTGTCCTGCACCTGCCAGACGACCACGGTCGCGATCTGGATCGGGTTGCCGTCGGCGTCGTTGACCTTCGTCACGTCCGTCTCGTGGTTGCGGATCCTCGTGGACACCCGCCGGCGCAGCGTGATCGGGTTGACCCACTGGAAGCCGGGGGTGCGCAGGGTGCCGACGTACCGGCCGAGCAGCTGCACCACCCTGGCCTCGCCCGGCGCGACCGCGGTGAGGCCGAAGTACATGAGCAGCCCGAGCAGGAACATCAGGACGCTCACGACGGCCACCCAGACGCCGCCCTGCCCGGCCTCCGAGGCGAGCATGACGATCCCCACGACGAACAGCGCGATCCCGCCCAGGGTCAGCGCCGTCGCCACTCCCAGCATCACGAACCCGTTGGCCGCCCGCACCGGGTGCTCGCTCGTGCGCGGTGCCGGCATGTCCACGACAGCGGCCTCCAGTGTGGCCCCGCCCGATGTGTTCGCCATCGTCCGTCCCTTCGCTGCGATTTCACTCTGCTATCTAAGTGATATCACTTTTTTGGCGGCCGTGCGAGGCTGATTTTCACGTACGGGATTGTTAGGCTGCGCGCATGTCAGATTCAGGGCAGGTGCCTTGGCCGCCTGGGCTGATCCGGACCGAGCGGCTCGTGCTCCGTGAGCCCGAGGCGCGGGACCGTACGACGTTCATCGAGCTGCTCGCCTCGCCGGAGGTGCACACCTATCTCGGCGGTCCCCGTCCGCGCGACGAGATTGAGCGTGAGATGCCCGAGGTGCCCGAGCGATGGCCCGGGAGTTTCGTCGTCGAGCTCGACGGGGCGATGATCGGCCAGGTCCTGCTGAGGAGAGCGACCGGGCACCGCCGCCCGGCTGCCGTGGGGAAGGCCGACCTCGGTTACCTGTTCCTGCCCGAGGCGTGGGGGCGGGGGTACGCCGCCGAGGCGTGCGCGGCGGCACTCGGCTGGTTCGACGGCGTCCTTCCCGGCGAGCCGGTGGTGCTCACCACCCAGAGCGCCAACGTCGGCTCGATGCGCCTCGCGGCGAAGCTGGGGTTCACCGAGGTCGAGCGGTTCCACGCCTGGGGCGCCGAGCAGTGGCTCGGCCTGCGGCCCCCGGCCACGTGACGAAGACGAGGACGTGCCGGCCGCGGCTTCCTCCCCTCCGCCCGTCGGTCAGTCGCCACCCGGTCTGCTGAACTCCTCGATCAGCCCCGGATACTGCTCCCCGCCGGCGTCGGCGCCAGTCGCGCGCCCTCGGCCACCAGCGGGCCGGGCCAGGATCCCGTCCCCCGTCTGAACCGTCGCCTCCCGGCCTCACTCGCCGGGGTCGGCGATCTCGATGAAGTAGAGCGGATCGTCCAGGCCGGCGGCGGTCCGCTCCCATCGGGAGCGATCGAGCGTGAGGATCGGGCAGGTCGCCATGAGGGCCAGCGCCGCGACGTGCGCGTCCCACGGGTCCACGCCCGTCCGCTGGATCATCTGGGCGAGCAGGGCCGCCTGCTCCACGCCGTCGAGCGCCGCCACCTGGACGTGCTCGAACGCGGTCAGTCCGGACAGCAGCGCGCTCGCCTCCTCCCCGGGGGCGTCCAGCAGCGCCCCGGCGGCCGTCAGCGCCGAGATGACCAGGGGCTGGCCGATCCGGTCGTAGTCCAGGACGAGCCCGATGAGGTCGGCGTCGCCCCGCGCGATCTCCGCCAGGACGCCGGCGTCGAGGATGTACGGCGCCGGAACGTGGTCACTCACCCGCGGCCACCTCGAAGCCCGCCGCCCGGCTCTGGGCCTCGATGTGCCGTCTCATGCGCTCCACCCGTGCCGGGTCGGCGTGCGCCGCGCGCTCGCGGAGCTTGGCCAGCGCGTGCTGGTCACGCTGCCGCTTGATCGCCATGGCCTCGTTGAAGGCCGCCGACACCGACTCCGCCTTGCCCGCCTGCACGAGTTGCTCGGCGTACCCGGCCAGGTGGGGGTCCACGGTGATGGTGATCCGCTTCTTGACCTCGCTCATACCCGGATCATACTTCCTCGGCGGCCCCGCGAAGGATCTGATTTTTCTCCCGCCCCAAGAGGACTATTTCCCCGTATTTGGGCACAAGACCGGCGGCCACCGGCCAGCAGGCACGAGATGAGGAGACGGATGAACGCCATGGTGACCGACTACGACAGCCCGCGCAAGATCGACGACGCCGGGCAGGAGGGTTACGCGGACACTCTGACCCGCCGCCCCGACCTCGCGTCCGCCGCCATCGACGTCGACGAGACCGAGCTGGCCGAGTCGCTCGAGCTGCCCGGCGCCGACCTGTCGGGCGAGGAGCTGGCGGTGCGGGTGATCCCGCCCCAGCCCGACGAGTTCACCTGCTCGCACTGCTTCCTGGTACGGCACCGCAGCCAGCGCGTCTCGGAGCTGAGCGGTCAGCAGATCTGCCTGGAGTGCGCCGCCTGAACCGCTGGCCGGCGGCATACGAGGCCGTGAAACCGAGGATCCGCCGCGATGTGCTCGCCGCTCCCCGAGTCGCCCGCGTCTCGGGGAGCGGGACCGGCCCTGCGTGGCGTAACTGATCAAGATGCCCAGGTGGTCGCTCCGGGCGGGGTGGCTGCGCGGTGCGTCTGTCATCCGGGCCTTGAGATGGTAAATAACGTCTTCGTCGCTTTCGGCCCTGCTTGCGCTGGTCCGGGCGCACTCTAGAGGCATGTCCAAGACAGGCGAGAGTTCCGGACGCGGGTCGATTTCGCGGGTGCGGCGCGGGGTGAGCGTCGCGGCCCTGGTGGTGATGGCCGCGTTGCTGGTGGTCGGGCTGGTGGGCTTCTTCGCCGACCCGCTGCAGCTGCCGCCGGAGGTCTTGGAGATCCTCGACCAGCGGGCCAGCGTGGTGAGCATGTTCATCGGGGCAGCCGGGTTGGTGATCGCGGTCGCGGCGCTGCGGCTGCAGCTGCGAACCGATCGCGGGCAGGCCACCGCCGAGCCGCCGGTGCAGCTTCCCCCGGCAGCGGGCACGCAGACGCAGCTGAACATGCCGGCCGCGGGCGGGACTGTGAACGCGGTCCAGGGCGGCACCCTGAACATCCACAATCCCGCCGCCCCTGACGGTGGTGCGCAGGAGCCGTCGCCGTGACCGAGCCGCCGTCCTCGGCGAGCGGCGTCCCCAAGGTGCAGGTGAATGCGCCGGCTGCGGGCGGGGTCGTCAACGCGGTCCAGGACGGGGTGCTGAACGTCTACCAGTGGAAACCCGCCTACCGCATCGAGGACTTCCCCGCGGAACCCCGGCCGGTACGGCCGGCCCGGGTGCGGGCGCAGCCGTCCCTGCTGTTGCGGGCCCGATCTCGGGTGGTGCCCTTCACCGGCCGGCAGGATGACCTGCGGAAACTGGCCGGCTGGCGTGATGACGAGGCCGTGCCCGGGTTGGGGGTGCGGCTGTTGCACGGGCCGGGCGGCCAGGGCAAGACCCGGCTGGCCGCCCGGTTCGCCGAGCTGTCGCGCCAGGCCGGATGGCGGGTGTGCCAGGCGAGCACCAACCCGCCGGGCGCAGGACGGACCGGTGCCGTCGCCGAGGCGGGGGAGCACGGGCCAGGGCTGCTGCTCGTGGTGGACTACGCCGAGCGCTGGCCGGTGCCGGCCCTGTACGAGCTGCTGCAGGAGCCGGTCCTGCACGCGGGCCGGGTGCGGGTGCTGCTGCTGGCCCGCCCGGCCGGGGTGTGGTGGGACAGCATCACCGCCTGGGCCGAACGGGTGCTGGACGTCGACGCCGACGCCCAGGCGTTGCCGCCGCTGGTCGCCGAGCCGGCGATGCGGCACCGGCTGTTCGCCGAAGCGCGCGACCACTTCGCCGCCCAGCTCGCCCTGCCGCCCGAGAAGGCGGCGACGATCGCGCCGCCCGCCGGCCTGGTCGACGACGCCGAGTACGCCCAGGTGCTGACCGTGCACATCGCGGCGCTGGCCGCGGTCGACGCTCACCGCCACGGTGAGGAGGAACCCGGAGACCCGGCCCGTGCCTCGGCCTATCTGCTGCGCCGCGAGCGCGAGCACTGGGCCGAGCTGCACCGCCGCCTGCCTGAGCCCCTGGTCAGCGACCCGGTCACCATGGGCCGGGCCGTCTTCGCCGCGACGTTCACCCGGCCGCTGGCCCGCCCCGACGCCCGCCGGGCGTTGCGGCACGCCGATCTGGCCGGGACCGTCGAGCGCGCGAACACCCTGCTCGACGACCACGCCTACTGCTATCCGCCCGCCCAGGCGGGCACGGTGCTGGAGCCGCTGTACCCGGACCGGCTCGCCGAAGACTTCGCCGCCCTGGCGATCCCCGACCCCGCCGTGGCCGGGCCTGCTGCTGACGACTGGGCCGGCCACGCCCTGTCCGGCTTGCTCGCCGCCCCGGCCGGGCAAGCCCACCAGAGGCAGGTGCCGCCGTGGATCCGCCCGGCCCTGACCATGCTGATCGAGACCGCTCGCCGCTGGCCGCACGTCGCCGCCACGCAGCTGTACCCGCTGCTCGCCGCCCGGCCCGAGTTGATGCTGTACGCCGGCGGCGCTGCCCTGGCCCGTCTGGCCGGCCTGCCCGGCATCGACCCCGCCCTGTTGCAGCACATCGAAGCTCACCTGCCGGCCGGCCGGCACATCGACCTGGACATCGGCATGGCCGCGCTGTCCACCCGACTGACCGCGCACCGCCTGGCCACCACCACCGACCCTGCCGAGCACGCCCAACTCCACGCCGGCCACGCCCTGCGCCTGACCAACGCCGGTCAACATCGGGCCGCCTTGGAGGCCAGCCAACAGGCCGTCACCCTGTATGGGGAATTGGCCGGGCTCAACCGCGACGCTTACCTGCCCAGCATGGCGATGTCGCTGAACGATCACGCCCTCAGGCTGGCGGAGGTGGGGCGGCGGGCCGAAGCCCTTGAGGTGTCCGAGCAGGCCGTCACCCTGTACGGGGAGCTGATCGGGCTCAACCGTGACGCTCACCTGCTCAATCTGACCATCTCACTGAACAACCACGCGACCCGGCTGGCGGACATGGGGCGGCGGGCCGAAGCCGCCGAGATGTCCGAGCAGGCCGTCGCCCTGCATGGGGAACTGGCCGAGCTCAACCAGGACGCCTACCTGCCCGACCGGGCGATGTCGCTGAACAATCACGCCCTCCGGCTGGCAGAGGTGGGGCGGCGGGCCGAAGCCCTTGAGGTGTCCGAGCAGGCCGTCGCCCTGCGCCGGAAACTGGCCGGGCTCAACCGCGACGTTCACCTGCCCGACCTGGCGGTGTCTCTGAACAATCACGCCCTCAGGCTGGCGGAGGTGGGGCGGCGGGCCGAAGCCGTCGAGGTGTCCGAGCAGGCCGTCGCCCTGTACGGGGAGCTGGCCGGGCTCAACCGCGACGCTTACCTGTCCGACCTGGCCGGCTCGTTGAACAATCATGCCAACCGGCTGGCGGAGGTGGGGCGGCGGGCCGAAGCCGTCGAGGTCTCCGAGCAGGCCGTCGCCCTGCGTCAGGAGTTGGCCGGGCTCAACCGCGACGCCTATCTGCCTGCCCTGGCCGGCTCGTTGAACAATCACGCCCTCCGGCTGGCGGAGGTGGGGCGGCGGGCCGAAGCCGTCGAGGTGTCCGAGCAGACCGTCGCCCTGTACGGGGAGTTGGCCGGGTCCAACCGCGACGCTTACCTGCCCGCCCTGGCCACGTCGTTGAACAATCACGCCCTCCTGCTGGCGGAGGTGGGGCGGCGAACCGGGGCCGTCGAGGTGTCCGAGCAGGCCGTCGCCCTGTACGGGGAGTTGGCCGGGCTCAACCGCGACGCCTATCTGCCTGCCCTGGCCACGTCGTTGAACAATCACGCCAACCGGCTGGCGGAGGTGGGGCGGCGGGCCGAAGCCGTCGAGGTCTCCGACCAGGCCGTCGCCCTGCGTCAGGAGCTGACCGGGCTCAACCGCGACGCCTACCTGCCCGACCTGGCCGGCTCGTTGAACAATCACGCCCTCAGGCTGGCGGAGATGGGTCGGCGGGCCGAGGCAGCCGAGGTCTCCGAGCAGGCCGCGACCTTTTATAGGGAGTTGGCCAGGTTCAACTGGGACGCTTACCTGCCTGAGCTGGCTACGTCGCTGAACAATCACGCCCTCCGGCTGGCGGAGGTGGGGCGGGAGGCCGAGGCCGTCGAGATGTCAGAGGAGGCCGTCGCCCTGCGCCGGGAGCTGGCCGGGCTCAACTGGGACGCTTACCTGCCCGACCTGGCGATGTCGCTGAACAACCACGCCGCCCTGCTGATGGAGGTGGGGCGGGGGGTCGAGGCCGTCGAGATGTCAGAGGAGGCCGTCGCCCTGCGCCGGGAGCTGGCCGGGCTCAACTGGGACGCCTATCTGCCCGACCTGGCGATGTCGCTGAACAACTACGCCGCCCTGCTGGCGGAGGTGGGGCGGGTGGCCGAGGCCGTCGAGATGTCCGAGGAGGCCGTCGCCCTGCGCCGCCAGCTGGTCGAACTCAACCGCGACGCCTACCTGCCTCACTACGTACAGAGTCTTGTCGTCCGCGGATGGACGCTGAGCGAGGCGCAACAGCACGGCGAGGCTGTCACGCCCCTCGCCGAGGCGTTGGCCGCAGGCAAGGAGCTGCCAGAGTTCGCACGAGAGATTCTCGACAACGCCGTCGCGGTCCTGCGTGAGGCACACCAGAGAAGCCCCGCAGAAGTCGACGCGGCTTTCGAGACCCTCACGGGTCAGACCTTCACCAAGTGGATCAGCGAGTAGCCCCGCCGGTCGTCCGACCGGCGGGGCGAGCTCCCGGATCAGGACGCCCAGTGGGCCTGGTCAGTCGGCCACGTCCGCTGCGTCTGCTTCTTGAGCAGGCTCTCCTCGGGCGTGCCCACCGCGCACCGGGTGCCGCGCGGCGGCACGGTCAGCGCGATCAGGTACTGGTCGATGATGTCGTCCTGGCACTTGTCCTTGCCGTAGATGCGGTGCCCCCAGCCCTCGTACGTGAGCAGCACCGCCTTCGGCCCGAGCTGCCGGGCCGCGTTCGCGGACCAGATGTACGGGGTGGCAGGGTCGTGCAGCGAGTTGCCGAGCAGGATCGGCGCCTCGCCGGTGTACCGCAGCGGGTGCGGCGGGTTGGTCGGCGTCGAGTTGAGACAGATCGGCAGGTCGTCGATCGGGTACGGGTGGTACCGCGTGTCCGGCGCCAGCGCGTTGGACGCGCGCATGAGGGCGGCGTACTCGTTGTAGTTGCGCACCTTGAGGTTGTAGTCCTGGCAGAGGATGCGCGTCGGCAGCTCGGCCACGTCCCCCTCCACCGGCCCCCGGCCGGGCAGCGGCGGCACCCACGACGGCTCCGCGCCGCCGCTCAGCCAGTCGATGACCTCGCTGAGCGTACGCCAGTCGGGGCCCTCGGTGCCGAGCGCGGCGTTGTAGATGACCTGCAGCTCCGTCATCTTCGTGCCGGTGCTCGGGTAGACGAGCTCGCCGCGCCGCGCCTTGGCCAGCAGGTCCTTCCACAGCTTGCGTACGTCACGCCCGTGCAGGACGCAGCTCTCGTCGGCCTCGCACCAGCCGACGAACTGGTCGAAGGCGTCCTCGACGGCCAGCGCCTCGGTGGCGAGGAAGCCCGCGACGCCGAGGCTGTGGTCCATGTTGCTGTCCAGCGCGAGGGCGCGGACCCGGTTCGGGAACAGCTCGGCGTACATCTGTCCGATGAGCGTCCCGTACGAGATGCCGTAGTAGCTCAACTTCTCCTCGCCGAGCGCGGCGCGGAGGGCGTCCATGTCCCTGGCCACGTTGCGCGAGTCGACATGGTCGTAGAGCGGGCCGGTACGCGCGCGGCAGTCGGCGTGCAGCTTCTTGGTGAAGGCGTTCCAGGCGTCGAAGTCGGCCTGGCTGGACATCACCGTGTGGGGCATCTGGTTGTACACCGAGGCCGAGCAGATCACCGGGTGGCTGCGGCCGACGCCGCGCGGGTCGAACCCGACGATGTCGAACCGCTTCTGCAGCTCCTGGGTGTAGGAGTCGGGGGCGCCGTACACGGCTTCCACACCGGAACCGCCGGGGCCGCCCGGGTTGATGACCAGCGACCCGATCCGGGCGGCGGGGTCGGTGGCCTTGCGACGGGCCAGGGCCAGGTCGATGGTCGGGCCGTCGGGCTTCGACCAGTCGATCGGCACGGTCAGCTTGCCGCACTCGGCGCTGGGCTCCTCCTCACAGGGCGCCCAGGCGATCCCGCCCTGCCCGGTGGCCGCCGCGGCGGCGGCCGGCGGGGCGGGGAGGAAGGCGGTTAACGCCAGGACGGCGGTGGCGAGCAGGGTCGTTCTCTTCCGCAAAACGCTCCGATCCTCTGTTGACAGGGACTGACCCGTACGCGCAAGACGAACGAGTCAATTGCTGATCATGGAGCATGCGGCGGCATTTTTAGTCGGAAATCGACAAGTTTGTCACCCGGTCGCGGTCTGGAACCGGCGCTCTCTTCCGCGGCCGTCGAACAACCGTTGATCTACAGCGTAAAGGCGCCGGGACCGCCGTCCATACCGGCGCCCTTCGTCGTCAGACTGGAGCCCGGCGCCTGCTCGGAGCTGCGACGACAGGCGTACGCGAAGGACCGGCATCCTTCGTGACAGCGTGTTACTCTCGCCGAGTCGCCGGGCTGGAGCCCGTAGAGACAGCTGTGCCCCGGGCTGCTTGCGAGCAGAGGCAATCCCGGGGCTTATGTCATCCACGGTAGCACGCGGTGTCCGGCCGAGGGAGGCAAGGTCTGTGGATCAGCAGGAGGCTCGGCATCTGTACGGGGTGCTGACCCAGGCCAGGCTGCCCGAGTACGAGGCGTTCTGCGGGGGTGACCCGGTGGCCGCGCTGCGGCTGTTCTGCTGGAACACCGAGGTCGCGGCGGCCTTCTACGGCCCCCTGCAGCACCTCGAACTCGCCTTGCGCAGCGTGCTCGACCAGCGCATGTCCCACCTGTTCGAACGTGAGGACTGGTGGGATCACCCGCAGGCGGACCTGCACTACGGCGCCCAGGCGAAGATCAGGGAGGCCGTCCACCAGCTGGGCCGGCAGGGGCTGCGGGGCACGCCGCCGGAAGTGGTCGCCGAATTACCGTTCGGGTTCTGGGTGAGTCTGGTCGGGCGCGGCAACAACTACGACCAGCGGCTGTGGCGGGCCTCCCTGTACCGGGCGTTCCCCGGCTATCGCGGAGGGCGGCACGCGCTCCATCGGCGGCTGGACTTCCTGCGGGTGCTGCGCAACAAGATCGCTCATCACGTCCCCATCCACCATCGCCATCTGGAGGCCGACCATGAGGCGATCATCATGATGCTCGGCTGCATCGATGAGTCCTTGGCCCGGCTGGTGGCCCGTTACAGCCCGGTGCCCGCCGTGGTGGCCCTGCGACCGAGCCTGGGCTGAGCGCCCTCGGCCGCGCCGGCGAGGAAGGACGCCGATCGGCCACGCGGAGAACACCGCCAAGCGGGTCCGGTCGGCCTTGCGGCGGCCGGCGCGGTAGATCGCGGCGTCGGCGAGCCGCTCGCCTCCAACCGATCGGCCACCCCGATCGCCGCCGCGCCCGCTGTGCCTGCCGCCGTCCGTACGCCTCCGCCGACCGTATGTCTGGATTGCCATGCCATGACAGAAATGGTAATCATTTCCACGACATGAGGCCAGAGGAGAGGGCAGGGCACATCCGTTGATGAGCGAAAGCGGGCACCGGGTGCCGGTGCGGGCGGCGTGAAAGAGCTCTCCTGGCCCGTACGGCTGCTGCTGGTCAACCAGTTCGGCGTCAACACCGGCTTCTACCTGCTGGTTCCTTACCTGGCCGGCCACCTCACCAAGGATCTGGGCCTGTCGGCCGCGGTCACCGGCGTCGTCCTGGGGGTGCGTAACCTCAGTCAGCAGGGCCTGTTCCTGATCGGCGGCTCGGCCTCCGACCGGCTGGGCGCGCGTCGCGTGATCATCGCGGGGTGCGCGCTGCGCGCCGTCGGGTTCGGGCTGTTCGCGTTCGGCGTCACGCTGCCGCTGCTGCTGGCGGCGGCCGTGCTCAGCGGGCTGGCCGGCGCGCTGTTCAACCCGGCGGTCCGCGCGTACATCGCGGTGGCCGCGCCCGACAAGGCCAGGGCGTTCGCGCTGTTCAACGTGTACGCCCAGGCGGGGGCGCTGTGCGGGCCGGTGCTCGGCGGCGTGCTGCTGCTGGTCGGCTTCCGCGCCGCCGCGGTCGCCGCCGCCGTGATCTTCGTGGTGCTGACCGTCGCGCAGGCGTGCGTGCTGCCGGCGCGCGAGGTGACGCCGAGCGGCTCGTCCGTGCTCGGCGACTGGCGGCGCTGCCTGGCCGACCGCCGCTTCCTCGCCTTCACGCTGTCCCTCAGCGGCATGTACGCCCTGCAGAACCAGCTCTACCTGGTCCTGCCGCTCGCCGCCGAGCGGGCGACGGGCACGGCGGGCTCGGTGGCGCTGCTGTTCCTCGTGTCCACCGTGGCGACCCTGGCGCTCCAGGTGCGGATCACCACGTGGCTGGGGTCGGCGGTGAGCCGGGACCGCGCGATGGCGTGGGGCCTGGCCGTGATGGGCGCGGGCTTCCTCGTTCCCGCGCTGCTCCCGGGCATCGTCCCGGTGCTGGTCGCGGCGCTGGCGCTGGCTCTCGGCCTGATGACGGCCCAGCCGTTCGTGTACGAGCGCATCGGCGCCTTCGGCGGCGATGCGCTGGCCGGCACCTACTTCGGCGTCTTCTACCTGGTCTCGGGGATCGTCGCCGCGGCCAGCACCGCGTTGATCGGCTGGGCGGGCGCGGCCGGGTTCGTCGTGTGCGCGGCGATCGGCCTGGCCTGCGCGGCCGCCGTCCTGACCCTGGAACGCCGCACGGCTGTGCCCGCCTGAACTTCCCCGACCCGTACGAGACCGACCCGTACGAGACCGACCCGCGAAGGACCCCCATGATGCGTGACCATCTCAGCCGCCGCGGCTTCCTCGCGGCGACCGCCGGAGCCGCTCTGCTCGCCGGATGCGGCACGGGCGGCGCGCCCTCCACCGGAGGGGGCAGGCTGCGTGCCGTGTTCGCCGGCGGCGGCGCCACCGAGGTGCTCGACCCGCACCTGGCCAACCTGTTCAACGAGGCCGCACGTGCCAAGGCCCTGTACGACAAGCTCGCCGATCTCGGCTCGGACGTCTCACCCCAGCCCCGCCTGGCCGAGAGCTGGGAGCCGGACGCCGGCTTCACCCGCTGGCGCGTCACCCTGAGGCAGGCGACCTTCCACGACGGCCGCCCGGTACGCCCCCAGGACGTCCTGGCCAGCTACGCGAGGATCACCGACCCCGGCAAGACGTTCCGGGCCAAGTCCAGCCTCGCCCTCATCGACCTGCGGAGCAGCCGGGCCGTCGGCGACCGGGTGGTCGAGTTCGGGCTCAGGCGGCCGTTCGCCGAGTTCCCGAACGTGCTGGCCGCCTTCGGCGCGTACATCGTCCCGGAGGGGACCACGGACTTCAGCAGGCCGGTGGGGTCCGGGCCGTTCTCCTTCGTGTCGTGGAAGCCGGGCAGCTCGGTGCTGCTCAAGCGCTACCCGGACTACTGGGAAGGCGCGCCGTCGATCGAGGAGCTGGAGTTCCTCATCGCCAACGAGGAGTCCGCGCGGGTGAACGCGCTGCTCGGCGGCCAGGTCCACTACGCCCACGACCTCTCCCCGGCCTCCGCCCGCCAGCACGCGGGACGCCTCACGATCGTCCGCGCGCCGGGCAGCTCGATGAACGCGTTCGCGATGAAGGTGGACCGCGCGCCGTTCGACGATCCGGACCTGCGGGAGGCGATGTTCTTGCTCACCGACCGGCGGCAGCTCGTCGACACCGTCATGCCCGGCGCCGGGCAGATCGGCAACGACCTGTTCGGCAAGGGCTACCTGCACTACGCCGACAGCATCCCCCAGCGCCCGTTCGACCTCGACCGGGCCAGGGCGCTGATCAGGAAGGCGGGCGCGGACGGGCTGCCGGTCGAGCTGACGACCTCCACGGCCGCGGCCGGCTTCGTCGAGGCGGCCACGGTCTTCGCCGACCAGCTGCGCGCCGCCGGGCTGAAGGCCACCATCGTGAGCGGCGACAAGGACACGTACTGGTCGGACATCCTCACCAAGGGCTCCATCGTCAGCTTCCGCTCGGGCGCGATGCCGATCGAGACCCACATCGCGCAGCGGCTGCTGTCCACCTCGACCACGAACGCCACCAAGTGGGCCAGGCCGGAGTTCGACGCCCTCTACCGCGAGGCCGTCTCCGCGCCGTCCGCGGCCGACCGGGAGGCCGCCTATCTGGGCATGCAGCGGATGCTGCACGCCGAGGGCGGGCTGCTGGTGTGGGGGTTCGCCGACTGGATCGTCGCCACTTCGCCCGGCGTGACCGGCGTGCTCCCCGCGCCCGCCAACACCCTGGACTGGGCCAGGTTCGACAAGGTGCGGCTGGCGTGAGCCTGTCCCGTTACGCCGCCCGTCGCCTGGCCGTGGGGGTCGTTCAGGTCACCGGGGTCGCCTGCCTGGTGTTCCTGATGGTGGAGTCCCTGCCCGGCGACGCCGCGGTGGTGCTGGCGGGCGACCAGCCCGATCCGGAGAGGATCGCGGCCATCCGCGCCGCCCTCGGCCTGGACCGCCCCCTCGCCGAACGTCTCACCTCCTGGGCCCAGGCCCTGGCGCGCGGCGACCTCGGCGCCTCGCTCGTCTCCGGCCGCCCGGTCACCGGGATCGTCCTGGACGCGCTGGCCCCCACCGCCGTGCTGGCCGGACTCACCGTGCTGCTCCTGGTGCCCCTCGCGGTCGGTCTCGGGGTCGCCGCCGCCCGGCGCGAGGGCGGCAGGTTCGACCGGGCGCTGACCACGGTGAGTGCCGCGCTCTACGCGGTGCCGGAGTTCGCGCTGGCCATCGTGCTGGTGGCGGTCTTCGGCGTGGTGCTGGCGTGGCTGCCGCCGACCGGGCTCGGCGGGCTCACCGCCGCCGCGCTGGTGCTGCCGGTGTCGGTGCTGCTGGTCCGGCCCGTCTGCTCCACCGGGCGGCTGGTCCGCTCGGCGATGATCGACGTGCTGGCCTCGCCGTACGTGCGGCACGCCCGCCGCCTGGGGCTCAACGGGTTCGCGCACGCGCTGCCCAACGCGCTCGCGCCGGTCGTGCAGCACCTGGCCCGCACCGTCGACTGGCTGCTCGGCGGGGTGATCGTGGTCGAGGCCGTGTTCGTGATCCCCGGGCTGGGCCGCACGCTCGCCGACGCGGTCGGGCACCGTGACCTTCCCGTCCTGCAGGGGCTGGCGCTGCTGTTCGCCGCCACGACCGTGCTGGTGAACCTGGTCGCCGACGTCGTCTCGTTCCGGCTGGCGCCGCGCGCATGAGGTATCTGCTGCTCGCCGTGCCGCTGGTCGTGGCCTTCGCGGGGCCGCTGGTCCCGTACGAGGTGGCGCGTTCCGCCTCCTTCGCGGACGTGGGGCCGCTCGGCACGGACTTCGCCGGGCGCGACGTCTGGCACCAGGTGCTGCTGGGCGGGCGGGCCCTGGTCATGACCGCTGTCCTGGCCACCGCCGGCGCGTATCTGCTGGGCACGCTGTGGGGGCTGGCCGCGGCGAGCGCGCCCAGGGCGCTCGACGAGATCATGATGCGGCCGCTCGACCTGCTGATGGCGGTGCCGTCCCTGCTGCTGCTCCTGGTGGTGGCCGCGCTGGCTCCTGACGGCGTGCTCGTCTGGATCGTCATGCTGGTGCACCTGCCCGACATCGCCCGCCTGGTCCGCGCGTGCGCCCTGGAGGCGGGCAGCCGTCCGGCCGTGGAGGCCATGCGGCTGCAGGGCGAGGGCTGGTGGCGGATCACCGTCGGGTTCGTCGCCCGGTCCCTGGCCCGCGTGCTCGCCACCGACGCGGGCGCCCGGCTGACCGGCTCGCTCTATCTCATCGCCGCCGCGAGCTTCCTCGGCGTCGCGGGGCCGCCGGACGCGAGCGACTGGGCGGTGATGGTCGACCGCAACCGGGGCGGGCTCTTCCTCAACCCGTGGGCGGTGCTCGCCCCCGCCCTGATGATCGTCATGCTCGCCGTCGGGCTGAACCTCACCGTGGACCGCGTACTGAACAGGGCCCCTCATGCTGCACGTTGACGATCTGACGGTCGCCGTACCCGGGCGGACCCTGGTGGACGGGGTCGGCTTCGCGCTGCCCGCCGCGCGGACGCTGGCCCTGGTCGGCGCGTCCGGCAGCGGCAAGACCACCACCGCGCTCGCCCTGCTCGGCGAACACCCGCCCGGCGCCCGCGTGACCGGCCGCGTCACCGTGGCCGGACGCCGCATCGCCGCCGGCCAGCCCCCGCCGCCGGGAACCGTCGGATTCATCCCGCAACATCCCGCGAGCGTGCTCAACCCGGTGCTGCGCATCGGCACCGTGCTCCGCCGGCTCGCGGCCCGCCACGGCACCGCCGTGCCGGAGGTTCTGTCCAAGGCCCGACTCCCTGGCGACCGGGACTTCCTGCGGCGCTTCCCGCACCAGCTGTCCGGCGGGCAGCAACAGCGGCTCGTCCTCGCCCACGTCCTGCTGGCCGGCCCGTCCGTGATCGTCGCCGACGAGCCCACCACCGGCCAGGACGCCGTCACCCGGGCCGAGGTCGCCGCCGAGCTGTCCGGGCTCGGCGTCGCCGTCGTCCTGCTCAGCCACGACCTCGAACTGGTACGGGAACTGGCCGACCAGGTCGTCGTGCTGAAGGACGGCCGCGTCGTCGAGTCGGGCCCCACGGTCCTGGACCGCCCGCGTACCGCGTACGCCAGGGCTCTCGTCACCGCGCGCCCCCGTGAGCCGGAGTCCCGTGCGGAACCGGTCGCCCTCCTGGAGATCGAGGACCTCGGCGCCGGGATCCTGCGCGAGGTGACCCTCGACGTGGCGCGCGGTGAACGGCTGGCCGTGGTCGGCCGCTCGGGCAGCGGCAAGACGACGCTGGCCCGCTGCGTGGCCGGGCTGCGCCCGTGGTCCTCCGGCGTCATCCGCCTGGCCGGCCGTCCGCTGCCCCGGCGGCGCGGCCGTGCCGACCTGGCCCGCGTCCAGTACGCCTTCCAGAACGCCCTGGCCTCGTTCGACCCCTACCGCGCTGTCGTGGATCAGGTCGCCAGGACCGCCGTACGCCTGCGCGGCCTGCCCGTGCCCGCCGCCCGGGAGGAGGCCGTCGAGACCCTCGCCGCGCTCGGGCTGGACCCCGGCGCCGGCCGGCGCCGGCCGCACGCGCTGTCCGGCGGCGAGCTCCAGCGCGCCGCCCTGGCCCGCGCGCTGCTCGCCCGCCCCGACGTGCTGATCTGCGACGAAATCACCTCGGGCCTCGACCCCGTCACCGAGGCCGAGGTGTTCGACCAGCTGACCGCCCTCGACGTGACCCTGATCGTCATCAGTCACGACCTGCCCTTGGCCGCGCGGATCGCCGACCGGGTAGCGGTCCTGCGCGACGGCCGGCTGGTCGAGCACGGACCCGCCGGGCAAAATTCCCTACCAAACCTACGGAAATAGTCTGCATTTGTCCGGAAGGTGTGCCATAGTCCCGACATGAGCTTGGACGAGATCCGCCCCATGAGCGCCCGTGCTCACTCTCCCATGACGGCCGCCATCTCGACCGCGCGCTGGATCAGGTCCGCCGCCGTGGACGACGAGCACGGCAGGCACTGGCGGGCCAACCCGGACCGGCACGGCAGGCCGGCGCTGCGGCCGCGGCCCCGGTCCCTGTACTCGGGCGCGGCCGGGGTGGTGCTGTTCTTCCTGGAGCTGGCCGCCGCCACCGGGCAGGAGGCGTACCTGGAGGACGCGCGGCAGGGTGCGCACTGGCTGGCGGCCACCTGGCGGCGGGAGGACGACCTGACGCTGCACCACGGGCTGACCGGCACGATGATCGCGCTGATGGAGGCCGGCTGGGCGCTCGGGGACGACCGGCTCGACGCCGCGGCGGCGGCCATCGCCGACCTGGTCGTCGCGAGCGGGCACGCCCGGGTGGACGGCTTCGGCTGGACGTTCGACCCTGCCCAGCTCGGCGACGGGGGCATCGTGCTGGGGCTGCTGCGCGCGGCCGCCCGGTTCGGTGAGCCCGCGTACGAGGAGGCGGCCGTCAGCGCGGGCCTGCGCATCGCCGGGCTGCCCGTGCCCGGCCGCCGGCACGGGGGCCTGGACGGGCTGCCCTCCGACGCGGTCGCCCCCGGTTTCCTGACCGGTTCGGCCGGGATCGCCTTCCTCATGGCCCGCCTGTACGGGGTGACCGGGGACGAGCGATTCCTCCGCGCCGCCCGCAGCGGGGCCGGTTTCGTACGCGAGGTGAGCGTGACGGGCGGCGACCGGGCGCTGGTCCCGCACCACGTGCCGCGCTCCGGGGAGCTGTACTACGCGGGGTTCTGCTCGGGTGCGGCCGGGGTGGCCAGGATGTTCTACGAGCTGTACCGGGTGACCGGCGACCCCGAGGACCTGGACTGGGTGGAGCGGCTGGCCCGCGGCGTGGTCGACAGCTCCGCCCCGCCGCGCCGTACGCCGGGCTACTGGAACTCGGCCTGCCAGTGCTGCGGCACGGCCGGGCTGGTGGAGCTGTTCGTGGGGTTGTGGGCGGTCACGGGGCGGTCCTCCTGCCTGGAGTTCGCCCGCACCCTCGCGGCCGACCTGGTCGCCAGGGCCGACGATCACGACGGACGCGGCTACCGCTGGTACCAGGCCTACCGCCGGGTGCGGCCCGGCGAGGTGAGCGCGGACACCGGCTACATGGTCGGCGCGGCCGGCATCGGGGCGGCCCTGCTGCACCTGGACGCGGCCGGGCAGCCGGACCGGGCGCGCCGGGTGCTGCTCCTGCCGGACAACCCGTTCCCCGCACTTCCATTTCCATGTATATCCAGTAGGGATAGTTGACTATAGGGGGAGCGGCGGGTAGCGTCGTGATCATGAACCACGCGGTGGGCAGGATCGTGGTGATCGGCGCGGGACCGGCCGGGACGTGCGTCGTGGACAGGATCTGCGCCGGGGCCCCGCAGCCGGGCGGCGGGCGGACGGTCGAGGTCCACGTGGTGGACCCCGCCGCGCCCGAGTGCGAGACGCCGTACGGCGTCCAGGTGCACGTCCATCGCGACCGGGCGATCGGGCTCACCGAGTCGGCGGGCCGGCAGCTCGTACGCCTGCTGGGCGGCCGGACCCTGGAGGCGGACGCCGTGGTGCTGGCCCAGGGCCGCCCCGGGTCAGGGGAGCATGACGTCGCCGCCCGGGACGGGCTGCTCCACCTGCCCGGCGGCCCCGGCCACGACCTGGAGAACGTCCCCGCGGGCGAGCCGGTGCTCGTGCGCGGCGCGGGACGGGCGTTCACCGACCTGCTGGCGCCGCTCACCGTCGGGCGCGGCGGCCGCTTCACCCGGGGACGCCAGGGCGAGCCGGTCTACCTGCCCGGCGGCTTCGAACCCCTCCTGTACGTGGGCTCGCGGCGCGGCGTGCCGCACCACGCCCGTCCCGGATACGAGCCGGCCGGGGAGGCGCGGGCGCGGCGGTTCCCGTACGAGGGCGACGAGCGGCAGGCGACGGCCAAGGAACTGGCGTACGCCTACTACCGGGAGCTGTTCACCGCACACCCGTCCCGTACGAGAACGACGTGGGCGGCGTTCGAGCCCGCCTTCGTCCGCGCCGAACCGGGCGGCAGGGAGATGCGCGCGCTGGTGACCAGGTCCGTGCCGCGCTTCGCCGACCGGCTCCACCTGGACCGGCTCGCCCGCCCGCTGCGCGGCATGCGCTTCGGCGACCTCGCCGGGCTGCAACGGTGGATGCACGGCTTTCTCGCGGCCGACCTCGAACGGCGGGCCGACCCCGCCTTCAGCCCCGACCTGGCGCTGATCCGCGCGCTGCGGGACGCGCGCCCCCGCATGGCCGGCGATCCGTGGTTCGAGGACCTGTTCGGCCTGCTGGCCGACGGCCCGTCCCTGGCCCGCCAGGCCGAGCTGCACGCCCTGGCCAGGGCGGGGATCGTCACGTTCATCGGGGCCGAGCCGCGCATCGAGCAGGACGAGGACGGCTGGCGGGCGAGCGGCCCCACCGTTCCCGGCCTGACGCGGGCCCGGACGCTCATCGAGGCGCGGCGGCTGCCGTCCGGGCCGGACGGCTGCGCCGACCCGCTGCTCGCCGGCCTGTACGCCCGGGGCGAGGCCCGTCAAGCGGCCGGCCTCCTGGACGTACGCCTCCCCGACGGCCGGCTGATCACCGGGGACGGCTCCGTCCACGACCGCCGCTTCGCCCTGGGCTCCCTGACCGCCGCCGGTGGGTTCGCGACGCTGCTGCGCCGGGCCGACGCGGTGGCACGGGCCGTGCTGTCCCAGGTCTCCGAGGCCCTGGTGCACGCGGCGGCCTGACCAGAGCCCGGACGACGTAGCCGAGGTGATCGCGGAGACCTTTTCCTCCCCTGCTCACGGGACGCCTACATCCGAGGGGGAGACGCTGGTCCGCCGTGCGCGTCGGTGAAGGTGGCGCCGATCTCCGCCAGCCGTTCGGCCGCGTAGCCGGGGTCGATCAATGCCTCGGGGGTGTGGAGACCGGGCTGCACGGGGGCGCCGCGCAGGCCGAGCAGCCGTTCGACGCCGAGGGCGACGCCGAGCGCTGTCAGGGGGCGCTGTCCCTGCGGGTGGAGGAGGTAGTGGCTCGTCCTGAGGGGTGCGCCGGTGCGATCCACGCCTTCGAGGTCGATTCTGACCTCCGCGGAGCTGGGTCCGCCGCGCCGCCTGCCTGCCGATTCGCCGATCGCGAAGGCGACGCGGACGTTGGCCGCGCCGGTCGCGACGGCCAGGCTCGGGATGTCGAGGATGGGGACGAGCTGGCCGGGCAGTACGGTGCCGTCGATGCTGGTGATCTCCACCTGCGCGTCGGGGCCGCTGAGCCAGTCGAAGACGCCGTCGCGGCGGACGGGTGCCGCCGAAGCGGCGGCCAGCAGGCGTGCGACGTCGGCCACGGCCGCGGGTCCGCCGCCGTCCTGTTCGTCCAGCACGCCGGTGACCTCGATGGTGTCGAGCCGGTCGAACTGCCTGGCGAGGGCGAGCGTGGCGAGGACGACGGTTCCCGCGTACCAGTGGCCGGCCAGCAGGATCGGCGCCGCGCCGGCTCGCAGGCCGGCGGCGGCGACCTCGGGTCCGATGTCGTTGAGGCCGTTGGAGATGCTGATGTACGGCAGGCCGTGGTCTTGTGCGTAACGCAGTCCGTTCAGGTGGCTGTCCCACAGCGCTGCCACGACCGCGGAGTAGCCGTCGGTCGGCTGGAGGCCGAGGCCGTCCCGGCGCACGTCGATGGTCACGGCGGTCGCGCCGCCGAGCTCGTCGGCGACCCGCCGGGCGCGGCCGAGATCGCGGGCCGCGATCGTCAACGGCAGCTCCGGGTGCCACCGGCGCAGGAGGGCCGCGGTCTCCGCGCCCACCTCGCCGGACCCGCCCAGGATCAGTACGGAGTGCTCCACAGTGATGTCCTCTCGCTAACCTACATTCTGTAAGTTACATTTTGTAGCTTACGATGGGAGGTAACGCAAGGGAGGACGATGACCACGGGATCGACGCGCCTGTCCAGGCCGGCCAGACGGGAGCAACTGCTCGACACCGCCATGACGATCGTGCGCGCTCACGGCACCGACAGCCTCACGCTGCTCAGCCTGGCGGAGGCCGCCGGAGTGAGCAGGCCGATCGTCTACGACCACTTCGGCACCCGCCCCGGCCTGCTGATCGCGCTCTACCGGCGGCTCGACGAGCGGCACCGGGCCGCCCTGGAGGAGGCCCTGCGCGACGCCCCGGCCGTCCCCCGCGAGATCGCCCGCGTCCTGAGCGCCGCCTACTTCGCCTGCGCCACCGACATGCCCGAGTGGACCGCCATCTCGGCCGCGCTGAAGGGCAACCAGGAGATGGAGGCGGTCGAGCGCGAGTTGCTCGACGGCTTCGCGGACCTGATGGCCACCGCCCTGCGGCCGTACTCCGGGCTCGCCCGGGAAGCCCTCCGGCTGCGCTGCGTCGGCGCGCTGGGCGCAGCCGAGGCGATCGCCGCGGAGCTCAACCGGGGGCGGGCCGTCGTCGCCGATGCCATCGCGGCGCTGACCGACCTGATCCTCGGCGGCATCGACGCCGGAGCCTGGGCCTGAAACTGACGCGCCTGCAGATCCTGTTGCGTGCTTGTGTTGACAAAGCATGGTTGCAAAAGACAAGCTTGCTGCTCGTTCGGCCACCAGGCCGTCCGCCCGGCTGTCGAAGGAGCCCCCCATGCCTGCCCGCAAGATCACCGCTGGACTGTTCGTCGCGCTGGACGGGGTCGTGGAAGCGCCGGAGACCTGGCACTTCCCCTATCTGAACGAGGAGATGAGCGCGGCGGTCGGCCAGATGTACGCCGAGGCCGACACGCTGCTGCTGGGCCGCGTCACCTACGAGGCGTTCGCCGCCGTCTGGCCGCACCAGACCGGGGAACTGGCCGGAGCGATCAACGGCATCCGCAAGCTCGTCGCCTCCACCACCCTCACGACGGTCGCATGGAGCAACGCGGCCCTCGTCGAGGGCGACGTCGTCGCCGCGGTGAAGGAGCTCAAGGGGCAGCCTGGCGGCACCGTCACCCTGGCGGGCAGCATCAGCCTGGTCCGCGCGCTCCTGCGCGCCGGGCTCCTGGACGAGCTGCGTCTGCTGATCCACCCGCTCGTGGTCGGCACCGGGAAGCGCTTGTTCCCTGAAGGCACCGCCCCCGTGCCGCTGAAGCTCACCCGGTCGGCCACCTTCACCACCGGCGTGCTCGACCTGACCTACCAGCCCGCCTGACCCACCCCCTGATCAGAACGGAAGACCCCCATGAACGACGTCCGGACCGGGACGCTGCAGGTTCCCGGCGCATCGGTGTCGGCGCCGCCTCAGGCGACGGGGATCCGCCAGGGACGCGGACGCTGATGAGGGGGTGATCCGCTCAGGCGTGGAGGGTGGGCAGCCCGTCGGTGAACACTCGCGCGTCGACCTGGTCCAGGGCGACACGCAGTGCGCCGAGTGCGACGCTGTCGGCGCCGAGGACGGAGGCCCGGATCTCGGGGACGCGCAGGCAGAGGCGGCTGAGCTCCCGTTCGAAGGGCTCGATGAGAAGGTCGGCGGAGCGGGAGTAGCCGCCGCCGAGGATGACGACCTGCGGGTCGAGCGTCAGCACGAGGGCCGCGGCGCCCACGGCCAGGTCCTTGACGTAGCGGCGCAGCGCCTGGCGGGCGTGGCGGTCGCCCTCGCGGGCGCGTTCGAAGACCCAGGCGGCCTTGTCGTTGGGGTGGATGCCCTCGGGCACCCCCGGGCAGTTGTCGATGTGGGAGGGCGCCGCGAGCCAGCGGACCGCCTTCAGCGCGCCGATCTCACCGGCCGCTCCTCGGTAGCCGCGCCGCAGAGTGCCGTCGAGGATGAGGCCCGCGCCGGTGCGCATGCCCGCCAGCAGGTAGACGATGTCGTCGGCGTCCTGGGCGGCGCCTTTCCAGCGTTCGGCGACGGCGGCGAGCTTGCAGTCGTTCTCGACCAGGATCGGGCAGGTGAAGCGGGCCGACAGGTGCTCGGCGGGCGAGACGCTCGCCCAGCCGGGCAACGGGGTGAACAGCGTGGTGCGGCCGGTGGCGTCGACCGGGCCGGTCACGCCGACCGTGACCGCCCAGATCTGATCGGGCCGCATCCCTGCGCCCGACAGGCACTGGGTGATGGCGGTGTCGAGGGCCTGGAGCCGCGCTGCGGGGTCGGCGTCCGGCTCGACCGGGAGCCGGTGGCTGTGCAGCACCTGCCCTTCGAGGTCGGCGAGCAGGACGAGGATCTTGTGGCCGCCGACGTCGACGCCGAGCACGTGCCCGGCGCCGGCGTTGAAGCGGTAGCGGCGGGCGGGGCGGCCGACGCTGCTGCCGTCGGGCTCGACGACCTGCACCCATCCGTCGGTGACCAGCCCGCGGACCACGACGTCGGTGCCGGGCCGGGACAGGCCCGTGCGGTGGGCGAGCTCGGTGACGGTCACGGGTGGCTGGCCGCGCATCGCCCGCAGGATGCCGAGCGAGTTGATCTCGCGCAGTCTGCTGACGTCCGCCCCGGCCGCCTCCGGCACCCCTGCACCCCCGATTATGCTTCGTTTCAGCGTAATTCTAGCGCCCTGTCAGGAGATCGGATACTGCTGTCCCGGTCCCAGCGCGGGGGCGAAGTCCACGGTACGGCCATCGATGACGAAACTGTAGCGGCCTGTACGCACGATCTCCGGCTGCTCGGCCAGGTAGGCCGTCAGGTGCGCGAGCTCGTCGGCGCTCAGCCAGGAGGGCGGGTCGGAGACCGCCTTGAAGCCGCAGATCGCGGCCAGGTCCCGCAACCAGCCCATCTGCGTCTCGGTGAGCAGGTTGAGCCGGCTGCGGAAGTACACGATGTCCGGGTCGACCTGGAGCAGGGGTGACTGCCACAGCCGGTGCAGCGTGTTGACCAGGGCGTTGTAGGCCATGGCGTCCGAGGGGTCGTCGGTGGCGTAGTTGGTCCACAGCGGGGCGACGTCGGGGCCGCTGCGCAGCCCGTCGGCCAGGCCGAGCGAGGGCAGCAGCGGGGCGCCGCTGCCGAGCAGGTAGACCTCCGGGCCCGCGACGCGCCGGATCAGGGCGAGCGCGTCCCGGTAGGCCTGCTCGCGGGGCGCGCCGGAGTGCCGGACGCCGGGGACCGCTCCGGCGTTGACGAAGTCGAGCTTGAGGTAGGTGAAGCCCCACTCGTGCACGACCCGGTGTATCAGCTGGGTGAGGTGGTCCTGTACGGCGGGGTGGGTGAGGTCCAGGGCCCAGTAGGAGGTGCCCCAGTTGTGTCCCGCGACGACCGGCTGCCCGTCGCCGTCGCGCAGCAGGAACTCGGGGTGCTCGCGGGCGGTCCGCGACGTGGGCAGCACGATGAACGGGGCCAGCCACAGGCCCGCCCTCATCCCGGCGGCGGCGATGCGCTCGGTCAGGGCGCGCATGCCGGAGGGGAACTTGTCGTTGGGCTCCCAGTCCCCGACGGCCACCTCCCAGCCGTCGTCGATCTGGGCCACGTCGTACGGCAGGCCCGCCAGCGCGGCGAGATCCTTGTTCAGCACCTGCTCGCTGACGCCCTCGTAGTAGGCGTACCAGGTGCACCAGACGTTGCCGGCCTGCCGGTCGCTGCTGCCGAGCCGCGCCGCGAGCTGGTCGGTGTAGCGGGCGAAGACCTCCTGTTCGGGGCCGTAGGCCAGGAACCAGGGGGCGCCGTCGTCCTCGTACCAGCCGGCCAGGGTGTCGAGGTCGGCGGACAGGCGGGGGGTGCCCAGCCCGAGCGAGCCCAGCAGCAGCACCTGCCCGTCGTCGCCCTGCAGCGCGGCCACGGCCGAGGAGTGGTGGCGGGCGGGATCGTCCCAGATCGTGTCGTCCGCCGTCAGCCGCCGCCGCGGGTCGGCGATCCGCAACGGGGGCTCGCTGAGGCGGCGCCACCCGCACGGGCTCCAGGAGTTCTGGCCATGCCGGTAGAACAGGGCGTCGGCGAGACCGTGCAGGATCGCGACCCGCCCGGACGGCAGGACGAGACCGCCGGCGACGGGCGTGGGGGGCTCGGAACCGGTGAGCTCGATCGCGAATTCACGACCGGCCAGGTCGACGAGCAGGGGCATGGTTCTCCTTCGAGCAGCAGATGGTGAAACGTCAGGCGAACAGGGCGTTGACCTGCTGGTTGGCCTTCTTCAGCGCCTCGGCGGGCTCGATCTGGCCGAGGATGACCGCCTGCAGGGCGTCCTGGACGATCTGGCTGATCTCGGTGCCGTGGTCGGTGATCGGCAGCAGGAACGTGCCGCCCGGGGTCTTGGTGTAGTCCACGTACACCTGCACGTCACGGCCCTTGGCCTGGTGGGCGGCCAGCGCCTTCTCGGCCGAGGTCTTGATCGCGGGGAACACGACGGCGTCGGCGGCCACCACGTCCTGGCAGGCGGCCGAGCCGAGGTACTTCACCCACTTCCACGCGGCGTCCTTGTGCTCGGTGCCCGCCCAGATGGCGTCCGAGAGGCCGTTGATGGCGCTCTTGCGGGTCCCGGCCGGGCCGACGGGCAGCGGCGCGAGCGCGAACTTGTGCTGGGCGCCGTCACCCATGTACGTGTTGATGGTCCAGGAGCCGGCGATCGTGAGCGCGGCCTTGCCGGAGTTCATCACGGCGTCGATGCCGAGCGTCGACTGCTTGTCGAAGCGGGGCGCGTACCCCTTGTCGGTCATCGCCTTGTACCAGCCGATGGTCTCGATCAGCTTGGGGTCGTCGTACTTGTACCGGGTGCCCCAGGGGTTCTTGTCGAGGTAGGTGAAGCCGTTGGCGGCGGCCAGCTCGCCCCAGCCGTTCTGGCCCTGGGAGCCGTCGTTCCATTCCGGCTGGTATCCGTGGACGGCGACGTTGTCCTTGTCGAAGTCCGGGTCCAGGCCGTTGCGGCCCTTGTCGTCGACGGTGAGCTTGGCGATGACCTGCTCGAAGGTGCCGCCGTCGGTGGGGTTCCAGGTCAGGTCGGCCAGTTCCTCGGGCTTGACGCCGGCCTTGGCGAGCAGGTCGGCGTTGTAGACGATCGCCTCGGTGTCCCAGTCCTTGGGCAGGCCGTAACGCCGGCCGTCCTTGGTCCACAGGTCGGCGAGGCCGTCCTGGTACTGGGTCAGGTCGACCTTGTCGGCCTCGACGTAGGGCTGGATGTCGAGGATCTGCCGGCTGGAGACGAACTGCGGGTAGTACGACACCTGGTTGGTCCACACGTCGGGGGCCTCGCCGGCGGCCAGCTGCGTGGTCAGGTTCTGCCAGTACTGCGCCCAGGCCGTCTGGGTGATCTTGATGGTGATGTTCGGGTTCGCCTTCTGGAAGGCGTCGGCGCAGGCCTGGTAGGAGGCCAGCTGGTTGTCGTCCCACAGCCAGTAGTCGAGGGTGACCTGGCCGCCCCCGTCCTCTCCCGCCTGCCCGCCGGTCTCCGAACCGCCGCAGGCGGTGAGCGTGGTACCCGCCAGCAGCGCGCACAGCGCCGCTCCTGCCAGCTTCTTGTTGATCATGGGAGGTGCCTCTTCCTGGGGGGTGGGGCCGAGGGCCCAGAAGTTGCCTCTTGCCTTGATGGCTCTCTCGAATAATGATGTGGCTCATCGAATATTTGTCAAGGCCGACTCATAATTGCCTTGGCGATCATCCTGTGGAGGCTTCGATGGTCCACACCCCGACCGGCCGGCCCGCCCGGATGGCGCTCGCCGCCCTCCTGGCCGCGACCGTCACGGCGCTGCCCGCCCCGACCCCGGCCTCGGCCGCCGGACCGGGCTGGCGGAGCCTGGCGGCAGGGCAGGCCGCGGACGCCAACCCGCTGAAGGGCTTCATCCCCTAAGCCGGCGCCTACACGACGTTCCCGCACTCGATGGAGTGGTTCTACCTGCCGCTGAACGCGGTGATGACCGGCGCGCACCGCTTCGACTGGCGGGCGCTCGACGAGCAACTGGACGCGATCGCCGGCCGGGGCCACCAGGCGGCGTTCCGCTTCTACCTGGACTATCCGGGCAAGCCCAGCGGCGTCCCGCGGTTCCTGCTCGACCAGGGGCTGCTGACCCGGCCGTACGACGACTTCGGCAACGACGGGCAGAGCGTGTCGCCCGACTACGACGACCCGAACCTGGCCGCCGCGCTCGACCGGTTCATCGCCGCGCTCGGCCGCCGCTACGACGGCGACCCGCGGATCGGGTTCGTCCAGCTCGGCCTGCTGGGCTTCTGGGGCGAATGGCACACCTGGCCCCACAACGGCGACCCCGGCACGGAGAACTGGTTCGCCTCCCAGGCCGAGCAGCTCAGGGTGCTGA
The DNA here is from genome assembly GCF_041402765.1 of Nonomuraea sp. AD125B. NCBI lineage: Bacteria > Bacillati > Actinomycetota > Actinomycetes > Streptosporangiales > Streptosporangiaceae > Nonomuraea > Nonomuraea sp. AD125B. The sequence continues at coordinate 321,194 of NZ_JBGLOU010000002.1, read as the reverse complement.
ACGCCTACGACGACGCCTTCGACCGGACCCGGCTCATGGTCCGCTACCCCGGTGCCGACAACAAGGCGCACGACCTGGGCTATCACGACGACTCCTTCGCGTACTCCACCCTGCCGGGCCCCGGCTGGCACTTCATGGACCTGATGCGGCAGGCCGGCACCACCGACAAGTGGCACACCAACCCCAACGGCGGCGAACTGCGGCCCGAACTGCAGGGCTGCCTGTTCAACACGCCTGTGGACTGCCCCGGCGACGGGGACAAGGACTTCGGGGCGAGCGTCGCCCAGACGCACGCCACCTGGCTGCTCAACCACCACGCCTTCAGCCCCGGATACACCGGCGCCGCCTACGACCAGGCGCTGAAGGGCGCGAAGTCGCTGGGTTACGAGCTGAGGGTCACGGCGGTGCGGACCGAGCAGCGGGGGCGCGGCCTCGACCTCGCCGTACGGATCAGCAACGACGGCGTCGCCCCGTTCCCCTACGACTGGCCCGTCCAGGTGGCCGCGGCCGGTCGGGACGGGCGGATCGCCCGGACCTGGACGACGTCATGGAAGCTGACCCGGGTCATGCCCGGCGAGCCCGCCGAGCTCACCGCGTCCCTGCCGCTCGGGCTGCCGAAGGGCGACCACACGCTGGTCCTGCGGGCCGCCAACCCGTTGCGGAACGGGGTGCCGCTGCGCTTCGCCAACGCCGACCAGGACACGACCGTCCCCGGCTGGCTGACCCTCGGGCGGATCAACGTCTCCTGACCACGAAAAGGGGTGCGGCTCCGGCCGCACCCCGCTCCGTCACTTGATGCCGGAGAAGTTCATCGACTGGACCAGCCGTTTGCCCAGGAGGACCAGCAGGATGAGCACCGGGATGACGGACAGCACCGACCCGGCCATGATGCCGGTCCAGTCAGGCCCCCGGTTCGGCGACTGCTGGAGGAACACGCCCAGCCCGACGGTGAGCACCCGGGTGGCCTCGCCCTTGCCCACCAGCAGCGGCCACAGGTAGTCCTTCCAGCTCCACACGACGGTGGTGAGCCCGATGGTGATCAGCGGGCCGCGGCTCATGGGCAGCACGATCCTCCAGAACATCCCCCACCGGCCGATGCCCTCCAGCGTCGCGGCCTCCTCCACGTCCCGGGGGATGGACAGGAAGAACTGCCGCAGGAAGAACACCGCGAACGGCGTCATCAGCAGGCCGGGCAGGACCAGCCCCGGGATGGTGTTGAGCAGGTCCAGCTGCTTGACCAGCACGAAGTTGGGCAGGATCGTGAAGATCGGCGGCACCATGAGCGCGGCGACGATGACGGCGAAGGCCACGTCCCTGCCGGGGAAGCGCAGCCGCGCGAAGGCGTAGCCGGCCATGGCGCAGCAGAAGGTCTGCACGACGGCGATCAGGCCGCTGTAGATGAGCGAGTTCATCGTGTACAGCAGGAAGTTCAGCTGCGCGCCCGACCCGCCCGCGGCTCTGGCCGTCCCGGCGTCGACCAGCCCCAGCACCCGCGCGAAGTTGATCAGGGTGGGGTGGTCGGGCCACAGCCCGATCGAGTCGGTGTAGAGGTCGCCCGCAGGGGTCAGGGCGGTGCGGACCATCCAGTAGAAGGGGAAGACGGTGAGCACGACCGCGACGAGGAGGGCGAGCCAGGCGGCCCTCCTGCCGATCTTCATGCCGGAGAACATCCGAAGCTCCTTAGCCCAGGTCCGAACGCGACGCGCGCAGCATCCGCAACTGCAGGGTCGTCAGCACGCCGAGGATGACCACGAGGACCATCGCCAGGGCGGAGGCGTATCCCATGTCGAAGTAGGTGAAGGCCCGCTGGTAGATGTAGTAGTAGATGACCCGGGTCTCCGGGATCGGCGCCTTGCCGCCGTACACCACCGCGACCGTGTCGAAGATCTGGAACGAGCCGATCAGCGACACCACCAGCACCAGGGCCAGGATCGGCCGCAGGAGCGGCAGCGTGATCGAGCGGAACATGCGCCATTCGCCCGCGCCGTCCATCGCCGCGCCCTCGTACAGGTGGGGCGGGATCTGCAGCATCCCCGCGTAGAGCAGCAGTGCCGTGTAGCCCGTGAAGGTCCAGGTGTTGACCAGGGCCACCAGGGGCATCGCCCAGTCCGGCGCGTTGAAGGACAGAGTCGTGTCGAGGCCGGTCAGGCCGATGAGATGGTTGACGAACCCGAGGTCGGGATCCAGCAGCCAGGCCCACAGCAGGCCGATGGTGACGTTCGGCACCAGCCAGGGCACCAGGAGCGTGGCGCGCAGCACGACCGACCGGGTCAATCGGTGCATCAGCGCGGCCAGGCCGAGCGCGAGCAGCGTCTGTGAGGCGATGTTCACGACGACGTAGTAGCCCGTGACCTTGAGGGCGTTCCAGAACTGGCCGTCGCTGACGAGCTGGCGGTAGTTGTCGGCGCCGACGTACTCGGGGTCGGCGAGCAGGCTGTAGTCGGTGAACGAGTACCAGATGCCGCGGGCCGTCGGATAGGCGTAGAAGACCGCGAAACCGACGATCACCGGCAGCAGGAACAGCCACGCGGTGCGGCGGTCGTCCCGTGGTCGCCGCGGGGAGCGGCCATGCCGGCCGAGAAGCCCCTGGCGCTGGCCGGTCCCGGCATCGAGTCGTGTCCCCACCGCTTGCATGGACGCTCCCTGTCGACTGCCACTGGCCGGCGTTCCGTGCGGCCGGTCTGGGTAATAATGATGCGATCTAGCGATAGTTTGTCAAGGTCTAATCATATTTACGGGCGCAGCGGCGGAGCGGGGTTCTTTCGGGGTGCTTACGTCTCCCGGCGCGCTCTTCGGGCGGGTGCCGGGCGGGCGCATCATGGCGAGCACCAACACCAAGAGAAGGGCTCGTCGCGATGGGACTTCATCGGGTCGCCGCGGTCGCGGGGTTCGTGTCAGGGCTGTTGATCGTGGTCAACGCGGCGCGCAGGGGCGGGCTGGTCGCGGAGACGGACTTCACGCACGCCATCGCGCCGTTCGGGGCGCTGACGGGGCTGCTCGCCGTCACCGGGATCTACCTGGCCATCCGGCACCGGGCCGGGGCGCTGGGGCTCGTCGGGTACGTGCTCAACTCGGCCGGGCTGGCCGGGGCGTTCGCGGTCGAGTACATCCTGCACTACGTGTTCCCGTACCTGGGCGCGGGGACGGTGGCCGCGCTGCTGACCGGCATGACCGGGACGGCGTTCCTGGTCACGTCCGCGGTGCTGGTGATCGGTGTGGTGGTCTTCGGGGTGGCCGCCGTCAGGAGCGGGACGATGCCCGTCGTGGGGGTGGTGCTGTACGTCGCGGGGATGCTGCCCGGGTCGCTGCGGAGCCTGGTGCCCGTGCCGCTGTATCTGGGCGGGCTGGTCGTGGCGGCCGTCGGGGTCGTCTGGATGTCGGCCCGGCTGTGGTCCGTAGGGGCGGCGGGGGAGACGGGCGCGCTGCGGCGTACGACGCGACGGAGTGTCACGCCCTGACGCCGACCACGATCGGCCGGGCAGGGGGCATTCGCGGGTGAGCCGCATGTCCTCGCCGGGACAGAGGCCGCGGCCGGGGTCACGACGAGGGCCTTCCGCAGGTGCGGTCGGCTCTCGTCGTCGTCGGCCCGCACGTCCGGGGGCGGCGCGGACCTCGGTGTGAAGCTCGCCTTGGAGCCTGCGGCCGGTCTGCTCGGTCAGTTTGAAGACGGCTGCGACAGAGCCGTCAGAACCCGGTCGAGCTTGTCGTCCATTTGCGCGAACCGGTCGTCCATCTGCGCGAACCGGTTGTCCATCTGCGCGAACCGGTTGTCGACCAGTTCTTTCAGCTGGTCGAGGTCCTCCTTGGTGGCCAGCGAAGCCTTGCCGGCCATGATCTCCCCGAAAACGGGCTCGGTGTACTCGAGGATCTCCTGCCGGATGGTGGCGGGGAGTTGTTCTACGGCAGTCTTGATCTCTCCCAGATCAATGCCGAGCCTGAAGGCTGCGGCTTCGAGGCGTTCAACACGAACGGCGAGTTGCGCGCGATGCTGGGGAGCGGTCATGTGGCCATCGTAGCTCGACGGTGCCCTTTTCTTTTACCGAAGCTGGTGCTCGTGGCAGGAAAGCTGGTCACCAACGCCCGCGAACGCGCCGCGGCCACCAGCCCCGCCCGCGTCCGCTCGTCATGCAGCCGGGTGACCCGGCTCGCCAGGAGCCCGAGCACCAGCGCCACGACCAGCATGACCTGCAGCCCGTGCGGGCCGACGAAGTGCGGGATGCGCAGGCCCCCGCCGACCGTGCTCCAGCCGGTGACCGGCAGCCCGGGGCCGCCGTCCGGGACGCCCACGTTGTGCTGCGCGTCCAGAGGGCCGGCGTGCCCGGCCGCGTCCTTGGCCGTCCACACGCCGGTTGACCTCGCCGGTATCAGGAGCCCGAGGCCGATCCCGGCGATCACGAAGGTCAGGCCCGCGCGAATCGCCCAGGTGAGCGCCCGGTCGCCGACCCTTTGGAAGATCAGCAGCGCGGCGAGGACGATGTTCGCGAGCATGAGCAGCTGCACGCCCACGCTGAAGATCGGCTGGATGACGTCGTTGAACGGGTGGCCGTCGTCACCGCCGACACCCCCGCCGGCGGGCAGGACGGGTTCGTCGCCGCGCACATCGTGGCCACCGGCGACGGCGACCTGGTCCTCAGCACGCCGGCCGGGGCCACAAGGAGAAGGAGAGCCACGACCTCACGCTCACGCTCACCGGCAGGGACGGCGGGCCGGCCGGCGAGGTCTACACGACCTTGTACCCCCCTGGACCCCGGCCAGACGCCGATCGACCTGGAGAACCCACGGGACCGGTCACCCTGTCGCACCAAGGTCGCCGGGCTGTGGGCCGCCGCGCGGACCGGCAGCCCGTACGCCTACAGCCTGGCCTGGTTCCGCTCCGGCGGCCTGGTCGACGGGTTCGAGCGGCGCGTGGCGCAGCGCGACCTGACCGCCGTACGGACCGACTACGCCCGCCACCTGCCCGACGCGGAGCCGGGCGCGTACCGGGGGGCCCGGCCGCGCGACGGCTCCATGTTCGCGTTCCTGTCGCCCACGACGTTCGGGACGCCCTTCCAGCAGGTCGAGTATGTCAACACCGACGGCGGCGTCCGCTGGCAGCGGCACCTGTTCGAGTACGGTTCCGACGGCCGGCTCAACCGCTTCGACTCGCCCTTCACGGTCTACCGGTCCGGGAGGACGTACACGGAGCTGTGGAACCGGGGCGTCTTCCCGCCGGCGCTGCCGTGGGCCGGCGCGGACGACCTCGACGGCGTCAGCCGCGCCGGCGACGTCATCGCGACCGACCTGCCCCTGTACGGCGACGGCAGAGGCGCGCTCGGCCTGTCCACCCGGTCCACGCAGCGGACCGCCCTCTACCGCGACGGCGCCCTCGTGGGCGAGCAGACGGAGGCGAGGACCAGCTTCTCCGTGCCCGCGAAGGACGCCGACTACCGTCTCGTCGTCGACGGCGAACGCGGCGCGCCCGCGACCCTGTCCACCCGGGTGTCCGGCGTGTGGACGTTCCGGTCCGGGCACGTGGCGGGCGGCGCGCCCGCGCGGCTGCCCGTGTCGGTCGTGTTTCAGCCCCGCCCTCGACGCCGAGAACTCCGCGCCGTCCGGGCGGCGCTTCACGGTGCCGGTGACCGTCCGGCCGCTGGAGGGGAGCGCCGCGCGTCCGGTGAAACGGCTGTCGGTGGAGGTCTCCTACGACGACGGCGCCATCTGGACCGGGGCCGAGATCCACGGGCCGGGGACGCCATCGCCGACCTCGGGAGGCGGGCACCGCTACGACAAGGTCCTCTGCCTGCTGGACCTCCGCGGGCAGGGAGAGGTCAGGCGGCCGCGCGCAGCGGAACCGCGTTCACCTCGTCCACCAGCGCTCGAAGCCGGGGCCACAGCTCCTCGGCCAGCGGGGTGATCTGCGTGTCCAGCACGAACAGCCCCCGGGTCACGTGCCGGGCCCCCAGCACGCTGAGCACCGGCCGCAGCGCGTAGTCCACCGCCAGCAGATGCGCCTGCGTGCCGCCGGTGGCGATGGGCACCACGGTCTTGCCCGCGAACGCCTGCTGCGGCAGCCCGTCGAGGAAGGCCTTGACCAGGCCGGTGTAGGCGGCCTTGTAGATGGGCGTGGCCAGGACGATCACGTCGGCCGCGGCCACGGAGCGCCGCGCGGCCACCAGATCCGGATGGTCGGCGTGGCCGAGCAGGAGCGGCTCGGCGGGCAGGTCGCGCAGGTGGAGCAGGGAGACCGCGCCGTCCAGGAGCTCGGCCACGTGGCCGAGGAGCCGTCCGGTGCGGGAGGTCGCGGAGGGGCTGCCCGAAATCAGGAGCACGCGGGTCATGGTGGGGGAATCCCTTCAGAACAGGCCGTTCAGCGGCGGCTGCGCGCCGGTGAGGTGGTAGGCGCCGACCACGGCCGCCTTCCAGGCGCGGGGGTTGTGGTTGGCGACGGTCCTGGCGTTGCGCCAGTGCCGGTCGAGGTTGTGGCGGCGGGCGACCGCGGAGCCGCCGCCCACGTCGAACAGCAGCTCGGCGGCCTTCAGCGCCGACTCGGCGGCGACGAACTGCGCCTGCGCCACCTCGACGGCCGCCTCCGTGAGCAGGCCGGGCTCCAGGTCGGCCGCCCATGCCCGGTCGATCGTGGCGGCGGCCCGCAGGACCGCGGACTCGGCAGCGTAGGCGCGGGCGGAGATCTCGCCGACGGCGTGGCGCACGTACGGGTCGTCCACGGACCGGGTGGCGCCGCTGTGCTGGATCGGGCGGGCACGCTCGCGGGTGAACGCGACGGCGTCGGTCAGCGCGGCCCGCGCGATCCCGGCCAGCACGGCGCCCAGGTGGAGCTGCATGAACGCGCTGACGGGGGAGCGGGCGTCGTTCCCGGGGCGTTCGGCGATCTCGTCGGGCAGCACCTTGACGCCGTTGAGCCGGGTCGTGCCGCTGGCGGTGAGCCGCTGCCCGATCCCGTCGAAGTCGTCGAGCAGCTCCAGCCCCTCCCGGTCGCGCGGCAGCGTGAAGAACACCCGCCCGCCTGAGTCGTCCACGGCCGACGCGCTGACCCAGTCCGCGTACAGGGCGCCGGTGCTGTAGTACTTGCTGCCGTTGACGACGCCGTCGCGGTCGATGCGGGTGCGCACCTCGCCGTTGGCCCCGCCGATCTCCCAGCCGGCGTTGCCGAAGACGTCCCCGGCCAGGAAGCGCGGGAACCAGCGCTCGCGTTCCGGTTCGGAGGCGGTGAGCAGGTGCTCGACCCGGCCGAAGCTGGGGCGTACCGCCTGGGCGATGTTGGAGTCGGCGGCGGCCAGGGAGATGAGGAAGCCGAACACCTCGGCCACGCTGGAGCCGCCTCCGCCGTGGGAGGCGGGGACGCGGAAGGTGAGCAGGCCGGCGGCGGCGAGGGCGCGGATCTCCTTGTGCGGGAGCTCGCGGGCGAGCTCCCGCTGCCCGGCCCCGGCCGCCAGCTCGGGAAGCAGCTCGGCGGCGCGCCGCCGCAGCTCCGCCAGGGTGCTCATCGCGCTCCCGCCGTGGCGAACGGGATCGAGGCCGGTGCGGCGGCGGCCGGCTCCGCGGGGTGCTGCCACAGGCCGCGCTCACGCAGGAGGGGGAGCACGCCCTCGCCGAACCAGTACGCCTCCTCCAGGTGCGGGTAGCCCGACAGCACGAACTCGGTGAGGCCGAGGCGGTGGTACTCCTCGATGCGGTCGGCGACCTCGGTGTGGCTGCCGACCAGGGCCGTGCCCGCGCCGCCGCGCACCAGGCCGACGCCGGCCCACAGGTTCGGGTAGATCTCCAGGTCGTCGCGTCTGCCGCCGTGCAGGGCGAGCATGCGCCTCTGCCCCTCGGACTCGCTGCGGCCGAGGCCAGCCTGCACCTTCTCCACGGTGGCCTGGTCGATGCCGTCGAGCAGCCGGCGCGCCTGCGCCCACGCCTGCTCGGCGGTGTCGCGGGTGATCACGTGCAGCCGGATGCCGTGCCGGAGCGTACGGCCCTCGGCGGCGGCCAGCCTGTTGATCCAGGCGAGCTTCTCGGCCACCGCGTCCGGCGGCTCGCCCCAGGTGAGGTACGCGTCCACGTGCCGCGCCGCCACCCGGCCCGCGGCGGGGGAGGAGCCGCCGAAGTACACCTCGGGCACCGGGTCGGGCAGCCGGGCCAGCCGCGCCTCCTCCACCCGCAGGTGCTCGCCGGTGAAGGTCACGCTCTGGCCCTGCCACAGCGAGCGCACGACGTGCAGGAACTCGTCGGTGCGGGCGTAGCGGGCGTCCTTGTCCAGGAAGTCGCCGTAGGCGCGCTGCTCGTGGGCCTCGCCGCCGGTCACGACGTTGAGCAGCAGCCGCCCGCGCGAGTGCCACTGGAAGGTGGCCGCCATCTGCGCGGCCAGCGTGGGGGAGACCAGCCCGGGGCGGAAGGCCACCAGGAACTTCAGCCGTTCGGTGGTGTCGGCCAGCATGGCGGTGGTCAGCCAGGCGTCCTCGCACCAGGCGCCGGTGGGCGTCAGCGCGCCGGCGAAGCCGACCTGCTCGGCCGCGTGCACGATCTGGCGCAGGTAGGGCAGGGTTGCGGGGCGCGCGCCGGAGGCCGCGCCTGCCGGGAGTCCGTGGCCGCCGCCCACGACGTCGCGGCTGTCGCCGTAGGTGGGCAGGAACCAGTGGAACGTCAGACTCATCGTCGTCTCTCCTAGAGCAGGCCGTGCCGGGGCGGCAGCTTGCCGTCAAGTACGTAGCGGCCGATGTGCTGGATCTTCCAGCGGGCCGGGTCGTGCAGGGTGTGGGTACGGGCGTTGCGCCAGTGGCGGTGCAGGTTGAGCCCGTCGAGGCTGGAGCGGGTGCCGCCCAGCTCGAAGATCGCGTTGCCCAGCTCCACCGCCACGGGGTCGGCGAACGCCTTGGCCGCGGCCACGGCGATGGAGGCGGCGGCGGCCGTGGCGTCGTTCAGGTCGTCGCGGGCGGTGTCCACGGCCTGTGCGGCCCGGTCGAGCAGCGCCTCGGCGGCGCGTACCTTGACGGCCAGCTCGCCGGATCGCTGGATGACGAGCGGATCGTCGGCCGCGCGCTCCTGGCCGCTCTCGAACCACGGCCTGGCCTTGGTGCGGACGAATTCCAGCGCCTCCTCCAGCGCCCCGCCGGCGATGCCGACGTCGATGGCGGCGTGCAGGAGCTGGGCGTAGGCCCCGTGGAGCTGCGGCCCCTGGAACGTCAGGTGGTGGGGGACCACGCGGTCCTCCGGCACCCGCACGTCCTCCAGTTGGACGGTGCCGCTGGCGGTGGTGCGCTGGCCCATGCCGTCCCAGTCGTCCACCACGGTCAGGCCGGGGGCGTCGCGCGGCACGTACGCCACGTGCAGCGTGCGGTCCTCGCGCCGGGCCAGGACGGGGATCCAGTGCGCGAACAGCGCGCCCGTGCTGTAGTGCTTGGTGCCGTTCAGCAGGAAACCGCCCTCGGGGGCGGCGACCAGCGAGGTCCGGTAGTCCTGGACGTGCCTGGTGCCCGCCTCGGACTGCGCGTTGCCGAAGCGCCTGCCGTCCAGCACCTCGCCGAAGAAGAACTTGCGCTGCACGTCGGTGCCCTGCTGCCGCAGGACGTTGACGTAGACGAAGTGGCTGTGCGGGATCTGCGCGAGGTTCGGGTCGGCCGCGGCCAGCAGCCGGAACACCTCGGCGAGGGTGCGCGCGCTCACGTCGGCGCCGCCGTACGCGCGCGGCACGGTGACGGCGAGCAGCCCGCTGGCCGACAGCCGGTCGAGCTCGGGCTCCGGCAGCCGGCGTTCCGCGTCGCGGGCCGCCGCCCCCTCCGCGAACCCGGCGGCGAGTTCGCGCGCCGTCGCGAGCGCCTCGGCGTCGTCGGCGATCACGTGGGTCATGTTGTTTCTTCCGTTCTGCGTGTTACGTTATGGTTCACCGTAATCCCTGCAATGCAGGTAGGCAATACCTGATTTGAGGACCCCCATGCTCACCCGCTCCACAACGTTGCTCGTCACAGCCCTGACCCTGGTGGCGACCCTGGCAGGTTGCGGCGCCGACGCCGCGCCGCAGACGGCCGGCGGCGACACCGGCCCGAAATCCGGAGGCACGCTCGTGCTCGGGGAGAACGCCGACGAGCCGGCCTGCCTCGACCCCCACCAGTTGTCCACCACGAACACCACGGTCGTCGGCCGCCCGATCTTCGACTCGCTGCTGTGGCAGGACGCCGAGGGCGAGCTGAAGCCCTGGCTGGCCACCGCCTGGAAGGTCTCGGATGACGGCCTGACCTACACCTTCACGCTCCGGGAGGGCGTGACGTTCCACGACGGGTCGGCGTGGGACGCCGAGGCGCTGAAGCTCAACCTGGAGCACATGCGCGACCCGGCGACCAAGTCGCCGCTGGCCGCCTCGTACATCGCGCCGTACAAGGACGCGAAGGTCGTGGACGAGCACACTCTGGAAGTGCGCCTGAGCTCGCCGTACTCGGCGTTCCTGAACGTGCTCGCGCAGTCGTACCTGGCCATGATCTCGCCCAAGCAGCTCAAGGAGAACCCGGCGAGCACCTGCGAGCACCCGGTCGGCTCGGGGCCGTTCGTGTTCGGCACGTGGACCAAGGGCCAGAGCATCACGTACAAGAAGAACCCCGGCTACGCCTGGGGGCCGGCTGGGCGCACGGGCCCCGCGTACCTGGACGCCCTGGAGATCCGTTTCCTGGCCGAGGACGCCACCCGCTACAACGCGCTGCTGGCCGGCGAGGTCGACGTGATCGACAACACCCCGCCGGCCAGCGTCGCGGACGTCAAGGCCAACCCCGACCTCGCCTTCACCAGCATCGACCGGCCCGGACACCCCTTCTCGGTCTGGCTCAACACCGGCCGTGCCCCGTTCGGCGACCAGAAGGTACGCCAGGCGCTCACCCTGGCCGTGGACCGGGAGGCCATCATCGGCAGCGTCTCGTTCGGCCAGTGGAGCGTGGCCACCGGCTTCATCACCCCCTCCACCCCCGACCACGCCGAGGGCGGCCGGATCGCCCATGACCCGGCCAGGGCGAACACCCTGCTGGACGAGGCCGGCTGGACACAGAAGGACAAGGACGGCATCCGGCTCAAGGACGGCAAGCGCCTGACCGCCGTCGCCCTCGACACGGGTGTGAACCCGCAGAACACCCAGATCCTGGTCCAGACCCAGGCCGCCGCAGCCAAGGCGGGCATCGAGCTGAAGATCGAGAACGTCACGGCGCAGGAGTCCCTGGACCGCACCGGCAAGGGCGACTTCGACGTCTCCGTCGGCATCTGGACCACGAACACGGCCGACGTGCTGTGGATCCAGTACTCCTCCAAGAACATCACCACCCCCGAACGCCGCGGCCAGAACACCACGAGGCTCTCCGACGACGGCCTCGACGAGCTGCTCGAACAGGCCAGGGCCAGCACGGACGCCGCCGAGCGGGCCGCCATCTACGGCAAGGCGCAGGCCCGGCTGCTCGAACTGGCGCCCGCCGTCCCGCTCTACGACAGGCCCAGCCTGGTCTCGTCGCAGAAGCGGGTGCACGGCCTGACCTGGGACTACGCCTACGGCGCCGTCACCTTCCACGACGCATGGGTGAGCTGACACATGACCAGGACCCCCCTCGCCGTCCTCACGCTCGCGCTGCTGCTCGCCGGATGCGGCACCGCGCCCGTGACCTCGGGCGGCACCACGAGCACCCCCAAGTCCGGCGGCACCCTGATCCTCGGCGAGAACGGGCAGGAGCCGCCCTGCCTCGACCCGCACGGCAACGCCAGCTCCGACGGCCCGGTCAGCACGGTCCCGGTGGCCGACTCGCTGGTGTGGTTCGACGCCGACGGGAAGATCCAGCCGTGGCTGGCCGACAGCTGGGAGATCTCCGACGACGGCCTGACCTACACCTTCAAGCTCCGCCAGGGCGTGAAATTCCATGACGGGGCGGTCTGGAACGCCGAGGCGCTCAAGACCAACTTCGAGCACATGCGCGACCCGGCGACCAAGTCACCGCTGGCCGCCTCCTACATCGCGCCCTACAAGGACGCGAAGGTCGTGGACGAGCACACGCTCGAAGTCCACCTCAGCTCGCCGTACCGGCCGTTCCTCGACATCCTCGCCCAGGGCTACCTCGGCATGATCTCCCCCAAGCAGATCAAGGAGTCGCCGCAGAGCATCTGCGAGCACCCGATCGGCTCCGGCCCGTTCGTCTTCGGCAAGTGGACGAAGGGCCAGAGCATCACCTACCACCGCAACCCCGACTACAACTGGGGCCCGAAGAGCGCCAAGCACACCGGCCCCGCCTACCTGGAGAAGCTGGAGATCCGCTTCCTCGCCGAGGACGCCGCCCGCTACAACGCGCTGGCCGCCGGCGAGGTGCACGCCATCGACTTCACCCCGCCGCAGAACGTCGAGGACGTCAAGGCCAACCCCGACCTCGGCTTCCTCACCGCGATCCGGCCCGGCCACCCGATGTCGTTCTGGCTGAACACCTCCCGCCCGCCGTTCGACGACGTCCGCGTACGCCGGGCGCTGCTGGCCGCCGTGGACCGCGACTCGATCATCAAGGGCATCTCCTTCGGGCAGTACCAGGTGGCGCAGGGCTTCGTCACCACCTCCACGCCCGGCTACGCGCAGGGGCTGAGCGGCACCATCAAGCACGACGAGGCCCTGGCGAACAAGCTGCTCGACGAGGCCGGCTGGACCGCCAGGGACAAGGACGGCATCCGGCTCAAGGACGGCAAGCGGCTGACCGCGTACTTCCCGATCGCCGCGAACTTCCCCGCCCAGCGCATGCAGATCGCCGTCCAGACCCAGGCCGCCGCCAGGAAGATCGGCCTCGACATCCAGATCCAGACCCCGCCCGAGCAGGAGCTCACCGACCGCTCCACCAAGGGCGACTACGACCTCAGCTCCGGCCTGTGGGCCACGAACACGGCCGACGTCCTGTGGATCCAGTACTCCTCCAAGAACATCACCACCCCCGAACGGCGCGGCCAGAACGTGGCCCGGCTCAAGGACACCAAGCTCGACGACCTTCTCGAACAGGCCAGAAGCGCCCAGGACCCCACCGAGCTGTACAACCAGGCGCAGGCCAGGCTCCTCGACCTCGTCCCCGCCATCCCCTTCTACGACGACCCGCGCCCGGTCGCCTACCAGAAGAAGGTCCGCGACCTGGCCTTCACGCCCGCCTATCCGTCGCCGTACTTCTACGACACCTGGCTGGACGAATGAAGACCCTGAGATTCATCGGATGGCGCCTGCTGGCCGGGGTCGGCGTGCTGTGGGGTGCGGCGACCCTGACCTTCCTGGTGGTGCACTTCACCCCCGGCGACCCGGCCGAGGCCGTCGTCGGGGGTGAGGGCGCCGCCCCGACACCCGAGGTGCTCGCCCAGGTCAGGGCCGAGTACGGGCTCGACCGCCCCTGGTACGAGCAATACGCCGCCCACCTGTGGCGCATCGCGCACGGCGACTTCGGCACCTCCTACCGCCTGCACACCCCCGTCGCCCGGGCCATCGGCGAGCAGGCCGCCGCGACCGTGGAGCTGGCCGTGGCCGCCGCCGCCACCGGGCTGCTCCTGGCGGTCGCGACCGCGCTGGCCACCGCGGGCCGCCGCCGGTGGCGCGGCCTGGCCTCGGTGGCGGAGCTGGTGGCGGCCTCGACGCCGACGTTCTGGCTGGGGATCGTGCTGCTGACCGTCTTCTCCTTCGGGCTGCGGCTGTTCCCCTCCACCGGCGGGCAGGGCGTGGCCTCCCTGGTGCTGCCCGCGCTCTGCCTGGCGCTGCCGATCGCGGGCGTGCTCGGCCACGTGCTGCGCGAGGCGCTGGAGGAGGTCCTGGACGAGCCGTTCATCGTCAGCGTCCGCGCCCGCGGCCTGGGCGACACCGCCGTACGGCTGCGCCACGCGCTCCGGCACGCCCTGACCCCGCTGGTCACGATGACCGGCTTCTGGGTGGGCGCGCTGCTCGGCGGCGCCGTCGTCACCGAGACGCTGTTCACCCGGCAGGGCATCGGCCGTCTGCTCGTCGCGGCCGTGAACGCCAAGGACCTGCCGCTCGTGCTCGGCGTGGTGCTGCTGTCCGCGCTGGTCTACGTCCTGGTCAACCTGCTGGTCGACCTGCTCTACCTGGTCATCGACCCTCGTCTGAAGGAGGCCGTCTGATGCTCGCGGACCGCCGGCCGCGGGAGGCCGCGTGAACCGGATCGGCGTGTGGCTCGCCGCGGCCGTCCTGGCCGTGCTGGTCCTGGCCGCGCTGGCGCCGGGCCTGTTCACCGGCCAGGACCCGCTCGCCGTGGACAGCGCCGCCACCCTGAGGGCTCCCAGCGCCGCGCACCTGCTCGGCACCGACGAGAACGGCCGCGACGTGCTGGCCCGCATCGTGCACGGCACGCGCGCCTCGCTGCTGCTCGGCTTCGGCGCGATCGCCGTCGCCCTGGTCTTCGGCGGGCTGCTCGGCCTGGCCGCCGGGCTCGGCAACCGGCTCGTCGAGAACGTCATCATGCGCCTGTCCGACGTCGGCATGGCCTTCCCCGAGCTGCTGCTCGCCCTCGTCGTCATCACCGTGGCGGGCGGCGGCACCGCCAATGCCGTCCTCGCCATCGGTGTGGCCAACATCCCCTCCTACGCCCGTCTCGTCCGCGCCCAGACGCTGGCCATCCGCCGGGCGAGCTACGTCGAGGCGGCGTACGCGCTGGGCCTGCCGGCCCGGCGCGTGATCCTGCGGCACGTGCTGCCGAACGCCGTCAAACCCGTGCTCATCCTGGCCACCATCGGCGTCGGCACCGCCCTGGTGGCCGGCTCGGCGCTGAGCTTTCTCGGGCTCGGCACGCCGCCGCCGGAGCCCGAATGGGGCTCCATGCTGTCCACCGCCCGCAACTTCATCTCGCGGGCCTGGTGGTACGGCCTCTTCCCCGGCCTGGCGATCACGCTGACGGTGATCAGCGTGACCGTGGTCGGCCGGGCGCTCAGACTGCGATCGGAAGGGAGGACCGGGTGAGCCTGGTCAAGGTGGACGACCTGCGGGTCGCCTTCGGCGTGACGCCCGTGGTGCACGGGGTGTCGTTCGAGATCGGGACAGGGGAGTGCCTGGCCCTGGTGGGGGAGTCCGGCTCCGGCAAGAGCGTCACCGCCCGCACCCTGGTCGGCCTCACCGGCGGCGGCGCCCGCGTCACCGCCGGCGAGCTGACCTTCGACGGGCAGGACCTGACCCGCCTGCGCGAGCGCGGCTGGCGGCGCCTGCGCGGCGGCCGCATCGGCTTCGTGCTCCAGGACGCCCTGGTCTCGCTGGACCCGCTGCGCAAGGTCGGCAAGGAGAGATCGAGGAGGTCCTGGCCGCCCACACCGATCTGCCGGGCGCGGCCAGGAGGTCCAGGGTGCTGGAGCTGCTCGACTCCGTGGGGGTGCCCGAGCCGGAGTTGCGGGCCGGACAGCTCCCGCACGAGCTGTCCGGCGGCCTGCGCCAGCGCGCGCTGATCGCCGCCGCGCTGGCCGCCGGCCCCGAGCTGATCATCGCGGACGAGCCCACCACGGCCCTGGACGTCACGATCCAGGCGCAGGTGCTGGACCTGCTGGCCCGGATCAAGGCGGAGGGCACCTCGCTGCTGGTGATCAGCCACGACCTGGCCGTGGTGGCCCGGCTGGCCGACCGGGTGGCCGTCATGAAGGACGGAGTGATCGTCGAGCAGGGACCCACCGCCCAGGTGCTGGGCGAGCCCGCCCACGACTACACCAAGCGGCTCCTGCGCGCGATCCCGGCCGAGCACACCAAGGGCACCCGCCTGTCGGGCACCGCCCCGGACGGGGGTGTCCCGCCACGGCCGGTCGCGGGCGAGGTCGTGCTGCGCGCCCGGGGCGTCGGCAAGTCCTTCGGCGGCCGGGCCGCCGTGCGGGAGGTGTCCTTCGCGCTGCGCGCCGCCGAGACGCTCGGCATCGTCGGCGAGTCCGGCTCGGGCAAGACCACCACGGCCAGGATCGCGCTCGGCCTCACCCCGCCCGACACCGGCACGGTCGAGATCCACGGCCGGCCGTGGACGCGCGGCGACCGCGCGCAGCGCCGCGACGTCCAGGTCGTCTACCAGGACACCCTGGCCTCCTTCGACCCCCGTTACACCGTGGCGAAGGTGCTCGCCGAGGCCCTGGCCGTGGCGGGCGTGCCGCGCGAGCACCGCCGCGCCCGCTCCGTCGAGCTGCTGGAGCTGGTGGGACTCGGCGCCGAGCATCTGAGCCGCCGGCCGCTGAAGCTGTCCGGCGGGCAGCGGCAGCGGGTGGCCATCGCGCGGGCCCTGGCCCCGTCGCCGTCGGTGATCGTGTGCGACGAGCCGGTGTCCGCGCTCGACGTGTCGGTGCAGGCGCAGGTCCTCGACCTGCTGGAGGACGTGCAACGGGAGACGGGCGTGGCCTACCTGTTCATCTCCCACGACCTGGGCGTGGTCCACCACCTGTGCGACCGGGTGCTGGTCATGAAGGACGGGAGCGTGGTGGAGGAGGGGCCGGTCGGGACGGTCTTCAGCGAGCCCGCGCACCCGTACACGAAGGAACTGGTGGCGGCGATCCCGAGACTGGCGGCGGCGTGACATGGCACATGTGATCAAGACCGACGACGAGGCGATCGCGGTCGCCCGCGAGCTGGCCGCGAGCTTCGCGGCGGGGGCCGCGCGGCGTGACGCCGAGCGGGTCCTGCCCGTGGCCGAGATCGAGGCGCTGTCGGACAGCGGCCTGCTCGGCATCACCGTCCCCGCCGAGCACGGCGGGGCCGGCGTGCGCACCGCCACGCTCGGCGCCGTCATCAGGGAGCTGTCGGCCGCCGACGCCAGCATCGGTCAGATCCCGCAGAACCACTTCTGGTACCTCGACTCGCTGCGCGAGCACGGCACACCCGGCCAGCAGGCGTTCTTCTACGCCGAGGTCCTCGCCGGGGCCCGCCTCGGCAACGCCGCGGTGGACGCCCGAGGCCCCGGCGGCGAACGCGAGCGCGCCGTCCTGCGCCCGCACGACGGCGGCTACCTCATCTCCGGCCGCAAGATCTACTCGACCGGCGCGCTGTTCGCGCACTGGATCCCGGTGACCGCGCTCGACGAGGACGCGCACAGCGTCGCCTTCGTGCCGCGCGACGCGCCCGGCCTCAGCGTCGTGGACGACTGGGACGGCTTCGGCCAGCGGACCACGGCCAGCGGCACCGTCGTGCTCCGCGACGTGTTCGTGCCGGCCGGCCACGTCATGCCGGTGCGGCGCGACGACGTCAGCACCTTCCGCAGCTTCGGCCTGCTCATCCACGCGGCCATCGACACCGGCATCGCGGAGGGGGCGCTCGCCGACGCCGCCGCCTTCCTGCGCGGCTACACCAAGGGCGGCTGGCCGGGCTCCGAGGCGGAGAAGGTGGTCGAGGACCCGGTCGTCGTGCAGCTCTTCGGCGAGCTGGCCGTGCTGACCAGGGCCGCCCGCGCGCTGCTGGAGAGCGCCGGCGACGCCGTGGACCGGGCCAGGTCGGCCTCGCCCGAGGAGTTCCCCGCCCTAGCGGCGGAGGCGGCCGTCGCCATGTCCGCCGCCCGCGCGCAGGCCGACCGCGCCGCCAACCGGGTGAGCGCCGAATGGTTCGAGCTGGCCGGGGCCAGCGCCGCCCGCGCCCCGCTCGGCCTGGACCGGCACTGGCGCAACGCCCGCACCCACACCGTCCACGACCCGCGGCGCGCGAAGGTGCACGACGTGGGCAACTACCACCTCAACGGCATCGCCCCCAGGAGCTTTCCTCGATGAGCGGCATCATCCACTTCAACCTGTTCGAGATGAACTGCGTCGGCCACATCCAGCACGGCCTGTGGACCCACCCGGCCAACAACCGCCACCGCTACACCGACCTGGAGTACTGGACGGACCTGGCCAGGCTGCTGGAACGCGGCCTGTTCGACGCCGTCTTCCTGGCCGACGTGGTCGGGACCTACGACCGCTACCGCGGCGGGCCCGAGACCGCCATCCGCGAGGCCGTGCAGATCCCCGCCAACGACCCGCTGCTCGTGGTGCCCGCCATGGCCGCCGTGACCCAGCACCTGGGGTTCGCGGTGACGTTCTCCACCACGTACGAGCCGCCGTTCGCGCACGCCCGCCGGATGTCCACCCTCGACCACCTCACCAAGGGCCGCGTCGCCTGGAACGTCGTCACCTCCTACCTGCGCAGCGCCGCCCGCAACTTCGGCCTCGACGACGAGATCGAGCACGACCTGCGCTACGAGATCGCCGAGGAGTACCTGGAGGTGCTCTACAAGCTGTGGGAGGGCAGCTGGGAGGACGGCGCCGTGATCCGCGACCGGGAGCGGCACGTCTACACCGACCCGGACAAGGTGCACGCCGTCGACCACGTCGGCAAGCACTTCCGGGTGGCCGGGCCGCACCTGTCGGAGCCGTCGCCGCAGCGCACCCCCGTTCTGTACCAGGCGGGCAACTCCGACCGCGGCAAGGAGTTCGCGGCCCGGCACGCCGAGGCCGTCTTCACCGGCGCCGGGTCCCTGGAGGCGCTGCGCGACGACATCGCCGACACCCGCCGCCGCGCCGCCGCCTACGGCCGCGACCCCGCCCACATCACCTTCTTCCCCAGCGCCTCGGTCATCGTGGCGCGTACGCAGCACGAGGTGGACGCCAAGATCGCCGACCTGCAGCGGCACATCCGCCCAGAAGGCTTCCTCGCGCAGCGCGGCAGCGGCATCGACCTGGCCGCCTACGACCCGGACGAGCCGATCGACGACATCGTGGCGCGCGGCGGCGACTTCACCGAGCGGGCCGTGCGCCCGCTGGTGGGCCGCGGCCTGCGGGTGCGTGACGTGCTGGAGTCCGTGGGCCGCATCGGGCAGGGCCCGTTCTTCGTCGCCGGCACCCCGGAACGGGTCGCGGACGAGATCGAGCGCTGGGCGGACGAGACGGGGGCGACCGGGTTCAACCTCATGCAGTACCTGTCGCCGGGCACGGCCGAGGACTTCATCGAGCTGGTCGTGCCCGAGCTGCAGCGCCGGGGCCGCTACCGCACCTCCTACGAGGACGCGACGCTGCGCGAACGCCTGCTCGGCCCGGGCGTCCACCGGCTGCCCGACAGTCATCCCGGCGCGGCCTATCGGCTTCACGGGTGACGGCGGGCCGAGGCGGTCAGGCGGGGCGCCAGCCGAGCTCGGGCCCCAGCCGGGTGGCGATGTCGGTGAGGATCTGCACGTAGTCCTCGTGGTCGAAGGTGAACGGCAGCGCGAACGCCACCTCGTCGATCTCCTGGAAGGCGGCGTGCGCGTACAGTTGCTCGGCGATCTCGGCGGAGCTGCCGACGAGGTCGGGCGCGAACATCATGCGGGCCGGGCCTTGCGGCGTGGCGGTGCGGGGCAGACGCTTGCCGGCGTACTCCTTGTACTTGGCCCGCTGCTCCAGTGTGGCCGAGTCCGTCGGGATGACGACCAGCCCCTGCGAGACGCGGGCCCGCTCGCCGTCCGGATGACGGGCACGGAACTCCCGTACGTGCGAGAGCTGGATCCGCTCGAAGTCCTCCGACTCCTCCGCCTTCACCACGCTGCTGGTCAGGAAGTTCATGCCGTGCTCGCCCGCCCATCGGGCCGAGCGCAGGCTGGCGCCGCCGTACCACATGCGGGCGCCCAGGCCGGGCGAGTGGGGCTGCACCCGGTCGGAGAAGACCTCGAAGCCCTCCGCCCCGCTGAAGGCGGTGGCCGGCTCGCCGCGTACGTAGGACAGCAGCCGCCGCACCCGTTCGTGGCTGAAGTCCTGAAGGTCGGCGGTGCCGGGGTGGAGCGCGTCCTTGATCTGGTCGTAGTGGAGCGGCGGGCCGACGCTGACGCCGGGGTTGAGCCGGCCGCCGGACAGGATGTCCACGGTGGCCAGGTCCTCGGCCAGCCGCAGCGGGTTCTCCCAGCCGAGGGGGATGACCGCCGTGCCCAGCTCGATGCGGGTGGTGCGCTGGGAGGCCGCCGCCAGGACCGCGATCGGGGAGGAGATGCCGTACTGCAGGTGGCGGTGCCGCACCCACGCGCTGTCGAAGCCGAGCCGCTCACCCAGCTCGATGATCCGCAACGTCGACTCGTGTCCCGGACGCGGGTCGTCCCCGTCGAACAGCCCGATGGTCAGGAAACCCAGCTTGCGCAGAGGTCGCGTGGGCAGGGGCATGGCCCTTCCTCTCTCCTCAACATTACCTATCAAGATAGTAGGTTATGCCAAAAACCAACTAAACAAGTAGGGCTTGACGGTTTTAGGGCTTTGTGTTGAGCTGATGGCGGCTGACGGACGTGAGAAAGGCCCCGGCTCATGCATGTGGAGTCCCGTCCCTTATCGATCCCGCCCCTGCCGGTCGCCGGCTTCGACCCGCTGGACGACCCGGTGCGGGCCTCGCTGCTCGGGGCGCACGCGCACCTCGCGGAGCGGCGCGGCCGGGTGCTGCGCTACCCCCTCGACGTGGCCCCGTTCCTGTCGATGCCGCACGACCCGGGCCCCGCCGACTGGCAGGACGCGGCGGCGCTGGCGGGCGAGGGCGGCGACGTGCCGCTGACCGGCGCGGCGCCGGCGCCGCCGCCGGGCTGGGAGGAGGCGGCGAGCATTCCCGGCGTCCAGCTCACCGGCGAGCACGTCGCGGGGAAGCACGACCCCGATGTGGTACGGCTGGGGGCGGCGGACGTGCCCGAGATGCTCGACCTCGTCGCGCGGACCAGGCCGGGCCCGTTCCGGCCGCGTACCGTCGAGCTCGGCGTCTACCTCGGCATCCGGCACGGCGGCGCGCTGGTGGCCATGGCGGGGGAGCGGCTGCACCCGCCGGGCTGGACCGAGATCAGCGCCGTCTGCACCGATCCGGCCCACCAGGGACGGGGGCTGGCGACCCGGCTGGTGCTCGCGGTCGCCGCCGGCATCCGCGATCGCGGCGAGACGCCGTTCCTGCACGCCTCCGCCGCCAACACGCACGCGATCGGCCTGTACGAGCGGCTCGGCTTCCGCCTGCGCCGCACCACCGAGTTCCGCACCGTACGGGTTCCCGCGCACGGCCGGAACGGGGGCGGCTCATGACGTTGCCCGAGGTCCAGGCCCCCGTCCAGCAGGAGGCGGACCGGCCGCTGGAGGTGGTGACCGCCCGCCGCCCGCTGCGCTGGCTGGCCGCGGCCGGCGTGCTCGTGGTGCTGGCCATGGCCGCCAGCGCCCTGATCACCAACCCCGCCTGGGAGTGGGAGGTGGTCGGGCAGTATTTGTTCGCGCCGTCGGTGGTGCGCTCGGTGCTGCTCACGCTGGAGCTGACCGCGCTCGGCATCGGGCTCGGCTTCGCCCTCGGCACCGTGCTGGCGCTGATGCGCCTGTCGCCCAACCGGCTGCTGTCGTCGGTGGCCTTCGGCTACGTGTGGCTGTTCCGGTCGGTGCCGCTCATCCTGCAACTGCTGTTCTGGTACAACCTGGCGCTGCTCTACCCGCGGCTGTCGGTCGGGGTGCCGTTCGGCCCGGCGTTCTTCGACTTCGGCACGATGGACCTGATCAGCCCGCTGACGGCGGCGGTGCTCGGGCTGGCGCTGCACCAGGCCGCCTACGCCGCCGAGATCGTCCGCGGCGGGCTGCTGTCGGTGGACCACGGGCAGCGGGAGGCGGCCGCGGCCCTCGGGCTGCCCCCGGCGCGGCGGCTGTTCCGGATCATCCTGCCGCAGGCCATGCGGACGATCGTCCCCAACGCCGGCAACGAGATCATCGGCCTGGTCAAGGGCACCTCGGTCGTCTACATCATGGCGCTGCCCGAGCTGTTCTACCAGGTCCAGGTGATCTACAACCGCAACGGCCGGGTGATGGCGCTGCTGCTGGTCGCGGCCGTCTGGTACCTGGTCCTGACCACCGCCCTGTCGATCGTCCAGCACTACGTGGAACGGCACTACGGCAAGGGGCGCGCATGAACGCGATGGTCGAGCTGCGCGGCGTCCACAAGAGCTTCGGCCCGCTGCACGTGCTGCGCGGCGTGGACCTCGACGTGGCCCACGGCCAGGTGCTGGTCGTCCTGGGACCGTCCGGGTCCGGCAAGTCCACCCTGCTGCGCGTGATCAACCACCTGGAGAAGGTCGACCGCGGCTCGGTGCGGGTGGACGGGCGGCTGCTCGGCTACCGGCAGGCCGGCGACCGCCTGCACGAGCTGCCCGAACGCGAGGTGCTGCGCCAGCGCACCCAGATCGGCTTCGTCTTCCAGTCCTTCAACCTGTTCCCGCACCTCACGGTCCGGCAGAACGTCACCGAGGCGCCCCTGTCGGCGCAGCGCAGGCCGCGCGCCGAGGTCGAGCCGCTGGCCGAGCGGCTGCTGGCCCGCGTCGGCCTGGCCGGCAAGGCCGACGCCTACCCGCGCACCCTGTCGGGCGGGCAGCAGCAGCGCGTCGCCATCGCCCGCGCGCTCGCCCTCGAACCCAAGCTGCTGCTGTTCGACGAGCCGACCTCCGCGCTCGACCCCGAGCTGGTGGGCGAGGTGCTCGACGTCATCAGGGACCTCGCCCGCGCCGGCACCACCATGATCGTGGTCACCCACGAGATCGGGTTCGCCCGCGAGGCGGCCGACGCGGTGGCGTTCATGGACGCCGGCCGCGTCGTCGAGCTCGGCCCGCCCGCCCAGGTCCTCGACGCCCCCGTGCACGAGCGCACCCGCGCCTTCCTCGCCAAGGTCCTCTGACACCCCAAGGACGACAGACATGCGCGCTTCGCCCCTGCCCCTCCTCCTCGCCGCCTCCGTCCTCGCCGTCCTCGCCGCCTGCGGCGCCGAACCGGCACTCGACGCGCCGGCCTCCTCCGCCCCCGTGGTCGCCGGCAAGAAGATCAACCTGAGCCCGGAGCAGAACCGGGTGCGGACCGCGAAGGTCGCGGCCACCGCCGCCAAGGTGCCGAAGGAGATCGCCGCCGACGGCAAGCTCACCGTCGGCTTCAGCGCCGGCGGCGCGCCCCCGCTGGTGTCCCCGGCCACCGACGACACCACCCTCATCGGCGTCGAGACCGACCTCGCCCAGCTCGTCGCCGACGTGCTGGGCCTGGAGTTCACCCCGCAGTCCAGCTCCTGGGAGAACCTGTTCCTGGCCGCCAAGTCCAGCAAGTACGAGGCCGTCTTCAGCAACGTCACCGTCACCGAGGAACGCAAGGACACCTACGACTTCGCCACCTACCGCATCGACCAGCTCGCCTGGCAGGTGCCCGACAACAGCCCCGTCAAGGCGATCAAGGGGCCCGCCGACATCGCCGGGCTGCGCGTGTCGGTCGGCGCCGGCACCAACCAGGAGAAGATCCTGCTCGACTGGGACAAGCAGAACCGCGCCGCCGGCCGCGAGCCGGTCGAGATCCTCTACTACGAGAGGTACGGCGACGTGCTGCTCGCCCTGAAGTCGGGCCGCGTGCAGGCGTACTTCGGCCCCAACCCGAACATCGCCTACAACATCGCCGTCAGCGGCGGCTCGCGCATCGTGGGCACGTTCTCGGGGGCGGGGCCGGACCTGCAGGGACTCATCGCCGCCATGACCAAGAAGGGCAACGGCCTGGTGCAGCCCCTCAACGAGGCGCTGAACACCGTCATCCGGAACGGCACGTACCAGCAGGTGCTGGAGCGGTGGGGGCTGGCCAACGAGGCCGTCCCGGAGTCGCGGATCAACCCGCCCGGCCTGCCCCGCCAGCCGGCTTCGTGAACGGCCCCGGCGTGCGGCGCAGCAGGTAGGTGTCCATGATCCAGCCCTTGCGGGCGCGGGCCTCGGCGCGCAGCTCGCGGATGCGGTCGCCGACCTCGGACACCGGCCCCGACACCAGGATCTCGTCCGGCGTGCCGAGGTAGGCGCCCCAGTAGATGTGGAAGTCGTCGAGCCCCGCGAACGAGCAGTGGGCGTCGAGCATGACCACCACGTCGTCGGCGGTGGGGCCGTGCTCGGCCAGGCGGCGGCCCGTGGTGAGGTGGGTGGGCCGGCCGACCTGGGTGAGGCCGACGCGGTGGCGGGCGGTGAGCGCGGCCACGCTGCTGATGCCGGGGACGACCTCGACGTCGAAGGCGACGTTCCCGCGCTGGAGGATCTCGTCGAGGATGGCGAGCGTGCTGTCGTAGACGGCCGGGTCGCCCCACACCAGGAACGCGCCGGTCTCGCCGTCGGCCAGCTCGTCGCGGATGAGCGCCTCGCAGGCGAGCGCGCGGCGCGAGCGCCAGTCCTCGACGGCGGCGGTGTAGGCGGGGGAGTCGCGGTCGCGCTCCGGGTCGCGGGCCTCGGCGATCCGGTACGGCTTCCGGCCGTGCTCGGCGATGAAGTCGAGGCGGAGCTGGACCAGCTCGTGCTTGACCTCGCCCTTGTCGACGACGAAGAACACGTCCGTGGCGGCGATGGCCTTGACCGCCTGGAGGGTGAGATGGTCGGGGTCGCCCGCGCCGATCCCGATGACGAGGAGCCGCTTCATCCGGCAAAGTCTGCCAGATGGGCAGATATACGATATCCAGCGCACATCGCGTAGAGGAGAATCGTGAACCTGGCTGAGCAGGGCGACGCCTTCGCCGCCTTCTGGCAGGAGCGGCACCTGTGCACGCTCGCCACCGCCCGCCCCGACGGCCGTCCGCCGCACGTCGTGCCGGTGGGCGCGACGCTGGACCTGGCCGCCGGGATCGCCAGGGTGATCACCTCGGGCACCTCGTACAAGGCCAGGCTGATCGGCCCGGCGGGCGCGCCGGTCGCGCTGTGCCAGGTGGACGGCCGCCGCTGGTCGACGCTGGAGGGGCTGGCCGTCGTGCGGACCGAGCCGGAGCAGGTGGCCGAGGCGGAGCGCCGCTACGCCGCCCGGTACAAGCCGCCCCGGGTCAACCCGTCGCGGGTGGTCGTGGAGATCCAGGTGACGCGCGTGCTGGGCAACGTGTGATCACGGTCGTCGGGATCGGCGCCGACGGCTGGGACGGGCTGGCTCCGGCCTCGCGGCGGGCGGTGGAGGCGGCCGGCGTGCTCATGGGCGGCCCGCGGCAGCTCGACCTCGTCCCCGGCTCGGAGGCCGAACGGGTGGCCTGGCCGTCCCCGCTGCTGCCCGCGCTGCCCGCGCTCCTCGACCGGTACGCCGGCCGCGAGGTGTGCGTGCTGGCCAGCGGCGACCCCATGTTCCACGGCATCGGCTCGACGCTGGTGCGGCTGCTCGGGGCGGAGCGCGTACGGGTGCTGCCGCACGTGTCGTCCCTGTCGCTGGCCTGCGCCCGGCTCGGCTGGCCGGTCGAGCGGGTGGAGGTCGTCAGCCTGGTCGGCCGCCCGCCCGCGGCGCTCGCCGCCGCGCTCGCGCCCGGCCGCCGGGTCGTCGTGCTCGGCGCGCGGCCCGACTCCCCGTCCGTGGTCGCGGAACTGCTTGTCAGCCACGGGTACGGCCCCAGCGCGATGACGGTGCTGTCGGACCTGGGCGCGCGGCAGGAGTCCGAGCTGCGGGGCACGGCGGAGGGCTGGAGGGCCGCCGAGGTGTCCCCGCTGCACGTGATCGCCGTCGAGTGCGCCCCGGCCCCGGACGCGGAGCCGCTGAGCCGGGTGCCCGGGCTGCCGGACGGCGCGTACGAGCACGACGGGCAGCTCACCAAACGGGAGGTCCGCGCCGTCAGCCTGTCCCGCCTGGCCCCGATGCCGGGCGAGCTGCTGTGGGACGTCGGCGCGGGCGCGGGCAGCATCGCCGTCGAATGGATGCGCAGCCACCCGTCGTGCGCGGCCGTCGCGATCGAGAGCAGGCCCGACCGGGCCGCCGCCGTACGCCGCAACGCCGAGCGGCTGGGCGTGCCGTCGCTGCGCGTCGTGGAGGGCAGGGCGCCCGGGGCGCTGGACGGGCTGCCCGCGCCGGACGCGGTGTTCGTCGGCGGCGGCGCGACCGCGCCCGGCCTGCTGGAACGGTGCTGGTCGGCGCTGCGGCCCGGCGGCCGGCTGGTCGTCAACGCCGTCACCCTGGAGTCCGAGGCCGTGCTCGCGCACTGGTACGGCAGGCTCGGCGGCGACCTGGTGCGGCTCGGCGTCCAGCGGGCCGCGCCGGTGGGCGGGTTCACCGGCTGGCGGGCGGCCATGCCGGTGACCGTGTGGTCGATCACGAGGAAGGACTCACCGTGACCGTGTACTTCGTCGGAGCCGGTCCCGGCGCCGCCGACCTGATCACGCTGCGCGGCCTGCGGCGGCTGGAGTCGTCGCCGGTCTGCCTGTACGCCGGGTCGCTGGTGCCACGGGAGCTGCTCGACGCCTGCCCGCCGGGGGCGAGGCTGGTGGACACGGCCGATCTGACGCTCGACGAGATCATCGCCGAGCTGGCCGCCGCGCACCGCGACGGGCTCGACGTGACGCGGCTGCACTCGGGCGACCCTTCGGTGTTCAGCGCCGTGGCCGAGCAGATGCGCAGGCTGGACGCGCTCGGGGTGCCGTACGAGGTGGTGCCGGGGGTTCCGGCGTTCGCGGCGGCGGCGGCCTCGCTCGGCCGCGAGCTGACCGTGCCCGGCGTCGGGCAGACGGTCATCCTCACGCGTACCTCCGCCCGCGCCACGCCCATGCCGGACGGCGAGGACCTCGGCACTCTCGGCGCGAGCCGCGCCACGATGGTGCTGCACCTGGCCGTGCAGCGGATCGACGAGGTGGTGGCCGAGCTGGTGCCGACCTACGGGGAGGACTGCCCGGTGGCGGTCGTGGCACGGGCCAGCCGGGCCGACGAGGTGATCCTGCGCGGGACGCTGGCCGACATCGCCGGACAGGTCCACGAGGCCGGGATCCGGCGGACGGCGGTGATCGTCGTGGGGCGGGTGCTGGCGGCGACACAGTTCCCCGGCAGCCACCTCTACAGCGCGGCGAGGGACAGGCCGGGCAGGGATGGCGGCGCCGCCAGGGACGGTGGCGCGGTCAGGGATGGCGTGGCCAGCGATGGCGGCACGGCCGAGGACGGCGGCGCGGGCAGGGATGGCGGCGCGGGCGGGGACCGGGCGTGCGGCGGGTCCTGATTCTGGGCGGCACCGCCGAGGCTCGCGCGCTGGCCGCCGAGCTGGCCGCCGATCCCGCGCTGCACGTCGTGTCATCGCTGGCCGGGCGGGTCAGCAACCCGCGCCTGCCGGTGGGCGAGGTGCGCGAGGGCGGGTTCGGCGGCGCGGAGGGGCTGGCCGCCTGGCTGACGCGGGAACGGATCGACGTGCTCGTGGACGCCACGCACCCGTTCGCCGAGCGGATGACGGCCTCGGCGGCGGCGGCCTCGGCGGCGACCGGCGTGCCGCTGCTGGCGCTGCGCCGTCCGGGCTGGCGCGAAGGGCCGGGCGACGACTGGCTGCGGGTCGGCTCGTTGCCTGCGGCGGCCGACCTGCTGGTCAGCCGCGACTGGAGGGCCGGGGCCCCGGCGCCCGGCGAGGTGCGGGTCTTCCTCACCACCGGCCGCCGCAGCCTGCCGATCTTCGCGCCACTGCCGGGCGTGTGGCTGCTGGCCAGATCGGTGGACCCGCCCGAGCCGCCCGTCCCCGCGAACGCGTACGTCCTGCTCGACCGGGGACCGTACACCGTGGAGGGCGAGCGCGCCCTCATCCGCGAGCACCGCCTGGACGTGCTGGTGACCAAGGACAGCGGCGGCCGGATGACCACGGCCAAGCTCGTCGCGGCCCGCGAGGCCGGGCTGCCGGTGATCATGGTGGACCGGCCGCCACCGCCCCCGGGCGTCCGTACGGTGGACAACGTGGTGGCGGCGGTGGCCTGGGTTCAGGGGTAGCGGCGAGGGGTGTAGACGACGCCGTCGTTGACGCGGGTCGTGGAGGAGCCGACGATCAGCAGACAGCGCATGTCCACCTGGCCGGGGTCCAGCTCGCCGAGCGTCGTGACGGTGACGCTCTCCTCCGGGCCGCCGACGTCCCTGCCGATCACCACGGGGGTGTCCGGCGTCCGGTGCTCCAGCAAGAGGTCACGGGCGGCGCCGAGCTGCCACGTACGGCTGCGCGAGGCCGGGTTGTAGATCGCCAGCACCAGGTCGGCCCGCGCGGCGGCGCTCAGCCGGCCGGCCACCACCTCCCACGGCTTGAGCAGGTCGGACAGCGACAGCACGCAGTAGTCGTGGCCGAGCGGCGCGCCCGCCCTGGCGGCCACCGCCTGCGCGGCGGTCAGCCCGGGGACGACCCGCACCGGCACGCCGGGAAAGTCGGCGGCGGCCTCGAGCACGGCGCTGGCCATGGCGAACACGCCCGGGTCGCCGGACGACACGACCGCCACGCGGGCCCCGTCGCGGGCCAGCTCCAGCGCGTGCCTGGCCCGCTCCGCCTCGACCCGGTTGTCCGTGCGGTGGCGGCGCTGGCGCGGGTTGGGGGCCACGCGGTCCACGTACGGGCCGTAGCCGACAAGGTCGGTCGCGGCGGCCAGCGCCTCCTGCGCCTCCGGCGTCAGCCACGGCCGCCCGGCCGGGCCCAGCCCGACCACGACCACCTCGCCCCGCCCCTCCGCCGCCGGACGTTCCGGGACGAACGTGCGCTCGGCCGGGCTCGCGAGCAGGGCCAGCGAGAAGTACGGGACGCCGGCCGGGTCCACGTCCTTGAGCGGCGCGACCCGCTCGGCGCCCATGGTGGCGCGCTCGACGTACCAGGCGTCGTCGAGCCGTCCCGCCTCGGCCAGCGCGTCGCGCACCTTGCCGAAGGTGCGGCCCAGCTTGAGCACGGCGGCGGAGTCGGTGTCGCGCAGCCGCTCGGCCAGCACGGGGGCGGGCAACGTGCCCGGCAGCACGGTCAGCACCTCGTCCCGCTCCACCAGCGGACGCCCCAGCACGGCGGAGGCTGCGCTGACCGAGGTGACGCCGGGCACCACCTCGGTGGGGTAGCGGTGGGCGAGGCGCTTGTGCAGGTGCATGTAGGAGCCGTAGAACAGCGGGTCGCCCTCGGCCAGCACCACCACCGTCCGGCCCGCGTCCAGGTGCGCGGCCAGCCGCTCGGCGCAGTCGGCGTAGAAGTCGTCGAGCGCGCCCTGGTAGCCGCCCGGGTGGTCGGTGGTCTCCGTGGTCAGCGGGTAGAGCAGCAGCTCCTCGACCTGACCCTCCCGCATGTACGGCAGCGCGATCGAACGGGCGATGCTGCGGCCGTGCCGGGCGGCGTGGTAGGCGATCACGTCGGCCTCGCCGATCAGCCGGGCCGTCTTGACCGTGACCAGCTCGGGGTCACCGGGACCGAGGCCGACCCCGTACAGGCGTCCTGTCAACGTCGTCTACTCCGTCTCATCCGCGATGGCGTTGACCGCCGCCGCCGTCATGGCACTGCCGCCGCGGCGGCCGTGCACCACCAGGTACTCCAGGTCGCTGCCGGCCAGCGCCTGCTTGGACTCGGCCGCGCCGATGAAGCCGACCGGGATGCCGAGCACGGCCGCCGGGCATCCCGCCCCCTCGGCGACCAGCTCCAGGAGGCGGAACAGCGCGGTCGGCGCGTTGCCGATCGCCACCACCGCGCCCTCCAGGCGGTCGCGCCACAGCTCAAGGGCGGCGGCGCTGCGGGTGGTGCCGAGCCGTTCGGCCAGCTCGGGCACGCGCGGGTCGCCCAGCGTGCAGAGCACCTCGTTGCCGGCGGGCAGCCTGCGCCTGGTCACGCCCGAGGCGACCATCATGGCGTCGCACAGCACGGGCGCGCCGCCGCGCAGCGCCTCGCGGGCCCGGACGACCGCCCCGGGCGACCAGGCCAGGTCGTCGACGAGGTCGGTCATGCCGCAGGCGTGGATCATGCGCACCGCCACCTGGGCCACCTCGGGCGGCAGGCCCGTGAGGTCGGTCTCGGCGCGGATGGTCGCGAACGAGCGCCGGTAGATCTCGGCGCCGTCGCGGATGTAGTCGCTCAAGGGTGGCGTTCCTCGTATCCGTTCGTGGTCGCGATCAGCTGGACGACCGGGCCGCGCGGCAGGCCGCAGCGGCGCTCGCAGCCCGCCCAGTGGACGGGGGTGGCGGGGGCGCGGTCCAGGCCCTCCACCCAGCGCCGGGCGTCCGCCCGTACGTCGGCGAGGGCCTTGGCGCAGCCGGGACGGCCGGTGCAGGCGGTGACGCCGGCCCAGGGGGAATCAGGGTCGGTGACGAGCCCCATGCCGTCGAGCGCCTTCCCGGCCCGGTCCGCCTCGGCGGGGGAGAGGTCCGGCAGCACGACGGTCCGCCAGGGCGTCAACCGCACGGCGTGACCGGTGTCCGCGAGCGCCAGGGCCTGGCCGGACGTCAACCGCCCAAGCGGCACGACGGCCTCGACGGCCACCCGCCCGTCCCGCTGCACCATCCGGCCCGCCGCTGGCCTGCCTGCACGGGGCGACGGGAGGCGGTCGGGACCGGGCAGCCGACGGGCCGGGGCTAGAACAGGAGGATTCGCGCCGCCGCCCAGGCGGGCCAGGTCCGGGACGGGCGGGTTTGCGCCGCCGCTCGGGCGGGCCGGGGCCGAGAGGGGCTGGTTCGCGTCGTCGGGCAGGCGGGCCGAGTCCGGGACGGGCTGGTACGCGCCGCCGCGCAGGCGGGCGGCGATTCGGGCCGGGCCGTCGTCCAGCTCGCGGACGCGCCAGGCGCGGTCATCGCCGGAGGGCAGCTCGTCGAGGAACGCCTCGGCGGCGTCGATCATGAGCGCGATCGCCGCGTCCGGCCCGGCGGTCAGTCCGGTGTCAGTTCCGGCGAGGAGCAGTCTCCCGGCCGCCGCGTGCGAGACGTCCGCGCCGAGCGCCGTCGCCGCATACGTGACGTCCGAGACGCCCGCGCCGAGCGCCGGCGTCGCATCCGAGGTGTCCGTGCCGAGCGCCGTCGCCGCGTACGTGACGTCCGCGCCGAGCCCGGCCACATCCCCCGTGCCGTCGTCCAGGGCGAACAGGAAGCGTCCCGGTAAGCCGGCCAGCCGTGGCCGCGCGCACAGGGCCAGGTCGAGGGCGTGGGCCATGGCCAGCACGTCCACCAGCCCGTCCGGGCCGCGTCCGCTCAGCGGTGAGGCCACGATGTTGCGGACCCGCTCGTGCGCGGGCGACGGCAGCAGCCCGGCCGTCGCGATCCGCCGGGCGAAGACGTCCGGCGATCGCAGGCCCCGCACCTGGACGTTGGCCCGCGACGTGAGCTCGATCACGTCCGCCCCCAGCTCGGCCGCGCAGGCGGCGAGCACGCGGAGCTGCGCGGCCGACACCGCGCCGCCGGGCAGGCGCACGCGGGCGAGCGGGCCGTCGGCGGCCTCGTGCACCTGCAGCGCCCCCGGACAGGCATCGGGACGCGTACGTCCGGGAAATTCACCTACGGGCACGAAGGGATCGTAACGCCACTTCTGAGGCGGGTCGCTCCTGCCGTAAGCTTCGGCGTAGGCGATGGCAAAGGGAGGAAGCCGGTGCGAATCCGGCGCGGTCCCGCCACTGTGACCGGGGAGCGAACCCCACCACAAGGCCACTGTCCGGCGACGGGCGGGAAGGCCGGGGTGAGCGTCGATCCGGGAGCCAGGAGACTCCTGCCGTCGCAACACCCGCGACCGGGGCGAGGACCCCGAGGGAGGAACGCGCCGTGCCTGGCGACAGCCGTACCGTCCTGCTGCTCTCCACCTCCGACACCGACCTGCTGAGCGCCCGCGCCTGCGGCGCGGACTACCGTCTGGGCAATCCGGCCCGGCTGACCGCCGAGGACCTGCCCGGCCTGACGGAGGGGACCGATCTCGTCGTGGTGCGCCTGCTGGGCGGGCGCCGGGCCTGGGAGGAAGGGCTGGACGCGCTGCTGGCCGGGCCGCGCCCCGTCGTGGTGCTGGGCGGCGAGCAGGCGCCCGACGCCGAGCTGATGGAGCTGTCCACGGTCAGCGGCGGGGTGTGCGCCGAGGCGCACGCCTACCTGGCCCACGGCGGGCCGGCCAACCTGGCGCAGCTGCACGGGTTCCTGTCCGACACCGTCCTGCTGACCGGGCACGGGTTCGAGCCGCCCGCCGCCGCGCCCACCTGGGGACGGCTGGAACGCCCTGCCCGCTCCACCGGCGGCCCCGTGGTCGGGGTGCTCTACTACCGGGCGCACCACATGGCGGGCAACACCGCGTTCGTCGAGACACTGTGCGCCGCCGTCGAGGACGCGGGCGGGCAGGCGCTGCCGATCTTCTGCTCGTCCCTGCGCGCGGCC
The DNA here is from genome assembly GCF_041402765.1 of Nonomuraea sp. AD125B. Taxonomy (NCBI): domain Bacteria; kingdom Bacillati; phylum Actinomycetota; class Actinomycetes; order Streptosporangiales; family Streptosporangiaceae; genus Nonomuraea; species Nonomuraea sp. AD125B. The sequence continues at coordinate 289,226 of NZ_JBGLOU010000002.1, read as the reverse complement.
GAGCCGGAGCTGCTCGACACGCTGCGCGCGGCGGACGCGCTGGTCGTCACGGTGCTGGCGGCGGGCGGCTCCCGTCCGGCCACCGCCGGCGCGGGCGGCGACGACGAGGCATGGGACGTCGGCGCGCTGGCCGGGCTCGACGTGCCGATCCTGCAGGGGCTCTGCCTCACCACCACGCGCCAGGCGTGGGAGGAGAACGACGACGGCCTGTCGCCGCTGGACGCCGCCTCCCAGGTGGCGATCCCCGAGTTCGACGGGCGGATCATCACGGTGCCGTTCTCGTTCAAGGAGATCGACCCCGACGGGCTGACCGTCTACGTCGCCGACCCCGAACGGGCCGCCCGGGTGGCGGGCATCGCGGTGCGCCACGGCCTGCTGCGGCACACGCCGCCCGCCGCGCGGCGGCTGGTGGTGATGCTGTCGGCGTACCCGACCAAGCACTCCCGCGTCGGCAACGCCGTCGGGCTGGACACCCCCGCGAGCACCGTACGGCTGCTGGCCCGGCTCGCCGAGGCCGGCTACGACCTGGGCGACGGCTTCCCCGGCGTGGCCGAGCAGGACGGCGACGCGCTCATCCACGCGCTGATCGCCGCCGGCGGCCAGGACCAGGACTGGCTGACCGAGGAGCACCTGGCGGGCAACCCGGTCCGCATCTCAGCCGCCTCCTACGAGCAGTGGTACCGCACCCTGCCCGCGGAGCTGCGGGAGGCGATCGAGCGGCACTGGGGGCCGCCGCCGGGCGAGCTGTTCGTGCACGAGGGCGAGAACGGCACCGACATCGTGCTGGCGGCGCTGCGGGCCGGCAACCTGGTGGTGATGGTGCAGCCGCCGCGCGGCTTCGGCGAGAACCCCATCGCCATCTACCACGACCCCGACCTGCCGCCCAGCCACCACTACCTGGCCGCCTACCGCTGGCTGTCGGCCGAGTTCGGGGCGCACGCCATGGTGCACGTCGGCAAGCACGGCAACCTGGAGTGGCTGCCGGGCAAGTCGGCGGGCCTGTCGGCGGCCTGCGCCACCGACGCCGCCATCGGCGACCTGCCGCTGATCTACCCGTTCCTCGTCAACGACCCGGGGGAGGGCACGCAGGCCAAGCGGCGCGCGCACGCCGTGCTCGTGGACCACCTGGTGCCGCCGATGGCCCGCGCCGACACCTACGGCGACATCGCCCGGCTGGAGCAGCTGCTGGACGAGCACGCCACGATCGCCGCGATGGACCCGGCCAAGCTGCCCGCGATCCGGGCGCAGATCTGGACGCTGATCCAGGCCGCGCGGCTGGACCACGACCTGGGGCTGGCCGACCGGCCGCACGACAGCGAGTTCGACGACCTCATCCTGCACGTGGACGGCTGGCTGTGCGAGGTGAAGGACGTCCAGATCCGCGACGGCCTGCACGTGCTCGGCCAGGCGCCGACCGGGCAGGTACGCGTCGACCTGGTGCTGGCGATGCTGCGCGCCCGTCAGATGTGGGCGGGCCGGGAGACCCTGCCCGGCCTGCGCGAGGCCCTCGGCCTGGCGGAGGACGGCACGGCGGGGCTGGGCGAGGTGGACCGGGCGGAGTCGGTCGCCCGCGCCCTGGTCGAGGCCATGGAGGAACGCGGTTGGGTGCCCGAGTCGGCACCCGAGGTCGCCCGCGCGGTGCTGGGGGGCGCGCCGGAGGTGGGGTCGGAGGTCGCCCGTACGGCGTCGGGCGGTGCCCCGGAGGTGAGGTCCGCGGTCGCCCGCGCGGCGCTGCACGACGTGCCGCCGGAGCGGGTGGAGCTGGTGGCGCGGGTGCTCGCCTTCGCCGCCACCGAGATGGTGCCGCGCCTGGCCCGCACCACCGACGAGCTCGACCACGTCCTGCACGCCCTGGACGGCGGCTACGTGCCCGCAGGGCCCAGCGGCTCGCCGCTGCGCGGCCTGGTCAACGTGCTGCCGACCGGCCGTAACTTCTACTCCGTCGATCCCCGCGCGGTGCCGAGCCGCCTGGCCTGGGAGACCGGCCAGGCCATGGCCGAGTCCCTGCTGGCGCGTTATCGCGCCGACACCGGCGAGTGGCCGCGCTCGGTCGGGCTGTCGGTGTGGGGCACCAGCGCCATGCGCACGGCCGGCGACGACGTCGCCGAGGTCCTGGCCCTGCTCGGCGTCCGTCCCGAATGGGACGACGCCTCGCGCCGCGTCACCCGGCTGGAGCCGATCCCGCTCGCCGAGCTGGGCCGCCCGCGCATCGACGTGACGGTCCGCATCAGCGGGTTCTTCCGCGACGCGTTCCCGCACGTGGTGAGCATGCTCGACGACGCCGTACGGCTGGCCGCGTCGCTCCAGGAGCCGGCCGAGGACAACTACGTACGCGCCCACGTCGCCGCGTCCGGCGGCGACGAACGCCTGGCGACGATGCGGATCTTCGGCTCCGCGCCCGGCGCGTACGGGGCGGGTCTGCTGCCGCTCATCGACAGCCGCAACTGGCGCGACGACGCCGATCTCGCCGAGGTGTACGCCGTGTGGGGCGGCTACGCCTACGGCCGCGACCTCGACGGCGTCGCCGCCCGCCCGCAGATGGAGGACGCCTACCGCCGCATCGCGGTCGCCGCCAAGAACGTCGACACCCGCGAGCACGACATCGCCGACTCCGACGACTACTTCCAGTACCACGGCGGCATGATCGCCACCGTGCGGGCGCTCACCGGCAAAGCCCCGGCCGCCTACGTCGGCGACAGCACCCGCCCGGACGCCGTACGCACCCGCACCCTGTCGGAGGAGACCTCGCGGATCTTCCGCGCGCGGGTGGTCAACCCGCGCTGGCTGGCCGCCATGCGCCGGCACGGCTACAAGGGCGCGTTCGAGCTGGCCGCCACCGTCGACTACCTGTTCGGCTACGACGCCACGACCGGCGTGGTCGCCGACTGGATGTACGACAAGCTGACCGAGACCTACGTCCTCGACCCCGAGAACCAGGAGTTCATGGCCCGCTCCAACCCGTGGGCGCTGCACGGCATCGCCGAACGCCTCCTGGAGGCCGCCGAGCGCGGCATGTGGGAGCACCCCGACCCGGAGGTCCTGCGCGGCCTGCGCGAGGTCTATCTCAAGACCGAGGGCGACCTGGAGGACGACACCAGCCGCTGAGCCAGGTGCGGCGCGCCCGCCCAGTGCAGGTGCAGATAGGACGCGGTCACGCCGCGGTCGCCGTACCCGTCGTGGCCGCCGTCCCAGCGGAACAGCGGCTCGCCGGTGTACCGGACGGCGGTGCGGTGGAACTCGTGCCCGCGCAGCCGCTCGCCCGCCCTGGTGAGCGGCGAGCGCCGCAGCGCGAGCGCGTCCCGGTAGCCGAGCGTCAGGCGGGACGTCATCCGCGCCCGCCCGGGGACCCGGCCGCACATGCGCCGGCCGTCCAGCTCGTCGCACAGGTACAGCAGTCCCGCGCACTCGGCCGCGATCGGGCCGGGGAAGGCGGCGACCTGCTCGCGCAGCGGCTCGTTGGCGGCCAGTTCGGCGGCGTACATCTCGGGGAAGCCCCCGCCGATCACGAGCGCGCCGGCGCCGTCCGGCAGCCGTTCGTCGCGCAGCGGATCGAAGACGGCGACCTCGGCCCCGGCCGCCCGCAGCAGCTCGGCGTGCTCGGCGTAGCCGAAGGTGAACGCCGCCCCGCCGGCCATCGCGACCACCGTCCGGCCGCCCGCCGCGCCAGGAGCGCCCGGCGGCGGCTCCCAGGCCGGCCCGCCCAGCGGGGGAGCCGAGCGGGCCAGCCGCAGCAGCGCGTCCAGGTCGCACGAGCGGGCCACCAGCGCGGCCAGCCGGTCCACCGCCGCCGGCGCCTCGGCCTTCCGCTCGGCGGCGGGCACCAGCCCCAGGTGCCGGGACGGCGTGGCCACGGCGTCGTCGCGGCGGATCGCCCCCAGCACCGGCACCCCGGCGGCGGCCAGCGCTGAGCGGCACAGCTCCTCGTGCCGGTCGGAGCCCACCCGGTTGAGCACCACCCCGCCCACCCGCACCCGCGGATCGAACGTGGCGAACCCGTGCGCCACCGCCGCCACCGACCTGCTCTGCCTGGCCGCGTCGAGCACCAGCACCACGGGCGCGTCCAGCAGCGTCGCGACGTGCGCGGTCGAGGCGAAGCCGGTGTCCCCCTTGCCGTCGAACAGGCCCATCACGCCCTCGACCACCGCCACGTCGCACCCGGCCGCGCCGTGCAGGAACAGCGGCGCGACCAGCCGCTCGCCGACGAGCCACGGGTCCAGGTTGCGGCCGGGACGGCCGGTGGCGAGGGCGTGGTAGCCCGGATCGATGTAGTCGGGCCCCACCTTGTGGGGCGACACCCTGAGCCCGCGCGCCCGCAGCGCCGCCATCAGCCCCGTGGCCACCGTCGTCTTGCCGCTGCCCGACGACGGGGCCGCGATGACGAGCCGGGGAACTACCACTCGATGCCTTTCTGCCCCTTCTGCCCGGCGTCCATGGGGTGGCGCACCTTGCCCATCTCCGTCACCAGGTCGGCGGCCTCGACCAGCCGCTCGGGCGCGTCCCGCCCCGTGATCACGACGTGCTGGTTGCCCGGCCGCGCCGTCAGCGCCGCCAGCACGTCGTCCAGGTCCAGCCAGCCCCACTTCAGCGGGTACGTGAACTCGTCCAGCACGTAGAACCGGTACGTCTCGGCCGCCAGGTCGCGCTTGATCTGCTCCCAGCCCTCGCGGGCGTCGGCCGCGTGGTCCTCCTCGGTGCCGGGCCGCTGGATCCACGACCAGCCCTCGCCCATCTTGTGCCAGGTCACCGGCCCGCCCTCGCCGCTCTCGCCGAGCACCTTGAGCGCCCGCTCCTCGCCGATGCGCCACTTGGCCGACTTCACGAACTGGAACACCCCGATCGGCCAGCCCTGGTTCCAGGCGCGCAGCGCCATCCCGAACGCGGCCGTGGACTTGCCCTTGCCGGGCCCGGTGTGGACCATCAGCAGCGGCCGGGTCCGCCGCTGGCGCGTGGTGAGGCCGTCGTCAGGCACGACGGCCGGTTTTCCCTGCGGCATGATCAGACCGCCTTCCTGTAGTCACGGACGACCGCCCCGAGGTCGGCCAGGGAGTCGAGGGGCACCAGGCGGGCGCGCAGCCGGGACGCCAGCCGGACGGCCAGGCCGAGCCTGACCGGCCCGCTCTCGCAGTCCACGACCACCGACGCGGTGCCCTTCAGCAGCGCGGCGGCCCGGTCCACGTCGCCGCCCGCCGTGGCCCGGCCGTCGGTCACCAGCACCAGCAGCGGCCGCCTGGCCGGATCGCGCAGCCGCTCCACGCGCAGCACCTCCGCCGCGCGGGTCAGCCCCGCCGCGAGGGGCGTGCGCCCGCCGGTGGGCAGGGACCGCAGCCGGGCCGCGCCCGTCTCCACCGACGACGTGGGCGGCAGCGCCACCCGCGCGCCGGTCCCCTGGAAGGTGATCAGGCCGATCTTGTCGCGCCGCTGGTAGGCGTCCAGCAGCAGGCTGAGCACGGCGGTCTTGACGGCGGTCATCCGCTTGCGGGCCGCCATCGAGCCGCTGGCGTCCACGACGAACAGCACGAGATTGCCCTCCCGGCCTTCGCGCACGACCTCACGCAGGTCGTCGCCGCGCAGCACCAGGCCGGTGCCGTGACGGCCGCGTCCGCGCTGGTGCGGGGCCGCGGCCAGCAGCGTCGCCGGCACGTGCAGGTCGCCTATCGGGCCGTCCGGGCGGCGAGAGCCGGTGCTCCGGCCGCGCCGGGTCCGCGACCGCGACCGCCTGCCCGCCGCGCCCTCGCCGAGCCCCGGCACCTCCAGCAACGGCACCCGGTACGGCGCCGCCACCCCCGCCACCCGGTGCGCGTCGCCGGGCGGCGCGCCGTCCGAGGGCTCCACGGAGTCCGGCGGTCCGGCGTGATCCCGCCCGCCCGATCCTGGTCCCGAACTCGCCGAAGCCGAAGCCGAAGCCGAAGCCGGAGCCGGAGCCGAAGCCGGGTCCGCGCCCATGCCCGCGCCGTCCGGCCCCGCCGCGTCCGCAGGCGGTGGCGAGGTTCCCGCCGAACCACGGCCGTCGCCGCCGGGGCCGCGACGGTCGTTGCCAGGACCGCCGTCGCCGCCCGGACCGCTGCCGTCATCGCCCGGACCGCCGGCGCTGTTCCCTGGACCGCTGCCGTCGTCGCCCCGGCCGCCGCCGCCGTCATCGTCGCCGGGCCCGGGTTCGTCGTCCCCCGCCGTACGCTCCAGCAGCTCCTCAAGCAGCCGCTCGTCCAGCCCCGGCGCGTCGAACGGGTCGCGCCGCCTGCGATGCGGCAGCGACAGCCGGGCCGCCGCCCGCACGTCCTCGGTGGTCACGGCGTCACGCCCCTGCCAGGCGGCGTGCGCGATCGCCGAGTTGGCCGTCACCAGGTCCGCGCGCAGTCCGTCCACCTCGAACGCCGCGCACACCGTCGCGATCTGCCGCAGCCGCGCGTCCGGCAGCCGCACGCCGGGCACGCGGGCGCGGGCGGCGGCGATCCTGGCCGCCAGCGCCGACTCCTCCGCCGCCCAGCGGGCCGCGAACGCCGCCGCGTCCGCCTCGAAGGCCAGCCGCCGCCGCACCACCTCGGCCCGCTCCTCCGGGTCCCGTGACGCCCGGACCTCGACCGTCAGGCCGAACCGGTCCAGGAGCTGCGGGCGCAGCTCGCCCTCCTCCGGGTTCATGGTCCCCACCAGCAGGAAGCGGGCGGCGTGGCGTACCGACACGGACTCGCGCTCGACGTAGCACGTCCCCAGGGCGGCGGCGTCGAGCAGCAGGTCCACGAGGTGGTCGTGCAGCAGGTTCACCTCGTCCACGTACAGCACGCCGCGGTGAGCGGCGGCCAGCAGGCCGGGCTCGAACGCCTTCACGCCCTCCGTCAGCGCCCGCTCCACGTCGAGCGAGCCGGCCAGCCGGTCCTCCGACGCGCCCACGGGCAGCTCCACCAGGGCCGCCGGACGTTCCACGCCCTCGGCCCCCGGCTCGTGCGGCCCGTCCGGGCAGCCGGGGTCGGGCGCGGCCGGATCGCAGGCGAACCGGCACCCCGGCACCACGGCCACCGAGGGGAGCTGGGCGGCCAGCGCCCGTACGATCGTGGACTTCGCCGTTCCCTTCTCCCCGCGTACGAGCACCCCGCCCACCCGGGGTGAGACCGCGTTCAGCACCAGCGCCAGCTTCAGGTCGTCGAGGCCGACGACGGCGCTGAACGGATAGGTGACGATCAAGACTTCCAGACCTTCCGGTTGACATGGGCCACCCGCCAGCCGTCGCGCGTGACGACCAGCTCGGTGGTGGACAGGGGCGCCACATCGAAACGGGCGGTGGCCCGCGGGCCCAGCCCGAGGGCGTGACCGAGCGCCGCCCGGATGGCGCCGGCGTCGCAGACGGCGACCGCCTCGGGCTCGTCCCGTGCCGCTTCGAGCCAGCCGGCGACCCGGACGGCGAGCGCGGCCAGGGACTCGCCGCCGTGCGGGGCGGCGTCCGGGTCGGTCAGCCAGCTCGCCAGCGCCTCCGGCTCCTCCCGCGCCACCCGCTCGTACGGCAGGCCGCGCCACCGCCCGCAGTCCGCCTCCCGCAGGGCCGGAGCCTCACGTGGCTCCAGCCCCAGAGCGGCGGCGGTCCGCCGGGCGGCCCTGGCCGGGGCCACCCACGCGGGGAGCGCGGCGAACCCCAGCGCGGCGGCCCTGGCCAGGCTCGCCTCGTCGGCGTCGTCCTCCTCGCGGGGGAAGCACGCGGCCCGCATGCCCGGCGTCGTGGCGTGCCGGACGAACAGCACCCGCTCAGCCCGGCACGGCGAGGGGCGCGGGAGCCGCCGCGCGCCGCGCCACCCGGTCGCTCGCCCAGCCGAACAGCACGCCGAACGCCGTCCAGAAGACGAGCTGGGTGCCGAGCGAGGCGAGCCTGAACTGCCACAGCAGCGTGGCCGGGAAGCCGTCGGGCACCTCGTCGACCGCCGGCAGCAGCCACCAGGCGGCGGCCACGGGCACGAGGAAGGCGGCCACCGCCGCCACCCACCGTGCCCAGTCGTCCCCGGTGGTGACCCGGCGGGCCGTGGCCACCGCGATCGCCGTCGCGGCCAGCCCCACGAGGATCATCACCACGTAGAGCAGGGTGCGGCTGTCGATGGTCTCCGGGTCGCCCACCGCCGGTGGGTTGGCCGGATATTTCACGAAGGGAACCAGGATGACCGCGCCGAACGCCGTCCCGGCGGCGGCCAGCGCCAGCCGCCCGTCCGAACGCGGCCCGACCCGCCCGCGCAGGCCCGCGAACACCAGGGCGAACACGCCGCCGACGGCCAGCCCGTAGAGCCCGGTGGCCAGGAAGAGCGCGGCCTTCTGCGCCGGCCTGCTGACCGCGGCCCCTTCGCCGTGGTCGTGCGCCGCCTCCCCGGCGGTGTGGTCGTGCGCCGCCTCCTCGGCGGCGTGGTCGTGCGCGGCCGTCCCGGCGGCCGCCTCCTCCAGGGCGATCGCGTCATCCACGCGAGGCTCGCCGAAGACGAAGGCGAAGCCGCCCGCGACGAGTCCGGCCAGCAGCCCCATGAGCAGGCCCCTGACCAGGAGAGTGCGTACCACCCCGCCCCCTAGTGGCAGGGCACGCCGAGCAGATGCCGCCCGTCGTGCATGAGTTCGTGCAGGAATGCTCCCGTCTGGGAGATGGCGCCGTTGTCCATCAGGACGAGGTACGCCACGAGCAACAGCACGGGCACGGCCAGCAGCCAGGGCCGCAGGCGCGGGAAGGGAATGGACGACGGAACGGACGACGGGCTGGACAACCCGCTCATGTGAGCCTCCTCAGGGTGACGCGTCCCATGTTGCGAGGTCACGGTCGCCAAGCGACCTGGCTCCCGGGATCAACGTCCCGGATACAGTGGCGCGTCCGCACCGGCATCTCACCGGATTTCCCTTGGACAACCGTGAAATCTCCCGGAACGTATCCTTTTCTCCCGTTCGCGTCAATGCGTCCCCGGGGCGGGCAGGTCGGCGTGGCAGGCGCCGGAGGCACGGAAGGGCTCGGCGAGCTGGGCGAGGTACGCGGTGGGGTAGTCGGGCTTGGCCGCCATGCCGAGCTGGTCGGAGGTGAAGCGGCGGGCGGGGTCGTAGGAGAAGGTGCCGAGCAGGTGATCCCAGGTCAGGGTGAACAGGCCGAAGTTGACGTCGCCGATCCCGGCCCACTTGAGATGGTGGAAGCGGTGGCCCTCGTTGAGCGCGAGCACGTACGTGAGCGGGCCGACGCGGTAGTCGGCGTTGGAGTGCTGGAGCAGCAGTTGCACGGCGACGGCGACGGCCAGGGCGGAGGCGACATCGACCGGCAGGCCGACGAGGATGAGCGGGGCGACGCCGGCGCCCATCTCCACGGTCTGGTGCAGGGGGTGCTTCATCAGCCCGTTGAAGCCGTAGAAGCGCTTGACGGAGTGGTGGACGGCGTGGAAGCGCCACAGCACGCCGATCTTGTGGCTCGCGTAGTGCGTCAGGGTGATGCCGAGGTCGGCGATCAGGACGGCGGCCAGGACCTGCAGCGCGAAGGGCCATGAACGCGGCCACAGGTCGGCGACCGTGACGGTGGCCGCCAGCAGCGGGATGACGCCGACGCTGACGAGCAGCAGCAGCTCGTTGACCGCCGCGTGGGCGACGTCGCGGGCGCCGTCCCCGGCCGGGCTGTTCCATTCGGCCTCGTACGGCAGGGCGCGTTCGGCCGCGAAGGAGCAGCCGATCGCGGCCGGCAGCAGGCCGACCAGCCAGAGCTTGGAGGCGCCGGAGGCGGCCAGCGCGATGGCGGCGCCGTTGACGCCGAGCAGCATGAACGGGACATATCCATAACGGATGACTGTGCGGTGCATGCCGATCAGCCTCGCGGCGGCCGGCCGTCCGGGGCTTGGACGGATCCGCTGTCTTACCGCCCGCACGAGGTGGATGAGCTGGGAGGGGGCCAGGCCGAACATCTCGTGGCAGACCCGGGTCAGGTGGGAGCCGTCGGCGAAACCCGCGCCGTGCGCGGCCTCGGTCAGCGTGGCGCTGTCGCGGGCCAGCTCGATGGCGCGGCGCAGCCGGGCCCAGCGCACGTAGACCGGGTAGGGCAGGGCGAGCTCGGCGGTGAACAGATGGCCGAGGCGGCTGGCCGACAGGTGGACGGCGCCGGCCAGGTCGGTGAGCCGGACGGGGCCGGCCAGCAGCTCCGGCAGCAGCTCCAGCGCTCTCCGCAGCGCCGGGTGGCGCGGGCCCGGGACCGGGGCCGTCCAGGCACGTACGAGCGCGGCCGGATCGCGGGACTCGTCGCCGGCCGGCACCAGGGCGTGCGCCGCGTCCACCCAGGCGCCGACCCGGTCGCGGCCCGGCCAGGCCGCAGCGGTGAGCAGGTGGCGGCCCGCGCCGCCGGCCGGATCGAGATAGAGCATGTCGGCGCGGGCGCCGGGGCCGCCGCGCACGGCGTGCCTGGCGCGCGGCGGAATGATCGCCGCCCGCACCCGGCGGCGGATGTGGTGGGCGTCGGCCAGCTCCACCGTCCCGGCGGTCACGATGAGGACCTGGAGGGCGGCGTGCGCGTGCGGCTCGGTGGCGCCGACCTCGCCGCTGAAGGCGAGCCAGCCCGGCCGCAGCATAGTCGTCCCCTGCCACCCGGCCGCGGTCATGGCTGTCGTCCTCCACGATCTGGCCGCCGTGGGGGGAGACGGAGTGATCGGCGCGGCGGGCGATCCGCGTCCAGTGTGCCATCAGACCACGCGGAAGTGGTGGGTGCCGTCCCGCTCAAGCTGCTCCACCAGGCCGTACTCCCACGTGAGGTACGCCTCCATCGCCGTCCTGGCGTTGTCGGTCCCCTCGTACGGCCGCCGGTACCGATCAACCGGCTCGACCGCGTAGCGCCCCGGATCCGACTCGACCGGTCCGCGCCAGGCGGCCGTGCCGCCGTCCAGGCCGAACACCGGCGCAGGGGTGAGCCGGCGCAGGTCCGCCGCGGCGAAACGCGCCAGCACGCCGTCCGGGCAGGTGACGACGAACCGGTCAGCCGGGCCGGTCGCGGCGAGCGCGGCGGCCAGCCGTGACCGGATGGCGTACCAGGCGCCGGGGATGTGCCCGGCGGCGTAGTCCCGGCTGGGCGCGACGTCGATGACGACGGTGGAGGCCCCGTCGGCGGCCAGCCAGGCGCGCAGGGTCGCGGCGTCGACGGTGGCGCCCTGCGGCGGCTCCGGGAGGGGATCGTCGAGGTCGCCCCGCCGGGTGAGGTCCCCGGGGGCGGCGGGGCTGATCGCCCAGGTCTCCCAGCCCATCTGGGCGAGCCACGACCCGGTCATCGCGGCCCGGACCCCGTCGTCGTCCACGACGACGATACGGGCGCCGCGCACCGGCGCGTAGTGGTCGGTCTCCTGCACGAGCTGCCCGCCGGGCGCGTGCCGGGAGCCGTCGAGGTGCCCGGCCGCGAACTCGGCCGCCGAGCGGACGTCGAAGACGTAGGTCGTGCGGCCGGGGTCGCGCAGGCCGGGCAGGTCGGCGGCGCCGATGAACCGCACGCCGGCGCGCCGGGCGACGTCCCGGGCCCCGGCCAGGGCGAGGGCGTGGTGCGACTCCGTCACGGCGCGCGGCGCCGCCCTGGTCGCCGCGTGGTCGAGCCGCTGCCCGGCGAGGGTCCAGCCGATGGTGCCGTTGCGCAGCGCCGCCACCGGGTTGGGCAGGCCGGCGTTGATCAGGGACTGGGCCCCGATGATGCTGCGGGTGCGCCCGGCGCAGTTCACGACGACGGGGGTGGCGGGGTCGGGGGCGAGCTCGCGGACGCGCAGCACCAGCTCCGCGCCCGGCACGCTGGTCGCGGTGGGGATGCTCATGGTGTGGAACTCCTCGAAGCGGCGCGCGTCCACGATGACGGGCGGCGTGCCGGCGTCGATGAGCGCCTGGACGTGCTGCGCGGTGAGCGACGGCGTGCCGCGGACCGACTCGACCAGCTCGCCGAACGCCTTGCTGGGCACGTTCACGTCCTGGAAGAGCTCGCCGCCGGCGGCGGTCCAGCCGTCGAGCCCGCCTTCCAGCGCGTCCACGCGCGAGTAGCCGAGGCGGCGCAGGACGTCGATCGCCCGGTGCGCGGGCGCGTCCGCGTCGCCGTAGACGACGATGGGGGTGTCGCGGCGGGGGATGCGCCGCCAGGCGTCCAGCTCCAGCCGGGAGAGGGGAAAGCTGGCCGCCCACAGCGGATGGCCCCGCGCGTGGTCGGCCTCCTCGCGTACGTCGGCGATGACGATCTCGGCGCGGCGCAGCAGCAGCGCGCGGACCTGCGCGGCCGAACGAGCGGACATCGGCGGGCTCAGCGGATCTCGACGTCGGACCAGTCGAGCCCGTCGAGGTTGACGACGATCGCCTCCTGGGTGGTGCGGGCGATGACGACGACGGCCTCGGTGTCGGGGTCGGGGTTCTCCTCGCGGTGCGGGACGAACGGTGGCACGAAGATGTAGTCGCCGGGACCGGTGCTGATGCGGTGTTCGACGGGTTCGTCGCCCTCCACGTCCAGGAATACGAAGACCGGGTGCCCGGACACGACGTAGATCGCGGTCTCGGACGCCCCGTGGTGGTGGTTGCCCGACGCGGTCGCCGCGGCGACGTGGGTCTGCCCCATCCAGAGGTTCTCGGCGCCGACCGTCTTGCCGCTGACGGCCTCCAGCCGCGTCATCCCCGAGGTCTGCGAGGTCCGGCCGATCAGGCCGGCGGGGGCGACGTGGTGCAGGGTGCGGTGGAACGGGTCGATGCCGGCGGGCACGAGGACGCCGCTGGGCGTACGGACGAGGTCACGGCCCGTCGGGCGGGACGGCTGGCGGTCGGGCATCAGGCTCCTTTGGCGAGGACGAGGTCGTGCGGTGGCACCTTGGTCAGGACCGGGGTCGTCAGGAGGCGGCGCAGCGTGTCCGCCACGCGCTCGGCGACCGCCGGCGCGACGCCCTGGCAGGTCCACAGCGCCAGCGGCAGGGGCTTCGGCCTCGGCAGGTCGTCGCGGGGCACGAGCCCTTCCGGGGTCTGGCCGAGGGTCGCCAGCAGCGCCACGCCCGCGCCGGCGCTGACGGCGGCCTGCACGCCGGCCAGCTGGTTGGCCTCGGCGGCGATGGCGACGGGGATCGCGTGGTGCGACAGGGTCACCAGAGCGCGGTCGCGGAGGGCGCAGGGGTGGTCGAAGGCGACGAGCGGGAGCGGCCTGCCCTGCCTCGGCGGCGTCCAGCCGGGGGCGGCGTACCAGGTGAGCGCGAGGTCGCCGACCGGGGTGGCGCGCGGGTCGTCGGCGGGGCCGATGAGCAGGGCCAGGTCGATGCGTCCGGTGGCGAAGCTCTCGCGGAGCCTCGCCCCGCGGTCGATCCTGAACCTGACGCCGTAGCGGGGCCCGGCCCCGTCGAGTGCGGCCCCGTCGAGCGCGGCCGCCAGATGCGGCAGCAGTTGCGCCGCCGCGTGCTCGGTCGAGCCGATGACGATCGTGCCGCGCGCCTCGTCGTCGAAGCTGCGCAGCCCTTCGTCGTGCAGCGCCAGGATGCCACGCGCCAGGCCCAGCAGTTTCTCGCCGTCGGCGGTGAACCGGGAGCCGCGGCCGCTGCGCTCCACGAGTGGGCGGCCGATCGCGGACTCCAGCCGGCGGACGTGCTGGCTCACCGCTCCCTGGCTGAGGTGCAGGGCGTCGGCGGCGCGCTGGAAGCCGCCGGCGTCGGCGACAGCGACGAAGCTGCGCAACGGTGCGATGTCCAGCGTACGGTTCATACCCGGAATCATACCTATTATTCCTACCTGATGTAAGGGTATTTATCACGTGACGTGATGGCCCGCGATCACGAAGCGTCGTTGGACACCCCGGCAGGCGACACCGCAGGCTGACAGGTGTGCACCAGCCGGCGGTGCTCCCCATCTCTGCAGCAGTCCACCCGTCTGAAAGGCTCGCTACTTTGTCGATCCAGATCCTGGGGATGGTCTCGACCGCCTACGGCTCGGAAAGCGCCGGCTGGCAAGGACCGGTCGTCGATCCCGGCTACCTCGCCGACTTCGCCCGCGCCCACGAGGAGGCCGGTTTCGACCGCGCGCTCGTCGCGCACAGCGCCACCTCGCCCGAGGGCTTCGCCGCCGCCGCGCACGTGCTCTACAACACCGAACGCCTCGGCGTCCTCATCGCCCAGCGGCCCGGATTCATCCAGCCCACCCTGACCGCGCGTAAGCTCGCGACGCTGGACAACCTCACCGGCGCCGGCCGCGTCGCGATCCACCACATCACCGGCGGCAGCGACACCGACCAGCGGCGCGACGGCGACTTCGCGGACAAGCAGGCCCGCTACCGGCGCACCGCCGAGTTCATCGAGGTGCTGAGGCGCACCCTCACCTCCGACGAGCCCTTCGACCACGCGGGGGAGTTCTACCGCTTCGAGGGCGCGTTCAGCTCGGTCAAGCCCCACGGCCCGGTGCCGATCTTCTTCGGCGGGCAGTCCGACGACGCGATCAGGGTGGGCGGGCGCTGGGCCGACGTCTACGCCCTGTGGGGAGAGCCCCTGGCCCAGACGCGCGAACGCATCGACCTGATCCGCGCCGAGGCCGCGCGGCACGGCCGCGAGATCGGCTTCTCCCTGTCCGTACGCCCGATCGTCGCCGAGACCGAGGACGCGGCCTGGGAGCGGGCCGACGGCATCCGCCGCGCCTTCGAGGACAACCTCGCGCGCAGCGGCGGCGGACCGTGGCGGATCGGCCGCGGCGACAACACCGCCGTCGGCGCCAAGCGGCTCAAGGACGAGGCGGACGAGAAGCTCGTGCACGACGAACGCCTCTGGTTCGGCGTCACCCAGCTCACCGACGGCGGCGGCAACTCCACCGCCCTGGTCGGCACGCCCCAGCAGGTCGCCGACGCCCTGCTGAAGTACTACGACCTCGGCGTCCGCACCTTCCTCATCCGCGGCTTCGACCCGGTGCGGGACGTACGCGACTGGGGCCGGGAGCTGGTCCCGCTGCTGCGCGCCGGCGCGGCCGCCCGCGAGGAAGCCCTCGTCACCACGGGGCCGGGCCGATGAGGACGAGATGGGCCGCCGGCCTCGTGGCGCTCCTGCTGACCGGCTGCGCCTCCCCCGCGCCTGTCGGCGAGGCCGCCGCCGGATCGGCCGCCGGCGGGCGCGGCGACACCCTGACGTGGGGCTGGTCGCTGCCCTCGACCTGGGACCCGGTGACCTCGGCGGTCGGCAACGACGTCCACGCGCTGACCCTCGTCTACGAGGGGATCACCGAGGTGGACGAGAAGGGCGAGGCCCAGCCCGGCCTCGCGCGGTCGTGGACGTACGCCAAGGACGGCCGCTCGGTCACCTTCCACCTGCGGCCGGGCCTGACCTTCTCCGACGGCACGAAGCTCGACGCGGCCGCCGTCAAGGCGAGCCTGGAACGCGGCAAGACCGCCAAGGACTCGACGATCGCGCCGCAGCTGGCCACCGTCGAGCGCATCACCGCCGACAGCGCCACGGACGTGACGCTGCACCTCACCCAGGTGGACTACCAGATCCCGCTGCTGCTGTCGGGCAAGACCGGGCAGATCGTCAGCCCGACGGCGGCCAAGGACCCGGCGAAGCTGGCCACCCAGCCGGTCGGCGCCGGGCCCTTCATCCTGAAGAGCTACGTGCCCGGGTCGCAGGCGACGCTGGTGAAGAACCCGGCGTTCTGGAACGCGGGCGACATCCTCGTCACGAACTTCGTGCTCAAGCCGACGCCCGACCCGTCCGTGGCGGTCGCGGGCCTGCGCTCGGGCCAGTACGACCTCGCCGACCTCACCGCCTCACAGGTCGGCGGGGTCGAGGCCGCCGGGTTCCCGGTCGTGAAGACCGACGTGCTGCCGGTCCGCGTCCTCGACGTGAACAACACCGTCAAGCCGTTCGACAACCCCAAGGTCGTCCAGGCGATCAGCACCGCGATCGACCGGCAGGCGCTGGTCGACACGGCCAACTTCGGGTACGGCCGGCCGGTCTGGCAGCCGTTCCCCCAGGGCTACGTCGCCCACGACCCCGGTCTCGACAACCTCTACCCGCACGACGTGGCCAAGGCGAGGCAGTTGCTGGCCGAGGCCGGATACCCGGACGGCGTCGACGTCCAGCTCGCGCTCGGCAGAGCCGACGACCCCGTCGGCGAGCTGATCCAGCAGCAGCTCAACGCGGCCGGCATCCGCACGACGCTCACCGTTCTGACGCCCGGCGTCAACAACTACATCACGCGCAAGTACCCGTTCGTGCTCGACCAGTTCAACGCCCGCCAGTCGCCGGTGCAGGCGCTGCAGGTGCTGTTCGGCGCGCAGGGCCTGATGAACCTCGGCAAGACCACCCCCGCCGAGCTGCCCGCCGCGGTCGCCAAGGCGAGCGGGCACGCCCTGACCGATCCCGCCTACCCGGCGGCGATCCAGGCCGCCACCAGGATCGCGGTGACGAACATGCCGAACGTGTTCCTGTACTCGGTGACGCGCTTCGCCGCGCACACCCCGAAGGTGCACGGCCTGCGCAACTGGGTGGACATCCAGCGCTTCGAAGGCGTCTGGGTGGACAAGTGACCACGCTGAACGTACGCGACACGACCGGCCGGCCGGGCACCGCCGCCACCCCGGCGGGCCCCGCCCGGCCGGGGCCCGGGGGGCGGGCCGTCGCGCGGACCGCCGCCGCGCTCGGCCGGGCCCTGCTGATCGCGGTCCCCGTGCTGCTCGTGTCCACCTTCATCACCTTCATGCTCGGCGGGCTGACGGACCAGGACCCCGCCTCGGTCGTGCTCGGCGACTCCGCCACCCCCGCCGACGTGGCGCGGATGCGCGAGGTGTTCGGGCTCGACCGGCCGCTGCCGGAGCGCTACGCGCTGTGGCTGTGGGACGCCCTGCACGGCGACCTCGGCTCCTCCTGGTTCACCAAGATCCCCGTGGCGCAGAGCATCGCCGAGCGGCTGCCGGTGAGCCTGTCCGTGGCCGCCGGGGCGCTGCTCATCGCCGTCGTGCTCGGCGGCGTCTTCGGCGTCCTCGCCGCCGTACGGCAGGGCGGCCGGCTGGACCGCGCCGTCACGGTCGTCACCTCCCTGCTGGCGACCGTGCCCGGGTTCGTCGCCGCGATCGCTCTCATCACGGTGTTCTCGCTGCTCGTGCCGGTGCTGCCCTCGGGCGGCTGGGCGCCTCCGTCCGACGGGCTGCTGACCTGGGCGAGCTTCCTCGTGCTGCCCAGCGTGTCGCTGAGCCTGGACGCCGCGGCGGACGTCGCCCGCCAGCTGCGGACCGGGATGGCCGACACCCTGCACGAGAACTACGTCGTGGGCGCGCAGGTGCGCGGCCTGCCGGCGTGGCGCATCGTCCTCGTCCACGCGCTGCGCAACGGCGCGGGACCCGCGGTCGCCGTGCTCGGCATGCACGTGCCACGGCTGATCGGCGGGGCCGTCATCGTCGAGACCGTGTTCGCGCTGCCGGGCATCGGCGAGCTCACCAAGACGGCGGCGCTCGGCGGTGACGTGCCCGTCGTGCAGGGGGCCCTGCTCGTCACGATCGGCGTCGTGCTGATCTCCTCCGCGCTCGTCAACGTCCTGCTGGTCAAGCTGCGTCCCGCCGCCAGGAGGGAAGTATGAGGACCGTCACCGGCGTCCTGCGCACCCGCGCGGGCGTCGTCGCCGCGGCCGTGCTGGCGGCGGTGCTCCTCCTCGCGGTGCTCGGGCCTCTCCTCGCGCCGTACGACCCGCTGAGGAACAGCGCCGAGATCCTCCGGCCGCCGAGCGCGGCGCACTGGTTCGGCACCGACTACCTCGGCCGCGACGTGCTGAGCCGGGTCCTGGCGGGCGCGCCCCGGTCGGTGTTCACCGCCTTCGAGGCCGTCGGCATCGGCCTCGTCATCGGCGTCGTGCCCGGCATCACCTCCGTGTACCTCGGACGCGGCTACGAATGGGTCACCCTGCGGGTCATGGACGGGCTGATCGCGCTGCCGTTCCTGATCTTCGCCATCGCGGTGGCCGCGCTGCTCGGCAACGCCGTCCACCAGGCGATGATCGCCGTCGGCATCCTGCTCGCGCCGTCGTTCTACCGCATCACCCGCGCCGCCGCCCTCAGCCACGCGAACGCGCAGTACGTCACCGCCGCGCAGCTGTTCGGAGCCTCGGCGTGGCGGGTGCTGCGCACCCACGTGTGGTCGAAGATCCTGCCGACGCTCGTCGTCGCCACCGCCAACGCCACCGCCGGCGGCCTGCTGATCGTCTCGTCGCTGACCTTCCTCGGCATCGGCGTCGTACCGCCCGAGCCCACCTGGGGCGGCATCGTCGCCAGCGACCTCGGCTACCTGGCCCAGAGGCCGTACGGGCCGGTGTTCCCGTCCCTGTTCATCATGGCGGCCGTCGGCGCGCTCAACCTGCTCGCCGACGCGATCAGGGACACCGGCGGCGACCACGGACGGGCACGCGCCCTGACGAGAAGAGGAGCACGCCGTGCCCGCCTCACCTGACCCCGCGCTGCTGTCCGTACGCGGGCTGCGCGTGAGCGTCGCCGACGGCACCGAGGTCGTCCGCGGGGTGGATCTCGACGTCCCCCGCGGCTCGGCCGCCGGGCTGGTCGGCGAGTCCGGCAGCGGCAAGACCCTGACCTGCCGGGCCGTCCTGGGGCTGCTGCCCGCCGGCGTCGCGGTCACCGGGGGCGGGATCAGCCTGAGGGACGTCGAGCTGACGGCGCTGCCGGCCGCCGAGCGGGCGCGGCTGCGCGGCACCGGGCTCGCGGCCGTGTTCCAGGATCCCGCCTCGTACCTGAACCCGTCGATCACCGTCGGCGCGCAGCTCGCCGAGGTGCTGCGGGTCAAGGCCGGGCTGGCCCGCCGGGCGGCGCGGGAGCGGGCCGTCGAGCTGTTGCACGCCATGGGGCTGCGCCGCCCCGAGCACGTCTACACGCAGTACCCCTTCGAGCTGTCGGGCGGGATGCTGCAGCGCGTGCTGATCGCGATGTCGATCACCGCCGACCCGGACCTGCTGATCGCCGACGAGGCGACCACGGCACTCGACGTGACCGTGCAGGCCGAGGTGCTGGAGCTGCTGTCCGACCTGCGCCGCGACCGGGGGCTCACCCTTCTCGTCGTCTCCCACGACCTGGCCGTGATCGCGCAGGTGTGCGACACCGTCCACGTGTTCCGTGACGGCGTCGTCGTCGAGGCGGGGCCCACCCGGCAGGTCCTGCGTGCGCCGCGTCATCCGTACACGCGCGAGCTGATCGCCAACCACGAGCGCTTCGGCATCGACCGGGTGCGCGAGCAGAGGAGCCGGCGATGACCGAGCTGCTGAACGTCTCCGGCCTGCACGTCGCGCTCGGCCGCGGCCGCAGGCGCACCGAGATCCTGCACGGCGTCGATCTCACGGTCGCGCCCGGCGAGATCGTCGGGCTGATCGGCGAGACCGGCTCGGGCAAGACCACCCTCGCCCGCGCCGTGCTCGGCCTGGCACAGGCCAGGAGCGGCACGGTCACGATCGGCGGGCACGAGGTCGGCGGGCTGCGCGGCCGCGCGCTGCGCGCCTTCCGCCGCGGCGGCGCCGTCCAGTACGTCTTCCAGGACCCGCTGCGCAGCCTCGACCCCGACCGCACCGTCTTCGACACGCTCGTGGAGGGGCTCGTCGTACGCGGCGGGCACGGCCGCGCCGAGCTGCGCGACGCCGCGCACGAGGTCGCGGGGCTCGTCTCCCTGCCGCTCGACCTGCTGCCCAGGCACCCCGGCGAGCTGTCCGGCGGCCAGCGGCAGCGGGTCGCCATCGCGCGGGCCATCGCGGTCGGCCCGCGGCTGCTGATCTGCGACGAGCCGGTCAGCGCCCTCGACGCCTCGACCCGCATCACGATCCTCGAACTCCTGCTGCGCCTGCGCGAGAGCCACGGCATCGGCGTCCTGCTGATCACGCACGACCTCGGCTCGCTCGGCGGCGTGGCGGACCGCGTCGTCGTGCTCTACCAGGGTCAGGTGGTGGAGACGGGCACCACCCAGGAGATCCTGCTGGCCCCGCGGCACCCCTACACCCGCCTGCTCGTGACATCCGTGCCGTCGATCAGGGACGAGGAACCGCCGGACCCCGAGCTGCGGCGGGCCCTGCGCGACGAAGTGCACGCCCTCGCCACCCACCATTCCGCCCCCTGGAGCCTGACATGACGTACAGCACCGACCACCACGCCCCCGAAGGGCTGCGGACCAGGGGCACGGTCATCGTCGTGCCGGGCCGCGGCGAAACCCGCGCGAGCTACGCGCGCTTCGGCTCGCGGCTCGCCCACGACGCCTACCGGGTGCGGGTCGTGGACCCGCCGGCCGCCGACCCGGCCCACGTCGCGCCCTTCCTGGACGCCCTCGCCCGGCGGCTGACGGAGGCCGTCGAAGGCGTCGCCGCCGAGACGCCCGACGGGCTGCCGCGCCCGCTGGTGCTGGTGGGCTCCGACCTGGGCGCGGCCGGGCTCGCCGCCCTGCTCGCCTCGGAAGCCTCGGAGGCGGTGTGGTGGCCGCAGGCGGCCGTGCTCGCCGGCCTGCCCGGCGACGGCGCGCGGGCCGCCGGCCGGTGGGAGGACGAGCTCGACGTCCGGACCCACTGTCCCACGCACCGCGGCGTCCTGACCGGCGACGCGGCCGTGCGGCGCGGCGCCCTGGCCGGCGCCCTGCCTCGGGAGCTGCTGGACGCCGCCTACGCGAGCCGTGCGGAAATCCCGCACCTGCTGCTGGTCGGGGACGCCGATCCGCTGGCGGACCGGGCGGCGATCGCGCGGGCGGCCAGGACGCTGCCGAAGGCGCGGCTCACCGTCGTGCGCGGCGCCCACCACGACGTGCTCAACGACGTGCAGCACCGCTCGGTCGCCGCCGAGATCGTCACGTTCCTGGAGGCGCTGCGGGAGGAGCTGATCCCGGCCGTCACCGTGGAGACGAGCGCCTGGTGACCCCCGCTGGTGGTTTAGGCGAAATGCGGGAATGCCGACCCTTTGCCAGGTCATCGATTGCGGCAGATGGTCCACATCTGTCACATGGGTATCTGCTGTATGCCGAAATCGCGGCATTCACAGAAAAGAAAGCACGATGATCTCACCAAAGCACATATTCGCCTGGGCCACCGCGGCGATCACCGGAGCCCTCATGGCCGCCTCGTTCCAGACACCGGCGATCGCCGGCGAGGGCCCGGAGCCCGGCGACGACGGCTT
The DNA here is from genome assembly GCF_041402765.1 of Nonomuraea sp. AD125B. Taxonomy (NCBI): domain Bacteria; kingdom Bacillati; phylum Actinomycetota; class Actinomycetes; order Streptosporangiales; family Streptosporangiaceae; genus Nonomuraea; species Nonomuraea sp. AD125B. The sequence goes on along the minus strand of NZ_JBGLOU010000002.1, from coordinate 268,147 downwards.
CAGGTACGACGCGCCGATCAGCCGGCCGATCGCCGCGCCGGTCGCCGGGTACGAAATCGTCCGAGGGCGCCGGGTCACTCTGACGGGCGACGGAACCGTAACGAGCATAGCGACATGCGATGACGGCAGGAGGGTTCTCGGCGGAGGCTGGACCTCGGACGACGCGGACGACGTCGTGGTGTTGGACAACCGCGCAATTGGGAATGGCGCCTCGTGGGAGGTCAGATTCCGTCAGGCCCCAAGCGGCGACGGGACCACCCCTACCGCCAGGGCCATCGCCCAGTGCGCGTTCGTGCGGGTAGCTGCCCAGTCTGACTGACGAAAAGGCCGTCCCGGTCCATGAACCGGGACGGCCTCAGCCGTTCCGCATCACCGGGTGCGCGCTACCAGCTCCCCGATCTCGGGAAGCACCGCGTCCGCGACCGTGATCTTCCGCTCGATGAGCCCGTTGGCGTGGAAGAGGTCGGCGGCGTGCTGCTGCTCGGCGACGAACTCCTCGCTGACCGGGTGCAGGCCCCAGGGGCGGGTGCGTAGCGCGTGCTCCCAGGCGTCGAGGTCGCCGTCGAACAGGGCGGCGGCCTCGCGCGGGTGCTCCTCCGTCCAGCGGTCCGCCCGCTGCAGCGCGGTGACGATCGCGGCCAGCTCCTCGGGCCGCTCCCGCGCGAAGTCGCGGCGGGTGAACCAGAGCGAGCGGTGGCTGAACAGGCCGTCGGTCTCCACGAGCGTACGGGTGCGCGACTCGACCGGCGTCAGGTACGGATAGGAGCCCACCCAGGCGTCCACGTCGCCGTTCACCAGCAGCTCGGCGGCGTTGCCGTAGGCGTCCACGGGGACGATGTCGCCCCACCCGAGCCCTTCGCGCTCCAGCGCCAGCAGCAGCAGCGTCGTCTGCCATGAGCCGTGCCCGAGCGCCACCCGCCTGCCCTTGAGCTCCGCCACGGAGCCGATCGGCGAGTCGTCCCGCACCACCAGGCGGCCGTTCTCGACGCGCGGCTCCGAGATCGCCACGTACACGATGTCGTGGCCCTTGGCCTGCGCGGTCACCGGGGGAGTGGAGCCGGTGCCGATGAAGTCGTAGCCGCCGTCGAACAGGTGGTCACCGTGCGCGGAGGGCAGGGCGCGGGTGGGATCGACGCGCTCGCCCCGGCCGAGGGCGTTCAGGTCCACCCACTCGACGCCGGGCAGCAGGTCGCGGTGGCGGGCCACCCAGAGCGTGTTGTTCTGCGGGAAGAAGCCGACCTTGGTGGTCATGACGTACGTCCTTTCAGTAGCGGGAGAACATGGCGGCCCACGCGGCGGGCCTCTTCGAGATGGGGGATCCCGGCCAGGATGAACGCGTCCACGCCGAGGTCCAGGAGCTGGTCGAGGCGTTCGGCGACCTGGTGGTAGTCGCCGACCAGGCCGAAGGCCGGCCCGTCGCGCAACTGGCTGAACCCGCCCCACACGTTGGGCGCGACCTCCAGCGCGCGGGGATCGTCACCGGCGTCGGCGAGGAAGGCGCGGCTGCGCCGCACGCCGACGGAGTCGCCCTCGGCGCCGCCGCTCTCGCGTGGCCTGGCCCGCCAGCCCTCCTCGATCTCGGCCCACGCCTCCTGCTCGCTCTCGCGGGCGAGCAGGTCCACCCGGACGGCGAAGCGGGGCGGGGTCCGGCTGTGCGCGCGTACGGCGTCGAACTTCTCCGCCAGCGCCTCGAACGGCTCCAGCCACGACAGGTAGTAGTCGGCGTGCCGGCCGGCCGCGTCGATGGCGGCCGGCGAGGAGCCGGAGAAGAAGATCTCCGGGAACGGCTGCCCGCGCAGCTCCTCCGGCAGCCCGGCGTCCTCGACCTGGTAGAAGCGTCCGTGGTGGGTGTGCCCGCCCTGCCAGACGCCCTTGAGCACGTCCAGGAACTCCGAGGTCCGCGCGTAGCGGTCGTCGTGGTCGACCTTGTCGCCCCACCACAGCTGCGCGGGGCCGCCGCCGCCGGAGATGACGTTGTAGACGATCCGCCCGCCGGTCGCCCGTTGCAGGGTGGCCGTCATCCGCGCGGCCTGGACGGGGTGCAGGAAGCCGGGCTGGAAGGCCACCATGAAGCGGTACGACGTGGTCTCGCGGGCCAGCGTCGCGGCGGCGGCCCACGGGTCGTCGGTGTGCGGGAAGTTCGGCAGCAGCCCGCCGACGAAGCCGCTGTCCTCGGCGGCCCTCGCGACCTCGGCCATGTAGTCGGCGTGGCTGTAGCCGTCGTCCTTGCCGTCCCTGGTGCCCGGTGCGGTGCCGCCGGGGGTGAAACCGCCGCGGCTGCGGACCCGGCGGCGCAGCGAGGACTGGTCGCCCTCCATGTGGATGCGCCAGTAGATGTCAACGGTCAAGAGCCCGCTCCTTCACGTGCTCGCCGAGGCGGTAGACGTCCTCGGTCTGGAGGAAGAACTCGGTGACCCCGAGGGCGGCGTACTCCTCGGCGGCGTCGAGCGAGGGCAGGTGCACGCCGTAGCGCAGGCCGGGCAGTTCGGGGACGAGGGCCGCAAGGTCGTCGCCGGCCGCGAAGACGTGCACGTCGGCGTGGCGGCGCGACAGCTCCAGCGCCTCGGGCGAGGTGCCCGACAGGTGCACCTCGGGGAAGGACGACGACGACAGCGGCCCGGCGAACCCGCCCTTGACCACCTCGTAGAAGTCGCCGCCGAAGTCGAACGGGCCGCCGCCCCAGACGCCCTTGGCCACGGTCAGGAACTCGTCGGCGCGCCTCACCCGGGCCGCGCCGGTCAGGAAGTCGCCCTGCGCCCTGGCCACGGCCGGGTCCACGTCCACGGCGAGCCGCCAGCCGAGCCGTCCGGCGGAGAACCGCTGCAGGGACGCCGCCAGCTTGGCCGCGTAGACCGGGGTGGCCACGGCAGGGTGGAACTCGGCGACGACCCGCAGGTGGCGGGTGCGGCGCAGGGCGCCGGCGGCGACGGTGAGCGACTCCTGCCCGCCGGGGTCGAAGGGCACGAGCGCGCCCGCCCACCCGGACAGGTCCGCGGCCACGGCGGCCCGCCCGGCGGGGTCGGCGAGCGCCGGCCGTACGTCGGTGACGAAGGCGGGCAGCTCGGCGGCGGCGGGGCTCCTGGTGGGCAGGACCACGTGGAAGCGCGCGCTCATGCCGCCGCCCCCAGCGGAACCTCTCCCAGCAGGGCGTCGATCCGCGGCAGCAGCTCCTGCGCCAGCGGTTCGATCTGGGTGTCCAGCACGAACAGGCCCCGCGTGACGTGCCGCGCGCCGAGCACGCTCAGCACCGGCCGCAGGGCGTAGTCCACGGCCAGCAGGTGGGCGGCGGTGCCGCCGGTGGCGACCGGCACCACCGTCTTGCCGGCGAACGCGCCCTGCGGCAGCACGTCCAGGAACGCCTTCAGCAGCCCGGTGTAGGACGCCTTGTAGATCGGGGTGGCGACGACGATCGTGCCGGCCGCGGCCACCTGCCCGGCCGCGCGGGCCAGGTCGGGGTGGGCGGTGTCGCCGCGCAGCAGGGCCTCGGCGGGCAGGTCGCGCAGGCGCAGGACCGTGGCGGGCCGGTCCAGCCGATCGGCGAGGTGGTCGAGCAGACGTACGGTGCGGGAGGCGGCCGATGGGCTGCCGGAGATGAGCAGGACGGACATGTCAGATCTTTCCTAGGGGTTCGGCGGAGACGGGCGGCGTCCGGGAAGGCCGCGGCGACTGGCCCGTCGCGTCGAGGAACTCGGGTGGCGGCAGGTGGTACGGCGGCTCGGCGTCGGCCGGCAGCGGCGCGGGCGGCCGTTCGGCGGCCTCGAACTCCTCCCGGACGGCCGCCAGCGTCCCGGGCTGCTCGACCAGCGTGACGGCCGCCGAGGCCAGGTAGCGGGCGGCGGCCAGCAGCCCGGCGTGCGCGATCGAGGTGCCCGTCGCGGCCGTGGCCGCCCACGAGTGCAGCGGCACCCCGAGCGGCACCACGGCCGCGACCAGGCTGAGGTGCGGCGCCGCCCAGCTCACCTCGGAGGTGTCGCTGGACGGCCCGCCGAGGTCCGGCTCGGCGGGCGGGCGCAGCGGCAGCACTTCGGTCGCGAGGCCGGCGGCGGGCCGGCCGATCGCGGCCTGCAGCCGCTGCGCGAACGCGTGGTCGGCGTCGGTGAACGCGGGCGGGCCCAGCTCGCTCATCGTGTGGTGCAGCAGCCGCGCGCCCGCCTGGTTGCCGAGTCCCTGCCTGATGGCGGTGACCAGACGGTGCTCCAGCCGGGTGCCGCTCGCGGCGGCGGCGGCGTGGGCGCAGGTCACGACCTTGTCGTAGAGCGTCGCGGCGGCGGCGTGCGAGGACTCGCGGACGTAGACCCACACCGTCCGCAGGTCGGGGGTGACGTTGGGGGCGCCGCCGCCACTGATCGTGTAGCTGACGCGGCCGGACGGGGCGACGTTGCCGGCGCGCAGGCGCTCGATCATGTCGGCCAGCAGCAGCGCGCCGTCCAGGCCGCTGCGGGTGCCGAGCGGGTTCGAGCCGTGGCCGGGGGAGCCGAGGAAGGAGAACGTGGCCGAGTACAGGGCGCTGGTGCCGCCCCAGCCGGTGCCGGTGACGGGGGAGGGATGCCAGTCGAGGAAGGCGTCCAGCCCGTCGTAGGCGCCGTCGCGCACCGCGTACGCCTTCCCGACCAGCTGTTCCTCGCCGGTGGACGCGAACACCTTGATCGTGGCCCGGTTCCCGAGCGTCCTGGCGGCGGCGATGGCCGCGCCTGCCGACGCCGCCGCCAGGGCGTTGTGGCCGCAGCCGTGGCCGGGGCCGTAGGCGGGGGCGTACGCGTCGCCCTCGTACGCGACCGGCTCGTGCCGGGGCACGCCGGCCCGCTGGGACAGGCCGGGCAGGGCGTCGTACTCGACGTTGAAGCCCAGCACGGGCCCGCGGTCGCCGTGCGTGGCGACGAACGCGGCGGGCAGGCCGGCCGTGCCCCACGCGATCGTGAAGCCGTGCGCGCGCAGCAGCTCGGCGGTGGCCGCCGCGGAGCGCCACTCGCGCAGCGACGGCTCCGCCCAGGCCCAGATCCGGTCGGCGAGCCCGGTCAGCGCGGCGGCGTTCGCGCCGATCCAATCCGTCATGACCGCACTCCGGCGTCCACGCCCAGGTCGGCGAGGAGCCGGCGGCGCAGGTCGACGAAGCCGGGGTCGGTGCGGTCGCGCGGCCGGTCGAGCCCGACCCGCACGTCCGTGACGAACGCGCCCTCGCGCAGCACCGCGATCCGGTCGGCGAGCAGGATCGCCTCCTCCACGTCGTGCGTGACGAGCACCACGGCCGGGCGGTGCCGGGCGCACAGCTCGGCGATCAGGTCCTGCATCTGCAGCCGGGTCAGGGCGTCCAGCGCGGCGAACGGCTCGTCGAGCAGCAGCAGCTCGGGCTCGCGTACCAGTGCCCTGGCCAGCGCGACCCGCTGGGCCTCGCCGCCGGAGAGCGTCGCGGGCCAGGCGCCGGCGTGGCTGCTCAGCCCCACCTCGGCCAGGGCGGCCAGGCCCTTGGCGCGGGCGGCGCGGCCCTGACCGATGATCACGTTGGCGAGGGCGCGCTTGGACGGGACGAGCCGCGGCTCCTGGAAGACGACCGTACGCACCGGCGGCACCAGCACGCTGCCGCCGCTCGCCGCGTCCAGCCCGGCGAGGATGCGCAGGAGCGTGGTCTTGCCGGTGCCGCTCGCGCCGAGCAGCGCCAGGAACTCCCCGCGTCGCACGTCCAGGTCGACCCCGTCGAGCACGGCCCGCTCGCCGAAGACCTTGCGCAGCCCGCGCGTCCGTACGGCGAGGCTCATCGGATGCTCACCGCCCTGCGCCAGGGCATCGTGACCCGCTCGGCCAGCCGCAGGGTCAGGTCGGCGACCAGCCCGATCACCGCGTACAGCAGCACGCACAGGGCGAGGATGTCGGTACGCAGGTAGTCGGTGGCCCGCGCCATGAGGTAGCCGAGCCCGGCGGTCACGTTGATCTCCTCGGCGGCGATGAGCGCGATCACACTGAGCGTGGTGGACAGCCGCAGCCCGGCGAAGATGGAGGGCAGCGCGCCCGGCAGCACGACCTCGCGGGCGACGGCCAGGCGGCCGAGGCCGAACGAGCGGGCGGCCTCGACGACCTTGCGGTCCACGTTGCGCACCCCGCTCGCGACGTTGATGTACATGGGGAAGGTGCAGGCGACGCCGATCAGCAGGATCTTGGACGCCTCCTCGATCCCGAACCACACGATGAACAGCGAGGTCAGCGCCAGGAACGGGATGGCGCGCAGCGCCTGCATCGAGGAGTCCACGAGCTCCTCGCCGAGCCGGGTGAAGCCGGAGACGACGCCGAGCAGCAGCCCCGTGGAGGCGCCGAGCACCAGGCCGAGGCCCGCCCGGGTGATCGACACGCGCAGCGCCTCGGGGAGCTGGCCGTCGGCCCACAGCTCGGCGAAGGTCGCGACGACGTCCTGCGGGCCGGCCAGCACGTCCTCGGTGAGGACGCCGGAGGCGGTGGCGGCGTACCAGGTGGTGAGCAGCAGGACGGGGCCGATGGCGCGCAGCGCGAACGTGACGGCCGGGTGGCGGCCGGCCGAGCGCGGCGGCTCGGGAGCGACGAGCCCTTCGACGCCGGCCTCCGTGCGGGTGGTGGCCACGCTCATGACGCCGCGTTCCCGAGCGTGGTCACGTCCACGACGTGCTGGGAGACGTCCAGCGGCGCGGTGAGCACCTTCTGGTCGAGGAAGAACTGTGCCACGTCCTGATATTTCGCGATCTCGGCGGCGGTGACCGCCTGGGCGGGCTTGCCCTTCCGCTGGATGTCCACCACCAGGTCCTTCTGCTTGCCCTGCACGGCCTGCGGGCCCGTCTGGGTGAAGACGTTCAGGTACGCCGCCGGATCGGCGATCTCCTTGGCGCTGCCCTCCTTGATGAACTCGAACAGGGCCTTGACCACCTCGGGATGCTCCTGCAGCAGCTTGGTGGCGGCCACGTAGATCACGTAGTTGTCGGACTTGATCGCCTCGCCGTCGGCCAGGATCCGGGCGTCCAGCTGGGTGACGGCGGGGATGAGGAAGGTGGAGAACGTGGACCAGGCGTCCACCTCGCCCGAGCCGAAGACCGGCGCGGTCTGCGGCGGCAGCAGATAGACCCGCTTGACCTTCTCGACCGGCACGTCGAACGTCTGCAACGCCTTGAGCAGCAGGTATTCACTGGTGCCGCCGTGCCCGACGGCCACGCTGCGCCCGGCGAGGTCGGCCACGGACTTGATCGGCGAGCCGTTCTTCACCACGATGCCCTCGCCCGCCAGGTCGGGCGGCACGGTGGCGAAGATCTTGAAGCTGGGCTTGACGGCCAGCGCGGTGACGCCGGAGGTGATCGAGCCGGTGGCGATGTCGAGCGAGCCCGCGTTGATGGCCTGCGCGGCCGGGGCGAACACGGAGAAGTCGCCGGCCCACTTGACCTTGGCGTTGACCTTGGCGAGGGCGGCGTCCAGGCTGCCGTCCTTCTTGGCGACGGCAAGGAAGCCGCTGTTGCCGGGGTCGGAGATGCGCACGACGACCGGCTCCCGGCCGGCGGCGGTGGTGCCGCCGGTGCCGCCGCAGGCCGCGGCCAGGAGGGCGAGGGGAAGGGCGAGCAGCAGTTTACGCATGGGTGACTCCTTGGAGCGGGGTGTGGTCGGCCCAGGCCGTGACGTCCACGGGCGATGCGAGGAAGCCGTGGGCGCGCAGGAAGCGCTCCTGCTCGGCCAGCAGGTCGAGGCGTTCCGCGGACAGGTCGAGATGGAGGGAGGCGCCGGGGACGTAGGCGGCGGCCACGCCGGCCGCGCCCGCGCCGGTCTCGGCTCCCAGGATCCTGGCCACCTCGGCGGGGTGGCCGGCGGCCCAGTCGGCGGCGCGCAGCAGGACGGCCAGGAAGCGGGTCACCACCTCCGGGTGCTCGTCCAGCAGGCGCTGGTGCACGGTGATGGGACGGGGGGTGCCGTTGTTGACGCGGGCGCGCCGGTCCGGCACGGCGTCCAGGTCGATGCCCACCTCCGCGCCGTGGCGCAGGGCGGCCTCGACGGCGAGCGCGCCCTTGACGTAGACCGCGTCCACCCGGCCGGCGGCGAGCGCGGCCAGCTCCGCCTCCCACTGGCCGCCGCCGGGCTCGGCCTCGACGTCCACCAGCTCGGCGTCCCCGAGCCCGAGCCCGGCGAGGGACAGCGCGCCGTGGAAGCCGCGCAGGGCCATGGCCCGCCAGAAGTCGATGGCGATGCGGTGCCGGGGCGCCGCCAGCCGCAGGCCCTTGAGCTGCCCGGGGTGCTCCAGGTCGGTGCCGCCGCGGACCAGCACGGCCTGCCGCTCCTCGATCCAGGTGAGCCCGATGAGCCTCGTCGCCTCGCCGCGGGAGCGGGCCCACAGCGCCGGCACGTTGCCGCCCTCGCGGAACAGGCCGGTCAGGGCGTGGGTGTAGTGGGTCTCGCGGGGCACGCCGGGGTCGTCGTCCTGCAGCGAGCGGACCTCGATCCCGTCGGCGGCGAACTCCTCGGCCAGCCAGCCCTGGTCGGCCGCGATGCCCGTCGCGGTGGGCACGGGACAGCGGGTGAACCAGATGGCGTCGAGTGCGGCTGTGGTCATGGAGGAGAGTTTGCTAGTAAATTGGTAGGGAATGCAAAGAATGTCCCGCGATGCGGGAAGCCTTCCCGGCCGGACCGGCTCCCACCTGGTCCCGGCTCTCCCTACTCGGAAAACGGAGTTTCCCGCATGGCAGCAGACGGCGGCGTCCAGTCCGTACGCAGGGCGATCGGCCTGCTCGGCTGCTTCGGCGGCGGCGACGCCTCGCTCAGCCTGTCCGACCTGTCGCGCCGGATGGACCTGTCCACCTCGACCACGCACCGCCTGGCCAGAACGCTGACCGCCGCCGGCTTCCTGGAGCAGGAGGACCGCACCGGCCGCTACCGGCTCGGGCCGTCGATCACCGAGCTGGGGCAGCTCTCCTTCCACCGGCGCGGCCTGCACCGCATCGCCCCCGAGCTGGCCGAGCTGGCCCGGATCACCTCCGCGACCGTGGACCTGGCCGTACGCAACGACCGGCACGCGGTCATCCTGAGCGGCGGCTCGCTCAACCCCGACAGCGGCGTCGGCCTGCGCCGCCCCCTGCACTCCACGGCGCTGGGCAAGGTGCTGCTGGCCTGGGACCCGGAGGGCAGCGCCGACCTGGAGGCGCTCGGCCCGCTGCGGGCGCTGACCGGCCGCACCATCGTGGACCACGCCGAGCTGCGCGCCGAGCTGGACCGCGTGCGCGAGGCCGGGTACGCGCTCAACGACGGGGAGTCCGGCGACGGCATCCGCACCGTCGCGGTGCCGGTGCTCGACCGGCGGAGCCACGCCCGCTACGCGCTGGCCGTACGCTCCACGCCGCTGGTCATCAGCGACGCGCGGATCGGCTGGTTCGCCGCGCACGCGCGGACCTGCGCCCGCGCGCTGGAGGTGCTGCTGATCCCGCCGGCCGAACGCCGGCTGCGTCCCTCCTCCTAGGTCACGCCGTCGCGCCGCAGCAGCGGCAGGAGCCGGTCGCCCTGGCGTACCAGCTCCGGCAGGTAAGGGGTGTCGGACAGGATGAAATGGGTGATGCCGAGGGCCTGGTAGTCGCGCAGGGACGCGGCCACGTCCGCGGCGGAGCCGACCAGCCAGGTGGTGGCCGCGCCGGCGCCGCCGTACCGGCCGGGGGCGGTGTAGAGGTTGCGGTCGAGCACCTCGCCGCGTTCGGCCAGGCCCAGCAGGCGTCGCTGGCCGGCGGCGGCGTTCCAGTTCACGTCGCGGGCGATGCGGCCCTTCGCCATCGCGGCGACCCTGTCCTCGGCGTCCGCCCACGCCTCGCCGGCGGTGTCGCGGACGACGGTGGTGACGCGCAGGCCGAACTCCAGCGGCGCAAGCTCGCGGCCGAGCCGGTAGGCGAGCCCTTTGAGGCGGTCGATGCGCTCGGCGACGTCAGCGAGCGGCTCGCCCCAGAAGAGCTGCACGTCGGCCTCGGTGGCGGCGACCCGCTCGGCGGCGGGCGAGGCGCCGCCGAAGTAGAGCGGCGGATGCCGGCGCGCCCCCCGGACGGCGGGCCGCGGCTGCACGGTGGAGCCGGTGACGCGGAAGTGCTCGCCGTGGTGGGTGACGTCCTCCTCGGTCCAGAGCCGGCGCACGATCCGCATGAACTCCCGGGTACGGGCGTAGCGGACGTCCTGATCGGCCGCGTCGTCGCCGTAGGCCGCCGGGTGGTCCTCGCCGGAGACCACGTTGACCAGCACCCGGCCGCCGGTGAGGTGGTCCAGGGTGGCGGCGGCGGAGGCGAAGTGGGCCGGACGCCAGTAGCCGGGCCGGACCGCGACCAGCGGCCGGAACGTCGTCGTCCGCGCCGCCAGGGCGGCCGCCACGGTGAAGGTGTCGGGCCGGCCCCAGCCGGTGCCGAGGAGCGCGCCGTCCCAGCCGTGCTCCTCCAGGGCCGTGGCCTGGGCGGCGAGCGTGTCGAGGCTGTTGTGGCCGGCGACGACGTCGTCGCCCCGGTGGCCGGGCCGGGCCTGGTTGGGGATGTACCAGAGCAGTCGGGGGCTCATCCGCCGTCCCTCCTCCAAATAACCCTCATTCCAGGGTTATTTTAGGGGGAACTAGGCGGTCGTGACGGAGGCGAGGATCGCCAGCTTCTCGGCGCTGCCGGTGCCGGGGTCCGGATGCAGGACGACGAGCGTCTGACCCGGCGCGCCGCTGACGCCCAGCCTCTCCCGGTTCAGCCACAGCTCGCCGACCTGGGGATGGTGGAGGCGCTTGGGCGTGCCTTCGCAGGTGTTCACGTCGTGGCGGGCCCAGAGCCTGCTGAACAGCGGGCTGGCCAGGGAGAGCTCGCCCACGAGCTCGACGAACCGGGGATCGTCGATGTCGGTGCCGACGGACTTGCGGAAGCCGGCGACCATGCCCTGCGCGGCGTCCTCCCAGTCCGGGTAGAGAGCCTGCTCGCCGGGGTCCAGGAACACGTCACGCAGGCGGTTGCGCCCCGCCACGAGACGCGGCGACAGCGCGGTCGCCTGCGCGTTGGCGGCGAGGACGTCGAAGGCGCGGCCCTCCACGTACGCGGGCAGCGCGAGCGTGGCGACGAGCTTGGCTACGCCCGCGGGGACGCTCTCCTGGCGGGGCCGCCGCCGTCGCCGCCGGGGAGTCCCCGCCCCTAGGCGCAGCAGGTAGGCCGTCGCGTCGTCGTCGAGCCGCAGCACGCGGGCGAGGGACTCCAGCACCTGCTCGGACGGGTTGCGGTCGCGGCCCTGCTCCAGGCGCAGGTAGTAGTCGGCGCTGATGCCGGCGAGCATCGCGACCTCCTCCCTGCGCAGGCCCGGCACCCGCCGTACGCCGACGGAGGGGATGCCGGCCTGCTCGGGGGTGACGAGCTCCCGGCGGGCGCGTACGTAATCGCCCAGAAGGTTGGATCCGCCGCTCATGCACCCCACGGTAACGGCGCACCTTCGTGCGTGCCTGGTCCCCTCACCCCCAGGATCGCGAGGGCTCTGGCTGCGCCGGCGGACGCGCGGAAACCTCACTCGGGACCGAACATCGGCGGTAAAGGAGCCACATCATGTCGACATATGTCCTGGTACACGGGGCCTGGCACAACGGACGATGCTGGGAACGGGTGGTCCCGCTCCTGACCTCGGCCGGACACCAGGTGGCCGCGCCGTCACTGACCGGCTACGGCGACAAGGCCCACCTGCTCGGCCCGGAGGTGGGACTGGACACCCACGCCGACGACATCGTCGAGCTGATCACCGACAACGACCTCACCGACGTGATCCTGGTCGGCCACAGCTACGCCGGCCTGGTCATCTCCTCCGCCGCCAACCGCATCCCGGAGCGCATCGCCCACCTGGTCTACCTCGACGCGATGGTCCCGGAGGACGGCGAGAGCGCGGTGGACGTGCAACCCATGACCCAGGCCCTCATCGACCGCGCCGCGCAGTCCGGAACCGCCTGGCGCATCCCGCCGCTGCCCGAGCTGCCGCCGCCCCTGGGCCTGTTCGGGGTCACCGACCCGGCGGACGCGGCCTGGCTCCGGACGATGCTGTCGGACCAGCCGGTGCTCTGCCTCCAGCAGCCGGTCCGGCTGGACAACCCCGCCACGCGTACGATCCCGCGCACGCACATCCACTGCGTCGCCGGCGTACCGGAGGGCATCACACGCCGGCCCGTCCCGGCGACACAGCCCAACGGCAGCCCGGCCCAGGTGTGGGAGCTGCCGACGGGCCACGACTGCATGATCACCATGCCGTCCGAGCTCACCGAACTGCTGCTCAAACTCGGCTGACCCGGGCGTCCGGCTGGGCGCCCTTCTCCGGCTTCTTCCACACACCCGCCGCTCGCCCGCACCACGGCCTGGCAGGCGACGTGAACCGGCGGCGCCCGACCGCCTAACTCGTTTGCCGACGACGCTAGCCGGAAGTCATGATCAGGTATGCCGGTGACGCCAGAACTCCTCGCCTACTACGACCAGGACAGAGAAGACGCCCGACTGCGCGAAGGGCGTGGCCGGCTGGAGTTCTGGCGCACGCAGGATGTGCTGCGCAGGACGCTCCCGCCGGCGCCGGCCCGGGTGCTGGACGTGGGCGGCGGCACCGGCGTGCACGCCGAGTGGCTGAGCGCCGACGGCTACGAGGTGGAACTCCTCGACCCCGTTCCCCGCCATGTCGAACGTGCCGCCCGACTGACCGGGGTGACCGCGCGGCTCGGCGACGCACGCCGGCTGCCCGTCGCGGACGCGAGCCAGGACGCGGTCCTCCTCCTGGGCCCCCTCTACCACCTGCCGGACCGAGCCGATCGAGTGCTGGCCCTGACGGAGGCCCGCCGCGCCCTGAGACCCGGCGGCGTGATCGCGGCTGCGACGATCAACCGTCACGCGGCCGTCCACGACACCATCTGCACGGGGCACTACCTCCAGGAACGCGAACGGCAGGCCGCGCACGCGGCGGCGACGGACGGGATCATGATCTCTCCCGGGCGAGGCTTCCCGGCCTACTTCCACGACCCCGACGAAGTGCCGGGAGAATTCGCCGACGCGGGCTTTCCCGCTGTCGAACGGTACGGCCTGGAGGGCGCCTTCTGGCTGTACGGCGACGTCGGCGACTGGCTGGACGACCCGGAGCGCCGAGCCCTCCTGCTCGACGCGCAGCGCTCGATGGAATCGGTGCCGTCGCTGCTCGGGGTCAGCGGCCACCTGCTCACCGTCGCCAGACGCGACCAGTGACACGCTCCGCCCGGCCGTGGAGCCGAGGGCGCCCGCAGGGGCGCGATCACCCACCTATATGATCTTCATGGCCATGCCCCGACGATGAAAGGGCGTGAGCATGCGGCTCAGCCTCCCTCGTAACGGTCTGCTGGCAGTGGCGGCCCTGGACCTGCTCGTCGCCTTGTCGATGGTCGCTGGATGGTGGACGCCCGCGCCGGCGGGACTGCTGGCCGCGGCGGTGATCGCGCCGCTGTCCGCCATGGGCTACGTGCACGCGTACCGGCTGTCCAGCGCCGCTCGCAAGGCCGGCGCCTCGCCATGGGACGCGCTGAGAACGATCGCCGACGCCCTGGTGCCGCTGCCGGTACGCATGCTCATGAGAGCCGAGCGCCGGAACCTGGCCAGCTTCGCGCTGTGGGTCAGGCGGCGTCAGGACGGGGTGACGCCGGGCGGCACCGCCCTGGCCTACGCGAAGAACCAGCGGCCACTGCTGCTGATGCTGCTGTTCGCCGTGGCCGTACAGGCCGTCGCCCTGGAGTGGATGCTGGCGGCCTCGGACGCCTCGGCCGGCCTGCGCGCCGTCGTCATGATGGCCGATGTCTACCAGCTCCTGTTCGTCCTGGCCCTCGGGGCGGCGTCCGCCACCCGCCCGCACGTCGTGACCGCCGAGGAGCTGCGCATCCGCTACGGCGCGTACTTCGACGTACGCGTCCCACGCGAGCTCATCGCCTCGGTGAAGATCAGCCGCAACTACAACGCGCGCGGCGTGATCGCCGTCGCGGACGGCCACCTCACGGTGGGAGTGGACGCGCAGACCAACCTGATCGTCAACCTGACCGCGCCGCTCACCGTCACCAGGCCCCTCGGCCGTCGCGAACACGTCACCACGATCCGCTTCTACGCCGACGACCCCGGCTGTGCTCTGAGAAGCCTCACAGGAGATCATCCTCTGCGATGATCGGCGCATGAAACGCCTGAGCGTCGTGCTGGTGATGGCCGGCCTGCTGAGCGTCACGATTCCCGGCGGCGCTGTTCACGCGGCTCCCGAATCGGAGACTCTCGACTCCGTCGTCAAAGCAATCAAGAAGGAATTCGCGAAGAGAAGCGGTGTGCGCTTCTCCGTCGTGCGACGCGGCGGCCCCCCGGCCACCTGGGACATCAAGGCGTCCGGCGCGTACCGCTTCAGGGCTTCAGGCGTGTACGCCACCGACACCACGACGATCTCCCAGGTGGGCAGGGAAACGGGCCGGGCCCGGGAGATCAGCATCGGCCGCAAGTTCTACTCACAGGAATACAGACGCTCCAAGGACGGCAAGTACACCTGGAAGTCGCCGTCGACGGTGGGGAAATGGACCTACGCGCAGAACCTCGACGGGGTCATATGGGGCGAGGATCTCATCAACGGGATCAACCCGGGCTTCCTCGAACTGGGCGCCTCCCACGGCGCGACCAGCGCCGACGGCGGAACCTTCGAGGGAGTGAAGACGACCCTCCACAGCGGCACGGTGACGGTTCCCAAGCTGGGCGAGCGGCAGGCCGGGATGTACTTCGAGACGCGGGAGGAGGAGCTCGCCTACGGCGGGCCGATCACCTGGAAACTCTGGGTGGGCCCGGACCAGCTGCCGCGACGCTTCCACGCCATCATGAGGCTCACCCGGGGGGAGGGCGGCGACACCTACACCATGACGATGAACATGATCTATCGAGGATGGGGAGAACCCGTCAAGATCACGCCCCCGCCCAAGCACCTTATGAGCGACGACTGATGATCGACGGGCCGCAGAACCTACTCGAGCGGCAGGGAGTGCCGTCCGGCGACCCGGCGGATCTCCTCCAGCGGGTACGGCGTCTTCCTGCTCTCACTCTGCAGCCCGTGGTAGAAACCGTTCAGCACGGTGGCCAGGGGGCTGTCCCGCGACAACAGTGCCGCGACCCCGCCGGGCACGCCGACCGGCCGCTCTCCTGAAGCCCATGTCCGTACGAGTTCGCGCCGCCCCGCCCAGTCGGCGCCGTGGAAGGCGCCGGCCAGCCAGTTCACCAGATACGTCAGGGTGTAGGTGCGGTCGTAGGTGAGGTGCCTGCGGTAGAAGACCTGTTCCTCCTCCGACAGGTCGAACCGGGTCGACACGGCGCATCCGAAGTCGGTCAGGTAGAAGCGGCGCCCGTCGGTGAGGACGTTCTCGAAATGCGCGTCGAAATGCAGCAGCCCGCCCGCGTTCATGAAGGACACGGCCTCCCGCAGCCCTTGATCCACCAGGGCGCACGCGCGGTCGGCATCCCCCGCCCGCACCTGCTCGTCCAGCCACTGGTGCAGGTTGTTGGGAAAGTGCTCCAGGAAGAGCGTCAGGCTCGCCGGCGCCTCCGCCAGCGCTTCGAGACGGCGGCGCACGCCGGGCGCGCCCTCCCAGTAGGTGACCGTCCGTTCGATGTCGGCGAGCTCTCCGTACAACGGGGCAGGCTCGGCGTCGGGCAGCACCCGCCAGTGGTAGAGCAGCGGGAAGGCGGGGGACCGGCCGGTCAGCACCCATTCGGTGGTCATCGTGTGCGCGGCCAGCTCGCGCCAGACGCCGAAGCCGGGCGAGCCGATGCCGTACTGACAGAAGGGCGGCAGCCCGAACAGGTTGGCCGTCGAGTGCGGGTGGCGCAGTTCGAGCTCGGTGAGAGGCACCCGTTTGACGAAAACCGGGGTGCCACCGACGTCGAGCCGCGCCGAGGCCCCGCCGATCCCGGTGCCGAGGGGAACACCCTCGCGCTCCAGCAACTCGGCCAGCTGCCGGTCGTCACAGCGGGCCAGGGCCGCGGAAACGTCACGATGGGCGGTCGACCGCGTGTCCGTCATCGTGATCACTCTACTGGTCGGCCTGGGCACAGCGACGGGGCGGTGCGGTCGGCAAGATCAGTAACATGACTGGCCACGCCGTCATCACCTCAGGAGCCCGCACCTGATGTACTTCATCCATCGCAACTGGGAAGCCGGGCCGCTGTGCAAGAGCGTCCGGCACGTGCCCGGCCGCACCGTCCTGGAATGGTTTCGCGGCTTGTGGGAGCCGGACGGCCTCGACCGGGCGCACTCCGACCTGAACGGCGCACCCTACGAGCTGGAATGGCTGAGAGAATGCGGCGACACCCCTCCTGAGGACATGGTCGAGTTACGCCGCCGAATCCGGATGCAGCTGTGGGCCGACAAGGAGCTGCACATCGATGACCACAGCATCCGCATCAGCAGCATGGGCGTGCACCTGGAGGAGGCGTTCTACTTCGTCGACGACGCCCGCGTCGCCGAGCAGCCGGACCGCTGGACCTACCCCCTCCACCCCTCGTGGCCGCTGCCCGACGCCGCCGCTCCCGGCCCGACGCCGTTCGTCGCACCCTTCCCTTGCGCCGAGCTCGCTCCCTCGACCACTCACGACGTCGGCGCCACCTACGTGCTGCTCACCACATTGAACGCCAGGCACGACACCCTCGGCTGGGATCGGACGTACGTTCTTCCCGGAGTGCGACTGCCTCAATTAGCCGCCGCACTCCGCCGCCCCGTCCAGAATCGCGACAACTGGCCCGGCCCTCTCCTCGACCTCCGAGCATTGACAGCCCCGGACGAAGACGGCATCGCACCCGCCCTCGAACGTCTCAGCCGTTTCGCAGGCGGTGCCGGCGAACTCCCCGAGCCGCACGACCAGGCGCACCGGGCGGCGCTGGAACACCTGCGTACCGTCACCCCGGACGACGGCCGCCTGCCCGAGCTGACCCTCATCCACGTCGGCGAGCACCTGGCGCAGATGGCCCTGCACGCGGACTCCATCGGCCACCGCCCCTGGTTCGTCTTCGACGACATCTGGGCCAGCGCCCACCCCGACCTGGCCGCCTCTCTCATCCACTACGCCTACCACTGGGACCCCGGCTGCACCCGTAAGCACGGGTTCATGATGCCCTGCGGTCACGAGGAGTACCTGGACCTCCGCCTGCGCTACGCGGATCGCGTCCGCGACTACGAGCCCTACGACGAACCGCTGGTGACCGAGCTGACCGGCGCGCGCAGCGTGGCCGAACTGCGCCGGCAGATCTTCCAGGACGCCGGCACCGGCAAGCAGCGCCTCCTGCTGGTCCTCGATCAGGACCATCGAAGCGAGCTGTTCGGCGTCGTCGGCGCCGTTCTCGGGCATCCGACCCCCGACGCCTGCGAACTCCGCTACTTCCGCCTGGGCAAACCCCACCGCCACCGTCCCGAGCAGCGCGATCGGTTGATCAAGGCACTCTGTTTCGAGCTGAGGAAAGAGGGCTACACCAACCTCGTCCTGGACCAACCCCCGAACGAGCTGTGCCAGAAGCGGCTGAATCCGGTCACCTTGCGCGGCACATCACCCACCAGCCAAGTGATCTCCGTGGCCGACTTCTACCCGCCAGAGCTCTACGCTTTGCGGGCGGACCCGTTCCTCCTCTAAGCGAGGAGTACTCCACAGGGGCACGGACCGTCAGGCCGGACGGCGTCTGCTTCCTTCCGGTGTGAAGGTGAAGGTGTCCTTGAACGCTCCCCTTCCGCAACGGACGGCCAAGAGGACGGGTTCGTCGTGGATCGGACGCCAGGTCGTTTCGGTCTCGTAGGAGCACCCGTTCCATAGGTGAAAGAAGACGATCGGTTCCGTCGCCTGTTCGGTCAGGTAGGCGAAGGTCTTGCCGTAGAAGGGGTTGGTGCCGCTGAGAAGAACGGAAGGCGGGCCGAACTCCTCTCGGACTTCGCTGAGGGTCCGGTCGTGAGCGGCCCAAGCGGCGATTCTCCGCCGGAGGGACGCATGATCCTCGCTCGTCAGAGTTCTGTCGGCCTCCAGCCACCCTCGATCGTGGGCGAGCTCGGCGTAGATCGAGGCCACGCCGTCGTGGCGGAGATCAGGCAGGACGGTGGCGAGCGCTCCCGTCACGCCGAGGGAGACGAAGGCGCCCCGCCTTTCCAGGGACCGCATTGCTCGCGCCCACTCCGTCTCCTGGTGTTCGGCGTAGGCCAGGTGATCGAACAGGAGGCGCAGGGACGTCTCACCGCCGAACATGCCGAGCCGGCGAAGCGCGTGGTTGAGCTGACCTTTGAGATAGGTGCGGATCTCGGCCGACGAGCGTGGCCCGGGAGAGGGCGTCATGTTGCTCACTCCAGGTCGCGTGTGCGGGGCTCGGGTGGCACTTCAGACAGCGGATGACAGCCGCGGGTGCGGCAGCACCCGCCAGTGACACAGCAGCGGGAAGCCGGGCGAGCCGATGCCGTGATCACTCTACTGTCCGGCCGGGGCGGTGCGGGCGGCGCGCGCGTTCCGCTCCTCCGCAACCTCTGGACCATGACTCTCCCGTGGGGGAACATGCGTCGGAGGCGTCACGCGCGGCTTCTGCCGATGCGCGAGCGCGGCGGCCACCGGGGGATGCGCAGGCTGCCGTCGCCGGTCGATCGAGCTCCGAGTCCGGCATGTCTCACCTGCCCGCCGCACCACGT
Source organism: Nonomuraea sp. AD125B (assembly GCF_041402765.1). Taxonomy (NCBI): domain Bacteria; kingdom Bacillati; phylum Actinomycetota; class Actinomycetes; order Streptosporangiales; family Streptosporangiaceae; genus Nonomuraea; species Nonomuraea sp. AD125B. The sequence continues at coordinate 249,511 of NZ_JBGLOU010000002.1, read as the reverse complement.
CACCGGAGGCCGGTCCTCCGGGAAAGGGGTTCTGTCTTGTCCGTACGAGCATCAGCGAGCTCTCACCGGCCCTGGGCCCGATCAGGCGCGATCATCACCTGCCTGGTCCTGGCCCTGAGCGGCGGTGTGACGGCCGCCGCCCTGAACGCGGCACCCGCGCACGCCGCCTACCCCGGCGTCAACGGCAAGATCTACTATCTCTCGGGCGAGAACATCCACAGCGTCAACCCCGACGGCACGGGGAGCTCACCTCTCGTCCAGGGCCCCGAGTACGAGTGCGCGGTGGACGCCTTCCCCGACGGTCAGAAGCTCGTCTTCGCCCGCTGTGACGACCCTGCCGAGCTGTACACGGTGAACGCCGACGGCACCGGGATCACCCAGCTCACCACCGGCTCCGGTTTCATCCGCCGGGGACTCGCCGTGTCCCCCGACGGCAGCAAGATCGCCTACGCCACCGCCGACGGCCTCAAGGTGGTCAACGCCGACGGCGCCGACCCCGTCACCCTGGTCGAGGGAGACGCCACGCAGCCGGCCTGGTCCCCTGACGGCACCAAGATCGCGTACGTGTCCAAGTCGGACGTCTACACCCGCAACGCCGACGGCACCAACCCCCAGAAACTGACCACCCAGTTCGTCACCGGCTCCTCCACCCGCCCGGACTGGTCGCCGGACGGCACGAAGATCCTGTACATCCAGTCACAGATGGGCCCGCCCCCGGTCGTCTGGGTGATGAACGCCGACGGCAGCAACAAGACGATGCTGATCGCCATCGCCACCTCGGCGGTGTGGTCCCCGGACGGCACCAAGATCGTCCGCGACGGCGGCTACCTCGTCACCTTGGACGCCGACGGCTCCAACCAGGTCGCCTTGCCCGTGAGCGGCAGCGTCGGCGACTGGGCGCCCTCCCGCTACCGTTTCGGCGGCTTCCACCCGCCCCTGGCCGCCCCGCCCGCCGTCACCCACCGCAAGGCGGGCGCCGCCGTACCCGTGACCTTCAGCGTCGGCTCCTACCAGGGCCTGGGCATTCTCGCTCCCGGCTCCCCGTCCAGCCAGCCGTACGACACCGAGACCGGCGAACCGACCGGCCCGCCCGAACCCGCCCAGGCCGCCGGCCAGTCCGGCCTGCACTACGACCCGGACGCCGGCACCTACACCTACGTGTGGAAGAGCGACAAGGCGTGGAAGGACACCGCGAGGAGACTGATCCTCACCTTCGAGGACGGCACCCGCCACACCGCCGACATCCTGTTCCACTGACCCCGATCCGGTCACCAGCCCAGGCTCAGGCCGAGGGCGGCGATCAGGCCCGTCGTCGCGGTGGCGCTCGCCGGCGCGCGCAGATCCGCCGAAACGCAGGAACGGGCGGCGGGCCAGGGCAGTGGCCGCGGCGACGGGGGAGCCGCCAACGCCGCATCGAACCGGACACGCGGCCCCCGAGGGAGGCCCCGCCATCTCGACCCGGCTGAGCGCGAGCCTGCCCAGCTGTGGGCACAGGCCTCCGGCCAGGGCCGGGTGTATCAGTCCGCCAGGGATCTGACGATCCACCATCACTATCCGTCCACGCCGGCCCCCGGCCAGATCGTCGAGGGCGACATCCCGCAACGCCCGCCCGGCTTCGAGCCGCGGGAGTCGCTGCTGCGGCAGCTCGGCGAACTGCTCGGCGACCCGGCCCCGGATCAGGCCGTACAGGATGCGGGTGGCGGCGGGGCGGCGGTGATCTGCGCGGTGGCCGGTACGCCCGGGGTGGGCAAGACGATGCTGGCCGCCTCCTACGCCTGGGCCTGCCAGGCCGCGCGCTGGCCGGTGGTGGCCTGGATCGCCGCCGAGACCCCCGACCAGATCCTGACCGGCCTGGCCGCCCTGGCCGAGCGGCTGGGCGAACGCCGCCCCGACGAGGACGCCGCCGCGGCCGCCCGCCGTGCCAAGGCCTGGCTGGCCGCCACCACCGAGCCGGCGCTGCTGGTCTTCGACAACGCCACCGACGTGAACGCCCTGCGCGCCTGGTGCCCGGCCACCGGCGCCACGCGAGTGGTCATCACCACCCGCAACCGCGCCTTCGCCCGCGCGTACGCGCCGCTCGAGGTGGAGGTGTTCACCTCCGAGCAAGCCGGGGCCTTCCTGCGGCGGCGTACCCGCCTGGAAGACCCCGACGGCGCCGCCGCGCTCGCCCACGAGCTGGGACATCTGCCGCTGGCGCTGGCGCAGGCCGCCACGGTGATCGTCCGGCTGCGCCTGGACCATGCCGGCTACCTGGAGCTGCTGCGCGGCTTCCCCGTCGGCGACTATCTGACCGCTCAGGACGGCGACGCCTACCCGGCCGGCGCCGCCGAGGCCATTCTGCTGTCGGTCACCCAGGCGGAGTCCGCTCTGCCCTTCGCCCATGAGGTGCTGTCGATTCTCGCGGTGCTGTCGCCCTCCGGCGTCCCGCTGACGGTGCTGTCCGCCCTGAGCGATGCGGGCTCCGAGGCCGGGAGCGCGCCGGTACGCCTGCGGGAAATGCTCGCCGACCTGGCCGACACCTCGCTGATCACTTTCAGCGAGGACGGGACCACGGTCTTGATGCACCGCCTCATCCAGCGCGTACTGTGCGATCGCGCCGCCCACCACGGCGACCTCGGCGCCGTACTGAACCAGGCCGTCGCGCTGCTCCAGGACTACGCCGACGCGCTGCCTCACGGCGCCGAGACCTGGGCGGCCCGGGCCGCGGTCGAGATGGTCATCGACCAGAGCGACGCCCTCTACCGGCGGGCCCCCGCCGACGAGCTCCCCGAGAAGCTCCTGGAACTCCGGATCGGGTGTGGCAAAGCTCTGCACGATCTCGCCGAACCTGCCCGCGCCGTACAGCTGCTCGAGGCCACCCTCGCCGACTGTGAGCGGGTGCTCGGCCGCGACCACCCCCATATCCTGGTCTGCCGTACCAACCTCGCGCACGCCTACTATGCGGTGCAGGACTTGGGCCGAGCCATTCCTCTGTACGAGGCGACGACGGCCGACTGCGAACGCGTGCTGGGCGCCGACCACCACCACACCCTGATCAGTCGTAGCAACCTGTCCGGCGCCTACCATGCGGCAGGGGACTGGCGGCGGGCCATCGCGCAGCTCGAGGCCACCCTCCCCGACCTGGAGCGGGTGCTCGGCCGGAACCATCCCGACACTCTGTCCGCCCGCCACAACCTCGCCCTCGGCTACCAGGAGGCGGGGGACCTGAGCCAGGCCATCCGACTGTTCGAGGCCGCCCTCGCCGGGCGCGACCACGAGCTCGGTCCTGATCACCCCGCGACCCTGGCCACCCGCACCAGCCTGGCCGGCGCCTATCAGGCATCGGGGGACCTGAAGCGGGCCACCCAGCTGTTCGAGGCCACGGCCGCCGACTATGAGCGGGTGC
>NZ_JBGLOU010000002.1:93677-246028 GCF_041402765.1 Nonomuraea sp. AD125B | reverse complement strand
AGCTCGGTCCTGATCACCCCGCGACCCTGGCCACCCGCACCAGCCTGGCCGGCGCCTATCAGGCATCGGGGGACCTGAAGCGGGCCACCCAGCTGTTCGAGGCCACGGCCGCCGACTATGAGCGGGTGCTCGGCCCCGACCACCCCGACACCCTCAATTGCAGCACCTACCTGGCCAACGCCTACCAGGAGGCGGGGGAGCTGGACCAAGCCGTCGCGCTGTTCGAGCAGACGCTGGCGGAACGGGAGCGCGTGCTCGGTCCTGATCACCCCGCGACCCTGTCCTCCCGCGTCTACCTCGCCGGCGCCTACCGTACGGCGGGGAACCTGGATGGGGCCATCCAACTGCTTGAGGCCACTGTCAGCGACTGCGAGCGGGTGCTGGGCCCCGACCATCCCGACACCCTGACCTGCCGCAGCACCTTCGCCATCGCCCTACAGGCAGCGGGTGAACTGAAGCGGGCCATCCAGTTGCTCAAAGTGAGCGTCAGCGACGATGAGCGGGTGCTGGGCCCCGACCACCCCTCCACCCTCACCTCCCGCTTCTACCTGGCCGACGCCTACCAGGCGGCGGGGAACCTGGGCCGGGCCATCCCGCTGCACGAGGCCACCCTCAACGACCGCGAACGCGTCCTCGGCCCCGACCACCCATCGACCCTGGCCTCCCGCATCTACCTCGTCAGCGCCTACCAGGCGGCGGGGGATCTGGGCCGGGCCGTCGCGCTGTGCACGACCACCCTCAGCGACTGTGAGCGAGTGCTGGAGGTGATCACCCCACGACCCGTGTCGTCAGGGCGAATCTGGAGGTTCTCGCCTCCGAGGCCGCTCGTCGAAGGGCTCGTTGGCGGAGTTAGCCCGTCACCTCAGGAAACGCAGGCTCGGACGGCCGGCGGCGGAGCGGGTGATCTCCGTTCGTACGCGGTAGACCCGCTCCACCGTCTCCTCCGTGAGGACCTCCGCCGGAGGGCCGGCGGCGACGAGCCGCCCCTGGTGCAGCAGCAGGAGCTGATCGCAGTACTGGGCGGCGAGGTTGAGGTCGTGCAGGGCGGTGACGACGGTGACCGGGGTCGCGGCGAGCAGGTCCAGCAGGGCGAGCTGGTGGGCGATGTCGAGGTGGTTGGTGGGTTCGTCCAGTAGCAGCTCCGTGGGTTCCTGGGCGAGGGCGCGGGCGATGTTCACCCGCTGGCGTTCGCCGCCGGAGAGCGTGGACCAGCGGCGGTGCTCCAGCTCGGCGACGCCGCACCGGCGCAGGGCGCGGCGGGCGTGTACGAGATCGTCCTCGCCGGTCGAGGCCGCCAGGCGGCGGCGGTGGGGGATGCGTCCGAGCAGCGCCACGTCCAGGACGGTCAGCTCCGCGTCGGTGCTGACCTCCTGGGCGACCACGGCCAGGCGGCGGGCGACGTCGCGCCGGGGGAGGCGGTCCAGGTCGTGGCCGTCGAGCAGGACCGTGCCGCCGTGCGGCCGGAGCAGCCCGGCGAGCAGCCGCAGGAAGGTGGACTTGCCGGAGCCGTTCGGGCCGAGCAGCCCGGTCAGGCCGCCCGGGGTGAACGCGACGGTGATCCCGTCGACGATCGGCCGGCCCTGGGCCGTCCACCTGACGTCGTGGGCGCGCAGGCTCACGCCGGTGTCTCCTTTCTCCGCCGCATGACGAGCGCGAAGGCGGGCACGCCGATCAGCGCCGTCAGCACGCCGACGGGGATCTCGCGGGGGGCGAAGGCGGTGCGAGCGACGGTGTCGGCGGCCAGCAGGAACACGCCGCCGTACAGGGCGCAGGCGGGAAGCAGCGCGCGGTGCCGGCCCCCGGTCATGGCGCGTACGGCGTGCGGGACGATCAGGCCGACGAACCCGATCGCGCCGCTCGCCGCGACCAGCACCGCCGTGGTGAGCGCGGTGACCGTGAACAGGATCAGCTCCGTCCTGGCCGGCGCGATGCCCAGCGACGCGGCGGCCTCGCGGCCGAAGGCGAACGCGTCCAGCGCCGACGAGGCCGCCCAGCAGGCCGTCATGCCCGCCGCCGCGACCACGGCGCACAGGGCCACGCTCGCCCAGCTCGCCGAGGCCAGCGAGCCCAGCAGCCAGAAGGTGACCCCGCGGGTGCTCTGCGCGTCCGCCGCCCAGATCACGGTCAGGCTGGTCAGGGCGCTGAACAGCTGGGAGACCACGACCCCGGCCAGCACGACGCGGACCGTGCTGCCGAACCGCCTGCCGATCATGGCCAGCACGCAGCAGAAGGCGAGCGCGCTGCCGCCGAAGGCGCCCGCCGACAGCGCCGCGGCGCCGGTGCCCAGCCCCAGGACCAGTACGGCCACCGCCCCGGTGGAGGCGCCGGAGGAGATGCCCAGCAGGTACGGGTCCGCCAGCGGATTGCGGGTCAGCGCCTGCAGCACGGCCCCGCACACCGACAGGCCGGCCCCCACCAGCGCCGCCAGCAGGACCCGCGGCAGGCGCAGCTCCCAGATGATGCCGTCGTCCAGCGGCGCGAGCGGCCGTACCGGCAGGCCGGCATGGGCCGCGACCGTCCGCAGCACGTCGGCGGGGGACAGCCCGGCCGCCCCCACCACGGAGGCGGCCGCGATCGACAGCAGCAGGAGCAGCAGGCCGGCGCTGATCGCGGATGCCGTCCTCATCGCCTGGCGAAGACGACGTAGTCGTCGAGGTACTGCCAGACGGTGCCCACCTCGGTGAAGCCGGCCGTGCGCAGGGCGGCGAGGTGGAAGGGCAGCGGGGCGAGCGGCTGGGGCGGGCGATCGGCGAAGCGCCGCTCGCGCTCGGGGACCCGCTCGGCGAGGTCGGGCAGCTGCCCGGCCAGGGTCCACCAGGCGTCCCAGGTGGGGGTTCCGGCGGTGAAGGCGGCCTGCCGCACCTGCTCGTCGTGGCGGGCCGAGAGCTCGGCGAGGGTGGGGTGCCCGGGGCCGAAGCGCAGGTGGTCGGCGTTGAGCAGGACCGCGCCGGGCGGCAGGATCGCGGCCAGCTCGGTGTAGACGCCGAGCAGCTGGGACGGGGACAGCCAGTGCAGCGCGGTCGAGGTCAGGACGGCGTCGAAGCGCCGGTCGGCGAAGCGCCGGCTCCAGCCGGGCTCCGCCAGGTCGGCGTCGACGACGGTGGCGCGGTCGCCGTACTCGCTGAGCACGGTCTCGGCGAGCCGGGCCAGCACGGGATCGTGGTCGGCGGCGGCGACGCGGGAGCCGGGCACGCGGGCCAGCACCCGGTCAGCGATCGAGCCGGGCCCGCAGGCCAGGTCCAGCACGGTCGGCTCGGCGGGGCAGTGCAGGCGCAGGACGTCCAGCATGACCTCGAAACGGTTCTCGCGGTGGGCGACGTACGCGCTCTGCTGCTCCTCCCAACGGGCCAGCAGGTCGCGCGGGGTCAGGACGGGGGCGGTCATGCGTTCTCCTTGGCGGGTGCGTACAGGCTGGTCAGTCCGCGGCCGACCTGCTCGACGGCGGTGACGGCGCGGATGGACGGGTCCACGGAGGAGCCCGGGACGACGATGAAGCGCTCGTTCCTGACCGCGGTGAGCCTGGAGGCGACGGGGTCGCCGCGGAGGAAGCGCTTCTTGGCCTCGGCGCTGTCGCCGTCGCCGCCGCGGGTCAGGTCGGCCAGCACGATGACGTCGGGGTCGCGGGCGGCGATCTCCTCCCAGTTGCCCTCCGGCCACTGCTGCTGTACGTCGGCGAATGCGTTGCGCGCCCCCAGCAGCCGGGTGATCGTGCCGGGCAGGCCGGTGTCACCGGCGATGGCGGGGGTCTTGGTGCCGGAGTAGTACCACATGATGTCGGCGTCGAGGTTCGCCGGCGCCGCGCGCTCGGCCGCCTCCAGCCGCCGGCGCAGGTCGGCGACCACGGACCGGCCCCGTTCCTGCACGCCGAAGACGGTGGCGATGTCGTCGATCTCCTTGAAGATCGCCTCGAACTCGGCGGTGGCGGGGATGAGCGCCCGGTCCTCGCAGTCGTTGGACGACAGGTACGCGGGGACGCCCAGCCTGGCGAGGTCCTGGCGCGACCCGGCGGCCTCGGGGGCGAAGGCCGAGGCGCGCATGGAGTAGACGAAGTCGGGCTTGCCGGCCAGCAGCGCCTCGCGGCCCGGGTACTGCTCGGCCAGCACGGGCACCTTCGCGTAGGACTGCGCCAGTTCGGGGAGCACCGGGTCGGTCTGGTACGCCGTGCCGGCCATGCGGCCGGCCAGCCCCAGGGTCAGCATGATCTCTGCCGCGTTCTGTTCCATGGCCACCGCCCGTCGCGGCGGGGCCTGGATCGTCAGGGGGAGTCCGCAACTCGTCACCCGGGTCGCCGGGGAAGCGGTGGTCGCCGCCGTACCGCTGCCGCTACCGCACGCGGTGGCCAGGGTCAGCACAGCGGCCGCCACACCCCAACGAATGGGAATGGTTTTCATGTTCGATGACCCTAGCACTACCGGGAAGCACCACCTCATCGGAGCCGGGCCGATCTCCGGGATAATCTGCCGGTGGCAGGTGGAGCTCAGCGCCGCCGCCGCGGAGTCGTGAAGGAGTCGGAGCGTGCAGCTGCGTCCCGCGAGGCATGAAGACGCGCAGGAGATCGCCAGGATCTGGCACGAGGGCTGGGGCGACGGGCACCGGGGCAACGTCCCCGACGCGCTCGCGGCGGTCAGGACCCCGGAATCGTTCGGCGAACGCGCGGAGCAGCGGATCGCGGACACGGTCGTCGCGATCGTCGGGGGCACCGTGGCCGGCTTCGTGATGGTGGCCGGGGACGAGGTGGAGCAGGTCTACGTGGCCAGGGAGCACCGCGGCGGCGACGTGGCGACCGCGCTGCTCGCCGAGGCCGAACGCCTCGTCGCGGCCAACGGTCACGGGCGGGCGTGGCTGGCGGTCGTCGCGGGGAACGTACGCGCCCGCCGGTTCTACGAGCGGAACGGCTGGGTCGACGAAGGGCCGTTCGACCACCTCGCGCCGAGCGAGACCGGACCCATCGTCGTCCCCGCCCACCGCTACGTGAAGCTCCAGCAGGGCTCATCATGATCGTGGTTCGGCTTGACAGTTGATCTTGTATGCACAAGATTGTTGCGTCCCTCCGACCGATCCCAGGGGAACGTGATGAAGCGAACCGTCGTGGGCGTCATGCTGATCGCGGGTCTGGCGCAGCTCCTCTCCGCCCCTGCGCAGGCAGCGCCCGGGACCGACCCGGTGACGGCGCTCCGGGCGGCTCTGATCCGCGGCAAGGGCGTGGACATCGTGTACACCGCGAAGGTGGATCACGGTCACGGCGTGTACTACACCTTGAAGCTGGACGGCATGGTGGGGTTCGGGCCGCAGGGCGAGATCGCCTCTGATACGTCCCAGCGCGCGCGGTACAGCAAGGTGATGAGGAGCGGTCTGAAGGAACTCGGCTTGGCGGAGTACGCCGCCGTGGAAGAGACGCCCCTGAGGGTGATCTCGTCGGGCCACGACGACTACGTCTCGGGCCCCCGCTTCGCCGACGTACTGCCGCAGGGCACGAACTGGGTCCGCTACCCGCACACCGATCTGCCCGCCAGCAATCCGTTGCTGGAGATACTGGAGCCGGCCACGCTCAAGGCCGCGCTGGCGCGCCGCACGTCCTGGCGGGGCGGGGTGGTGAAGGGCACGATCAAGGCCGACGAGCTGGTCGGGGTGTCTGATTCCTTCGCCTCACGCTTCCGCGGCTCTTCCCGGAGCAAGCCCGTCAGCACCATCTCCTACACCCTCCGTCTGAGCCCGGCCGGACTGGTGGAGCGGGTCACGGCCAAGGGAGTCCTGCACCACGGGAAGGGGGAGGTGCTCCGCGTCGAAGCGGACACCCGCTACTCCACCTGGGGACGGCCGGTCACCGTCGCGCTGCCGCTGAAGGGCGAGGTGCTCGACCAGGAGCAACTCGAAGGCAAGGTCCCCTACCAGGTGCCCGGCGCCTGGAACTAGCCGGTACCGGCATCCGGCTCGTATGAGCCCTTCCGCCGGCGGCGGTCTCGGCATATAAGTAAGTATCTAGTTCGTTAATCAGCGTCCAGAAAGGTGAGACCTCATGCTCACCGCTGATCGTGGCAAGGCCCCTGCCGCCGGCCGCCGCCCCGCGAACCCCTCGCCGGCGCTCGCGACCGCCTGTCTCTCCGGCACGCTCGAGGACAAGCTCGCGGCCGCCGCCGCCGCGGGCTTCGGCGGGATCGAGATCTACGAGGACGACCTCATCGTGTCGAGCTGGTCGCCGGGCCGGATCCGGCAGGAGTGCGACCACCTGGGCCTGGCGATACACCTGTATCAGCCGTTCCATGACTTCGAGGCGGTGCCGCGCGAGGCGTTCGAGGCCAATCTCCGCCGGGCGGAGCGCAAGTTCGACGTGCTGGAGCAGCTCGGCGCGACCACGATGGCGGTCTGCTCGACGACCGCCGCGCACGCCGTCGACGACGACGACCTCGCCGCGGAGCAGCTGCGCACGCTGGCCGAGCGGGCCGCCCGGCGTGGCCTGCGCATCGCCTACGAAGCTCTGGCCTGGGGCCGGTACGTGAACACCGTCGAGCACGCCTGGCGGATCGTCCGCCGCGCCGACCATCCCGCGCTCGGTTTATGCCTCGACAGCTTCCACGTGTTCGCCCGCGGCGACGACCCCGCCGCGATCCGGGCCGTGCCCGGAGCGAAGGTGTTCCACCTGCAGCTCGCCGACGCGCCACGGCTGAACATGGACGCATGGGAGTGGAGCGAGCACCACCGGCTGTTCCCCGGGCAGGGCGATTTCGACGTGGCCGGGCTCCTCGGTCACGTGCTCGCCACCGGGTACGACGGCCCGCTCTCGGTCGAGGTGTTCAACGACGTCTGCCGGCAGGCGGACCCCCGGCACGTCGCCGTGGACGCGATGCGGTCGCTGCTGTCCCTGGAGGAGACGGTCGGCGCGGCCGGCCCGGCGACGGTGCGTGAGCGCGTCCGGCCGGCCGATCTGCCGCCGGCTCCGCGGCTGGGCGGTCACGTGTTCACCGAGCTGGCCGTGGACGAGATCTCCGGCCCGGTCGTGGCGCGGGTGCTCACCGCGCTCGGGTTCACCCATGCCGGCCGGCATCGTTCCAAGCCGGTGCAGCTGTGGTCGCAGGGCGCGGCCCGGCTGCTGCTGAACTTCGCGCCGCAACGGAAAGTGGCCGCGGGCACCGCCGCCGTCTGCGCGCTGGCCGTGGAGAGCGCCGACCCGGCCGGTTCGGCGCGGCGCGCCGAGCGGCTGCTGGCGCCCGTGCTCCCTCGGGTCCGCCGGGAAGGGGAGGCGCATCTCAACTCCGTGGCGGCCCCGGACGGAACGGCCGTCTTCTTCTGCCGTACGGGCGGGGACGACAACTGGCTCGACGATTTCGCCCCCACCGGGCGCGAGGCCAGCCCCGACGGCCTGCTGACCGGGACGGACCACGTCTCGCTCACCGAATCGGTGGACGACTTCGACCAGGCCGCGCTCTTCTACCACGCCGTGCTCGGCCTGCGGGCGACGCGGACCACCACGCTGCCCGCGCCGTTCGGGCTGATGCACAGCCGGGCCGCGGCCGACCCGCAGCACCACGTACGGATCAACCTCAACACCGCGCCGCTCCGGCGGGGCGACTGGTCGCCGGCGGTGCCGAGCCCGCAGCACATCGCGTTCACCACCGACGACGCGATCGCCGCGGCGCGGGCGATGCGGGCGCTCGGCGCGCCGCTGCTGACGATCCCCGGCAACTACTACGACGACCTCGATGCCCGCCTGGCGTTGCCGCAGGAGCTGCTCGCGGCGATGAGACGGCACTCCATCCTCTACGACCGGGATCAGCACGGCGAGTACCTGCACTTCTGCACCGAGATGATCGGCGCGCGGATCTTCTTCGAGGTGGTCCAGCGGGTCGGCGGCTACTCCGGCTACGGCGCCCCGAACAGCGCGGCGGTGCGCATGGCCGCGCACCGCAGGCGACGGCTGACCACGTTGAGACGGGCGCCCGCCCTCGCCGGCGGCGACCACGCGCACGACTACTCCCTGGCGCATCTGACCGCGTTGAGCCTGTCGCCCCCGAAGCTGGTGAGCGCCGCCGCCGACGCCGGCTACCGGTACGTGGGCCTGCGCATGACCAAGGTCACCCCGCACGAGCCGCACCACCCCCTCGCCACCGACCCCGCGCTGATGCGGGCGACCAAGGTCCGGCTCGCGGCCACGGGAATCCAGGTGCTCGACATCGAGCTCGCCCGGATCCCGCCCGAGGCCGATCCCGCGGAGTTCGTGCGCTTCCTGGAGGCGGGAGCAGAGCTCGGCGCCCGCCATGTGATCACGCAGCTTCCCGACCCGGACTTCGCCCGCAAGGCCGACCGGTGCGCGCGGCTGTGCGAGCTGGCCAGGCCGCTCGGCCTCACCGTCGATCTGGAATTCCCGTCGTGGACGCAGACCGGCGACCTCGCCGAGGCCGTCCGCGTCCTGCGTGCCGCCCGCCAGCCCAACGCGGGCATCCTCGTCGACCTGATCCACTTCGCCCGCTCCGGCTCCAGCTTGGCCGAGCTGCGTGACCTGCCGCCGGAGTGGTTCCACTTCGCCCACGTCTGCGATGCCCCGGCCGAGGCGCCGCCCACGCAGGAGGAGGTCGTCCACGCCGCTCGCTTCGAGCGCCTGTTCCCCGGCGAGGGCGGTCTCGACGTGCACGGGATCCTCGGCGCCCTGCCGCCGGGAATCCCGTACGCCCTGGAGATCCCCCGGGCCACCCTCGTGGCCCAGGTGGGCGCGAAGGAGCACGCCCGCCTCGCGATCACCGCGGCGCGCCGCCATCTCGACGCGGCCGTCCGGCGTACCGGCCCCACCGAGGCGGCATAGACCGCTGGTCACGTAACTCACTAGTACGTACATTAGGAGGGTCTGTCAACGGGCCTCAAGGGAGACGTGATGGAGTCGTACCTGGTCGGACTGATCGGCTCGGGCATCGGTCCCTCTTTGAGCCCGCAGCTGCACGAGCAGGAGGCCGCGCACCACGGGCTGCACTACGTCTACCGGCTGCTCGACCTCGACCGCGTGGGCGCTGACCTGGGGGAGCTGGTCCGCACGGCACGCAGGTTCGGCTACGACGGGCTCAACGTCACGCACCCCTGCAAGCAGGACATCATCCCGTTCCTGGACGAGCTGTCGCCGGACGCCCGCATGCTCGGCGCGGTGAACACCGTGGTGTTCGACGGCGATCGGGCCATCGGCCACAACACGGACTGGACGGGCTTCGCGGAGTCCTTCGCCCGCGGGCTGCCCGACGCGCCCGCCCACCACGTCGTCCAGCTCGGCGCGGGAGGAGCGGGGGCCGCGGTCGCGCACGCGCTGCTCACCCTGGGCGCCGATCGCATCACCCTGGTCGACGCCGACCCGGCGCGGGCCACCGCGCTCGCCGGCGAGCTGGCCGCCCGCTTCGGCGCGGGACGGGCCCGCCCCGCGGACGCCGCCCAGCTACCGGAGCTACTGGCGCGGGCGGACGGACTGGCGCACGCCACCCCCACCGGCATGGCCCACCATCCCGGGATGCCGTTGCCCGCCGAGCTGCTGCGTCCCGGGCTGTGGGTGGCCGACATCGTGTACCGGCCGCTGAAGACGGAGCTGCTCGAACAGGCGCGGGCGCTCGGCTGCCGGACGCTGGACGGCGGCGGCATGGTCGTCTTCCAGGCCGTGCACGCGTTCCGGCTGTTCACCGGCCGGGAACCGGACACCGAGCGGATGCTCGCCCACCTGACCGATCTCGTCTCCGTCTGAGGCGGAAGATGTGCCTAGGATGAGCCGGTGACCAGTCAACCCGCAGCCCCTGAACGCCAGCGGGATCCCGACCGCACCAAGTCGGAGATCCTGGAGGTCGCTCAGCAGGAGTTCGCCCGCCACGGTTACGCGGGAGCGCGGGTGGACGAGATCGCGGCCCGCATGCGCACGACCAAGCGCATGATCTACTACTACTTCGGCAGCAAGGAACGCCTCTTCATCGCGGTGCTGGAGAAGGCCTACGCCGAGGTGCGCAAGGTGGAGCAGGCGATCGAGGTCGGGCACCTGGCGCCGGTGGAGGCCATCCGCACCCTGGCCGAGCTGACCTTCGACCACCACGACGCGCACCGCGACTTCATCAAGCTGGTCACGATCGAGAACATCCACCAGGCCGAGCACATCCGCAAGTCGCAGGCGCTGGCCAACCTGGGCACGCCCGTGCTCGACCTCATCGAGGCGATCCTCGACGCGGGCACGGCGAGCGGCGACTTCGTCACCGAGGCCGACGCCATCGACGTGCACATGCTGATCAGCTCGTACTGCTTTTTCCGGGTGGCCAACCAGCACACCTTCGGGGCGCTGTTCGGGCGGGACATGACCGCCCCGGCGCACCGCGAACGGCTGCGCCGGATGGTGGGGGACGCGGTCGTGGCCTACCTGCGGGGCGCGGGCGCCTGATCGATCAGCCCGTGACCTCGATCTTGCCGGTGGGCCGCGGGCTGTGGCAGTCGTCGATGGCCATGGCGTTGACGGCCGTGGACTCGACGGCGCCCACCTGGCCGCCCGCGTAGACGCGGGCCAGGACCACGGTGTTGTTCACGGCGCCGCCGTCCACCGGGCCTCCGGAGACCGGCCGCCGCACCACGGGAGGCGGCGGGGTGGGCGCGGGGGGCGCGCCGCCGCCCAGCTTGAAGGCCCACAGGTGGTCGCCGCGCGGCGCGGAGTTCCCGTACGGGATGCTCGTGCCGCCCGCGTAGACGGCGACGTACTGCTCGCCGTCGATCCCGTAGGCGATGGGGGCGCTGCTGACCCCGGCCCCGGTCTGCCAGCGCCACAGCTCGCGACCGTCGCGGGCGTCCAGGCAGAGCAGGTTGCCGTCGGGCTGGCCGATGAACAGCAGGTCGGAGGCCGTGGTGAGGACGCCGTTGCCGTGCGCCATCGAGTACGGCAGGTTCTTCTTCCAGCGCACCCGGTTCGTCGAGGGGTCCACGGCCACGACGCCGCCCGCCATGTACTCGTCCGGCGGGCGCAGCCCGTTGGACGCCTCGCGTCAGCGAGTGGGCGGCCGCCACGTAGCCGAAGCCGGTGTAGACCAGGCGGGTGCTCGCGCTGTAGGAATGGGCGCTCCAGTCGGCCCCGCCGCCGTGGCCGGGGATCGTCAGGATCGGCTCGTCCCAGTGCGGCGTGTAGAGCGGCCCGATCCGGTAGTTCGGCACGGCGCGGTGCGGCAGGCCGGACACCTCGGTGCCGAGCGGCTGCCGCGCCGGCGTCAGTTCGGTCCAGCCGCCCTGGCGCGGGAACGGCTGCGTCGGCCAGGTCTTCTGCCGGGGCTCCTGCGGCACCGGCACCTCGTCGATGCCGAGCGGCGCGGAGCCGTCGGTGCGGTCGAGGATGTAGTACATGCCGGTCTTGCTGCCGTGCCCCAGAAGTGCCACACCAGGTCGCCGGTGGCGGCGTCGAAGGCGAGGGCCGCGCCCCTCGGGCCGTCGTTGGTGCCGCAGTGGAGCAGGCCGTCGTGGTAGGTGACCGCGACCTTCTCCAGGTTGCCGTACCCGTGGTGCTGCCGCTCCCAGACCACCTGGCCGGTGCGCTGGTCGAGGGCGATCAGCCAGTTGTCGTTGGCGCAGGTGAAGACCTTGCCCGCGCCGACCGCCACCCCGCGCCGGGTGACCGCGCCCCGCGCAGCCGCCTGACGTTGCCGGGGTGCAGCCGGCGGAGGGCGCTGTGGTTGTGGTTGGCCAGGTTGCCGCCGACCTTGGGGAAGTCGCGGCCGGAGCGCCGGACGGCCGCGGCGGCGGGCGGCTGCCCCGCTCCCGCGAGCGCGGCGGCTACGGCGCCCGCGAGCAACTCTCTGCGACGGACCATGACCCTCTCCTCACGTTCTACAGACCGAGATAGATGCGCCGGACCCGGGGGTCGTCGCTCAGCTCCGCCGAGGCGCCGCCGGCGGCGATCTCGCCGTTCTCCATGACCAGGCAGGTGGTGGTGACGTCGAAGGTGAGCTTGGCGTTCTGCTCCACGAGCAGGATGGCCAGGCCGTCGGCGTTGAGCTTCTTCAGCGCGGCGGCGATGTCGCCGACGAGCTTGGGCGACAGGCCCATCGAGGGCTCGTCCAGCAGCATCACCTTGGGCCGGCACATCATGGCCCGGCCCACCGCGAGCATCTGCTGCTGGCCGCCGGACAGCGCGCCGGCCAGCCGGTTGCGCATCTCGGCGAGGACCGGGAAGAGCTCGTACACCTCGTCGATCGGGGTGTGCTTCCAGCTGCTCGCGTACGCGCCGAGCAGCAGGTTCTTCTCCACCGTGAGCCCGGGGAAGACGTGCCTGCCCTCGGGGACGTAGCCGATGCCGTGCCTGACCAGCGTGTGCGCGGGCGCCCGCAGCAGGTCGTGCGCGCCGAACCGGATGGCCTCGGCCTGCCGGGGCGCCAGCCCCATGATCGCTTTGAGGGTGGAGGACTTGCCGGCGCCGTTCGCGCCGATGATGCCGAGCGACTGGCCGGGCTCGACGGTGAAGGAGACGTCGTGGGCGGCGCGCACGCCGCCGTAGTGCACGGACAGCCCCTCGACGGTGAGCGTGCTCCCAGCGGATGTCATCGGGTCGCCTCCTCGACGGCGGCTTCTGCGGTCTCCTCGGTCGGCGCGGCCATCGAGTCGCCGAGGTAGGCGGCGACGACGTCCGGGTGCACGGCGACCTCGGCCGGCGGGCCGTCGGCGATCACCCTGCCGCTGGACAGCACGGTGACCTGGTCGCACAGCGACATGACGAGGCCCATGTTGTGCTCGATGATGATCACGGTGACGCCGGAGTCCCTGATGGAGCGGACGATGTCGGCGAGCTGGCGCACCTCCTCGCCGTTGAGCCCGGCGGCGGGCTCGTCGAGCAGCAGCAGGCTGGGGGACATGGCCATGGCTCTGGCCAGCTCGATGCGGCGCTGGATGCCGTAGGGCAGCGAGCGCGGCTCGGCGTCGGCGACCTCGGCGAGCCCGAAGCGGTCGACCAGCTCCGCGGTCCGCCGGTGCAGCGTGCGCTCGTAGCCCAGCACCTGCCACGGCAGGACCGCGTAGCGCCAGATCCAGCTCGTACGGGTGCGGTCCAGCGCCAGCAGCAGGTTCTCGCGCACGCTGAGATCCTCGAACAGGCGCAGGTTCTGGAACGTGCGGGCCACGCCGCGCAGCGACAGCCGGTACGGCGCCAGCCCGGTCGCCGCTCGCCCGCCGAGCTCCACCGACCCTTCCGTGGCGTCGTAGAAGCCGCTGATCACGTTGAACAACGTCGTCTTGCCGGAGCCGTTCGGCCCGACGATGCCGCGGATCTGGCCCGTGGGGACGCTGAGCGACACCTTGTCGAGCGCCACCAGGCCCTTGAACCGCTTGGTCACCTCCCGGACCTCAAGAGCGCTCTCCCCGGAGGGGGCGGGCGCGGGGTCGTAGGGCCGGAACGCGCCGAGCTGGGCCCGCGAGCCGCCGGTCCGCCGGCGCAGCAGGGACCGGAGCTGCCCGGGCAGCCCGGCCAGTCCCTTGGGCGCGAACACCACCACCAGCACGACCACCAGGCCGTAGCCGAGCTGCGCGTAGCCGGACGCGTCCAGCAGCGCCTCCCTGACCAGCGACAGCGCGACCGCGCCGACGACGCAGCCGAGGACGCTGCTCCGCCCGCCGATGATGACCATGGCCAGCAGCAGGAACATGTTGGCGATGTTGAACGACTCGGGCGCGACGAACCGGATCAGCCCGGCGTACAGGACGCCGGCCAGGCCGCCGTACAGGCCGGACAGCACGAACGCCGTCATGCGCAGCAGCGGGATCTCCGCCCCGAGCGCGCCCGCCGCGAGGTCGTCGTCGCGCATGGCGCGCAGGCGGCGGCCGAGCGGGGAGTGCGTGACGAACAGCGCGAAGGCCAGCGCGACCGCGAAGACGACCAGCTCGACGTAGTAGAACAGGTAGCCGCTGGACAGGTCGATGCCGAACATGGGCGGCACCGGGATGTCGCTGATGCCCTCGGCGCGCCCCGCGATCGTGGAGTTGGTGACCCAGTTGGTGAACGCCAGCGCCAGCCCGAGCGTGACGATGCCGAGGTAGTGCGACTGCATGCGCAGCGCCGGGATGCCGGTCAGCACGCCGAACACCACGGCGATGAGGACGGCCAGCACGGCGGCGGTCCAGAAGCCGAGGCCGGCCTCGGTGGTGAGGATCGCCACCGCGTACGCGCCCACCCCGAAGAACGCGACCTGGGCCAGGTTGATCTGCCCGGCCACGCCCATGGTCAGCCCGAGCCCGACGGCGAGGACGGCGAAGATGATCGCGACGTCGGCGACGTGGATGGCGTAACCGCCCAGGGTGTAGGGCAGCAACCAGGCCGCCGCGATCAGCGGGACGAGCCCTAGCCAGCGCTTCATGCCCGGTTCACCGTTGCCTCTCCGAAGATGCCGGTCGGGCGGATCATGACCACCACGGCGAACACCAGGAACGTGACCAGCTCCGAGTACTCCTGGAAGTTGCCGGCGGCGAAGCTGTCGAGCAGGCCGAAGGCGAGGCCGCCGACGATCGCGCCGGGCATGCTGCCGAAGCCGCCGAGCATGGCGGCGGCGAAGCCCTTGATGCCGAGGGTGCCGCCCATGGTCGGGTTGACGTACAGCATGGGCCCGATCAGGCTGCCGGCCAGCGCGGCGAGGCCCGCGCCGATGGCGAAGGCCATGGCGTTGCTGCGGCCCACGTGGATGCCGACCGCGGTCGCGGCCTGGTGGTCCATGGCGACGGCCTGCATGGCCGCGCCCCGCTTGGTGCGCTGCAGGAACAGCGCCAGCAGCCCGGTCGCGGCCGCGGCGACCGCGATCACCAGCAGGCTGTAGGTGGGGATGCGGATGCCGGCCACGTCGATCGGCCCCGTCGCGACCGGGGACGGCACGGCGTGCCCGGTGGCGCCCCAGATCAGCACCGCGCCCGCCTCCAGGACGGCGCCGAAGCCGATCGTGCCGATCAGCATCAGCGTGAAGTCCTTGTTCTCCAGCGGGCGCAGGAACCGTTCGATGACCAGGCCGATCAGCGCCGTCACCGCGATGGCGACCACGATCGCGACGGCGAAGGGGAGCCGCGTGGCCAGGTAGAAGGTGGAGGCGGCGT
This sequence comes from Nonomuraea sp. AD125B, assembly GCF_041402765.1. Lineage (NCBI taxonomy): Bacteria > Bacillati > Actinomycetota > Actinomycetes > Streptosporangiales > Streptosporangiaceae > Nonomuraea > Nonomuraea sp. AD125B. The sequence goes on along the minus strand of NZ_JBGLOU010000002.1, from coordinate 230,977 downwards.
AGGCGCCGATCATGACGACGCTGCCGTGGGCGAAGTTGACCAGCCCCATCGTCCGGTAGACGATCGAGAACCCCATCGCCACCAGCGCGTACACCGCTCCGAACGTGACCCCGCCGATCAGGGTCTGAAGGAAGACCTGCACGTCAGCTCGCGGCCTCGGGCACGACCTTGCCGTCCTTGACCAGGCCGATCTTGGTGGCGTGGATGCCGACGCCGTTGGCGTCGTAGGTGTAGTCGCCGAGCAGCCCGGCGCGCTTGACGCCGCGGATGGCGTCGGCGAGTTTCTGGCCGCCCTCGCCGTTCGTCTGCTTGAGCGCCTCGATGAGGATGGACGCGCCGTCGTAAGCCTTGGCGACGTGCATGCGGGCGTCCTCGTTGTAGGCGGCCTTGTACTTGGCGGCGAACTCCTTGATCTCCGGGGTGGCCTCGTTGCTCAGGTAGGGGGAGCTGACGATGGTGCCCTCGGCGTTGTCGAGGCCGGCGGTGGTGGCGTACACGTCGGTGCCCACGGGGGCGCCGCCGGCGAAGACGGCCTTGATGCCGAGCTCGCGGGCCTGCTTGGCGATCAGCCCCGACTGGACCTCTTCGGCGCCGATGAACAGCACGTCGGGGCTCTGCTCGCGGATCTTGGCCAGGTTGGCGTTGAAGTCCTTCTGGTCGGGGGTGACCACCTCGTCGGCCACGGGGGTGACGTTCCTGGTCTTGAGCGAGCTCAGGAAGGCGTCGTGCTCGCCCGCCCCGTACGCGCCGTTGTTGCTGATCAGCGCGATCTTCTTGTGGCCCTTCTCGTCCACCAGGTACTTGGCGAGCGTCTCGTCGAAGGTGACGCTGGTGGGAGCGTTGAGGAAGAGGAAGGGGCTCTTCAGCTCGGCCAGCTTGGGCGACTGCCCCGAGGTGATGTTGGGGATCTTGGCGTCCTTGAGTATCGGCGCCATGGCGAGGGTGACCGCGCTCTCGGCGGTGCCGAGCATGGCGATGTAGCCCTCGGCGGCGATCTTCCTGGCCACGTTGGTGCCGACGGTGGGGTCGCCCTGGCTGTCGAACAGGTCGAGCTGGATCTGCCGGCCGTTCACGCCGCCGGCCTTGTTGGCCTCGTCGATGGCGAGCTTGACGCCCTTGTGCTCCCACTGGCCGAGCGAGCTGAGCTGGCCGCTCTGGGCGTTGACGTTGGCGATCTTGATGGGGCCGGTGGCGGTGGCTCCCGAGTCGGTGGACTGGCCGGGCGGGGCGCACGCGGCGAGGGCTATCAGTGCCGCGGCTGCGATGGGGAATCTCGTGAAACGCACGGTTCACCTCTAGGGGGGTGGGTGAGGACTAATTCACGGACTAGTACGTTCGTTATAGGCGACGGGAAACGCTGAGGGAATCTCGAAAGCGCAACGGTTCCGGCCCGGAGGGCGGGCAGCCTGGTCAGGCCGCTCAGTCGGCGAAGTGGCCCTGATAGATGTCCTTGATGTTCCAGTGCCCCGGCGTGGGCACCGGCTCGTTGACCATCGGCACGTCGATGACGGCGGGCCGCCGGTTCTCGACGGCCTCGCGCAGCGCCCGGCCGAGGTCGGAAGGGGCGGCGACGGTGTGGCCGTCGGCGCCGCACGCCCGCGCGAGCGCGGCGAAGTCGGGGCTGTAGGGCCGCCCGGCGGGGTCGGTGAAGTCGCAGCCGTGGCTGCGGCCGAAGTGCGCCGACTGCAGGTCCGAGATCGTGCCGTGCGAGCGGTTGTTCATCACCACGAACACGACCGGGGCGCCCTGCTCGACCGCCAGCGGCACGGCGGGAAGCTGCGCGCTCATGCCGCCGTCGCCGATCAGCGCGATCACGGTCCTGCCCGGCTCGGCGAGCTGCACGCCGACCGCGGCGGCCGGGCCGAAGCCCATCGTGGAGGCGCCTCCCGGCGTGATGAAGCGGCCCTCGGCGGGCAGCTCGTAGCACTGGGCGACGCCGTTCTTGTTCCAGCCCACGTCGGTGACCAGGACCGCGTCCGGCGGCAGCGTGTCCCGCAGGTCCTTCAGGATGCGCTCGGGGCGCAAGGGGAAATCGTCGCTCAGGCCGCGCTCCCGGCTGGCCGCGTACAGCTCCGAGCGGGCGCCGGCGATCTGTTTGCGGACCTCGTCCCGGGAGCGGGCGGGGTGGGCCGCGACGGCGTCCGCGATCGCGGTGACGGCGAGCCGCACGTCGGCGACGGCGCCGATCTCCGCCGGGTAGTTGCGGCCGATCTCGGCCGGGTCGATGTCGATCTGGATCAGCGTGCTGTGCGAGAAGTCCCAGGTGAAGCGGGGGTCCCAGGAGCTGGCGTCGGTCTCGGCGAAGCGGGTGGCGAGGGCCAGCACCACGTCCGCCTCGCGGGCGCAGGCGTTGGTGAGCTCAAGACCCCAGAAGCCCGGCATGCCGAGGACCAGCGGATGCGCGTCGGGAACCGTGCCCTTGGCCATGAGCGAGTGCACGATCGGGATGTCGAGGTGCTCGGCCAGCCGGATCAGGGGCTCGGGGTCCTCGCGCAGGCCGCCGCCCACGTAGATCAGCGGGCGCTCGGCGCCGGCGAGGCGGGAGGCGATCAGCCGCGCGGTCTCCTCCGGCAGCCCGGGCGGGGCCGTCCTGCTGATCGGCGGGTGCGGCGCGGCGGGCCGGGAGAAGACGTCCATCGGCACGTTGACCAGCACCGCCCCCGGCCGGCCCGTGGTGGCGGTCCAGAACGCGCGCTCGACGAAGCGGCCGAGATCCTGGGCCCGGTGCACGTTCCAGGCCCGCTTGACGAACGGCCGGAACACGCTCGCCTGGTCGGCGTCGGCGTGCAGGTTGATCTCCTGGTGCGGGTGCCGGCCGTGGTAGTAGGACGGGATGTCGCCGGAGATCACCACCAGCGGCACCGAGTCCAGCGCGGCCGTCATGACGCCGGTCGCCGCGTTGGTGAGGCCGGGGCCCACGTGCACGAGCAGCACACCCGGCCTGCCGGAGGCACGGGCGTAGCCGTCGGCGGCGTGCGCCGCCGCCTGCTCGTGGCGGGCGATGACGAAGCGGATCGGGCTGTCGGCCAGCGCGTCCAGGACCGCGATGTTGGTGTGCCCGCAGGTGCCGAAGACGTACTCGACGCCGAGCTCTTCGAGCTGGGCGACGAGGGCGCGGGCGGCCGTGGTGGTCACTGCTCTCCCCAGATGGTCAGGCCCTTGAGCAGGAGGGTCTTGGTCACGGTGAAGTCCTCGATCATCCAGCGCGGCGACTCGCGGCCGATGCCGGAGTCCTTCACGCCGCCGAACGGGACGTGGTCGAGGCGGAAGTTGGACGAGCCGTTGACGACCAGGCCGCCGACCTCCAGCTCGCGCCAGGCGGTCACGATGCGGCGCACGTCGTGGGTGAACAGCCCGGCCTGCAGCCCGTACGGACTGCGGTTGCACTCCTCGACGACCTCCTCGAAGCCGTCGTACGGGAGCACGGCCACCAGCGCGCCGAACACCTCCTCCCGCACCACCCTGGCCTCGGCGGGCGGGCCGACGACGACGGTCGGCGCCATCACCGCGCCCTCGCGCGTGCCGCCGGCCGTCACCCGGGCGCCCTGGCCGGCGGCCTCGGCGGTCCAGCGGACCACCCGCTCGGCCGCGTCGTCGTCCACCATGGAGCCCACGTCGGTGGCCGGGTCCAGGGGATCGCCCACGGCCAGGCCCTTGACCTCGGCCGTCAGCGCCTCGGCGAACTCCTCGAACCGGCTGCGGTGCACGTAGACGCGTTGCACGGAGATGCAGCTCTGACCCGAGTTGCTGTAGCCGGTGCGCGCGCACACCCGCGCCGCCTCCGCGATGTCGGCGTCCTCGCAGACGATGGTGGCGGCGTTGCCGCCGAGTTCGAGCATGACCCGCTTCGGGCCGGCGGCGTGGGCCACGGCGTGCCCGGCCGTGACGCCGCCGGTGAAGCTGACGACGGCGATCTCCGGGGCGGCGCACAGCCGCGCGCCCACGTCACCGCCGCCGTGCAGGATCTGCACCGCCTCCACCGGCATCCCCGCCTCCAGGAGGATCTCCACCAGGGCGGTCGAGACCGCGGGAGCCTGCGGCGGCGGCTTGACGATCGTGGTGTTCCCGGCCGCGAAGGACGCGGCGAGCTTGTGGGCCAGCAGGTTGGCCGGGGCGTTGAAGGGGGTGATCGCGAGCACCGGGCCGGCCGGGGCGCGCTGCGTGATCGCGGTGTTGCCCACCCCGCGGCCCCAGCCCGCCACCGGCAGCACCTCGCCGCCGATCATCCGCGCCTCGGCCGCGGCGACGGACAGGGTGTCGGCGACACGTAAGATCTCGCCGCGCCCGTCCTTGAGCGGTTTGCCCAGCTCCACGGCCAGCAGGCCCGCCAGCCGCTCGCCCTGCGCGGTGACGGACGCGGCGGCGCGTTCCAAGATGTCGGCCCGTGTGGCGGGCGCCAGCCGCGCGACCTGTCTCGCCGCCTGCCGGGCGTAGGCCAGGGCCGCGGTGAGGTCGCCGGCCTGGGCGGTGCGGGCCCGGCTGACGACCTGCCGTGAATAGGGGCCGACGCGTTCGGCCTGTTCGCCGCCGGTCAACCACTCCCCGGCGACAAAGCACCCGGCTTCGTTGATGGTGTTCATGGTTGAGGACTCCCATTGATCCGCGCAGTGGTTCTTTGACTCCGCACTGTGGATTGCCTCACGGTAAGAGCACGGCGAAGGTTCTGGCAAGAGGGTCACGTGAACCGCTGGATGGAGCTTCTGGACCGCCAAGCGGACTGGGTGTTAGCGTACGGACCACGTGAGAGGGTGAGCGCAGATTCACCTTCAACCCACTAGTGAGGATCCGTGCCTTCGAACATGTCTGCGGGGTCGGGGTCGGGGTCGGGGGAGAGCGGGGGCGTACGCAGCGTTCAGCGCGCGTTCGACATCCTCTCGCTGCTCACCGAGAACCGGCGGACCCTGACCATCCGTGAGGTCGTCGACGAGACAGGGCTGGCCAAGACCACGGCCCTGCGCCTGCTGCAGACCCTGGAACACATGGGGTTGCTGTGGGCCACGCCGAAGGGCTACGCGGCGGGGCCCGCGCTGTGGCGCTGGGCGCACCTGGCCCGCTCGGCGTGGGAGCTGCCGCCGGAGACCGTGCAGCTCATGCGCGAGCTGAGCGCCCGGCACCGCGAGACCGTCAACCTCTACGTGCTGCGCGACACCCACCGCATCTGCATCGCCCAGCAGGAGAGCCCGCAGCCGCTGCGCCACGTGGTGCGGGTCGGCGACGAGCTGCCCCTGTGGGCCGGCGCCTCGTCCAAGATCCTGCTCAGGGACGCGCCGGAGCGGCTGCTCGTCAGGGTGGCCCGCTCCTCCCCGTACGGGGAGGCCCATCTGACGACCCTGCGGGAGTGGATCGGCCAGGCCGCCCGCGACGGCTTCACGGTCAGCCACGGCGAACGCGAGCCCGGCCTGTCGGCGGTCGCCGTCCCGGTCGTGGGGGGCTCGGGGGCGATCGTGGCGGCGCTGACGCTGAGCGGGCCGACGGTCCGCTTCACCGAGGACCGGGTCGAGGAGTTCACCGCTGATCTGCGCGAGGCGGCCAAGCGAATGTCGGAGCGCGGGTTCGACCACCCTCTGACCTGACTTCTATGGAGCGTGAATGCATCGTCAGCAGTTGCCACTGGACGGCGTCAAGGTCGTGGACCTGACCAACGTTCTGGCGGGCCCGTACTGCAGCTATCAACTGATGCTGTTCGGCGCCGAGGTGGTCAAGGTCGAGTTGCCCGGCGCCGGGGACCTCGCCCGGCGGCTGGGGCCGGACCCCGAGCTCAACCGCGAGCGGATGGGCGCCTCCTTCCTGGCCCAGAACGCGGGCAAGAAGTCGGTCGAGCTCGACCTGAAGAGCCCGGCGGGGCGGGCCGCCTTCGAGACGATGCTCGCCGAGGCCGACGTCCTGCTGGAGAACTTCCGGGCCGGGGTGATGGCCAGGCTCGGCTACGGCTGGGAGCGCCTGCGCGAGCTCAACCCCGGCCTGGTCTACTGCGCGATCTCCGGCTTCGGGCAGAGCGGCCCGATGAGCGGCGCCCCCGCCTACGACCAGATCATCCAGGGGCTGTCCGGCATGATGAGCGTCACCGGCACACCCGACACGGCTCCGCTGCGCGTCGGCTTCCCCATCTGCGACACCGTCGGCGGGCTGATGGCGGGCCTGGCGATCTGCGCGGCGCTGGCCGGGCGGCAGCGCGGCGGGCGCGGCTGCTTCCTGGACCTGTCGATGCTGGAGGCGTCGATCTCCGCGATGGGCTGGACCGTCTCCAACTACCTCGTCAGCGGGGTCGAGCCGGAGCCGATGGGCGACCAGAACGCCACCGCCGCGCCGTCCGGCACGTTCGAGACCGCCGACGGGCCGCTCAACATCGCCGCCAACCAGCAGGCCCAGTTCGAGACGCTGTGCCGGCTCGTCGGCCGGCCCGACCTGGCCGCCGACCCCCGCTTCGCCGAGCGGGAGGCGCGCAAGAACCACCGGCAGGCACTCAACCAGGAGCTCAACAAGGCGCTCCGCGCCAGGACCGCGCTGGAGTGGGAGGAACTGCTCTCCCGGGAGGGCGTCCCCGCCGCACGCATCCTCACCGTCCCCCAGGCGCTCGCCCTCGACCAGGTACGCCACCGCGGCTTCCTGACCGAGGTGCCGCTGCCCGGATCCGGCGAGCGGCCGGTCACCGTCACCGGCAACGGCGTGGTCATGGACGGCGTCGCCCTGCGCCCACGCGGGCCCGCCCCGCTGCTCGGGCAGCACAACGCCGAGTTCGAGGCCGTACGGTGAACGGGCCGACGTCCGCGGCGGCCGACTGGTGGGCCACCGCCGTTTCGCGGGTCGAGCCCGACCTCATCGAGTTGCGCGGAGAGCCGGTCCAGGACCTCATCGGGCGGATCGGCTTCGCCGAGCTGATCTGGCTCATGCTGCGCGGCGAACGGCCCGACCCCCGCCGGGCGGCGCTGCTGGAGGCGGCGCTCGTCTCGTCGGTCGACCACGGGCCGCACGCGCCGTCCATCGCCGTCGCCCGGATGGCCGCCACCTGCGGCGTGGGGCTCAACAACGCCGTCGCCACCGGCGTCAACCTGCTCGGCGACGTGCACGGGGGCGCTGGTGAGCAGTGCGTCGGGCTGCTGGAGGAGGTGGTGGCGGACGGGGATCCGGCCGCCGTGGTCGCCCGGTGGCGCGCCACCGACAAGTACCTGCCCGGTTTCGGTCACCGCTTCCACCGGCGCGATCCGCGTCGCGATCCGCTGCTCGGCCTGGTGTCGGAGGCGGTCGCGGCCGGGGTGGTGACCGGAACGTTTCTGCGGGCCGCGCTGGAGGTGGAGCGGCTGATCGCGCCGGTGCCGATGAACATCGACGGGGCGACCGCCGTGGTCTACGCCGAGCTGGGCTTTCCCGCCCCGCTGGCGCGCGGGCTGTTCGTGCTCAGCAGGTCCGTGGGGATCCTGGCGCACGCCTGGGAGGAGACCGGTCAGGGACGGCGCAACAAGGGGCCGATCCCGCCGTCCGTCCTGCCGACCTGGCTCTGAACGCTGCGGCGAGCCCTGCCGGGTCAGGCGTTCGCTCGGCGGAGGCGTTCGGCCGCCTGTGCCCTGAGCGCGTCGCCGGACACCGGGGCGTCGCCGTGGAGCGCTTCCCATCGGGCGTTGTGCGCGGCCGGCCACAAGCCGGCCGCCCACGCGACCTCCTGCTCCTCGGCCGTGAACGCGCGCCCCCGAACGTCCTGATAGACCTCAAGGAACGCCTCGGAGCTCTCGATCGGCGCCAGCGTGGGCGGCCCGGCGCTGGCGAACGCGCCACTCGCCGCGCCTGCCAGCGCCGCCTCCGGTTGCCAGGCCAGGCTGTCCCAGTCGTGCACCGTCCATATCTCCCGGCCGTGCCATCGGAGGTTCTGCGCCTCGAAGTCGGCGTGGCCCAGCACGCACGGCAGGCCGGCGGCCAGCATCCGCCTGCGGGCCCGGTCGGCCGTGTCGACGACGTACGCGGGCACCGCGCGCTGATCCCGCTCATCGAGGAACGCGATGGCCGGCCACACCCCGCGATCCGCGTGGTCCCAGCGCACCCAGCGCGGGTTCGGCAGCGGCGGCGCGACGGTCACGCCGGTCAGCTCGGCCATCAGCCGGGCGAACACCTCCGCGTAACGCACGGCCACGTCCGGCGAGTCCCCGTGCAGCACCTCCCCGCCGGGGCGGAACTCCTCGGCGTGCACGGCCAGCGCGCCGACGCCGACCGCCGGCGTGAGCGGCCGGGCACAGGGAAACCCGCGCTCGGCCAGCCGAGCCTGCGCCGCGACACACGACGCGGCCCGGCCGTCATCGGCGCGGGTCTTGACCGCGACGTCCCTGCCGTCGGCCAGCCGGAGACCGAACACCGCCGACGTCTGCCGCAGCTGGAACAGCACGTCGGCGGGTTCGGAGCCCAGCTGGTCCAGACACCAGCCCGGCAACCAGTCCGGCAGATCATCCAACGCCATACCGAGGACTGTGCCACGGCTCCGGAGCCGGCCGCTCAGTAAACGACGATCTTGCCGGTGTTCTGCGGGAAGATCGCGTCGTTGTAGAAGTACTCGCCCGGGGTGTCGAAGGTGTGGGTGAAGGACTGGCCGGGCATCAGGACGCCGGTGTCGAACTCGTACTCGAAGAACGAGACGGCGGCGTGTGCGAAGGCGTTGCCGGCCGGGTTGACGAAGGTTACGGTCGTGCCCTTGGGGACCCGCAGGTGCTGGGGTGACATGGCGTTCTGGGCCACGGTGTTCTCGGTCGCGCCGGGCCGCTGGTTCGCCGCGTCCCATACCCGGCCGAGCGTGACCGTGGTGCCGGTGACGGCGGCCGTGCGGATGTCGTTGCGCTTCTTCGGCGGCGTCGGCGTGGCGGCCGGCGGGACCTTGCCGCCGAGCTTGAACGCCCACAGGTGGTCGCCCCTCGGGATGTCCGGGTAGGGCAGGCCGTTGCCGCCCGCCAGCACCGCGACGTACTGCTCGCCGTCGATCTCGTAGCTGATCGGGCTGGTGTGCACCCCGGCGCCGCACTGGAAGCTCCACAGGACGCGGCCGTCGGTGTCGTCCATGGCGTGCAGCACCCCGTCGGGCCCGCCCTGGAACATCACCCGCCCCGCCGTGGTCAGGATGCCGTTGCCGTGGGCGAGTGACCACTCCCGGTCCAGCGTCCACACCGGGGTGTTGGTCCGCGGATCGACTGCCGCGATCCCGCCCGCGAAGTGCTCGCCGAGGGGGCGGGAGGTGTTGACCCGCCCGTCGCGGCTGTTGGAGAAGCCGGAGTTGATCAGCCCGTAGCCGACGTAGATCCAGCCCGTGTGCGGGTTGTACGACAGGTGCGCCCAGTCGGCGCCGCCGCCCGCCCCCGGGAAGATGATCGTCGCCCGGTCCCAGTGCGGCGTGTACAGCCCGCCCCAGGCGTAGAACGGCACCGGCCGGGTGGCCTTGCCGAACTCGGGAGCCTGCGTGATGAACGGCTCGCCGCCCGGGAACGGCTGCGTGGCCGCCGTCTTCTGCCGCGGGTCCTGGGGGACCGGGCGCTCCTCCATGCCGTGCAGCGGCTCGCCGCTGGCCCGGTCGAGGATGTAGAACATGCCGACCTTGCTGCCGTACACCACGGCTTTACGCATGCGGCCCTTGACCTTGATGTCGATCAGCACCGGCGCCATGACGTTGTCGAGGTCCCAGATGTCGTGGTGCACCGACTGGAAATGCCACTTCCGCAGGCCGGTCTTGGCGTCGATGGCCACGATCGAGTTGGCGAACAGGTTGTCGCCGCCCCGGCCGGAGCCGTCCAGGCGCGGGTAGGAGCCGCCGAACGTCCAGTAGACCAGGCCGAGGTCCGGATCGACGGCCGGGTGGATCCACGGGACGGCCCCGCCGGTCTTCCAGGACTCGCCCTCCCAGGTGTCGTTGCCGAACTGGCCCTCGCCGGGGCACGACCAGAACGTCCAGGCGACCTCGCCGGTGGCGGCCTTCAGCGCGTACGCCCGGCCGCGCGCGCCGCCGGTGCTGCCCTGCATGCCGACGTAGATCAGCCCGTCCCAGTAGACGACCGCGCCGGCCAGGGTGCCGGTGAGGCCGCCGCACTGGCCGTTCTGCGGGTCGCAGCCGCCGGTGTCGCCGCCGCCCTCGCCGTCGGTGATGAGCTGCCGCTGCCAGGCGATCTCGCCGGTGTCCTGCTTCAGCGCGTACACGATGTTGGCGCCGGAGGTGGAGAAGACCAGGCCCTCGCCCAGGGCGACGCCGCGCATGTTCGTCTGCCTGGTGCCGAGGTTGGTCTTCCACCTGACGGCGCCGGTCCTGCCGTCCACGGCGAAGACGTTCTGCTGGGTGGTCTGGACGTACAGGACGCCGTTCTGCACGACGCAGGTGCTCTGCTGGGCGGCCGACGTGCTGCCGCCCTCCAGGTTGACGTGCCAGGCGCCGCCGAGCCGCTGCACCGTGCGGGGCGTGATCCGCCTCAGCGGCGAGTAGTTGTGATTGCCCAGGTTGCCGCAGACCTTGGGGAAGTCCTTGCCCGTCACGCCCAGCGACGCGGGCTGCCGCTCCAGCGGCGGGGCGGCGGCCTCGGCGGGGTCGGGGAGGGCGGCGGAGGCGGTCAGCGTGGCTGCCGCGCCGAGGAGGAAGTGACGTCGTTCCACGGGCACCCAATCTTCGGTGGTCCATCAAGCGGACCAGGAGAACCGTAAGACGGACGCACCTTAAGCTCGGGCCGCCGGTGAATTCAAGAGCTTGTCGTGGTGAGGATCTGTCGTTACGCTCAAGCCCCCGAGTGGACCAACTGTTCCACCTAGCGGTCTCCATGCGAGGTGCCCATGCGCAGCAAACTCTCCGTCGCCGCGGCCACCGGAGCAGCGTTCCTCCTGCTCACCGCCACCGCCCCGAGCTCCGCCGCCTCCCCGGAGCCCGCAGGGAACCTCGGCGATCCCGACTACGGCGTCTGCCGCGGCACCGACCCGCGCTGCTACCACGACTGGGGCAACTTCGACCCGGCCAAGGGCTACAAGCTGCTCGTCTACAGCCGTACCGCCGGCCCGCGGCACGCCCACCTCGGCACCCCGCTCGGCCCCGGGCTCAACCCGCCGCTGGGCGACGACAACGTCGCCGTCAGGGCCGTGGTGAAGCTGGGCCAGGAGAACGGCTTCGCCGTCGACTACACCGAGGACGTCACGCAGCTCTCCTCGGCGGGACGCCTGCTGGGCTACAACGCGGTGATGTTCCTGAGCACCACCCGCGACGCCCTCGACGACGCCGCGCAGACGGCGCTGCGCCAGTACGTCAGGGCCGGCGGCGGCTTCATCGGCGTGCACAACGCCTTCGGCACCGAATACAACTGGCCCTGGTACGAAGGACTGCTCGGCAACGCCAACTTCTACGACCACAGCGCCAACCAGCCCGGCACCGTCGAGACCGTCGACCGGCGCGACGCCTCCACCCAGGGCCTGCCCAGGACCTGGGCCTTCTCCGACGAGTGGTACAACCTCGTCCCCGCCCCCACCCGCGTCCGCGTCCTGGCCGAGGTGGACGAGCGCAGCCTGGCCCGGGGCGTACGCGGCAACCTCGGCCACCCCGGGCACGGCGAGCACCATCCGGTGAGCTGGTGCCAGTACTACGACGGCGGCAAGGCCTGGCTGACCACCCTCGGCCACGACGTCAGGGCCTGGACCGACGAGCCCATGGAAGGCGACCAGTACTTCGTCCAGCACCTGCTCGGCGGCGTCAGGTCAGTGCTCGGCATGTCGGCCTTCTGCCGGTGACCGGCGGGCGGAGCCGCGATCACTCTCCGCCCTGCGCGGCGAGGCGCACCTGGGTGATGGCGTGGCGCTCGACGGCCACCACCTGCAGGCGCCAGCCGCCGATCTCCACGCTCTCCCCGGGGGCGGTGGGCACGTGCCCGAGCAGGGTCAGGACGAGCCCCGCGACCGTGGTGTAGTCGCCGTCGGGCCGCTCCTCCAGGTGCACGTCCAGGTCGGGCAGGTCGTGGACGGGGAACGTGCCGGTCAGCAGCAGCCCGCCGTCGGCCTCGCGGACGGCCGCCAGCACGTCGCGGTCGGTCTCGTCGTAGATCTCGCCGACCACCTCCTCCAGGAGATCCTCCAGAGTGACGATGCCGTTGACGGAGCCGCGTTCGTCGATGACGAGGGCGAACTGCTGGCGTTCGGCCTTGAAGCGGCGCAGCGCGTCGGAGACGGGCAGGCTGTCGGGCAGCAGGAGCGGCGGGCGGGCCACGTCGGCGACGGTCGTGGCGTGCTCGTCGGTGAGCAGGTCGCGCAGGTTGACGACGCCGGACACCTCGTCCAGGCCGCGCCCGCCGACGACCGGGGCGCGGGAGTGGCCGGAGGCGGCCAGCAGGCGGCGGGCCGGCTCGACGGGGGTGGCGGCGTCAAGGGTGAAGACCTCGCGGCGGGAGACCAGCACCTCGCGCAGGACCCGGTCGCTGATCTCGACCGCGCCGGAGATGATGAGCCGCTGCTCGGGGGTGAAACCGCGGTGGGTGGCGACCAGGTCGCGGATCTCCTCGGGGCTGATCTCCTCGCGGTGCCGGTCGGGGTCGCCGCCCATGAGGCGTACGGCGAGGTCGGTGGACTTGGCGAGGGCCCAGACGATCGGCCGGGACAGGGTGGCGATGAGGCTGAGCGGGCGGGCCACCAGCAGGGCCCAGCTCTCGGCGCGCTGCATGGCGACCCGCTTGGGCGCGAGCTCGCCGAACACCAGCGTGAAGAACGTCAGCACGATCGTCACCAGCACGATGGCGATCGGGTTCGCGGCGTCGCCGAGGAAGCCGAGCAGCGGCACCAGCGGCTCGGCCAGGGTGACCGCCGCGGTGGCGGAGGCGAGGAAGCCGGACAGGGTGATGACGAGCTGGATGGTGGCGAGGAACTGGTTGGGGTCACGGGCCAGGCGGACGAGGACCTTGCCGCCCGGTCCGCGCTGTTCCAGCCGGCGGAGCTGGCCCTCACGCAGGGAGATCAGCGCCAGCTCGGAGCCGGCGAAGACGGCGTTGAGAATGACCAGGACCACGACGAGGGCGAGCTGAAACCAGTAGCCGTCCAAGGCAGAGGGGCTCCTTGAGAGAACGGTGACGCGGCGCGAAGCCGCCGGGGGAACGCCGAGCGGCGGCTCGGGCGAGAGAAGACCGTGCGCGCGAACGAAGAGGCACCGGGCCACTGCCCGGTCGGGTATCGCACTCTTCCACGGAAGAGCCGTCACTCCACTCGTTCGTTGCGATCAGCACAGGTCTTAGGGCAGAACGGACGAGAACGGGGCGAAGTTCCCAGCGGCGCGGGGCTCACGCGGGGACGAGCAGCGTGGTCAGCAGGTCGTCCAGGCTGACGATCCCCGACACGTGGTCCGTCGCCGTGCGGACCAGCGCGACCTGCCCGTGGACGCTCCGCAGCCGGCTCACCGCCTCGGCGATCGAGGCGTCCTCGGCCAGGTCCGGCAGCGGGTGGGCGAGCTGGGCGGCCGTCGTCCGGGTGTCGCCGCGGCGGCGCGCCAGGTAGGCGTCGCGGACGTGCACCACCCCGGACGGGGCGGTGAGCGGCCCGGCGATGAGGCGGGAGCGCCCGGCACGCAGGCAGGCGTCGATGATCTGCTGCGCGGTGGCGTCGGCGGGCACCGTGACCACCTGGCCGGCCGGGGTGACCAGGGCGGCGATGGGCGCGTCGGGGACGCGCAGGGCCTGGGTGAGGACGGCGTGGTCGTCGGCCTCGATGAGGCCGAGCCGGCGCGACTCCTCCACCAGGTGCCGGAGCTGCGCGGGGGTCCGCGGCGCCTCCCCCTCTCCGCGCGGGTGCACCTTGAACAGCCGCAGCAGGCCGTTGGTGATGCCGTTGAGCGCGCTGATGAGCGGCCGCACCAGCAGGGTGAAGCCGCGGAACGGCAGCGCCAGGACGGTGGCCGACCGCTCGGGGTGCGCGATCGCCCACGACTTGGGCGCCATCTCGCCGAGCACCATGTGCAGGAACGTCACCAGCGCCAGCGCGATCACGAACGCCACCGAGTGCGCGGCCGCGTCCGGCAGCCCGACGGCGTGGAAGAGCGGGGCGAGGGTGCCCGCGATCAGCGGCTCGGACACCACGCCGAGGCCGAGCGAGCACAGCGTGATGCCGAGCTGCGCCCCGGCCAGCATGAGCGACAGCTCCTTGATGCCCGCCAGGGCGGCCGAGGCGGCCCGGCTGCCCGAGGCGGCGGCCTTCTCCAGGCGGTGGCGTTTGGCGGCGACCAGCGCGAACTCGGCGGCGACGAAGAAGCCGTTGCCGACCAGCAGGAGCAGGGTCAGGACGAGACCGGTGGTCACACTCACTGCTGCTCCTCGCTGTCGTCCCGGTAAGGGGTCAGGCGGACGCGTTCGGGGACGTGCCGGCGCAGGGTCAGGACCTCGACGCGGGCGTGCGTGGGGGCCTGGTCGTCCAGGGTGGCGGGCAGGCTGACGGTGATCGTCTCGCCGGGGGCGGCGAAACGGCCGAGCCGGTGCAGGACGAGCCCGGCGAGGGTGTCGTACTCGTCCTCGTCGGGCAGGGCCAGGCCGGTGGCCAGGGCGATCTCGTCGATGCGCAGACCGGCGTCCACCTCCCACGCCTCGCCCTGCCGCACGACGGCCGGGGCCTCCACGTCGTTCTCGTCGGCGATCTCGCCGACCAGCTCCTCGGCGACGTCCTCCCAGGTGAGCAGCCCGGCCAGGCCGCCGTGCTCGTTCACCACGCAGGCCACCTCCTCGCCGCGTTCGTGCATCTGCCGGGCCAGGTCCGGCAGCGCGAGGGAGAACGGGACGACGAGCACGTCCCGGCAGATGCTGCCGATCCGGACGCGGCCGGCGTCCTCGGGCGCGACGGCGGCGGCGTCGCGCAGGCTGACCACGCCGACCACGAGGTCGAAGGTGGCGCCCAGCACCGGGTAGTGGGTGTGGCCGTGCGCGGCGATCAGCTCGTCCAGATCCGCGACGGTGGCGATCGCGGGGACGGCGACGACGTCCACGCGCGGCACCATGACCTCCTCGGCGGTGTGCTCGGAGAAGGCCAGGGCCCGCTCCAGCACGTCGGCCTGGCTGCCGGGCAGGTGACCGTGCGCCTCGGACTCGCCGATGATGTGGCCGAGCTCTTCGAGGGTGGCGCCGTGGTGCAGCTCCTCGACCGGTTCGATGCCCACGGCGCGCAGCAGCCGGTTGGCCGCGGTGTCGAACAGCCTGACCACCGGTCCGGCGATCTTCAGGTAGACCAGGGTGGACCCGGCCAGCGCGCGGGCCAGCGGCTCCGGCCTGGCCAGGGCGAGGTTCTTGGGGGCCAGCTCGCCCAGCACCATCTGGATGACCGTGGCCAGCGCGAACCCGATCGCCAGGGCGACGGCGTCCACCAGGCCGGCGGACAGGCCCAGCGCGGTCAGGGCGGGGGCGATGAGCTCGGCCAGCGCGGGGCGGGCGATGAACCCGACGACCAGGGCGGTGACGGTGATGCCGAGCTGGGCGCCGGACAGCATGAACGACAGCCGCTCCATCACCTGGACCGCCTTGGCGGCCTTCCTGTCGCCCGCCTCGGCCTGGGTGACCAGGGTGAGCCGGTCGGCGCTGACGTAGGCGAACTCCTGGGCGACGAAGTAGCCGGTGGCGGCGGTGAGGAGGAAGACGGCCAGCAGGCCGAGGGCCACGCTCACCTGGCACGCCCTGGTCCGAATCGCGGGCGGGTCAGGTTCGCCGACACGTACGCTCCCTTCTGTCTCACCGGACGGACCGGTGTCATTCGACGCTAGCGGATTCGTGCACTCAGCCGCTAACCGGGGCGTATTGCCCGGCATCGGGCTCGCACCTCCGGCCGTTCCCCCTACGATGATCGACGATCATGATCCTCTTCCAAGGACGGCCGGAAGTGTCCAGGCAAGAACGCGTTCGAAGGTTCCTGGAGAACCGGCTCGTGCAGCGAGCCGTCATCGTCGTGATCGTCGTCAACGCGATCACCATCGGCATGGAGACGAGCTCCCGCCTCATGGACGAGATCGGCGGCCTGCTGCACGCCGTCGACCGGATCGCGCTCGTCGTCTTCACCACCGAGATCGCCGCCCGCCTGTACGCCTACCGCAGGTCGTTCTTCAAGGACCCCTGGAACTGGTTCGACACCGTCATCGTCGCCGTCGCCCTCATCCCGGCCTCCGGACCCACGTCGGTGCTGCGGGCGTTGCGCATCCTGCGGGCGCTGCGGCTGGTCTCGGCGGTGCCCAGCATGCGCCGCGTGGTCGGCGCCCTGCTGACCGCGATGCCGGGCATGGCCTCCATCATCGGGCTGCTGGTCCTGCTGATCTACATCGCGGCGGTCATCGCCACGAAGCTGTTCGGCGACATCGTGCCCGAACGCTTCGACGAGCTGCCGCGCTCGCTGTTCACCCTGTTCCAGATCATGACCGGCGACGACTGGGGCAACGTCGCCCAGGACGTCATGGAGCACAAGCCGTGGGCGTGGCTGTTCTTCATCGCGTACATCCTCATGTCCACCTTCGTCGCGCTGAACCTGTTCATCGCGGTCGTGGTCAACGCCATGCACGAGAACGAGCCCTCGCCGGCCGAGCTGCAGACCCGGGCGGAGCTGAACGCCGTCAGGCAGGAGCTGGCCGCGCTGAACGCCAAACTGGACCAGCTCCTGCTGCGGGACGAACCGTCCTAGGCTGGTGGCGATGACGGGATCGGCGGCGGGCGCGCGGACGCAGGAGCAGATGCGGCAGCGGAACCTCAGCGAGGTGCTGCGCCGCGTCCACCAGGACGGAGCCGTGTCACGGGCCGCGCTCAGCCGCCGGATGGGCCTCAACCGCAGCACCATCATGGACCTGACCGCGGAGCTCGCCGCGGCCGGGCTCGTCCGCGAGGGCGTCCCCACCGGTCAGGGCCGCGCCGGGCGGCCGTCCATCGTCGTCATGCCCGAGCAGGGGACGGTGTACGGGCTCGCGTTCGACGTGGCCGTGGACCGGCTGCTCGCGGCCCGGGTCGGGCTCGGCGGCCGGATCCTCGACCGCCGCGAGGCCGTACGCGCCCGCGCGGGCGTCGACCTGGAGGACGTCGTCGGCGTCCTCGCCGCCTTCGGCCGCGAGCTGGTCGCCGGAGCCCCTCCGGACGCGGTGTGCGTGGGCGTGGGCGCGTCCTACTGCGGGCTGATCAGGCGCGCCGACGGCACCGTCCGCTACGGCCCGCACCTCGGCTGGGTGGACCAGGCGTTCGGCCCGGAGCTCGCCGCCGGGCTCGGCCTCGGGCTTCCCGTCGAGGTGGGCAACGAGGCGCACCTGGGCGCGGTGGCCGAGCACGTACGCGGCGCCGGACGCGACGTGGACAACCTCGTCTACCTGCACGGGGACGTCGGCGTCGGCGGCGGCATCATCGTCGGGGGCGACCTCCTGGACGGCGACGCGGGCTACGGCTGCGAACTCGGGCACATGCTGATCAACCCGTTCGACGGGCGGCCCTGCCTGTGCGGGTCGCGCGGCTGTCTGGAGGCCGAGGTGGGGGAGGAGGCGCTGCTCGACTACGCGGGACGCTCCGGCGACCTCATCGGGCGCCCCGGCATCCGGGCGGTCGTCGCCCTCGCCGGGGCCGGTGACGCGCGGGCACGGGACGCCGTCGGCCGCGTCGGCGACTGGCTCGGCGTCGGCGTCGTCAACCTCATCAACCTGTTCAACCCGGCGCTCGTGGTCTTCGGCGGGATGCTCCGCGACATCTACCCGGCCGCCGCGCCGCGCGTCCGCGCCCGGATCGACGCGCATGTCCTGCCGGTGTCGCGCGAGCGGGTCCGCCTGGCCGTGACGGCCCTGGGCGACGACACCACGCTCGCCGGAGCCGCCGAGCTCGCCTTCGCCGACCTGCTGGACAACCCGCTGAACGCCTTGGCCACCCGGCCCTGACGTTCACGTCATATGGAGGGTCTGGGTGCCGATGACGGACAGCACCTGCAGCTTCTCGTGGCTCTCGCTGCCGGGGACGGCGGTGTAGACGAGCAGCCAGTGCGCCTGATCCGGGTCGATCAGCCGCTGGCAGGTGAGCTCCAGCGCGCCGACCTCGGGGTGGACGAAGTGCTTGACGTCCTTCGGGCGGATCCCGATCTCGTGGTCCTGCCACACCCGCCGGAACTCCTCGCTGTCGGCCAGCAGCAGGTCCGCGAGGTGCGCGGCCCGTGATCCCGGCCCGCGCAGGGTGACGATCTCGCGCAGCCCCGAGGCGTACATCCTGGTCAGGAACGCGTGCTCGCCCGGCGCGTAGAGCCGCCGCGCGGCGGGGTCGGTGAACCACCGGTAGCCGATGCTGCGGGCCGGCCCGGTGTAGCGGGTCGTGTCGCCGGTGAGCGCGACCCCCATCGGGGTCTGGCGCAGGGTCTCGCCCAGCTCGGTGACGATCTCCGCGGGCGTGTCGGTCAGCCGGTCGAGGATGCGCAGCAGGCCGGGGCTGATGTGGTCGCCGGAGGTGCCCCGCGCCGGCGGGTTGTGCCCGGCGAGGCGGAACAGGTGGTCCCGCTCGTCGAGCGACAGGTGCAGCCCCTGCGCGATCGAGGCGAGCATCTGGAGCGACGGCTGCGGCCCGCGCTCCCGCTCCAGCCGGGCGTAGTAGTCGGCCGACATGTTGCACAGGGAGGCGACCTCCTCGCGCCGCAGGCCGCTGGTCCTGCGGCGCGGCCCGCGCGGCAGGCCCACGTCCTCGGGCTGCAGAGCCTCCCGGCGGTTGCGCAGGAACTCCGCCAGCCCGGCCCGATCGATCACCACATGTCCTCTTCCTCTGGGGTGCGGCCCTTTTGGGGTACGGCCTTTCTAACAGCTGCGCGCCACGGCAGCCACGGACCGGTGAGCCGGGGATGGGCGGGTCCTGGATCCGCCCGTGCCGTCCGCCGAGGATCGAGGGCACGCCCACCCGAAGGAACAGGACCTCATGTCACGTACCCGAACCGACCTCACCGTGCCCGATCTGTCCGGCAAGCGCGCCGTCGTCACCGGGGCGAGCGACGGGATGGGCCTCGCCATGGCCACCCGCCTGGCCGCGGCCGGCGCGGAGGTCGTCATGCCCGTCCGCAACCCGCGCAAGGGGGAGAGCGCGCTCGCCGCGATCAGGCGGGCCGTCCCTGGCGCGGACGTCTCGCTGCGCGCCCTCGACCTGTCCTCGCTCGGCTCCGTCGCGGCCCTCGGCGCGGACCTGTGCGGCGAGGGCCGCCCGATCCACCTGTTCATCGGCAACGCCGGCGTCATGACGCCGCCCGACCGGCAGACCACCGCCGACGGGTTCGAGCTGCAGTTCGGCACCAACCACCTGGGGCACTTCGCCCTTGTCGGGCACCTGCTGCCGCTGCTGCGCGCGGGGCGGGCCCGCGTCACCTCGCAGATCAGCATCGCCGCCCGCCGCGGCGCCATCAACTGGGACGACCTGAGCTGGGAGCGCGGCTACCACGGGCAGCGTGCGTACAGCCAGTCGAAGATCGCGTTCGGGCTGTTCGGCCTCGAACTGGACCGGCGCAGCAGGGCTCACGGCTGGGGCGTCACCAGCAACCTCGCCCACCCCGGCGTGGCGCCCACCAGCCTGCTGGCCGCCCGCCCCGAGCTGGGCCGCAGCCGCGACACCCCGCAGGTCCGCCTGATCCGGGCGCTCTCGGCCCGCGGCATCCTGCTCGGGACGGTCGAGACGGCGCAACTGCCCGCCCTCATGGCCGCCACCGGCCCCGACGCCAGGCCGGGAGCCCTGTACGGGCCCAGCGGCCCCGGCCACCTCGGCGGCCCGCCCGCCGAGCAGCCGCTCTACCCGCCGCTGCGCAGCACCGCCGACGCGGCCCGGATCTGGGCGGTCTCGGAGGAGCTGACGAAGGTCTCCTACCCGGCCTGACCTGCCCCGCTCAGCCGGCCTGGCGGTCGACGATCACGCCGCCGATCCCCGTACGGCCGGCCGGGGTGGCGACGAGCTCGACGGTGATGCTGTCGCGCAGATGCGCCCCGAGGACGCCGGCGACGGCGTCGGTGACGGTCCGCACGAGCCGGTCGGCGATCTGGTCGCTGTCGGGGCGGGTGAACGCCGCCTCCCGTACGCCGAACGTGATCGCGGGCGCGGCCTCGTCGGCCGGCTTCCCCCGCAGGCCCCACCGCCCAGGGGGCACGCCGTCGAGGTGGATGACGGCGATGTCGCGCGCCCATTCGCCGTACACGCTCACCACCGCGTCGGTCAGCGCGGCGATGAGGGCCGTCTCGTTGCCCTGGAGCTGCGGCTCCAGGGCCCGGACCGTCAGATGTGGCATCGTAGGACTCCTGTTTGTTCCTAAATTAGCTTTGATGTCAAAGGTAATAGGCGAGGTGTCCCATGGTCAACGACGCGGACGGCATGACCACCGATCAGGCGGTGCGGTCCATGCTGCTGCTGATGCCCCGGCTCGTCGGGCGGGCCAAGCGGCTGCCCGTGCCCGAGGTGCTGCGGACGCTCGACCTCGCGCCCCGCCACCTGTCGCTGCTGGCCTACCTGCAGTACGACGGCTCTCTCACGGTGAGTCAGCTCGCCGAGCGCCTGGAGATCGCGCCGACGACCGTCAGCCTCATGGTGGGCGACCTGTCCCGCCGCGGCGTCCTGACCCGCGAGGAGGACGACGCCGACCGGCGGCGGCGGGTCGTCGCGATCGCCCCCCGGTACGTCGAGCCGATCCGCGAGTGGCTGTCGGGCAGCGCGCTGGCCTGGGCCGAGGTCCTGGCCGGCCTCACGCCCGCCGAGCGCGCCACGATCGTGCGCACGATGCGGGCCTACGAGACCGCCCTGGGCAGGCGCAGGCACGGCTGAGCCCGGTTGCCCCGGGCGTGCTCCCGCGGCGAGCGACCGGGCTCAGTCGAGCAGCGCGGTCGCCTCGACCTCGACGAGCACGTCCGGCTCGAAGAGGTGGTCGACGCCGATGAGGGAGGCCGGTGGCATGGGGAGCCGGAGACCGATCTCCTCGGCGACGGCCTCGACCCCGGCCATGAAGTCACCGATCTTCTCCGGGCTCCACCGGGTCACGTAGAACGTCAGGCGCACCACGTCCGCGAACGAGGCTCCCGCGCCCGCCAGGCCGAGAGCGGTGTTGCGCAGGGCCTGCGCGACCTGTCCGGCCAGATCGCCGGGGGCCACCGGGGTTCCGTCGGCCTGCCGTGCGATCTGCCCGCTGACGTGGACATGGGTCGTGCCCGTGCCGACGGCGACGTGGTGGTAGGGGGTGGGCTGCAGCATGCCTTCAGGGGTGAAGTGCTTGACGGTCATGGCTGTTTCTCCTTGTCCCAGTAGGTATCTGTAAGCTACTTAGTAGGAGAAGGACACTTCAACGAGACCAGGTTTCGCCATGGATACCGACAGCGAGCTCCGCATCGACGCCCCGCACCGCGAACTCCTCGACCAGGTGCTCGACAAGTGGTCCCTCGGGGTGCTCAACGAGCTCTGCGAACGCCCCTGCCGCTTCAACGAGCTACGCCGGGCCATCCCCGCGGTCACGCAGAAGTCGCTGACCGCGACTCTTCGCCGTCTTGAGCGCAACGGGGTGATCGAACGCGAGGTCGTCTCCACGCGGCCGGTGGCGATCATGTATCGGATCACCCCGCTCGGCAAGACCTTGCGGCAGCCCATCGACGTACTGCTGGCCTGGGCCGGCGAGCACATGCCCGCCATCGAACGCGCCCGCGACGCGTTCGACCTGCGCGAAGACACAGGCCTCTGAGAGATCCCACCGGGAGCCGGGTGGCCGAGAGGCCGGTCAACGGCCTCCGGATCTGCGGTGGTGGGAGGCGCGGGCTTTGGCGCGGTTGCCGCAGAGCTCCATCGAGCACCAGGTCCGGCGCCGGTTGCGGGAGTGGTCGTAGTAGGCCCATCGGCAGCTCGGCTCCCGGCAGGCCTTCAGCCGCGTCCACGTGCCGTCCGCCACGGCCTCGGCCACGACGGCGAGCAGCCCGGCCAGCGCCGCCTCCACCGGCCCCGGGTCGCGGGCGACCAGCCGGGGCGGGGAGACGGTCACGTCGAGCATCAGCGGGAGGTCGCGAGTGAGCTCGGCGAGCTCGGCGCGGGCGGCGGGGTCGAGGCCGTCCGGGCGCGGGCTGGAGACGGGCTCCTCGTTGTTCGCGGCGATCAACGCGCGCAGTCCCTCGCGGACCCGTCCGGCGCGGTCGCGCTGCTCGGCGGTCACCTCCGTGCCGGCGGGCACGAGGCCGCGGGCGTGCAGCCATGTCGCCAGTTGATCCGGCGTCGCGAGCTCGTCGCCGTCCTGGTGCCGGGTGTTGATGAACTCCTCGATCACGCGCAGCGGCTTCGGCGCCATCCCTGCCTCGGGCTCGGTTGCGCGCTGATTCTCCACGCCTCGCAGCCTATCCGACGTAAGCCTTACGACAGTTAGATGAGAAGGGATCGCTGATGAGCATCAGCATCGGCAACATCGGCATCGACACGAACGACCTGGCCGGCAGCACCGCCTTCTGGCAGGCGGTCACTGGCTACCGGGTCGCGTCATCGGACGAGGTCGCCGCCTACCTGGAGGACGCGAACAAGAGCGGCGTCGGCCTGTCCCTGCAGGCCGTACCCGAAGGCCGGGAGGGCAAGAACCGGCTGCACCTGGACCTGTTCACCGACGACCTGGCGGGCGAGGTCGACCGGATCCAGGCCCTCGGCGCGAGCGAGGTGCGGCGCTTCGACAGCTGGGTCGTGCTGGCCGACCCCGAGGGCAACCAGTTCTGCGTCGTCGCCGCATAGCCGCACGCGCCGGCGCGTCACTGCCGGTCGCGGTCCCCACGTCGGCCCGTACGGTCCGCCCGTTCACCGCGAGGCGTTGACCGTCGAGGGCGGCGGCCTGCTCACCGTCAGCCGGTAGCCGGTCGTGGGCGGAGCGCGTCGGTGAGGAGGTCGAGCAGGCGGTCGGTCTGCTCCTGGGGGGCGCCGGCGGTGATGGCGAGGAACACGCCGACGAGCAGGGCGGTGACGTCCTCGACGGCGACGTCGGCGCGGAGGGTGCCCTGCGCCGCGCCCTCGCGGAGGATCGTGGCGATCGTGGTGGTGACGCGCTCGCGGGAGGGGGGCGCGATGCGTCCGGAGGCGTACCCGGCGCGCAGCGTGTCCATCATCCCGCGTTTGGTGGTGACGAAGGCGGCGTAACGGCCCAGCCAGGTCCGCAGCGCCACGTCGGCGGGGTGCCGGCCGAGGAGGGCGGAGACGCTCGTGGTGACGGCCTCGAGCTCGGCCGCGTAGACGGCGTCGACCAGGTCCTCGCGGGTGGGGAAGTGGCGGTAGAGGGTGCCGATGCCGACCCCTGCCTGCCGGGCGATGGCCTCCAGCGCGACGGGGCCCTCGGCCGCGGCGAAGGCGGCCTGGGCGGTGGCGATGAGCTTGTCGCGATTGCGGCGCGCGTCACGGCGCCCCGGCTGCTGAGCGGGCTGGGGCGGAGTGGTCTCGGGCAGACTCAAAACGGAGGCACCTCCGGTAGTGCTACAGTGGAAGTAACGGAGGCACCTCCGTTTCCTCCATCCTCTCATGAGGGCAGGTCACCCATGACGTCCCCGTCCTTCCCCGCCACCCCTGCTCCGCGCCCCGGAGGCGCCGGCGAACTGGCCGGCCGTACGGTCTCCCGCGTGGGGTACGGCGCGATGCAGCTGGAGCGCCTGCACGGCGACCGCCGCGCCGCCGTCGCCCTGCTGCGCCACGCCGTCGAGCTCGGCGTCGACCACGTCGACACCGCCCAGTTCTACGGCGACGGCTTCGTCAACGAGGTCATCCGCGAGGCGCTCACGCCCGAGGACGACGTCCTGGTCGTCAGCAAGGTCGGCGCCGTCTCCGACCCCGGCGGCCCGTTCCCGCTGCGGCTGGCGCAGCGGCCCGAGGATCTGCGGACGAGCGTCGAGGACAACCTTGCCACGCTCGGGCTGGAGCAGATCCCGGTGGTCAACCTGCGCCGTACGGACTCCGGGATCAGCGTCCCCGTCCCCGACGACCAGATCGTCGGCCTCGACGACCAGCTCGCCGAAATGATCGCGCTGCGCGAGGAAGGCAAGATCGGCGCGATCGGGCTGAGCAGCGTGACCGCGGACATCCTGCGCCGCGCGCTGCCGGCGGGCATCGTGTGCGTGCAGAACGCCTACAGCCTCGTGTCCCGTGACGACGAGGACGCGCTCCGGCTGTGCGAGGCCGAGCAGATCGCCTGGGTCCCCTACTTCCCGCTGGGCGGCGCGCTCCCGGGGCTGGCGAAGGTGGCCGACGAGCCCGCCGTGCTCGCCGCCGCCGAGCGCCTCGGCTGCACCCCCGCCCAGGTCGGCCTGGCCTGGCTGCTGCGCCACTCACCCCGCACGCTGCTCATCCCCGGCACCGCCGACGCCGGCCACCTCGAGGCGAACCTGGCCGTGGGCGCGATCACCCTCGACGACCAGACCCTCGCCGCCCTCGACGCCGTCCCCACCCGCCCGTTCACCGCACTGCGCCCTTCCAACTCTTGAAGTGCGCAAGAGTTGCCTCTTCTTCCGTGAACTCGGCGGCGCCTGGGCCGAGCTGCGACAGGCGTTCCCCCGGCACATCGGCATGAGCCCCCAGCGCGTCCAGTTGCTCATCCGGCTGTGGCGCGACGGCGAGACCAGCCACAACGACCTCCGCCACACGCTGGGCATCGACGGGGCGAGCGTCACGCGCCTGGTCAAGGAGTTCGAGGCCGACGGGCTGATCAGCCGCCGTCTCGACCCGGCCGACAACCGCTACACGCTGGCCGCGCTGACCCCGGCCGGCGAGCGGGCGGCGGCGGAGCTGGAGCGGGCGCACCAGTCCTACCAGGAGCGGCTCCTCGCCGGCATCACCGCACAACAGCAGGAGATCGTGCTGGACGTGCTGCGCCGCGTCCGCGCGAACATGACCGAGCAGGAGAGCCCATGACCGACGACGACGTACGGGCCGCCGCCGAGCGCATGTACGCGGCGTTCAACGCCCAGGACTACGCCGCCACGACGGAGGTCTTCACCGCCGACTTCTACAGCCATCCCCTGGACGCGACGGGCCCCGACAGCGTCGCGCAAGCCTGGCGACGGCTCCACGAGTCCTTCCCCGACGTCCACGTCATGGTCGAGGACATGGTCGTGGAAGGGGACACGGCCGCGGTCCGTACGAGCATGCGCGGCATCCCAGGCCAGGGGTCGCCGACGATGCTGGAGATGTTCCGCGTGCGCGACGGACGCATCGCCGAGTTGTGGGGCCTGTCCTCACTGCCGCGCACAACTCCCTCGTTCAGCCGGTAGGTTCTGACGGGGCCGGCGCCGACCTGCGGGCCGCCGAGCCGCGCCTGGTGCTCACCACGGTGCTGGGCGAGCTCATCCCCTACGACGCAACTTTTTCCGTGCCGGCGGCATCCGACAGACCATGGGATTTCATACGTCACTGGTGGCACTCACCCTCGCCGGCTTAACAGCGGCCACCCAGCCTGCGGCCGCTGAGGCGCCCGCCACGATCGCCTACGCGCAGCGGACGCAGACGTGGGAAGTGGTGCTGACCAGCGGGAAGGTGGTGGAGGTCCCGGAGGCGCTGACCGTGGCGCCCAAGGACGCGGTCAACGAGGGGACGACCGCGCCGTTCCTGATCAGCGGGGACGGGCGGCACCTCTTCTACTACCGGAAGAAGGACGGCCTGTTCGTGGAGCGGACCGTGCACGGCAAGGAGCGCGTGGTCGCCAAGCGCATCACGGCGTACGCCATCGGCGAGGAGTGGCCGTTCGTGTCCTATGACGGCAGCTACGTGATCACGGGGACCTCGGGACCGGGCTTGGACGTGTTCGCGGACCTGCGAAAGCGCAAGGCTATGGGGCCGCCGGAGAAGACAGACGCGTGGAGCCTGTCCGGGTTCAGCCCCGACAGCAAGCGAGTGCTGCTGGGCGGGGAGCAGATGGTCGTGTTCGACCGGGCGCTGCGGCCCCGGCTGCGGCTGAAGACGCGACTGGACCCGAGCGCGCTCGCGGGGGACTACACCACCTCGGCCGTGCTGGTCGGCAAGGGGGGCAAGTACCGCAAGGTGCGCATGCTGAACCTGCGTACCGGTCGTGCGGGCGCCGTGGTGGAGGTGCGGCTTCCGCGCGGGCAGTACATCGACGACATCGACTTCGACCGGTCCGACCGGCTGATCGTGCGATCGAAGAGCGCGAAGGGAGTGGCGGTCTACCAGGTCTCGCGGAAGACGGGCGCGGTGAAGCTGCTGAAGGAGATCGAGCGGCCCGACGTGGCGGGATGGGTGCTTCCGGGCGACGACTGCTACGAGCCCTGGGCCGACAGGAAGTGAGCGGCCGGGTCCCTTGAGGGGGCGGCTGCACCCGGCCGAGGACCGCCGAATCTACAATGTAAAGGCGGGGGAACAGTGCTGAATTGTCCCGTCGGCCGGCTCGCGTGGGAGACTGGAGGCGGCGGACAGGCGGCGAGACAGGAGGTCCGGTGGGTTCCCGAGCGTCGGGCAGCGCCCTGCGGCGCACGCCGATCCAGGCCCGCAGCCGGGACAAGGTCGAGCGCGTGCTCGCCGCCGCCGAGTCCCTGGTCAAGGAGCTCGGCTACGACGGCTGCGTGGCCTCGCCGGTGACGCTCATCGAGCGGTCGGGGGTCAACTCCGGCTCGTTGTACACCTACTTCCCCAGCGTGCAGGCCGTGCTGGAGGAGCTGACGTTCCGGTACATGGACCGGGCGTACGAGCTGATCGAGGAGGTCGCGGCCGGCACGTACGGGTCATGGCAGGAGGCCAACGACGCGGTCGTGGACGCCTTCGAGGAGTTCCACCGCGATCCCGTGGTGCGCGAGCTGTGGAACCGCACGCACATGAGCGAGCAGGTTCTCAAGGCGCAGGCCCAGTTGCAGGACCACCTCACGGCCTGCGTCCAGCGGCTGTTGTCCGACAGCTCCGGCGGGCGGCTCGACGCCCCCGACATCGCCTACACGGTGACGACCATGGTCGGCAACCATCTCGTGCAGGCGGCGCTGGGGCCGGGCCCCGACCGGCCTGACCTCCTCGCCCAGGCCAAGGTCGTCATGCGGGCCTACTTGGCGACGTTCGTGCGGGACGAGGAGGACAGAGACGGCGAGGACGCGGCCGGAGGGGCCGGGCGGAGCGGCTGACGGGTCAGGCGAGGCGGGCCAGCACCGTCGGCAGCCCGTGCCGCGCGGTGGAGGCGAAGTCGCCGACCGTGTGGACCGCGCCCAGCACGCCGGCGACCGTCAGGTGCTCGCCGGCGTGCACCAGGCCCTCGCCGAGGCGTAGCCGGGCGCGCCCGCGCCGCTCCTCGTGCAGGACGAAGTCCGGCGAGGTGTCCCGGGACAGCACGTCGAACCGGGCGAAGCCGGGCCCGTCCACCTGGGGCACGGCCCGCACCAGCAGGTGCGGGTAGAGCCGCAGCCCGGGCGGCTCGGGCGCCGTGTCCTCGGCCTCCCATTCCAGGTCGACCAGGGTGCGGCCCTCGGCGGCGACGGTGCAGGCGATCCGGTCGCCGTCGCGCTTGACGCGCATGGCGGCCATGCGTTTGGGATAGCCCCACAGCTCGCGGCCGGCGGCCACGCTCCAGGAGTGGTTCTCGTACTCGGCCAGGTAGAAGCCGCCGACGAGGTCGCCGTAGCGGACCGGGACGATGACGCCGCAGTCCATGAAGCCGCCGTTGGTGGCGGTGGAGAAGTCGGCGAAGCTGACCGCGAACCGGTCGTCGGCGGGCAGGAACGGGGTGGGCCGCAGCAGCCGTTCCAGCTCCTCCGCGTCGCCGCGGCAGTAGACGGTGACGGTGCTCAGGCCGGGCGCGGAGTACGGCTGCGCGGCCGGCGGATAGTCGAGCCGCCGCCAGAAGTCGAGGGGGTCGTAGCCGGTGCGCATCACAGTCCTCGGGGTCGCGGGGCGAGGGGGGCGGGGGCCGGTTCGTCCAGGGCCGCGCCGTTGGTCTCGGGCGCCCAGGCGGCGGTGACCGCGATGCCGAGCAGCAGCACCACGGCGGTGGCCACCATGACGCCGGCCACGCCGAGGCTTTCCAGCCCGATCGGCAGCAGGAACGTTCCAGCGGCGGCGCCGATGCGGCTGATGGCCGAGGCCAGGCCGAGGCCGGAGGCCCGCAGCTCGGTGGGGAACAGCTCGCTGGGGTAGATGAACTCCAGGTTGGCGACCAGCGCCAGCAGCAGCCCGAACAGCACGAACAGCGTCACAGTGAGCCAGGGCGGGTTCGGTGCCAGGCCGATCCACAGGCAGATGGCCGTGAGCGCCGCCATGAAGCCGATCAGCGCGGTCCGGCGTCCCATGCGGGGCAGCAGGAAGATGCCGATGACCGCGCCGAGCAGGGCGAACGCGCACGGCAGCACGGTGCCGAGGAATTCGTCGTCCACCTTCAGCGCGGCGAGCACGTCCGGCAGGAAGACGAACAGGGAGAAGTTGGGGATGGCCAGCGCCATCCAGAACAGGCCGGAGACGGCTGTCCTGCGCCACATGTCGGGCGCGAACAGCCGCCGCCAGGAGCCGGCGCCGGCGGCACGCGCGGCGTCCGCGGGCGGCAGCGCGATGTCGGGGCCGAGCCACCTGTCCACGATGCGGCGGGCCTCCTCGAAGCGGCCCTGGCTGATGAGCCAGCGCGGCGATTCGGGCGCGCCGGTCCGCATGATCAGCACGATCAGGGACGGGATGGCGCTGGTGGCGAGGGCCCATTTCCAGGCGTCGGGGCCGCCCAGCCCGGCGACGTAGTGGCCGGCGACGGTGGCGACGAGGTAGCCCAGCGCCCACAGCACGCCGAGCGCGCTCATCACCGCGGTGCGCAGCTTGCGCGGGGTGAACTCGGCCAGCAGTCCGGGGCCGATGGCGTAGTCGCCGCCGATGGCCAGGCCCAGCACCAGCCGCAGCGCGACGAGCTGCCACGGTGCGGCGGTGAACACCTGCAGCACCGAGATCACCACCATGGCGAGCAGGTGCAGGCGGAACAGGTCCTTGCGGCCGAACCGGTCGGTCAGCCGGCCGAACACCAGGCCGCCGACGAACAGGCCGACCAGGGGGGCGGCCGAGACCAGGCCGCTCCAGACCGGCGTCATGCCGAAGGCGGCCGGGATGGCGGGGAAGGCGAAGATGACGATGCCGAGGATGTAGCCGTCGATGAACATGCCGCCGCCGACGACCGCCGCGATGCGCAGGTGGAACGGGCGCAGGGGCAGGTCGTCCAGGGTCATGGGCTCTTTCACGCGCGGTCCTGTTCCGAAGGGTTCGCGAGGGGGATGGACACGGCGGAGCCTCAGGCGGCGAGCTCGGAGCGGCCGACGACGTCGCCGGGCCCGAAGTCGAAGTCGGTGAAGTCGACGCGGGCCGCGACGACCTCCAGCGGGCCGAGGAACTCCAGCGGGTCGCCGGGGCCGTCGTGCAGCTCCAGGGTGGCCTGGCCGTGGACCGGCTCGCGCAGGGCGGCGGCGGGGAACTCGAAGCGGATGGTCTCGGCGGTGACGGGGACGTCCTGGCGCGGCGTGGTCAGGTGGCGCACCTGGAAGGTGGGGCCGGCGGCGGGCCAGGAGACAGGGGCGGGCGGGCCGGGGGTGAAGTCGGTGGTGATCAGGGTGCGTCCGTTCCTGCGGCATTCCAGGTGGATGCGGCCCTCGTCGTCCTGCTCCCAGGTGAGCTCGCCGCCTTTCTTGGGCCAGGCGAACACCTCGCGGCCGACGCACAGGCCCATGTCGCTCTCAATGTATTCGAGCGGGACGTGCGAGCCGGCCTCGCCCTCGAAGGCGCACGGCAGGATGAACTCCATGTTGAGCATGCCGGTGAGGTCGACGACCCTGCCGACGCGCGACCACTTGACGCGCAGGTAGTCGCCCGTGGGGGTCAGCGGGTACGGCAGCAGCTCGCCGACCAGCCCCGGGCGGGTGCGGCAGAGCAGGGTGAGGTTCTCGGTGTCGCGGAACTCGTGGACGCCCAGGGGATACAGGGGCGACCAGCTCGGGATGGTGGCGATGGTCTGGCGCACGGCGCTCTCCGAAACTTAACTTGAGTCGAGTTGAGTTTTGTTCCGAGAGTATGGCGATCCCGGCGCCGCCACGTCAAGAGCAGAACGCCCAGGTCAGCCCGGCCGCCCAGCCGCGGCTGTCCCTCGTGCGCGTGGAGGAGCTCCTTGCGCCCGATCACCGTGCCGGTCCCGCCGGCGGCGGCGGTGCGGATCACGGCCCCGAGGCGACCCAGCCACAAGCTCTCCCGTGGCAGGGGGCCTGTCAATACCGGGGACACCCCCGTGGGCCGAACCTCACAGGGCGGGTTAACCAGAGGTTCACCGGTCACCCGTACCTTGACGGGCCATGAGCTGGAAGTACAGGGCCAACGCGACACTCGAGGGATTGACCGGTTACACACTCACCCGCGCGGGGAGGCAGCGGGCGGCCGGGCCGCCGAAACCGCCGCCGCCGCCCAGGCCCGCCCCCGAGACGCAGCGGCTGCCCGGCGACGCGGTGCGCGGGCCGGTGGACCCGGCGCACGACCGGCTGCTGCGTGAGCCCGTCTTCCTGCTGTCGTCGGTGCGGTCCGGCTCGACCCTGCTGCGGGTGATCCTGAACTCGCACAGCCGAATCCACTCGCCCATCGAGACCCATTTCCGCCGCATGACGGTGGGGTTCACCACCGAGCCCGTACGGCAGGCGATGCAGCTCCTCGGCCACACCCACAGCGACGTCGAGCACCTCGTCTGGGACCGGCTGCTGCACCGGGAGCTCCGGCGCAGCGGCAAGCCGATCCTGGTCGAGAAGACGCCGAGCAACGTGTTCGTGTGGCAGCGGCTCAGGACGTGCTGGCCGGACGCCAGGTTCGTCTTCCTGCTGCGGCACCCGATGTCGATCGTGCAGTCGTGGCACGAGGCCGACCCCGCCAAGCGGCCCATGACCGAGGCGGTGCCGCGGACGCTGGCGTACATGACCTATCTGCAGGAGGCCCGTACGCACCTGGAGGGTCACACGCTGCGTTACGAGGAGCTGGTCGCGGACCCGGAGGGGACGCTGAGGCCGCTCTGCGCGTTCCTGGGCGTGGAGTGGGAGCCGGGGATGCTCCAGTACGGCGACAAGGACCACGGAGTTTTCGAGAAAGGGGTGGGCGACTGGCGGGACAAGATCAAGAGCGGCACGGTCGTCGCCGGCCGCCCGCTGCCCCCGGCCGACGAGCTGCCTGCCGAGCTCAGGGAGATCGCCGGGCTCTGGGGCTACTGCTGACGGACGCGGGCTTCCGTTCCGGCAGAGTCCGCCTGCCGTTCGTCCGCGCTTCGCATGTCGATCACGCACGGCGTCGAAGGTGGCAGGAATGATCACCGCTCCCTCGCGCCGGACCCTCCTGGCCGGCGCGCTCGCCGGCCTGTCCGTCCGCGCCGCCGCGTCACCGGCGCGGGCGGCGGTCGCGCCCCGGCCCAACTTCCTCATCATCCTCGCCGATGACCTGGGCTGGGGCGAGATCGGCGTCCAGGGGCAGAAGAAGATCGCCACGCCGGCCATCGACCAGCTGGCCGCCGAAGGGGTGCGGTTCGAGACCGCCTACTCGGGGGCGCCGCTGTGCGCGCCGTCGCGCTGCTCCCTGCTCACCGGCCTGCACGCCGGGCACTCCACCGTGCGCGAGAACCCGGAGGGCGGCCCGCAGCGCGCGCTGGTGGAGGACGACCTGACCTTCGCCGAGCTGCTCCAGCTGTCCGGTTACCGCACCGCGTGCATCGGCAAGTGGGGCTTCGGGCCCGAACGGCCCGGTCAGCCGTCCCACCCGAACGAGCGCGGCTTCGGCGAGTTCTTCGGCTACATCACCCACCGCCACGCCCATCAGTACTACCCGCGCTACCTGTGGCACAACGCCGGCAAGGTGGCGCTGGGCGGCAGGGCGTACGCGCCCGGCCTGTTCCTGCGGCGGGCCGTCGACTTCATCAGGGAGCCGTCCGAGCGGCCGTTCCTGCTCTACTTCCCGACCATCCTGCCGCACTCGCCGAGCGTGGTGCCGGGCGACGCCGGCCCGTACGAGAACCAGCCGTGGACCCGGCCCAACCGGCGTCACGCCGCCCAGGTCACCCTGCTGGACTCGCACGTGGAGCGGCTCGTGGCCACGCTGCGCGAGACCGGCAAGGCCGCGAACACGATCGTGCTGTTCATGAGCGACAACGGCCCGCACCGCGAGAAGGGCGTGACCCCCGGCCTGTTCGACTCCAACGGCCCGCTCCGCGCCGACAAGCGCGACCTGTACGAGGGCGGCATCCGGGTGCCGCTGATCGCCTGGTCGCCGAGGCTGCGCCCCCGGGTCGAGACGCGGCCGGTGGCCTACTGGGACGTGCTGCCGACGCTGGCCGACCTGGCCGGGGTGCCGGCGCCGGACGGGATCGACGGCCGCTCGTTCCGCGGCATGTTCGACGGCGGTGACGGGCCCGGCCACCACCATCTGGTGTGGAACCGGCCGCGCAAGGCGCAGGCGATCCGCCGCGGCCGCTGGAAGGCGATCAGGTTCGCGCCCGGCATCGCGGGCGCCGGCCCCGGAGGCCGGATCGAGCTGTACGACCTCGACACCGACCTCGGCGAGCGCGAGGACCTGGCCTCCGAACGGCCGGAGCTGGTCGGCGAGCTGATGGAGCTGCTCGACCGGTCGATCGGCCCCGATCCCCGCCGCCCGTACGGGTTGAGGATGACCGCCTCGGGCGACCGGGTCACCGTGACGCTCGTGAACGGCTCGGCCGTCACGTGGCGGAGGGTGCGGCTCGCGCTGGACCTGCCGGGCGGGCGCAAGGTGACCGCCCGCCGGGAGGCGACCGAGCTGGCGCCGGGCGAGAAGATCAGCGCGACCTTCCGCGTCCCCGGGCACGGGGTGGTCACCGGGTCGGCGTCCTTCCGCACGGACGGCAGGCGGCACACGTTCCGCCGTGCCTACGACCACCAGCGCGTTTGAGCGGGCGAGCGCTGCCGAGGCCGGGACCGGCGCGTCAGATGTCGAACTCGACCCCCTGCGCGAGCGGCAGCTCGCCCGAGTAGTTGATCGTGTTCGTGGCC
The DNA here is from genome assembly GCF_041402765.1 of Nonomuraea sp. AD125B. Taxonomy (NCBI): domain Bacteria; kingdom Bacillati; phylum Actinomycetota; class Actinomycetes; order Streptosporangiales; family Streptosporangiaceae; genus Nonomuraea; species Nonomuraea sp. AD125B. The sequence continues at coordinate 198,069 of NZ_JBGLOU010000002.1, read as the reverse complement.
CGCCGCATGTAGCCGCGCCAGGCGTCGGACCGCGCCGCCGGTGAGCTCGACGCCGCAGCGCTTGGCGGTCTCCAGGGCGGGCGCGGACAACTCGGCCGGCGAGGGGAGCGTCGTGTGCATGGACAGGGCTCCTTGGGAGAACGGGTTCAGACGATGTTGAGCTCGGGACGGGACCCGGCGTGCGCGAAGCGGCCGGCGTCGAAGCCGCTGACGTCGGTGAACGGCGTCCGGTCCAGGTAAAGGTCGCGGACGACCTCGCCGACGGCCGGGCTCATCAGGAAGCCGTGCCCGGAGAAGCCGGTGGCGTAGAGGAAACGGTCGACGTTCCTGGCGACGCCGATGAGGGCGTTGTGGTCGGGGGTCACCTCGTACAGACCGGCCCAGCCGGTGGCGATGCCGGTCTCCATCAGGGCGGGCGCGCGGCGCGCCATCGCCTCGCCCAGCCTGGGCAGCCAGGCGTCGGAGCGGTCGAGCTTGAAGCCGGGCGTCTCCTCCGGATCGGACATGCCGAGCAGCAGTCCCTGGCCCTCCCGGTGGAAGTAGAACGTGGTGCCGAAGTCGATCGTGAACGTGGTCGGCGGCAGCCCGGGGATGGGCTCGGTGAGCAGCACCTGGCGGCGCAGCGGCTCGACCGGCAGGTCCACGCCGGCCCACGCGCCGACCGTGCGGGACCAGGCGCCCGCGGCGCAGACGACGGTGCCGGTCTCGATGCGCCCGCCCTCGGTGTGCACCGCGACGATGCGGTCGCCGTCCAGCTCGATGCCGGTCGCGGCGCAGTTGGGCAGCAGCCGGGCGCCGTGCCGGCGGGCGGCGCCCGCGTATCCGAGGACGACGGACTCGGGCGTGCAGTGACCGTCGGCGGGGGAGTAGGCGCCGGCGAGCAGGCCGTCGGTGTCGATCAGCGGCGACAGCCGGGCCGCCTCGCGCACGGAGACCATTCGGCTGGGCACGCCAAGGTCGTTCTGCACGGCGACGTTCTTCTCGAACTCGGCGACGGCCTCCGGCGAGTCGAGCAGGAACAGGTATCCGGCCTTGTGCAGGTCGATCTCCTGCCCGAAGCGCCTGGTGAACGTCTCGAACGTCTCCAGGCTGCGCGCGCCCAGCTCGATGTTGACCCGGTCGGAGAACTGCGCGCGCACCCCGCCGGCGGCCTTCGACGTCGAGCCCGACCCGAGCGGGCCCTTGTCGACGAGCACCACGTCCTGGGTTCCGGCCGCGGCGAGGGCGTAGGCGATGGAGACGCCCATGCAGCCGCCGCCGATGATCACCACTGACGCGTGGCGGGGCAGTTCGCGCCCGGTTTCGTTCATGGACCCGTTCCTTTGTCGATTGCAGAACCGCCCACGCTGTCGCGATCGAGGAACCGCGTGGGGACGACCGTGCGCCGGCCGCGTCCGCCGCCGGCCGGCGCGGGGTGGGCGATCTTGGTGAAGAGCTGCTCGGCCGCGGTGCGTCCCATGTCGTAGGTGGGCTGCACGACGACGGAGATGCGCGGTCGGACCAGCGTGGTCCACTCCAGGTCGTCGAACCCGAGCAGTGACATCTCCTCCGGGACCCGCACCCCCAGCTCCGACAGCAGCGAGAACGCGCTCTTGGTCATGTAGCTGTCGGCGGTGAACAGGGCGGTCGGCGGATCGTCGAGCGCGAGCACGGCCGCCACCGCCTCCAGCCGGCGTTCCGGCGCGCTGCCCTGCGGCACGAGGGCGATGAGGTCACGGTCGGCGGGCAGCCCGGCCCCGGCCAGCGTCCGCAGGTAGCCGCGGATGCGGTCGAGCGACGGACGCGACGGCCCGGCGACGCTGGCGCGGATCTTGCCGATGCGCAGTGAAGGCGGCTCCTCCGGCTGTACGGACCCCAGGAAGGCGATGCGGCGGTGCCCGCGAGCGATGAGATGGCCGATGGCATGGGCGGTGCCGTCCTCGTTGTCGGCGACGACGCTGTCGATGCCGGCGTCGCTGAGCTGGCGGTCGAGCGAGACGACCGGGACCCCGGCATCGGTGACGGCGTCGATGTGGGCGTGCTCGCGCACGGAGACGGGGGTGATGACGATGCCGTCCACCTCGTGCGAGAGCAGCACGCGGGTGGCCTCCTGCTCCTGGGCGAGCTGGTCGTCGGTGTTCATGACGATGACCTTGGAGCCCTGTCTCCGCGCCACGTCACAGATGCCGCGCATGGCGCTGGAGAAGAAGGCGTCGGAGATGTCCGCGCAGACGAAGCCGATGATGTCGGACTTGCCGCTGCGCATGGTGCGGGCGATGCGATTGACCTCGTAGCCGAGCTCCCTGGCCGCCTCGCTCACCCGTTCCATGACCTCTCGGCTGCTGTAGCCGTATCCGCCGAGGGCGCGGGCGGCGGTGGCTCTGGAGACGCCCGCGCGGGCCGCGACGTCCTTGAGGTTGGGCCGCGCGCCCTTGGCCGGTCTCGGCGGTCCGGGTTCAGTCGCCACGTTCACTTCCTTGTCGAGGGGATGCCGTGTGATCGACGGCCGGGGCGGTGGCAGCGTAACTCACGGGCGGGACGTCCGCGGGGCGGCAGTTCACAGCGCGACTTCGACGCCCGTGCCCGACCGGCGAGCCCGTTCATAGGCGCGCCAGGCGAGCACCGCGTCCTGGACGCCGAGGCCGTTGCCGTGGAAGAGGACGACCTGGTCGCCGCGGGTGCGTCCGGGATCGGCCCCGCTCAGGACGTCCGCGAGAGGACGGACGGCCTCCGGCGCGAGCACGCCGGACGCGACGGCCGCCATGATCGGGCCGTTGCCGCGCAGCGCCTGCTCGGGCAGGTCGGCGTAGGTCAGGTCGGCGCGCTCGGCGCAGGCGAGGTCCAGCTCGCGGCGGTCGGGCGCGTACGAACCCATGGTGAGCACGGTCGTGCCGGGGCGCAGCCAGGCGCCCTCGACGACGGGGACGCGGCTGAGCGTGCAGGTGGCGATCACGGTGCTGCGCTCGCACAGTTCGCGAGGCGAGGCGGCCACCTCGGCGCCGCCGGACGGCCGGCGGGCGCCGGCGGCGAGCCGCGGGCTCCACATCAGCACCCGTCCGACCGGCAGGAGCGCGCGCATCAGGCGGACGACCTCCGCGGCCTGCACTCCCGCGCCGAGCACGCCCAGCGTGTGCGGTCCGGCGGCGGGCGCGAGGGCGCGGGCGGCCGAGACGAGGCCACCGGCCGTGCGCAACGCGGTGATGGTGGCGCCGTTGAGCAACGCGACCGGCTCTCCGGTGCCGGGGTCGTGCAGGGTGACCGTGGCGTGGACCGCGGGCAGGCCGAGCTCGGCGTTGCCGGGCTGCTGCGTGCCGGACTTGACCGCCACGCCCGTCTCGCCGCCGACGACGGCGCTGTGCACGAACGCCATCCCGTCCGGCGCGTACGTCGCGTGGTGGGTGTGCGCCGACCGCACCCTGTCCTGGCCGGCGGCCAGCAGGAAGGCGTGGTCCTGGGCGGCCACGACGTCGGCGGCGGTGAGCACCGCCCTGATCTGGGCGTCCGACAGCACCAGGACGCTCATCACAGCACCCTGGCCAGGAACGAGCGGGTGCGTTCGTGCTCGGGGGCGCCGAAGATCTGCTCGGGCGGGCCCGACTCGACGACGATCCCGCCGTCCATGAACACCACGTGGTCTGCGACGTCGCGGGCGAAGCCCATCTCATGGGTGACCACGACCATGGTCATACCCTCGCCGGCGAGGTCGCGCATCACGTCGAGCACGTCGCCCACCAGTTCGGGGTCGAGCGCGGAGGTCGGCTCGTCGAACAGCATGAGCTTGGGCCGCATGGCCAGCGAGCGCGCGATGGCCACCCGCTGCTGCTGGCCGCCCGACAACGACTCCGGGTACGCCTCGGCCTTCTCGGCCAGCCCCACCTTGGACAGCAGCTCCATGGCCTGCCGGCGGGCGGTGGCGCGGTCGACTCTGTTGACCACCATGGGGCCCTCGGTGACGTTCTCGATCACGCGGCGGTGCGGGAAGAGGTGGAAGCCCTGGAAGACCATGCCCATCTGACGGCGCTGCACCGCGAGCCGGCCGGCGGACATCTGGTGCAGCACGCCGTTCTTCCAGCGGTGCCCCATGGGCTCGCCGTCGAGGTAGACGTGGCCGCTGTCGGGCGTCTCCAGCAGGTTGACGCAACGCAGCAGCGTGCTCTTGCCCGAGCCGGAGGGGCCGATGACGCACTGCACCTGGCCGGCGTGCACGTCCAGGGACACGTCGCACAGCACGCGGTGACCGCCGAAGCTCTTGCTGACCTGCTCGATGCGCAGGAGGGGAACGTCCATTACGCCTTTCCGATCGACGGGAGGAAGCGCAGCTGCCTGGTGGTCCGTACAGGGGTGGCGCGCGTCAGCTTGAGCCGCTTCTCGATCTGCTGCTGAGCCACGGTGAGCAGTGTCGTCAGCACCAGGTACCAGATGGTCGCCACGAGCAGCAGCGGGATCGTCTTGTAGTTGCGCGAGTAGATCATCTGCGCGCTGTAGAGCAGGTCGGGCGTGGCCAGCACGCTCACCAGAGAGGTGAACTTCAGCATCGAGATGAGGTCGTTGCCGATCGGCGGGATGACGATGCGCAGCGCCTGCGGCAGCACGATCCGCCGCATCACCTGGTAGCGGGACATCCCGATGGCCAGCGCCGCCTCGGTCTGGCCCTTGGAGACCGCCTGGATGCCGGCCCGGATCATCTCCGCCGCGTATGCGCTCTCGGTCAGGGCCAGCCCCAGGATCGCCGCCGAGAAGGACGAGATCAGCGTGTTGGTGTCCCATTCTCCCACCGTCGGCCCGAACGGGATCCCGAGCGAGATCGTCGGGACGAGCGTGGCCAGGTTGAACCAGAACACCATCTGCACCAGCGGCGGCACGCCCCGGAAGAACCACAGCCAGAGCCAGCTCACCGACCGGAACAGCGGGTTGGCCGACAGCCGCATGATCGCCAGCAGGATGCCGATGGCCAGCCCGATCACCATGGCCAGCACGGTCAGCTCCAGCGTCGTCAGCAGGCCGCGCATGATCTCGGCGTCGAAGAGGTACTGCAGGACGACCGACCAGCGCAGGTTCTCGTTCGTCACCAGCAGGTGCACGAACGCCACGATCAGCAGGACGAGCACCGCACCGCCGACCCACCACCAGGGATGCCGCAGCGGCACCCGCCGGACGCCTTCGGCGCTGCGGAACTCCCTCGTCTGCTCTGCCATCGTCATCGTCGGGCTCCTTGGTCAGTGGGGTCGGGGGGCGTGCGGGGCGGGCTTCTCGTGCGTACGGGGTCAGCCTTCGGGGTTGGCCTGGGTGATGAGGACGGCCTGCTTGAGGTCGCCCTGACTGGTCACGCCCCACTGCGAGCGGATCTTCGTGTAGGTGCCGTCGTCGATGACGGCCTGCAGCGCCGCCTTGAGCGCCGGCCCGAGCGGGCTGTCCTTCTTCACGCCCAGCCCGTTGTAGACGGCGTTCACCAGCAGGTCGGAGACGTCCATGGCGCCGCTCTGCTTGGCGCTGTACTTGAGCTTGCCGGAGCCGGCGGCGACGAGCTGCACCCGGCCGGAGGTGACGGCCAGCTCGGCGGACGGCTGGTCCTTGAACTGCTCGATCTTCATCGGGGTCGAGCCGCAGAGCTTGGCGTTGTTGTCGGTGAGGTACTTGTACTCCCACGCGCCGGTGAGCACCGCGACGGTCTTGCCGCAGGTGTCCTCGACCTTCTGGATGTTCAGCCCGGCGCCCTTCTTCCAGCCGAAGGCCGTGCCCTCCTTCTGCAGGGGCACGAAGTCGAGGCTCTCCAGCCGGTCCGGCGTGACGCCGAGCGAGGCGACGGCGAGATCGTAGCGGCCGTTGTCCAGGCCGGGGATGATCATGTCGAAGCCGGTGGCGGTGTAGGCGAAGTTCACGCCCATCCTGGCCGCCATGGCCTTGGCGACGTCCACGCTCCAGCCCTTGATCTCACCGTTCTCGGCGTACTCCTCGGGCGCCCAGTCACTGAAGACGGCGACCTTGATGTCCTTCACGCCCTGCGGGACGAGCTTGGCGACGGCGGGGTCGGCGGCCTGGGCCGCTGCCGTGGCGGCCGCAGGCGAGGCCGAGGTCCCGCTCTGCGAGCCGCCGCCGCAGGCGGTCAGGGCGAGGACCGCGCACGCCGACAGCGCGGCGAGCGTGGCGCCGTTGCGGCGGCCGCTGGTTCGGATCATGTGGTTTCCTCCGCTGATAGGGGGGTTACGGGGGCCAGATCGGGAGTGAGAGGTGAGGGGTGCCCGAACGCGCCGAGCGAGGTGCACACCTCGGCGGCGCGGGTGACGGCGCGGCGCAGGATCTCCCGCCCGCCGAGCCCGGCCGACAGCCCGGCCAGGGCGTGCGCGATGAAGGTGTCCCCGGCGCCCAGCGTGTCCACGACGTCCACCGGCACGGCCGGCTCGACGAGCAGCTCATGCCCGTCGAACAGCCGCGCGCCGCCCGCTCCGCGCGTGGCCAGCGCCGCCCGGGCGCCCTTCGCGCAGGCCCAGCGCAACAGGTCTGCCGTCTGCGCCTCGCTCAGGTGGGAGGCGGAGAAGAAGGCGTAGGTGACGTACGGGATCAGCGCGGCGGCGTAGTCGTCGCCGGTGTGGGCGTCGAAGTCGAACGACAGCGGCACCCGCTCCGCGACGGCCGGCAACTGCTCTTCCAGGGCGGCCGAGTAGCTGGAGTGCGCCAGCTCGTGCCCGGCGATGAACTCGAGGTCCCGCTCGTCGAGCCGGAAGGGGGCCACGCCGCGGTCGAAGGGGCCGAAGGTGCGCTCCCCGGCGACGTTGACGACGGTGGCGTAACCCGTCGGCCCGGCCAGCCTGCGCAGCCGGGAGATGTCCACGCCTTCGGCCAGCAGCGCCGCCGCCAGCCGCTCGCCGCGCTCGTCGCGCCCGGCCGCGCCCACGTAGGAGGAGCGGGCGCCGGCGCGGGCCGCGTGGACGGCCACGTTGACGCAGTTCCCGCCCGGGAACATGCGATCGGCCTCCACGTAGCAGTCCATGATGTTGTCGCCGACGGCGGCCAGTCGCATCAGTACTCGACCCGCCACATGTAGCGGCGTTCGGTCAGCGGCCGGCCGGAGTAGGACTCGAAGTGCTGGGCCAGCCGGGCGGTGACGGCGCTGGCCATGACGAACGCGCCGACCGTGGCCCGCAGCTCCTTCGGCACGCCCGGCAGCGACAGGGTGGCGCCGTCGATGATGTGGTTGCGTTCGTTGTAACGCTCCAGGAAGCGGATGGCGCGCTCGCCCATGGGCCGGGTGGCGTCCTCGCCCAGCAGCACGATCACCGGCACGCCGCCGTCGATCACCTCGAACGCGCCGTGCAGGAACTCGCCCGAGCCGGTGGCCACGGCGTGCTTGAGCTGCATCTCCTGCAGGTAGCACGCGGCGAAGGTCTGGGCGGCGCCCTCCAGCGGCCCGGAGCCGAGGACGTACACGCACGGCTCGTCCACGCACGCCTCCGCGATGGCGCGCAGCCGGCCGTCCAGTTCGTGCACCGCGCTCTCGAACGCGGCTCCGCAGTCGCGGAACACGGCGACCGCGGCGTCAAAGTCGCTGTCCACGCCCTGGGCCTTGAGCAGGGCGTAGGCGATGTAGCCCTGCAACACCTGCTTGGCCTCCACGCTGCGGTGGAGCACGATGTCCGCCGCCTCCTTCGCCACCAGGCTCTCGGGGTCCTTGGTGACCAGCAGCACGGGGGCGCCCGCCGCACGGGCGAAACGCACGGCCCGCGCCGTCTCGGGCGTGCCGCCGTTGGTGCTGGCGGCGATCACGACCGAGTCGGGGCCGAGAGCGGCGGGGCCGCGCAGCATGAACTCGTCGGCGTTCATCGCGACCACCGGGATGGGGGAACGTTCCAGCACGAATCGCATGGCGCCGAACATGAACAACGATCCGCCGCAGCCGACCAGGTAGATGGCCCTGGTGGTCGGCTTGAGCGCCTTGTTCACGAAAGCGGTCACCTGGGCTTCGATCTCCGGGGTCACCGCCTGGTCCAGGTCGGCGCGGAAAGTCTCGGGAATGTCGCCGAGGGGACGGAGAAGCTGGCGTACCTGCGACATCAGGATGCTCCAATGTGAGATCGATCTCAGATGCGGTAGATGATGCCCCTCCCGGTGGTCCACCGTCAAGAGGTCACCGGACGGCGGCGAGAGCTCTGGCACCGCTCGCGAACCGCAGGGGGACCGGGCCGGAGGCGGGCGGTTGCGCCGGCGTCCCAGGGGCGTTGACAGAGTAACCAACCAAGCGCATGCTCGCTTTCGGCGGGTGGGCCGGCCGGCTCGCCCCTGTCCGAAGGGATCACCGATGCGACCTGCCTCACCGGCCTCGGACGACCTCACCCCCCGTGGGCGCAGCCGCCGTTCCCTGCTCATCGCGGGCGGGATCATGGTCACCGGCGCGGCCCTCGGCCAGGACCCGGCCTACGCCGACGCCGACTACGACGTGGTGGTGGTCGGCTCGGGAGCCGCCGGCATGACCGCGGCCCTGACCGCCGCCAAGCGCGGGCTGAGCACCGTCGTGCTGGAGAAGGCGCCGACGTTCGGCGGGTCGGCGGCCCGGTCGGGGGCGGGCATCTGGATCCCGTGCAACGAGGTGATCCTCGCCGCCGGCGTGCCGGACACCCCGGCCAAGGCCGCCGCCTACCTCGCCCGCGTGGTGGGCGACACCGTCCCGGCCGCGCGGCAGCAGGCGTTCCTCGCCGCGGGACCGGAGATGATCTCGTTCGTGATGCGGAGCAGCCCGCTGCGCTTCCGGTTCATGGACGGCTACTCCGACTACTATCCGGAGTGCCCCGGCGGCATGCCGGGCGGGCGTTCCATCGAGCCCGACCAGTTCGACGGCAACCTTCTCGGGCCGGAGCTGGCCCGGCTCAACCCGCCGTACATCCCGACCCCGGCGGGCATGGTCGTCTTCAGCGCCGACTACAAGTGGCTGAACCTCGCCCTGGTCAACCCGCAAGGGGCGGCGGTGTCGGCGGCGTGCCTGCTGCGCGGCACGCAGGCCGCGCTGCGCGGCGAGAAGCCGCTCACCATGGGCCAGGCGCTGGCCGGGGGACTGCGGGCCGGGCTGCTGGCGGCCGGGGTGCCCGTGTGGCTGAACACCCCGCTGCTCGACCTGCACGTCGAGAACGGCCGCGTCGCGGGCGTGGTCACCTCGGCCGGGCTGGTCAGGGCCAGGCGCGGGGTGATCGTCGGGTCGGGCGGGTTCGAGCACAGCGCCGCCATGCGCGCGGAGTTCCAGCGCCAGCCCATCGGGACGAGCTGGACCGTCGGCGCCAAGGAGAACACCGGCGACGGCATCGAGGCCGGGGAGCGGGCCGGGGCGGCCCTGGACCTGATGGACGACGCCTGGTGGGGGCCGGTGATCCCGCTGCCCGACGAGCCGTACTTCTGCCTGGCCGAACGTACGCTGCCGGGCTGCGTCATCGTCAACGGCAGCGGCCGCCGCTTCGTCAACGAGGCCGCCCCCTACAGCGACGTCGTGCACGTCATGTACGACCGCAACAGCCCGTCCGACCCGCACATCCCCGCCTGGCTGATCGTCGACCAGCAGTACCGAAACAAGTACCTGTTCAAGGACCTCGCCCCGCTGCTGCCCTTCCCCGACTCCTGGTACGACAGCGGCGCCCTGTTCAGGGCCCCGACCATCGAGCAGCTCGCCCGGAAGATCGGCGTGCCCGAGGCGGCCCTGCGCGCCACGGTCACCCGCTTCAACGGGTTCGCCCTTGCCGGGCGGGACCCCGACTTCCACCGCGGCGACAGCGCCTACGACCACTACTACGCCGACCCGTACGTGCGGCCCAACCCGTGCCTGGCGCCGCTCTGGCTGCCGCCCTTCTACGCCTTCAAGATCGTCCCCGGTGACCTGGGCACGAAGGGCGGCCTGCGCACCGACGCCCGCGCCCGCGTCCTGCGGGCGGACGGCTCGGTGATCCCCGGCCTGTACGCGGCCGGCAACGCCAGCGGCGCGGTCATGGGCCACAGCTACGCCGGATCCGGCTCGACGATCGGCCCGGCCATGACGTTCGGCTACATCGCCGCCAACGACCTCGCCGGGACGCGGCCCTGAGCTTCCCGCTGTGACGGCTCGTCGCCTGCCCGAGGCCGCGCCTTGCGGAGTCCACCACGCGTGTCAGGCAGGCGCCGGGCTGGTCGTCGTCGCCGAGTGCATGGGATCGTCGCGGTGGAAGATCGCCAGGAGGGCGAACCAGACCAGGATCATGATCCCGGCCGGGCGGAGGAACTCCTCGGCGAGAACGGCGCCGACGAAGGAGTAGCCGGCGAGCCAGACGCCGGTGACGACGCCGACCACGCGGACCGGCCAGGAACGGCTGACCAGGGAACTCGCCACGATCCAGACGCCGGCGAGGACATGGCCGCCGAGCCGGACCGCCCAGGCCGTGTCGTACTCGACCCCGTTGATCATCAGGATGCCGGCGAGCACGTCGAGCGTCACCCAGCCGTAGCCTGCGGCCTTGGCCCAGGACGCCGCGTCCAGCCGCGATACCAGGAAGAGGATCGAGAGGTGGAAGAAGACGCCCAGGTATTCTCCCCATGCCACGTCCGGGTCCACGAAGAAGGCGATCACGGCAGGAAGGAACAGGAGCAGGGGCAGGAGCGCCACCAGGCGCAGGCCGGCGTAGTGCCGTCCGGGATCGAGCATGGGAGTGGTCCTCTGTACGTCGAGTTGTCCGGTCGGGTCGAACACTAGAAAGAGAAGTGTTGATATGTCAACAGTCGGGTCGGGCGAAGCGACTGAGCTGTGGCTGCGCTGGAAACGCGCCCACGAGACGATCCGTGCCGCCGTCGTCGCCGAGACCACCACGGCCTCGGGCGTCTCGGAGCCGGAACTGAGCGTCCTCGTCTGCCTGCACGAGTCCGGCGGAAGCCTCCGCCAGAACGCCCTCGCCGCCGCCCTCGGCTGGGACCGGACCCGGCTGTCGCACCTGCTCACCCGGATGACCGACCGCGGCTACGTGGCCCGCGACAAGGTTCCGAACGGGATGGAGGTCGCGCTGTGCCCGCAGGGCAGGCAGGTGCTTGACGCGACGTTGCCGACACTGGAGACAGCCACCCGCCGTCACCTGCTGGACCGGCTCGGCCCGGACGACGCCAAGACCCTCAAGGCCCTCGTCGATCGCCTCCTGTCCGGCACCGGCTCCAACTGACGGCCCGGGCCTGCCGCCGGGCGTCCGGGCCCGGCTGCGACCAGCGGGTGATCTGAGCCGCAGCGCGTCGATCGCGGCCTGCAGGGCGTAGGTGGTGAACGCCATCTCCGGCACGCATTGCGTGAGTACATGGAATTTTCGGCAGGCACAAGGTCACCCCAGGAAGCGGCGTGGTCGAGTCCGGGGAGCGCGGGGTCAGCCGCGCCCGAACCGCGCCTCAGCTGCGGGAGCGTCCGGCCTGGAGCAGCTCCAATGCCTCGTTCAAGGCAGGGGCCGGCGCGAGATCGCAGGCAGCTCGGATCGCGCCCGACAGAAAGGTGATCCACATGTCGACCAGCGCTGCGATCTCGTGTGGGCGGCCGCTTCTGAGCCAGTGGCGGGCGGTTTCGTCGCAGGCGGCGGAGTAGCCGCGCATGGGCAACTCGAGCGCCGGGTCGTCCGCGTCGAGGCCGAGTAGCCGGCAGATCGAGTGGATCCCCTCCCGGCGGGTCGCCTCGAAGGCCTCCCCTGCCGCGTCGGTGCCCTCCGCGCGGCGCAGGATCAGGTTGAGGGCGGCGTCCTCGTGCTCTGCCAGGAATTCCAGGTGGGCGGTGAGATGGCGGCGGAGACGTTCGAGGACGGGCCCATCGGTGGTGAGCTTCGCGGCGGCGCGGAGCTGCCGGTCGATCTCGCGTACGGCCTCCGCGTAGAGGCTCTCCTTGCCGTTGAAGTGGTGGGACAGGAGTCCGTGGGCGACTCCGGCCGAGCGGGCGATGTCCCCGACGGTGACATCCGCGTAGGGGCGCTGCGAGAAGCACTCCAGCGCGGCGTGCAGCAGCTTCTGGCGCGTCTCCTGGGCGGCCAGCTGCCGCCGCGTCGGCGGCTTGCCCGTGACGGACTGGGTCACGCCTGATCCTCCCCGACGATGTCTGCTTGCCCTGTCATCAGCGTATCGGGCCATGTCGCGCGCGGTCTCCGTGCTCCAATTTGATTGACTGTCATTCAATGACTTATATTCAACAATAGGCGCACCGCGAGGAAGGATCGCAGCATGTCTCTCAACCTGCCGCTCCCGGACAAGGACGACCCTGTGTGGACGGCCGCCAACGGCTTCGTCGTCCGTAAGGACGGAGGTGTCATCCGGCTCACCGGGCATGAGACGTTCGCGGTGAAGGTCACAGGAGAACAGACCGACGGGGCATTCGCTTTCATGGACGGTCTCATCGAGCCGGACCATGGCAACCAGCCGCATATCCACACCAAGGAGGACGAAGCGTTCTACGTCGTCTCCGGGGCATTCGAGTTCATCAACGGGAACGAGAAGATCACGGCCGGTGCCGGCGATTTCGTGTACATCCCCAAGGGCACGCGGCACGGCTTCAAGAACATCGGCACGGAGCCGGCCAGGCTCCTCGTCTTCTACACGCCCGCCGGACCGGAGTCCTTCTTCCTGGCGTACGGCGAGACGGACCGAGCCCCGGAGCCCTGGCCGGACGAGAAGTTCAACGAGATGGTGGACATCCTGGGCGCCCACAACATGGTGCTACTTCCGGGAGATCACGACTGGGACTGAGCCGTGCTCGCAATGTACAACAGCATCCATCACTACCGGTTCCGGCCTCGACCGGGAGATCTCCTGAGCGGCACTCGCCGCAGAGGACACAGTCGTGCTGACCGGTCGCCGTACAGCGGCAGTGAGATCAACGCCGCCGGCAGCCGGACGCAGGACGAGCGGGCCGCCTGTGAGCACGTCATCCGGGCACCGAACTCGACGAATGACAGCCTTCGCACCGGGTCGGTGCAAGGCGGGAAAGGAGCTCGCCATGGGGCGAGTAATGGGAAAGACAGCGCTGGTCACCGGCGGCGCCATGGGGATGGGCGGCGCCACCGTCCGGCGGCTCGTCGCCGAGGGCGCGAACGTGGTCATCGCTGACGTGAACGTCACCGCGGCGCAGGCCCTCGCCGACGAGCTCGGACCCAATGCCGTCATGGAGAAGCTCGACGTCCGGTCTCCGGAGGAGTGGGTCCGGGTCGTCGACCGGACCGAGAAGCGGTTCGGCTCCGTCGACATCCTGGTCAACAACGCGGGCATCGCAGACCCGGCTCCCCTGGAGCAGTGGGACATCGCGCGGCTGCAGCGCACGTTGGACGTGAACCTGATCGGTGTCTTCAACGGTATCCAGGCCGTGGTCCCGGCGATGAAACGGGCCGGGGGTGGATCGATCGTCAACATCGGTTCCGTCGGAGCGTTGCAGGGGGTGCCGAGGATGTCCGGCTACGTCGTCTCCAAGTGGGCGGTCCGTGGCCTGACCAAGACCGCCGCTCTGGAGTTGGGCGCGTACGGGATCCGAGTGAACGCCGTCCACCCCGGGCAGATCATGACCCCGATGACCGCCGGCGTCACTTTCGACACCAGCAACGTCGCGCTGGGCCGGGTCGGCGAGCCGGATGACATCGCCGGGATCGTGCTCTTCTTCGCCGGCGACGACTCCCGGTTCGTCACCGGCAGCGAGGTGGCCGGCGACGGCGGACAGATCGCCGGACAGGCCGACTACCAGGGCCTGCCCCAGTAACAGCATGGTGGTGCGGGACCTCGGACGGGCACCGCACGATCGTCGGTATGTCGCCCATGTCAACTGAGGATCGTGTGGTGACGACGCCACCGCCGCCCGCCCGCAGTCGGGCGCAGCCCGTGGCGGTGCGGTCAGAGGTTGTCGAGGAACTCCAGGAGGAGGCGGTTGACGTCGTCGGGGCGTTCCTGCTGAATCCAATGGCCGCAGTCCAGGAGATGGCTGCCGGTCAGCTGCGGAAGGGTATGGGGATAGGCGTCGATGGCGTCGGACAGCCACATCGTGGAGGCGTCCCGCTTGCCGCCGACGAACAGGGACGGCTGCTCGATCGGGGCCCCGGCGTAGGGAGCCAGGTCCTCCCAGTCACGGTCCATGTTGCGGTAGCGGTTGAGCGCTCCGGTGAGACCGGTCCGCTCGAACTCCGCGGCGTAGAAATCGAGATCCTCCTCCGTCAACCAGGACGGCATGGCCCCGGTGGGGAACCGCTCGCGCAGGGTGCCGCCCTCGCGGGTGACGAAATGCGGGTCGGGAGCGCCGGGTCCGGCCATGGTGTCACCGGACAGGGCGCGGTAGAACCCGGCGAGCCAGCCCCTCACGTCGGGCTCGATCTCGGACTCGGCCCGGCCGGGCTCCTGGAAGTACGAGACGTAGAACTCCTCGTCCCCGCCCGTCTGAGCGAACGCCTCGCTCGGCCGGGGACCGCCCGGCGGCGCGTAGGGCACGCTCAGGATGCCGACCGCGCGGAACACCTCCGGTGCGAGCAGCGCGGAGTGCGCGGCGATCGTCGCCCCCCAGTCGTGACCGATGATCACCGCCGAGGACTCGCCGAGCGCCCGCACGACCGCGACGTTGTCGGCGACCAGGTCGAGCATCCGGTACGCGGCGGGGTCCCGCGGCTTGGACGAGCGCCCGTATCCCCGTACGTCGAGAGCGACAGCCCGGTAGCCCGCCCGCGCCAGCGCGGGCAGCTGCCGTCGCCAGGAGTACCACGACTCGGGAAACCCGTGCACCAGCAGCACCAGCGGCCCGCTGCCCTGCTCCACCAGGTGGATGCGCCCCGCGCCCGCTTCCAAGATCCGATGCTCGACCCTCATCGTGCCCCCTCCTCGACCTGCGCTTCCTTGATCACGCCGACCCTAGGCGCGCGGCTTCCCAGGAGCCAAAATCCGTTGCCATCTCGGCAAACGCGCGTTGTGCCTGACCTCCTGGAACGACCTTCCGCCCCTACGTCGTCAGCCAGAGGCGCGGCGTGAACGGCGGTACGCAGGCGCCGCGCAGCGCCGAACGCAGGTAGTCCGGCCCGTAGGCGATGGACACTCCGCCACCGGGGCGTGGCGTGCACAGCGGCTTGGCGTAGAAGCTGTCGGGGCGTCCGCCGGATCTGGCCGGGCGCACGCACAGCAGGGCGACTGCGTCGCTAGGGTCGCTGTGGTAGCCGAGCCGTCCGCTGTGCTGGTAGCTGCGGGTGGCGGCGCGGGCAGCGCGGCGGCCTCGCACTGCCGCTCGCTCATCTCATCCAAAGGTCAGACTGGCCAAAGGAGCAGGTGCCGATCACGTTGATGAACATGCTGTGCGTCGGCGGCGACCATCAACCGATCCGATAGGCGGCAGCGCCGTTGTGCAGGAAACGGGCGCGGCCGTGGCCGTCGGAACCGACCAGGGACAGGACCTGGTGGCCGGAGGACTTCGGCTCGGTGGTGATGACCGCGCTGTCGTTGAGTCGGACGACCTCGACGCGGTCCTCGGACCTCCCGAGGAAGGACTCGGCGAGTTCATTGCGCGGGCGGTAGATGAGGAACGCGCGGTCGTGCTCACTGGTGAGGGTGATGTCGTACAGGGTGGAGCGGTAGGTGCCGCACATGCGGTCCGCGTCGATCCCGGCCGGGTTCAGGGGAGGCACGGGTCGCGGCGCCGTCTCGACGCCGGCAAGGTCCCTGAGCGCCGCATCGAAGATCTCGTAGGCCAGGGGCTCGCCGCCCGTGCTGTTGGTGAGGACGGCCACCGCCACCCCCGCCGATGGTACGACGCGAAGCCAGGCCTTCTGCCCCTTGGCGACGCCGGTGTGGCCGACGACGCCGTCCTGGTAGAGCATCCAGCCAAGTCCCCAGCCGATGACGCCGCCGCCGAAGTCCGGGACGGTTTCCAGCTGAGGTTCGCGCAGTGCCGCCAGCGCGGGGTCGGCCAGATGCAGGCGTACGAACTCCAGCAGCTCGCGCGCGCTGATCGCGAAGTGCGAGCCGCTGGGCGCGGAGTAGTAGGAAACCGCCCATTCCTTGGTCGGAACGACCTTTCCGCCGGTCTGGACGTGGCCGACCGCGGCGCGGTGCAGGATCGCCTCGTAGGGGTCGGTGGCGGCGGTACGCAGGCCCAACGGTGTCACCAGGCGTTCGCGGAGCACGTCGTGGAAGGGCTTGCCGCGCAACACCTCCACCAGCCGGCCGAGCACCACGTACCCGCTGTTGGAGTAGGAGAAGACGGTGCCGGGCGGGAGGAGGTGGTCCGCCTCGGCGAGGGTGGCGACGAACTTCTCGATCGCGTCGTCGTTGCGACCGGTGTCGGTGAAGTGGTTGCCGTCGATGCCGCCGGTGTGGGTGAGCAGGTGGCGGGCGGTCAGGGACGCGGTGGCGGCCGGGTCGCTCAGCCGGAAGCCGGGCAGGTGGTCGCGCACGGGACGGTCGAGATCCAGCACACCGTCGTCGACCAGTTGCTGGATGAGCGTGGCTGTCCAGATCTTGGTGATCGAGCCGATCTTGAACACCGAGTCGGTCGTGGCCTCGACCTGGGTGCGCAGACTCAGTACGCCCGCGGCCTCGTCCTGGATCTCCCCGTCGGCCAGCACGGCGACCTGCGCGCCCGGTACGTCGTATTTCGCGACAAGCTCGCCCAGATCCCATTCCATCCCGTCAGGCTAGCTCCATGATCGAAAGCTACGGGCGCAGCCTGTGCGGCTGTTCGGGCTGAGAGGGCATGGCCAGGCGATGAAGCACGACCGAACGAGCGACTCGCCGCCCGTCAGCACCTCTCCGGTATCGCGGCCGAAGGGGCTTAACCTGCAGAAACAGGATCAGGCGTAGATCAATGCGCGGCCGCTGTCTGGTGAGCGAGCAAGGAAAGGGCCCGACATGTCCAACCACTTCACCGGCCTCAGCCTCGGGCCGCCACTCGGGGACCAGCGCCTCGATCTCTGCGACCTGTACGCCTTCACCGCACCCGGGGATTCGAGCAGGACCGTCCTCATCCTCAACGCCAATCCCAACGCCGATGCGCTGCACCCCGACGCCATCTACCGGCTGAACATCGACAGCGACGGCGACTACCTGACCGACGTCGCCTTCAGCTGGGTCTTCAGCCCTCCGGCGGCCGACGGCTCCCAGACCTACAGCGTGTTCATGGCGACCGGCGCGGAGGCCCGCCAACCGGAGGCGGCCGGCGACGAAATCGTGTCGGACGCCGCCGTCTCCTTCGGCCCTCAGGCCAACGTGGTCACCAGCGGCGACTACAAGGTGGCCGCCGGCAGCCGCAGTGACGCCTTCTTCTTCGACTTCGACGGCATCAAGAGCTTGTTCGACACCAGCGGCAAGCGGAACTTCACCGCACCGCACCTGGGCGGGGAGTCCCCCTGGACCGGCGTCGACTCCAACCTCACGGCCAACGTCTTCTCCATGGCCATCGAACTGCCGACCGCAGACCTGGCACCCAAGCCCGCGCTGCACATCTGGGGCCGGTGCAGCGTCCGGCGCGACGGCGAGCTCGTCCACGCCGACCGGGCCGGGCACCCGTCCATGAGCAGCTTCTTCAACACCGACGACACCAAGGAGGACTACAACGCCGGCGAGCCGGTCGACGACCGCGACAAGTGGACGGATCAGTTCGTTCACCTGCTGGGCCACACCGGTGGCTACTCGCGTGAGGAGGCCATCGCCGCGATCGACGAGCACGGCCTCCTGCCGGACGTGCTGCGCTTCGACCCGTCCGAACCGGCCGCCTACCCCAATGGCCGGACCTTCACCGAAGACGTCATCGACATCCGCGTCGCGTTCCTCACCAAGAACGAGGCCCCGCCCACCGGCCTGCAGCCGCACACCGACACGCTGGACCGATTCCCGTACCTGGGCGACCCCCACCCGGCAGCCGCCTCCTGACGGATCCCAGAGGAAGACCGCCGCAGGCTCCGACGGCCGAGCCGACTCAGCCGTCAGAAGAGCCTCGGACCTCGGCTTCGGCTCAGAATCGTGTGATCTTCGGCACGGACTGAGCGATGAGGTTGACGTGGTCGAAGAAGACGGCCGGCCCTTGAACCAGGTTTTGGTAGCATCGGAGATTGACCGGGCCGGGCACGGTGGTCGTCACAGCCGTCTGGAACGACAGGCTGCCCGTCTGCTCCGGGCCCACGATCGCCGTCTGCATGCCGAACCAGACGCGGGGCTCATTCGGCAGCTGGAAGTCACAGCGGACGCCGTACTTCTGTGGGGCGCCGTCTTGCTGGGCGAAGTCGAGGCTGGCGTTCAGGAGGTAGTTTCCCGCCCCGGGCAGTTGGACGGTGGCCACAATGATGGGAGCTGTGTTGGCCCGGTGGAGGCCGTAGCTGTCCTCGTCGATGAACACCTCGCCCGGAACGGGAGCCGCGGCGGCGGTGGCTTCCTCTGCCGAAGCGGCGCTGCCAGTGGTGATAACGGTCAGGGCGGCACACGCAATGACGATGATCTTGTTCATGTGAACGGACGTTATAGATCGCGACTGAAAGGCGAGTTGGAGATGACTGGGATCGGGGCGTGAGGGGCCGGCCTGAGCGCCCAGCGCGGGTGCGCGCGTGCCGGTCACGATCGACAGGATGCGCGGCCGCACCGGATCGTCCAGCGCCGGGTGCCACCCGGCCGCCCGCTCGACGTCGAGCAGCTCGGGTGGAGGGTGGCCCTTCCTGTCCCTGGTCGTACGTGACTCCTCCGGCATGGCCACGCCATCCAGGGACAGGAAGGTGGATCGCTCTCCTTATGCGCCGTCGTCGCTCAGCGGTCCGTCGTCAGAAGCGCTGCCAGGTGTTCTTCGTGCGCTGCTGGGACACTCCGGGCTTGGAGTAGTCGCACACCCCCTGAGGGAAGATCGTCCGCAGCCGCTCCCACTGCTGGTCCGTCCACTGCACCCCGTAACCGTCACGCTTCAGCTTGGTCAGCCGGCACGTGACGATGTCGGCGGTGACGTCCTCCCCCGCCACCTCCCGGGGGAAGGACGCGGTCGGGTACAGCCGCTCGCACGCGCTCGCCGGGTCGCGCTCAAGTGTCTCGGCCACGAACCGCGGCTTCTCGTCGCGGGTGTTGCAGCCCTCGACCAGGGTGTCCGGCCGCGCGGTGGTGATCCGCTGAATGGCCTTGCCCCCGGGGCGGAGGCCGGCGAGGTTCGTCAGCCAGTGGTCCATCTGGGTCACGGCGTGCCGCACCAGCGCGCTCTCGGTGCTGAACAGCCCGTATCGGGCGTCCTCCAGCAGGCTGACGTGGTTGGCCGCCGTCCCGTTGGCCTCCTTCAGCCGTTCCCGCATGGAGAAGGTGTGGTAGCGGACGTGGATGTCGCCCCAGGACACGTCGTCCCAGTACGAGCGGTAGTCGATGATCGGCGTCGTGGCCAGCCCGCGACCGCCGCTGATCACCCGCCCGGTGCGGTACGCGATCTTGGTGGCCGCCGGGTCGGCCTCGGTCCGCCGCGGCACGACGTTCGCGTCGGCGTCGAGGCCGCCGATGCGCTCGTTGAGGTCGAGGAACTGCTCCGGCGTGATGGCGCCGTCCTTCAGCGCGCCGAGCCCGTACTGGATGCCGACGTTGTCCAGCGGCCTGCGCGCGAAGCCGGTGGCCGGGTCGGCGCCGTAGATGTTGATCATGTGGTCGTAGACGCCGCAGCGGACGCCGCCACGGTTGGTGTCCGGGTTGTAGCGCTGCTGCTCGGGGACCATGTCGCAGTCCAGCCGCGGGTCGATCCTGTTGGCGCCCCGCGACATGGCGGACACCATGGCCGCCGTCGCGAAGCCGGAGGCCTTGCGCTTCTGCTCGTCCGTCCACGCGAGCGTCGCGCCGGAGTTGAAGTACGTGTCGAGCAGCCGCGCGTCGGTGAGGAAGTTGACCGTGCTGATGCCGACCTCGGGGAACGAGCAGCCGACGACGATGCCGTCGAAGATGCCCGGATAGTTGTCGGCGATCTGATGAGCCTGGTAGGACCCGCCCGAGCAGCCGTAGCCGATCGTGTGCTCGACCGGCCCGTGCCTCTCGACGAACAGCTCCTTGGTCATCATCGCCGTCTCGGCCGCCGTGACGTCGTTGCAGTTGTTGCCGAAGACGTTCAGCGAGGACGACATCAGCGCGAACCCGCGGCCGAGCATGAACGCGTCGGTGACGGTGCCGGTGCCGCTGCCCGACCGGTACCACCCGCCGGCGCAGCCGCCGCCGAGGGTGAACACGGCCCGGCCGTTCCAGCCCGCGGGGCGCACCGCGGGCGAGGGCGCGGGCTCGGCCAGCGGGTCGTGCAGCATGCTCATCTGGACCACCGCGCGGTTGGCGGTGGAGGTCTCCATCCGGACGACGAACTTGACCGTGACGCCGAGCGAGTTCGTCGTGGTGGCCAGGTCGGAGGGGTAGGCGGTGGCGCCGGCCGGCCAGGCCTTGTACGCGTTGCCGGTGGTCCGGTAGAAGTAGTCGACCCGGGGGGCGATCGTGCAGTCCGCGTCGAGCGGCTCGCCGAGCCTGCCGCCGATCACCGGGATCGCGAACGCCGCGGTCTCGCAGGCGAACGGCCGCTCGTGCGGGCCGGAGAACACCGGGCCCTGGGCGGGGTGGTTGACCAGCGTGATCGAGGCGCGCGGCCCGCCGGGCGTCCGCGTGGTGACCTCGACCGTGTTCTCGCCCTCCCGCAGCCCGGTCACCAGCCCCAGGAGCTCGCCGGCGCCCGCCCCGGCCTGGAAGGCCGAGGTGACGTCGGCCTGGCCGTTCACCGTCACCTGGAGGTTCTCGCGCGAGACCGCGCGGGGCAGCGCGATCCGGAGCAGCGAGTCGCCGCCGGTCACCATGTCGGGCCTGCCGGAGATCGCGGAGATCCCGAGCTCGTCCGGCCTCGACTCGTCCGGCTCGGCGGTCACCGTGATGGTGACGGTCGCGGTCGAGCGCTCGGAGTCGTCGCCGACCCCGTAGGTGAAGGTGTCGACGCCGACGTACCCGCGGTCGGGCCGGTAGCGGAACGACCCGTCCGCGGACGTCGTCAGGGTGCCGTGGGCCGGCTCGGACCACGCCGTCACCGCGGGCGTGACGCCGTCGGGGAAGCTGTCGTTGCCGAGCACGCCGGGCGCGTCGGCCACCAGCTCGGTCCCCTGGGTGACGGTGCGGAAGTCGTCGGCGGCGATGGGACGCGGCGTGGGCGGCCCCTCGCCGGGCGCTCTGACGACCAGCTCGTACAGGCGGGCCGCGTTCGTGCTGTGCCGCGACTTCTTGGTGATCACCAGGCGGAGCGTGTCGGTCGTGAGGTCGGTGCTGAACGTGACCACCGGCTTGGTGTTGTCGACCGCGGTCCCGACGGTCACCCAGCCGTCATCGGTCTGGGCCTCGACGGTGAAATCGACCAGGACCGTGTCGGCGTACGGGTTGGGCCAGCCGGAACCGCTGTAGATCCCGACCGTGCCGACCCGGGTCCGGGCCGGGAACTTGATCGTCAGTGTGGGGGTGGCGTCGGCCGCCGACGACATCCAGCGGGAGGACTCCGCGCACAGGCCGTCGACGGCGTTCTTCGCGCCGTAGCTCGAGCTGAAGGTCGAGGACGCCGTGACGGTCGCCCCCATCGCCCGATGACCGGTGCATTCGATGTCCGATGCCAGGGCGGAGTTCTGGGTGGTGGTGGTCTCGGCCGACAGCGATGGGGCGGTCAGACCGCCCGCTGCCAGCAGGGCGGTGGTCAGCAGCGCGATGACCGAGGACCTCAGGTGCATCCTCGCGGACACGACGTCTCCTCGTCTACGTGGTGGGGGGTGGGGGCCCGCCGGCCGCGTGGCCGGCGGGCCTCGCGGTCACTCAGGGGCCGTCGGGGTAGGTGAGGTGGACCCGGATGTTGGTCCAGTTCTGCGGGCAGTTCGCCGCCTGGCAGGTGCCGGGGTCGTGCACGCCGGTGAACTCCGGGCTCAGCTGCCAGGTCTTGCCGTAGTCGTAGGAGACCTCGAAGTAGGTGGACTCGCCGAGGTTGTTCGGGTCGAACGTGGTCCGGGCGTACATGCCGAACACCGGCGCGATCGCCTCCCAGCCCGGGGAGAACGAGGTCTTGCCGTCGATGATGTACCGCTTGTCGAACAGCCGCTTCGGGTCCGCGCCGACCGGGCCGACGATGAGCCACTGGGGCCGGCCCATGAACGAGTTCTGACCGAGGTCGTTGCTGAGGAACTTCACGTGGTTCGCCGGGACGATCTGGAAGCCGCCGCGGACGTTCTCGTCCCAGCTGAAGCCGACGTACGGCGAGGTCGAGAAGGTCATCGCACCGGGGTGGTTGGTGTCCATCTGGCCGATGTGGGCGAACTCCGTGCCGCCGAAGCGCCCGGTGCCCTCGACCCGCTGGACGACGTCGGCGACGTGGCGCTTCGCGCCCTTGGCGTAGCCGACGTAGATCCCGCCGTTCTTCTGGTGCGTCTTCCCCGCGACCGTGTCGCCCGCGGCCCAGTTCTCGAACTCGATGTAGGTGGGCGAGGCGTTGCGCACCAGGGGCTGGTAGGCGGTGAAGCGCAGCTTGCGCGGGGGCGCGGCGTTCGGGTCGGCGCGGAAGTGCTCGGCGATGGGACGCCAGTCCTGCTTCGCCTCGTCGAAGTAGGACAGCGGCGCGCCGGTGGGCAGCGAGCTCTTCCCGCCGAAGATGCCCGAGCCGCCCGGGATGTCGGTGTAGATGGTGTCGGCCAGCCAGTTGCCCCAGTCCGCGCCGATGTACCGGTCGGGCCGGATGTTGAGCAGGCTGGTGGTCCAGTCGCGCTCGCCGGTGGCCGGGTCGAAGTTCTCGTAGCGCAGCGGGTCGTAGCTCTCCTCCGGCCAGACCTTGGAGCGCAGCACGTAGACCGACGTGGCGAGCAGGTGGCCCGCGGTGCCGTCGATGGCGCGCGAGTACTTCGACGCCCAGAAACCGTCGTTGGCCTTGACGGTGGCGGTCGCCGGCCGCTGCACGTGGCCGAGCACGGTACGCGTGCCGTCCAACGCGACGTGCTCGATGGCGCCGCCCGTGGAGTTGTCGATCTCGACGTGGAACTGCGCGGCGAAGCGCGGGTTGTTCTCGGGCGTGGCGTGCGGGGGGATCGGGGTTCCCGCCATGTTGCTGATGCCTGCCGGGGGACCGCCGCGGTGGTCCCCGACGGGCGACGCGGTGGCCGCGGTGGCGGGGGCGAGCAGTGCCACCGTCGCGAGGCCCACGCACCACAGGCGGGCGCTGCGACGTCGGCGGGTGGTCGTGGTGTGGGGGGTGGCTTGCACGGTGTCCGGGCGAGCCGCCCGGCGATCGGGAACCACGGGATGGTCCCTCCTTCTGGTGTTGCGCATTATCGCGGCTGCAAGTGTCGGCCAGTGTTCCGACCCGATCAGCGCCTGTCAAGATCTGGTATTGACTGATAATGCGCAACACCACCATGATGTTGCGCATTATCGAACCGGGGGGCAGCCCTCAGGAGGTACAGATGATCACAAAATCCCGTGGCGCTTCTCGTCTGGCGGCCGGGCTCATCGCGGTGATGGCGCTGAGCGCGTGCGGCGGCGGCGGGACCGCAGGCGGCACCGCGAACGGCGGCGGCTCCGGCGACGGCGCGAGCACCCTGCGGGTCTGGTTCCCCGGCAACCTCGCCGAGGAGATCTCCTGGGTGAACGAGAAGCTGGTCCCCGCGTTCGAGGCCGAGCACAAGGTCGACGTCCAGGTCGAGTTCGTCGACTGGGCCAACCTGGCCACGCGGCTGTCGACCGCCTTCGCCGGCGGCACCGCGCCCGACATCTTCGGCCACGGCAACGCCGCGGCGGCTGGATACGCCGCCAACAACCGGGTGATCGCGCTGGACGACTACCTCGCCAAGCTGCCCGACTCCGACGTGAAGGACCTGACCTTCCTCGACCAGGGCAAGGTCGGCGGCAAGCAGGTCATCATGCCGCTGCGGGGCTTCGGCCACCTGCTCGCCTACCGCACCGACCTGTTCCAGGAGGCCGGGCTCGACCCGGCCACCCCGCCCGCGACCTGGCAGGACCTGCGCGCCGCGGCGGACAAGCTCGTCGTCCGCGACGGCGACCGGATCACCCGCTCCGGCGTGATCTTCCCCGCTGACGACCCGACGAGCATGTCGCAGGCGTTCGGCAGCTTCCTGTTCCAGGCCGGCGGGAACTTCGCCGACGAGAGCGGCACCACCATCACCTGGAACTCCGACGCGGGCAAGCGCGCCCTGCAGTTCCTCGCCGAGTTCTACACCGGGCCGAAGGCCGTCTCCACCGGCCTGGGCGAGGCGACGAGCGGCGCGGGGGCGCAGCACCCGCTGGTCACCGGGCGCGCGGCCATGGCCGTGATCGACGAGGCGACGCTCAAGAGCATCCACGAGCAGGCCCCCGACGTCGCCGCGAAGATCAAGCTGGCCCCGCCGCTGAAGGACACCACCGCGGCGTCGTTCGGCGGAGCCGGCAACGGGCTGTTCATCAGCGCCGACTCCGGCCACAAGGACCAGGCGTGGCAGTTCATCGAGTTCCTGCTCAAGCCGGCGAACGCCAAGGCGTACGTCCAGGCCGTCGGCGGCATCCCGGCGCGCGCCTCCCTGGCCACCGACCCCGACCTCGCCGCCCAGCAGTACATCAAGCCCTACATGGACGCCGCCGCCCAGTTCCGCGGGAACCCCAACATCGCGACGTGGACCCAGCAGCGCGAGGCGCTGGCCAAGCAGATCGAGGCCGTGCTGCGCGGCAAGACGCCCGCCGCCGAGGCGCTCGACCGCGCGGCGTCGGAGGCCGCGGCCCTGGCCAAGCAGAACTGATCGGCCGACTCGAACGGATCTCCGAACGGATGAAGCTTCATCATGGTGACTGAGACCCGGCCGCCGGGAACGTCCTCGGGGCCCGAGCCCGTGACGGCACGCCGGCCGAGCCGGAGCCCGCTCCGCTCGGCCCAGCGCCGGGCGGGCTGGCTCCTGGTCCTGCCCGCCGCCCTCGCGTTGTCGCTGGTCACGATCGTGCCGATCGGGTACGGCTTCTACCTGAGCCTGACCTCGTACAATCCGGTCGAACGCGGCGGGCCCAGGTTCCACGGCCTGGACGGCTACCTCGCCGTGCTCCAGTCCGGCGAGTTCTGGCACGCGATCTGGATCACCGTCCAGTACGCGTTCGGCACGCTGATCCTGGCCGTGCCGGCGGCCCTCGCCCTGGCGCTGCTGGTCAACGGCCGGTTTCCCGGCGTGGCCCTGTTCCGCGCGGTGCTCTACCTGCCGCGGGTGGTGCCGCTGGTGGCGGTGAGCATGATCTGGCTGTGGCTGTACTCCCACGACGGGCTGTTCAACTACCTGCTGGACCTGGTCGGGCTGCCGCCAGTGGACTTCCTCACTGACGAGGACACCGCCCTGCTGTCGCTGATCGGGATGCGGGCCTGGAAGGCGCTCGGCGGCAGCATGATCATCTTCCTGGCGGGGCTCCAGGCGGTCCCGGCCTCGCTGCTGGAGGCCGCGTCCGTGGACGGGTGCGGACGCTGGCGGACGCTGCGGCACGTGATCCTGCCGCTGCTCGTGCCGATCACGACGTACGTGGTCGTGGTCGACCTCATCTACCTCGCCCAGTCCTTCTCCGAGATCTACGTCCTGACCTCAGGAGGTCCGCTGTCCTCCACGACCGTCCTGAACATGCTGATCTACAACGAGGCGTTCGAGCACTACAGGCTCGGCAACGCGAGCGCCATGGCGTTCCTGCTGTTCTGCCTGATCTTCGGCCTCGCCTACCTCAGCATCCGCTCGATGGCGAGAGGAGGCAGGCGATGAACGCGCGAACGGCCGGCGCCGGCCGGCGCAGGGCGCTGCTCACCGGGGTGGTCACCCTGCTGGTGGCGATGCCGTTCGTGTGGATGGTGTCGCTGGCCTTCAAACCGAAGACCGAGGTGTTCAGCTACCCGCCGAAGCTGCTGCCCGACCAGCCGACGCTGGACAACTTCGCCTACGTCTGGAACTCCACGAACATCCCCGGGGCGATGGCCAACAGCCTCATCGTGGCGACCCTCACGGTCGCGGGGAACTGTATCGCGGCGACGGCGGCGGGCTACGCCCTGGCGCGGATCGACTTCCGCGGCTCGCGCCTGCTGTTCACCACGGTGCTGGGCAGCGCCATGGTGCCGTCCATCGTGCAGCTGATCCCGCTGTTCCTCATCGTCAAGGGCTTCCCGCTGGCCGGCGGCAACGACCTGTTCGGCCAGGGCGGCAGCGGGCTGCTGGACTCGCACGTCGGCCTCGTGCTGCCGATGCTGGTGCAGCCGCTCAACATCTACCTCGCCCGTCAGTACTTCCTCGACATGCCGGCCGAGCTGGCGGAGGCCGGCCGGCTGGACGGCGCCGGGGAGCTGCGCATCTTCTGGCAGGTCTACCTGCCGCTGGCCCGGCCGATCGTCGCCACCATCGCCATCCTCTCCTTCACCGGCGCCTGGGAGGACTTCCTGTGGCCGCTGGTGGCGGTGTCGTCGCCGGAGATGCAGACGCTGCCGCTGGCGCTCAGCTCGTTCGCGGGCAGCGGCGTGACCCAGTACGGCCCGCTGATGGCCGGGACGTTCATCGCGATCGTGCCGGTACTGGTGATCTTCGTGGCCGGCCAGCGGCACTTCGTGCAGGGGCTGGGCGCGGGAGGGGTGAAGGGATGACGCACCGCAGACCGGTCGTGACGCTGCTGCCGCTCGACGACCGGCCCGTGAACACCGGCCACGTGGCCGGGCTGGCCGGCGCCGCCGGGACCCTGCTGCGGCTCCCGCCGGCCGGGCTCCTGCCGGCGGGTGGCGCACCCGCGGACCTGGACGGCACGTCCCGGTGGCTGGAGGACGCCGCCGCCGGCAGCGACGCCGTCGTGGTCAGCGTCAACCAGCTCGCCCACGGCGGATTCGTCGCCTCGCGGCGCACCGCCGAGCCGCTGGCCCGGACGCTGGCCCGCCTGGACGTGCTGCGGCGCGTCCGGGCGGCCCGGCCGGACCTTCCCGTCCACGCCTTCGTCACGCTGATGCGGACCAAGAAGACCGACGGCGCCGGAGCCGAGCCGGCCTACTGGGACCGGCACGGCCGGCGGTTCTTCACCCTCTCGCAGGAGCTCTACCGGGCCGAACACGGACGACCCGGCGCGGTGGCGCCCGCCAGGGCGGAGATCCCCGAGCCGTTCGTCGCGGACTTCTTCACCCGGCGGCTGCGCCTGCACGCCATGCACCTGGCCTGCGTCGAGCTGGTGGCGGAGGGAGTCGTCGACACGCTGTCGATCCTGGTGGAGGACAGCACGGTCGAGAGCGTGTCCACGAGCGAGCGGGAGTGGCTGGAAGCCTGGATCGGCCGCCTCGGCCTCGGCGACCGGATCGGCTGCTACCCGGGCGCCGACGAGGCCGGCGCCGTGCTGACCGTCCGGGCCGCGCTGGAGCACGCCGGCCTGCGCCCGAGGGTGGCGCTCGCCTGCCTCGACCCGGACGCGCTCGGGCGGATCGCGGCCTACGAGGACGTGCCCGTCCGCGACACGATCGCCGACCAGGTCGCGGCCATCGGCGCGGTCCTCGTCGAGGACATCGGCCAGGCCGACCTGGTGCTCGCGGTGCACCCTCCCGGCCTGCCCCCGCGCGACTGGTGCTCCGGGCCGGACCAGCCGGAGCGGCCGTCCGGCGAGGCGGTGCGCCTCGCCGGACGGGCGCGGGACCTGCTGGAGGCCGGGCTCCCCGTCGCGGTGGCGGACGTCGCCGACGCCAACGGCGCCGACCCCGCGCTGGTCATGGCGTTGCGCGAGGCCGGCCTGCTCCCGCGCCTCGCCGGGTACGCGGGGTGGAACACCGCGGGCAACACGATCGGCAGCGCGCTGGCCCAGGGATGCAGCCGCCTGCTGGCCGCCGGCGACCGGCAACTGGCCGAGCACGCCCGCACCCTCGTCCATCGGCTGCTCGACGACTGGGGGTACCAGACCTCCGCGCGGCGCGGGTTCCTCACCCCGGGGACGGACCTTCGGCCGGACCAGGTGGAGCGGGAGCTCGGCGAGCTGCTCGCGGACCTCGGCCCCCCGGCCGACAAGTTGCGAATTGCGCCCGGCAGCGTCAGCTTCCCGTGGGATCGTCCCTTTGAGATTTCCTTTGAGTTGGAGCACCTCGAGGAAGGGAACGATCCCCGGTGAAAGACGCGCCCCGCCGCAGGCCGCGCCAGTCCGACATCGCCAAGCTGGCCGGTGTCTCGCAGACCACGGTCTCCATCGTCATCAACGGCAGGCATTCGGACACCATCCGGATCCCTCCGGAGACCAGGAGGCACGTCTTCGAGGTGGCCCGGTCCCTGGGCTACACCATCGACCCGGTGGCGCGCAGCCTGGCCGGTGGGATGAACCATCTGATCGGCGTCTACACGTTCGAGTCGCTGTTCCCGATGGATCATCACGACTTCTACTACCCGTTCCTGGTGGGGATCGAGGCCGCGGCCGAGGCGCTCGGCTACGACCTGCTGATGTTCACCAGCGCCACCGGCTCGGACGGCGGCAGGTCGATCTACCGCGAAGGCGTCAACCGGCTGGGGCTCGCCGACGGCTGCGTGATGCTCGGCAAGGAGACCAACCGGGACGACCTCGTCCGGCTGCGGGACGAGGGGTTCAGGTTCGTCCTGATCGGCCGCCGTGACGTGCCGGGCCCGGTCACGTACGTCACCGCGGACTACGCGAACGCGACCGGCAAGGTCGTCGACCACCTGGTGGGCCTCGGGCACGAGCGCATCGCCTACCTGACGGCCGCCGATCCGGGCGAGCCGTCCGCCGACCGTGACGCCGGGTTCCGGGCCGCGCAGAGCCGGCACGGGCTCGACACCGACGGGCTCGTCCTGTCGGTCCGCAAGGAGGAGGGGCCGTCGGCCGAGGAGGTACGGCGGCTGCTCGCGGCCGGGGCCACCGCGTTCATCGCCCACGAGTCGGTGGTCGCGCTCAGGCTGCTCGACCTCCTCGCCGGGATGGGCGTCGACGTGCCGGGCGCGTGCTCGGTGGCCGCGCTCAGCGACGCGCCCGACGCCGTTCCGGGGCCGGAGCTCACCTGCTTCCGGATACCGCGGCGGGAGATGGGGATGCGCGCGGTCGAGCTGCTGGTCCAGCAGCTCGAGTCGGCGGAAGAGGTCGAGCCGCGGGCCGTCGAGCTGCCATGCACCTTCGTCGCTGGGCAGACCAGCGGCTCCAACCGAAAGGAATCATGAGTGACCGAGTTCCGCGCAGACGTACTGGTGGTCGGGGGAGGTTTGGGCGGCGTCGCGGCCGCCCTGGCCGCGGCCAGGAACGGTGCGCAGGTGGTGCTCACCGAGGAGACGGCCTGGCTGGGAGGGCAGCTCACCACGCAGCTCGTCCCGCCCGACGAACATCCCTGGATCGAGTCCTTCGGAAGCACCGCGACTTACCGGCGGCTGCGCGACGGCATCCGTGAGTACTACCGGAGGGAATACCCGCTGCGGTCCGCGTCGAGGTCGCTGGCCCACCTGAACCCCGGCGCCGGCCGGGTCGGGCCGCTGTGCCACGAGCCGCGGGTGGCCCTGGCCGTGATCGAGGCCATGCTCGCCCCGTGGCAGGCGGCCGGGAAGATCACCGTGCTGCGCCGGCACGTCCCGGCGACCGCCCAGATCGACGGCGACCACGTGACGGCGATGGGCTTCCACGACCTGGAGACGGGCGGCGACGTCACCGTCACGGCCAGGTTCGTCCTGGACGCCACCGAGGCCGGGGACGTGCTGCCGATCACCGGGACCGAGTTCACGACCGGCGCCGAGTCGCAGGCCGACACGGGCGAACCGCACGCCGCGGCGATCGCGCGGCCGGACAACATGCAGGCGGTGTCGGTGTGCTTCGCGCTCTCCCACCACGCGGGGGAGGACCACACGATCGACAAGCCGGACGACTACGCCGCCTGGCGGGCGGTGGCTCCCGAGTGGTGGCACGGCCCCCAGCTCGGCTGGGTCGCCCCGCACCCGCACACGCTGGAACCCCGCCGCCACGTCTTCACCCCGAACCCGGACGACGACCCGACGGGCATCGTCGCCGACCAGAGCAAGGACCCGGGGTCGGACGAGCTGTGGACGTTCCGGCGCATCCTGGCCCGCAACCACTTCCGGCCCGGCGCGTTCGACAGCGACATCACCATCGTGAACTGGCCGATGATCGACTACCTGGGCGGCCCCGTCATCGGCGGCACCGCCGAGCAGAACGCGGCGCACACGGCCGCGGCGCGGGCCCAGAGCCTGAGCTTCCTCTACTGGCTGCAGTCCGAGGCGCCCCGGCCCGACGGCGGCACCGGCTGGCCCGGCCTGAAACCGCGTCCCGACGTCACCGGCACCGCCGACGGCTTCGCGATGCGCCCGTACGTCAGGGAGTCGCGGCGGATCCGCGGCCAGTACCGGATCGTGGAGCAGGACCTCGCGGTGGCCGTACGCCCCGGAGGAGCGGTCTCCTACCACGACAGCGTCGGGATCGGCTCGTACCGGATCGACCTGCACCCCTCGACCGGCGGGGACAACTACATCGACGTGCCGGCGTGGCCGTTCCAGATCCCGATGCGGGCGCTGGTTCCCGAACGGGTCCGTAACGTGATCGCCGCGGGCAAGAACATCAGCACCACGCACATCACCAACGGCTGCTACCGCGTCCACCCGGTCGAGTGGACCGTGGGCGAGGCGGCCGGTCACCTGGCGTCGTTCTGTGTGGCCAGGGACACCGAGCCGCAGCAGGTCACCGCGACGCCGGACTTGCTGGCCGAGGTCCAGCGATCGATGGCCGCCCAGGGCATGGAACTGGACTGGCCCAATGTCACCTACTACTGAGACGGGTTCTCGCATGCGTCTGCCCGAGTCGCGGCCGGCCCTCCTGGTCAGCCTGCCGCGCAACGAGACCGCGCTCGCCCAGGCCGCGTCGCGGGCCGGAGCCGACGGACTGAAGGTGCACACGAACGTGCGGCACCGGGCCTCGGGGACGGCCTTCGGCTCGCTGGACGCCGAGCGCGAGGCGCTGCGCGGCATCCTCGCGCTCGGCGTACCGACGGGCCTCGTCGTGGGCGCGGCCGGATCGGTGTCGCTCGCGGAGATGGCCGCCGCGCGGGAAATGGGGTTCGACTACTTCGACGTCTACGCCGCCGACGCGCCCGCGGGCTACGTCGAGGCGTGCGGGCCGGTGACGCCCATGGTCGCCCTGGGGCCGGGCGACGGCCCGTCCCAGGCGCGGGCCCTGGTGCGGCGGGGGTGCGGGGCGCTCGAACTGTCCACGCTCGAACCCGACAGGTACGGCACGCCGCTGACGCTGGCGACCCTGGCGAGGCTGGAGGCGGTGGCGTCGGCGGTCGACGTCCCCGTCATCGTGCCGAGCCAGCACGCGCTGGTCCCGGACGATCTCGCGTCCCTGCGGGACGCCGGGGCGGCCGCGGTGCTGCTGGGGGCCGTGGTGACGGGGGCCGACCCGGCGGAGTTCGGCGCCAGGATCGCGCCGTACGCCGCCGCCCTCTGACTTCCGTCCAGCGAACCTGTGGGCCCCACCGTCCGGAGGCCGGCGGGGCCCTGACCGGTCCACTGGCGGGCCGGCGTGCGGGCAAGGGCCGGCCGGTGCTCGACAGCCTCGTCCGCGCATGCGCCGATCGCCTGCCGGCTTCGCGGGCGAGAGCCCGCCTCGGCGTGGCGCAGGAAGCTGGAGTCCGCGGGGAGTCTCCTTTCAGGCGAGGACGCGGGCACTGGACTTGACGACCTGCGCGCCCTCCCCGCCTATCGGTGGAAGCGGTATCGCCGTTCGTACTCCAGCCTGCGGCGCTCCTGCTTTCGCGCCCGCCATTGGGCGGCCACCACGAGCGGGTCGGGCACTCTCAGCCAGCCGAGGCCACGCTCGACGAGCCGATCCAGCCTGCCCCTGCTCGCCGCGTAATCGTCGATCGCCTCCCGGATCTCGTCGAGCCACCGCTCCACAACGGAGACGGCGTCGGCGTCGGAGAGCGCCCGATACAGCGCCAGAGCCCGTTCGAAGGAGTCGCGGGCACGTACGAAATCCAGTTTTCTGTGATAGGACCTGCCGATGCCCTCCAGCGCCTTCGCCTCGCCCGCCAGGTTGCCGAGTTCCCGGAACAACGCCGCCGCCTGCTCGAACGGGCCGATCGCCGCAGTGGGATCCGAGTACACGAGGTCGCTGCCCATGTCGTTGAGCACGATCGCCTCACCCAGGCGGCTGCCCAGATCGCGGTAGATCGCCAGAGCCTCGTCACGTACGGCATCGCGGTCGCGTCCGTCCCTGGTCCGATCGTGACCGCCCATGTGCCAGCTCAGCCCATAACTGGCATTGGCCACGCCCAGCCGGTGCCCGACTTCCCTGAACAGCTCCAGCGACTGCTCGTGCAGCTTGCGGGGAGCAGGTGACCAGCCGGGCATCCCGGACAACGACCACGCCAACTCGGTACGGGCGTGCGCCTCCCCCGCCCGGTCGGCCAGCGCGCGAAAGAGCTTCAGCGCCCGGTTGTGCATGTGCGCCGCGCCGCGGTAGTCCCCCGCCGCCTGCTTCAACCGGCCCATCTGATTCAGCGCGGCGGCCTCCCCCGCTCCGTCGCCGACGGCGCGGAACAGGTCCAGCGCCCCCTGATGGGCCCGCTCCGCGCCCGCGAGATCACCCGTCAGTTGCGCGACCCACCCCAGATCGTTCAGCGCCCGAGCCTCCCCCCGCTGGTCGCCGAGGCCGCGGAACAACGACATGGCCCGCTCGTACGTCAGCCTCGCTTCCCCGTACTCTCCCAAGGCCTGCTCGATCCAGCCCAGCTCCAGCAACGCGTCCGCTTCGGCGTGGCCGTCACCGAGGAGGGCCGCCGCGTCCGCTGCCCTGCCGTGCAGCACCGCCGCCTGCCGCCACAGTCCCTCCCCGCGCATGAACCCGGCCAGCATCCTCACCAGCCGCACCAGGACCGGCCACCGCTCCTGCGAGGCCGCCCACTCGGCGCAGGCGACGACATTGGCGTAGTGCGCCCGCATCAGATCCGGTGTCCGCGCGTCCCGGCCCAGCTCCTCGAAGTGGGCCAGGATCCGGGCGATGGCCGCTTCCCGATCGGCGCCGGTGTCCTCGCGCTCCGACAGCTCGCGGGCGTACACACCGAGCAGGGCGTGCAGCCGGAACCGGCCGGGCGCGGTCTCCTCAAGCAGGTGATCGACGTACAGGCCGTCCAACTCGCGAGCGGCCTCCGGCGAGGGGACACCGCCCGCCGCGGCCGCCACGCCCACGTCGATATCCGGTCCCGGATGCAGCCCAAGCCTCCGGAACATGAACTGCCCGGCAGCCGGCAGACTCCGGTACGAGACCTCGAACGCCAGCCGCACCGTACGCGGGCCACCGGCCAACTGGCCCAGCCGGTCGTCCGCCGCACGGAGCGCCGCGGCGAACTCCTCCACGCTCCACGAGGGCCGATGCGCGAGACGTCCGGCCGCCAGCACGATGGCCAGAGGCAGTCGCCCGCACAGGTCCACGATCTCCGCCACGGCATCGGAACCGGACGCGGGACGCCGGGACACCCGTATGAACAGTTCCGCCGCCTCCTCGGGCGGCAGTTCGCCGAGCGACAGCGGCACCGCACCGTCCAGCGCCTCCAGGCGCCGCCGGCTCGTCACCAAGGTGAGACAGCCGGAAACCGCGGGCAGCAGCGGCTCGATCTGCTCGTGCCCCACCGCGTCATCGAGCACCAGCAGAACGCGGCGCGCGGCCGTCCGGTCCCGCCACAACCGCGCGCGGCCCTCCAGGGACGGCGGGACGTGCTCCGGCCGCACCCCCAAGTCCCGCAGCAAGCTCTCCAGTACCTCCGCCGGATCCGCCGCGGCCCCCTCTCCCGCCCGCAACGACACGAAGAACCGCCCGTCAGGGAAGTCTCCCGACAGCAGGTGAGCGGCGTGCGTGGCCAGCGCGGTCTTCCCTACGCCCGGCATGCCGTCGATCGTGATCACCGACGGCCGCCGCCGCGTCCCCCGTAACAGGCGCTGCAGTTCGCCGCCGCGCCCGGTGAAGTCCGTCAGGTCCCTGGCCAGGCCGTGCCGGACCAGCGGCGGCACCGGCGCGGGACCGGAGAAGGAGGCGGTGTACTGGTAGAGGTCACGCCCCGCCAGGGCGACGGGGGCCAGGATCGTCCGTTGGTCGATATGCGCCTGTACGCCGGACACGTTGACGTTCGCCTGGACGAGATCCCCGTGCACCGTCGAGCCGTCCACCGCCTGTGCCACGTCGGCCCGGCGACGCCGCCTCAGGGCCATCACTCGGTGTTCTCTTGGCGCTGCGACACGTCCCCGCCGACCTCGGAACGCTCCACGCCCTGGTCTCCTGCCTCCGCCAGGGTCTGCCGCACCGAGCCTGTCACCCTCGTATCGGTGACTCGCTGGCTCGCCCGCGCCCGCTCGCCGACCGTCAGCCACGCCTGCAACCCGCCACCGAGCAGCACCAGCACCCCGGTGGCGATCCACCAGGCCACCGCCCAGTGCTGGGTCAGCATGCCAGTGGTGACACTCACTGCGGCGGCCACCACCACCGTTCCCGCGGCCGCCACGCCACGCTTGATACCCGTGCTCAAACGGCACCGCCATGACAGAGGAAAGCCCGCTCCCTGCAGGGTCACCTTATTCCGTGGGGGCGCGGCTGTGAATTGCCTGCGGTCGTACATGACCGTCCGGGTCCTTTCGCCACGACGGCCCACTCGTCGGGGGCTCACCGGCGACGAAGACGGGTTTCGTCGACTACGGCGCGGCGAGGCGGTCGCGCCGAGGGCGAGGAGGTGAGCGATGACCAGGGCAAAGACGGCGATGGGGGCCCCATGCCTCGCACCGTCGTCCACAGCCGAAGCCCTCACCTGCGGACGACACCAAGAGCACCTAACAAATGATCTACGTTGTGCTTGATCTCTCGCTGTAGCCGGCGAGAGGAGCGCGGGTGGCCAAGCTGAAGCCGTGGGAGGTCAGCGACGAGCTGTGGGTAGTGGTCGAGCCCTTGCTGCCGCAGCGTCAGCGGCGGCTCCGGCCTCCGGGACGCGAGTCGTCGCCGCCGTCCAGCACCAGGCCGGTGGCGTACTCGAGTTGCCGGGCCAGGACCTCGGCCAGATGGCGCCGGTCGCCCTCGGCCGCGGGTTTGCCGACCTCGCCGAGGCGCTCGCCGCGCGTGATGTCCTCGGGCAGGGCCGCCGCGTCCAGAGCGGTGAGCACGGCGGTGAGCCGCAGGATCTCGCGGGATTCCTCGCGGTCGATGGCCTCGGCGACCGATCGTGGCTCGACCGTGTCCCATAACTCCACTATCAGCAGTGATGCGCCGGGTGCCAGCAGGACGAACTGGGGGCGGCGGTGCGAGCCGCGTCATGCAGGCCCGCGACGAGGACGACGGGGGTTGACACCGAGCCTTCCATTGACGAAACGAAAACCATTATCGTTAACATGGCACAGTATCGCACGCCGAAAGGAACCGTTTTGGCAAGAAATGAGGTGCGACCCGTGATCAAACTCAAGTCCACGGCCGGCACCGGCTACACCTACGTGACGACGAAGAACCGGCGTAACGACCCCGACCGGCTCACCCTGCGCAAGTACGACCCCCGCATCCGCCGGCACGTGCTGTTCAGGGAGGAGCGATGAAGAAGGGCATCCACCCCGACTACCGCCCGGTCGTCTTCCGCGATCCCGGCGCGGACTTCGCCTTCCTCACCCGTTCGACGCTCAGCAGCGACAAGACGATCGAGTGGATCGACGGCAAGACGTACCCGGTGGTGGATGTCGATGTGTTCGTCGGCGAGCCACCCGTTCTACACCGGCCGCAGCCGCGTTCTCGACACCGCCGGGCGCGTCGAGCGGTTCAACCAGCGCTACGGAAGGACCTGATGTCCGCGCACTGCCAGCTCACCGGCGTCAAGCCGGTCTTCGGCGACAACGTCTCCCGCTCCCACCGCCGCACCGGCCGCCGCTGGAACCCCAACATCCAGCAGCGCCGCTACTGGCTGCCCAGCGAGGACCGTTTCGTCCGGCTCACGCTGAGCGCCCGCGCGATCAAGACCGTCGACAAGATCGGCGTCGAGGCGGCCGTGGCGCGGATCCGCGCCAGGGGGAAGAAGGTCTGATGGCGAAGAAGAGCAAGATCGCTGCGAACGAGCGCCGCAAGGCCGTCGTCGCCCGCTACGCGCGACGGCGCGCCGAGCTGAAGGAGCTGATCCGCGCCGGGAGACCCCAGGAGCGTGCGGACGCCGCGCGCGAGCTGGCCCGCCAGCCGCGCGACGCCAGCGCCACCCGCGTACGCAACCGCGACTCCGTGGACGGCCGGCCGCGCGGTCACCTGACCAAGTTCGGGCTGTCCCGGGTGCGCTTCCGTGAGATGGCGCACCGCGGCGAGCTACCTGGCATCACGAAGGCGAGCTGGTAGCGATGGCCGTCCCCAAGCGCAAGACCTCGCGCAGCAACACCCGGCACCGCCGCAGCCAGTGGAAGGCCGCCGTTCCCGACCTCGTCCCGATCACGGTGCACGGGCGTGAACTGCTCGTTCCCCGTCGTCTCGTACGTGCCTACCAGCGAGGGCTCATCACCCCTCGATGAGGCTCGTCCTGGCCGCCCCCGCCGCGTCGCGCGGCGGGGGCGGCGACGCCAAGATCACGTGATGACGAGGCCTTCGACCAGTGGATCGTTGCGCAGTCCGGTGGCGGTGGCGTCCGGGTCTGTAGCGAGGCGCGCACGACGGAGTCGGCGTGCGGGGTGAGCGTGGCGGGGGTCGCTGCCGTCCGCTTCGACCCAGGCCGCCGCGAGGGCCTCGGGGAGCCGGTTGGAGACGAAGACGTCGTAGCGGCGCCCCTTCGCCAGCAGCCTGGACAGCAACCCGGGCAGGCCCGGCATGACTCCGGCGGAGAACACCCCGGTCCGGTCGCCTGCCAGGTCATGGCTGATGAGCGTGTCCTTGGCGGCCAGTCGGCCGGAATACAGCGCACGTCTCGCGTGCTCGCCGCTCAGTGCTTCAGCTTCTCGAAGGCGATGGTTTGAGCGGCAGGCGGAGGCTTGATGGCAAGCTTCATTCCCCAGTCCGAGTAGCGGACATCTCTAACGAAGCCCATCCAGCCCTGGCCCAAGGTGAGGTCCTTGAACTCATCTCCTGCCGGCTGA
Source organism: Nonomuraea sp. AD125B (assembly GCF_041402765.1). Classification (NCBI taxonomy): domain Bacteria; kingdom Bacillati; phylum Actinomycetota; class Actinomycetes; order Streptosporangiales; family Streptosporangiaceae; genus Nonomuraea; species Nonomuraea sp. AD125B. The sequence goes on along the minus strand of NZ_JBGLOU010000002.1, from coordinate 161,077 downwards.
CGCCACTTGGACCAGGCACGGCGTACGAGGCCGTCCTTGCCGATCCACAGCCGCCAATCGATTTTCCAGTCGGCGTGTTCATCCTGCACAAAGCCGTCACGCAGCTCCGGCCGGACATTCCACAGCTGACGGAACGAGATCGATCCTTCGTGGAGAGTCGTGGGCGATCCGTCGTAGGTGTCCGAGGCCTTGGTGGTCGCCGTGGTCGCCAGCACGGCTGCGAGCACGGCCGGCTTGTCCAACCGCAGGTGTCCCGTCTCCAGGGGCGACACGCAGGGATTTTTGATGGCGACCCACCTCTTGCCCTTCGGCCGCTTTGCTTTCGGGTCGTACTCCCAAAGGCGTTCGCCGATGCAGATGACGCGCACGCCTGCCTCCCCCAGTTGGGAATGCCAGAGGTCGGTCGCCACCACTTTGCCGTCACCGAATCCGACGACGCCCTTCGTCGGCTTGAAGCGCTCCCAGCCTGAGATCGGGTCCGAGTTGAACGTGCTGTATTGGGTGATCCGCACGCCGTGTCCTTTGACGAGCTGGCGCTGGATCGCCGCGACCGGGTCGCCAGCCTTGGTCGCACCGATGGCGGGAGCGCCGGGGAGTGCCAGCCCTGTCACAGTGAGCGTCACGACCGTCGTCCATCGCCTCATCACGTGATGCTTCTCCTCGCGTTGGGTCCGGTGCTCGTCGACACAGGCTGACGCCGGCGATCTTCGCATGCGTTGGTCTCGCCGCGATCACAGCAGCGCCTGGCCGCACTCGAGATCAGCGGTCCGCCATCGTCAATGGATCGCCCGCTGTGAGGGTGGCCGGCTCACCGCTCTCACCCGGCGAGGCCGGGATCCCGGTACCGGCAACAAGACGGCCGTCCCACCCCCGGCATCACGGGCACCTTGCAGCACCGCCTTCGACGCTCGGTCACGGCCCAGCGCCGACGACCACCCCACCGTCGCCGTCCTTCCCTGGCCGCCGTCGTGATCATCATCTTCGGGCCGATTGTTGGAGGCTCCATCATCCTCATGTCCGCTCAGCCGCCATAGTGCGATACCGTCCCCGCACTCGGGTGACCGCCCGCCGCGCTGGTGTGGCCTCGGCCACCGCTCCAGGGATCTACCCCCCGAGCCTGCTGTTTCGTGAAGTCCAGGCACAGCGATCCACGGCTTCGATCAGGTTGTTCCAGGCGTGCCGGCGATCGACAAGCTGCCGGGCTTGAGGTGCTCCGATGTGGGCGGCCCACGGCAAGAAGCAGAAGGTCGACGAAGCGCTCTTCCACCAGCCTTCCCCGTTGCCACGGCGTGATCAAGATGTGTCAGGATGCTCCGGCCTGTCCCTTTGAGGAGGAATCCGTTGCAGCGCTTGCTCGCCGGGCTCGTCGGTGCCGTCGTCCTGACCGTCGCGGCCGCCCCTGCGGCCCCTGCCGCCGCCGCGCCCGCCGACCCGGTGAAGGCGCTCAAGAGCCGGGTGATCGCCGGGCAGGGGGTCAAGGTCACGGACGTGACGTCGTATGTGGACTTGGAGGGCAGGACGGTCTTCCTGCGGCGCACCGGAGTGCTGCAGTACGGCAAGCCCGTCAAGGGCGGCACGGGAACCGTCGCCGCCGCCGACCTGCGCAGTACGTACATCCCGCACGAGGGCCCCGTCTTCAACGACCTCGACGACGACCTGGGTGACGAGCGCGCGATCACCGTCGGCAGGTACAGCTACATCAAGGGCGCCATGCGGTACGGTGCGAGGCAGAAGGGCAAGAGCTGGATCAGGCTCAAGCGCACCCTGCCCGGCGGGTTCAACGGCTGGTACAGCCAGTACGTGAACGCGGCAGAGCCCGCGACGCTGCAGGTCCTCATCAAGCACGGCGAGCGGTCGGGCCGGACCTACAAGGGCACGATCGGGGAGGCCGCCCTGTGGAAGGCGTCCCCCTGGTACCGGGCCGCCGCGATCGTCAGGCCCAAGGACCGCGTGCTGCAGTACGAGCTCACCCTGGGGACGAACGGCCTGCCCCAGCGGCTCATCACTTCCCACCTGGCCAAGGAGCACTGGTCGGAGAGCCTGGTCAACGACGACGTCATCACCGTCGAGACCCGTTACAGGGGCTGGGGCGGCAAGGTCCGCGTGACGGTCCCTCCGAAGAACCAGGTCCAGACAGGCTGACCGGGAACGCAGGGCCGCGCCGGCCGGCACGGCCCTGCGGAGCGCCCTCGATCTCCTCGTCCGCACCACCGACGGCCGCCCATGCCATGGCGTGCAACAGCCCGTCGGGCAGAAGACGACTTGTCAGTTGATCGGTGAGGGGTGAGCCGGTCGCGTATCTGGCTGGTGAGCAGCCAATCGCATAAACCGCCCAGCTCACCTCGCTCAGCCGCGACCGGGGAGAAACACCCCCGCCCGGCAGTCCCGGGCCGCCCAGTCTGGGACCACGGTCTCGTCGAGGGACCAGCTGACGGGTACGACGTGCGGCATGCCGTCGGCGCCGACGGTGGCCAGGCGACCCAGCAGCCGTTCGCCGCGCGGGTAGGCCAGCTCGCGTTCGCTGAAGATGTTCATGCCGTCACCGTCCGCAGAGCGCGCACGGCGTACGGAGAGATCGCGACCCCGACCACCGCCACCCCTCCCGCCAGCCAGAACAGCGCGGTGAAGGCCGAGTCGGGCACTGCTCCGGCGCGTCCGGCGCTTCCGGAGGCGATCACGGCGGCGGCGAGCTGGCTGCCGACGACGCCGCCGACGGTGCGGGCGATGTTGTTGAGCCCGTTCGCGGTGCCGGTCCTGGCCGGCGGCACGTTGTCGGAGATCAGCTTCGGCAGCGCCCCCATGACGAGCCCGGACCCGGCGCCGACCATCCCGTAGAACACCAGATGATGCCAGTACGCGCCGTGCGACACGGCGATCAGTGCCGATCCCGCGGCCATCGCCAGGAACCCGATCGTCAGCGGCCAGCGGGAGCCGAACGCCTCCGAGATCCGGCCGACCGCCATGCCCGCGGGGATGATGGCCAGCATGCCGGGCAGCATCAGCAGGCCGGCGACCGTGACCGAGGTGCCGAAGCCGGCGCCGTCAGGGCCGGGCCGTTGCTGGGCGAGCAGCGGGATCGCCACGTAGAAGAAGTACGACCCCGCGCCGAACACCAGCGCGGCCAGATGCGTGGCCAGCATCGGCCGGTCGGCCAGCTCTGCGACGTCGATGAGGGCGTCACTCCTGCGCCGCTCCACGACCAGCAGCCCGGCGGCGAGCAGCACCCCGAGCGCGGCCAGGCCGAGAACCGGCGCCGAGTACCACCCCCACGAGGGGCCCTGGGTGAGGGCGAGCAGCACCACGACGAGGCTGAGGCCGAGCAGCACAGAGCCGGGCACGTCGAGCCCGCCGGAGGCCGCGCGCTCACCGCGGGGCACCCATCGCGCGACCATGCCGAGGCTGATCAGCGCCAGCAGCGCACCGAGGACGAACAGGTAGCGCCACGACAGCCGGTCGGCGAGCAGTCCGCCGACCACCAGCCCGGCTCCGGCTCCCGCGCCGACGATGCCGGACACCAGGCCCATCGCCGACGCCAGCCGTTCTCCGGGCAACGCCTCGCGCAGGATCGCCATCGACAGCGGCACCACCGCCAGCGCCGCGCCCTGCACGACGCGGGCGGCGATGAGCTGGGCGATGTCTTGGGCGAGCGCGGCGCCGGCCATGCCGACGGCGTACGCGGCGAGCACGCCGACCATGACGCGGCGCTTGCCGTACAGGTCGCCGAGCCGTCCGAGCAGCGGGGTGAGCACCGCGCTGGACAGCAGGAACGCGCTGAGGATCCAGGCCGACCAGGCCGGTGTGGTGCGCAGTTCGCGGGTGAGCAGGCCGAGCGCGGGGACCACGACCGTCTGCATCAGGGAGTAGCCGAAGACCGTCGTGACGAGCGCCGTCACGATCCGCCGGGGGGACGCGGGCATGGACGTACCTCCAAACATGATTCGTAACACGAACAGTTCGTGATGCGAACAACATAGTTTGTGGCACGAACTATCCGCAACTACACTCGGCGGCAGGAGGTGCGGATGAAGAGCGCGACAGACGCCGAGCTGGGCTTCGCCGCAGCGCTGGTGCGGACGTCGCACCTGGTGCAGCACGTCTTCGTCGACGTCAGCCGCGAGCGCGACGTCACCCCGCAGCAGGCACAACTGCTGTGCGTGCTGACGAGTGGCGACGGGATCGGGATGACGGACCTCAGCAGGCTCCTGCACCTGGAGAAGCCGAGCTTGACCGGGCTGGTGGATCGGGCGGAGCGGCGCGGGCTGGTCCGCCGCGTGCGTGACGACGCCGACCGGCGCGCGTGCCGGGTCGAGCTGACGCCTGAGGGGGAGGCCCTCGCCGTACGGGTGCACGGGGAGATCATCAGCAGGCTGGAGGAACTGGCCGCGGACCTGCCGGGCGACGACCTACGGCGGGTCGCCGGCACCTTGACCGCCCTGCTCGCACAGACCCACCAGGGGCCTGTCTCGAAGTGTTGATCAACGGCGTGTCGGAGCCGGACAAGCGAAGAGGCCTCCGGTAGAGGGTTCATCGACCAAGAAGAACCTGTAACCGGAGACCTCGTGGCCACCTTAGCGGTGACGTGGCGGTTCGACCTCACCGATGTGCAGTGGGCGCGGCTGGAATGTCAGTCCCCGACCTGCCCGGTCAGGCTCGGGCCGCCGAGTCCGGCGAGCAGTTCGCGCAGCAGGTCGGCGAGCTGGTCACGGCGTTCGGGCGCGAGGTGACCGATGAGGCGGTCCTCTGCCGCGAGCAGGTCGGCGACAACGCGGTCAAGCAAGGCGTTGCCCTCGTCGGTGAGGGTGACCGCGCGTGCGTGGTAACCCTCACCGACGGTGGTCCGTTCGACCAGCCCTGCCCTCACCGCTCGCTCCACGCGCTGCGTGATCGCGCCGCGCGTCACCATGCACGCGTCGGCCAGCTCGCTCGGGCTCATCCGGTACGGCGTGCCAGAGCGCCGCAGCGTGGACAGCAGATCCAGCACGGCGACGTCGACACCCAGGTTCGCAAGGAGACGGCGGCGCTCGTCGCCGAACACCTTGGCCGCCCACCAGATCCGGGTGATCACCCCGATCGACTCCACCGGCACGCCGGGCAGCTCGCGCCGCCAAGCGCCCTGGATGACGTCGGCGCGGTCGCGCGGCGGGTCAGCGGCCACGTTCCGCGCCGCCGTTCACCTGGATGATCTGCGCGGTGACGTGCCCGCCGCCGGACGAGGCGAGCCAGTGCACGGTCTCCGCGATGTCCTGCGGCGTCCCGGCCCGGCCTGTCTGGGTCTGCTCGACGAGCATCACGCGGCGTTCGTCATCCAGGGCCTCACCGAAGAACTCGGTGTCCTCGATGAACCCCGGGGCGACCACGTTCACTGTGATGCCGCGTGGCCCGAGAGCGGCGGCGAGGTCGAACGCGTACGGGTGCAGAGCCGCCTTCATCGGACCGTAGGAAGTGCCGCCCGAGCCGCGGAAGGCCGCGATCGAGGAGATGAACACGATCCGCCCTGACGGGTTCAGCAGATCGCGGAACGCTTCGGTCGGCAGCACCGACGTCAACACGTTGGCCCGGAAGTTGCCCATCCAACGCTCCGCGACACCATCGGAACCGCCGCGTCCTTCGACGTTGCCGCCCGCGTTGTTGACCAGCACGTCGATCGTGCCGAAACGCTCGGCCAGGTCGGCGCGCACTCGTTCGACCTCAGCCGGCTCGCTCAGATCGGCAGGCAGCGCGGTGCCGCCGATCTCCTTGGCCACCTTCTCCAGTACGTCGGCCCGCCGGCCGACAATTGCCACTCGGTCCCCGCAGGCCGCGAAGCGCGTTGCCACCGCCTTGCCGATGCCGGTGCCGCCACCGCTGACCACAATCGTGCGTGTCATGCCGATCTCTCCCCAGTTTAGATCTAAACTCAGCTTAGCAAAGACGCTGCGATCTACCGTTACGCCGATCCGAGAACCCACGAAACGACAAGATCCCGCCCGATCTCGACGATCAGACGGGATCCCGTGACCTTCAGCCCGGCCGTCTCACGCTGAGGTCCTACGACCGCCAGCAGGGGCGGTACCCGCCTGCCGCGCAGGCCGGGAATCCAACGCGGGAAGCTCGACGCGCAGGTACCGGAGTTTGATCTGCCGGCGGTCTCGTCCAGGGCCGAAAGGCAGCGTGGCGAGGATGGTGTTGACCGGGTCGAGTCGTTCTTCGATCTCCTCGACGCAGGTGTCGAACGCGCCGGACAGCGGAACGAGGTCTTCCCCGCTCCACTGGGACAGGCGGCGTTTCCACTCCTGTTGACGCTGGTGCAAGCCGGTGGTCTCGATGTCGTGCAGGATGTCCCGGGAGGCGGGATACGACAGCATCGTCTCGCTCCGGTTCGGATCGGGCCAACGGCTGTCGAGCGCCCTGAACAGGTGCTCGAGGGCGTCGGTCGCGGCACGCGCTTCGTCCTGCTCGTCCTTGCGCCGCCGCAGCAGCACCGCCGTGAGCCGCTCCACGCAGCCGGCGAACCGGGTGTGGTCGCCGGGATCCGCCACACCCGCGAACTCGGCGTCAAGCCTGATCCGATGCTCGCCGGCCAGGGACGCGCCGAGGTGGTCGCGGTCCAGCTGCTCGGTGACGGCGGCAAGGCTGGCGCCGAGCCGGGTGTGCTCGTCGTCCGGCGTCGCGACCTGCTGCTCGGCGATGAACGTGGTCTTGCGCGCTGCTTCGAGGAACTGGTGGCGGGCCGTGAGCTCGGTCAGGACGTCGTTGCCCAGCAGGATCCGCTGATGCTCAGCTTCCTTCGCCATGATCTGATCGTTGAGGCCGGCCACGTCGATGGCGGCCCAGTCGACATCCAGGATGTACCGGTGGGCGTCCGTGCGCCGCAGGAGCTCTCTGCGGGCGCTCGCCGATGGCCTCGGCCTGCAGCGGCTCACCACGGCCTACCTGCGCAGCGCCCTGACCTCCGGCGACCTCGCATGGCCCGGCGCCCGCGCCGCCCTGGGATCGGCCCCCACTCCCTGGGCCGGGTCGACGCCAAGCAGGCCGATCAATCGGCCTGACGGGTGCCGACCGGCTCGACATGACCGACGTCGTCGATCGGCACGCCCTGGGCCCGCAGGTCGCGTACGAGGTTGTGGAGGCCGGCCCGCTTGGGGGTGCTTTAGAGCTTGGCAGAGGGGTCGGCGGCCCTGGTCCACCGGAAGGCGGCACGGCGAAGGCATTCGCGGCGCGACTTCACCGTGTCGGCTGCCACCCGCGGGGAGTCCGGTGCCCTTTCGAGATCGCGGAGCACCAGGATCGTGCGGCGCTCGGGGGAGTGGCGCTCCGGCACATCCGCGCGCTCCACGTCCTGGCGCGACGGCAGTTCGTGCTGATCACCATTGCCGCCACGGCCGTTCTCGCACCTGCTCTGTTTCGCCGTGGTCGCGAGCATCGTGATCGGCGGGCTCAGCTCCAGGTCGCCCTCTGGAGAATCGCACCGAGCCGGCTGTCGCTCCACTGGTCGACGATGAGGATCTTCGACTTGGGCAGGTGCCAGATCCGCTCCTGATAGGAGACGCCGGTCCGCTTGCCCGACTGCGTCGAGCAGCCGACGCGCCAGACGCGGTAGGTGGCCTTGCGTCCCGCGCCGACCGGGCGGAGACCACGCTCTACGAGCTTGCCGGGGAAGTCCTCCACGTAGCGCTTGTCGGGTGTGCAGGCCGCGAGCCCGTTGCCCGGGTGGTACGGCTCCTCGGGGTCGTAGGGGTTGCCGTGGCGGGCCAGGGAGATGCCCTTCGGCCCGACGAGGTAGAACCCACGGCACTGGACGGCGAGCCGGTCGCAGCCGCCGGTCTTGACGTGGATGCCCCACATGTCTTCTTTCCCGACTTTCCAGGTCTTGGGGATCTGGAGCGTCATGCCGCGGAAAGTCAGCGGCTTGGTCGCCACGCTCTGCGCGGGTGCGCCGGTGAACAGGAGGGAGGCGGTCACAACCAGGGTCGTCAACATGATCACGAGGCTAGGGAAGCCCGCTTGTGGTTCGGCTGCAACGCTCTTGTAGCGCGCTGGAACGTCCACGCTGGGCTCCCGGCACCGTTCCTTCCGGGCCCTCCGGTCATTCGCCGGAGGTGAGCGTTTCGAGGAGCAGGGTGCCCGCAGCCCGCCTGAGCGTGCTCGGGCGGTGGCGCGGAGTGCGTTGTGGTCCGGGCCCGGTCGCGTCGCCACATCCGCCCGGCATCACCCGGATGGAGGATGCCGGGCGACGCGATGGGTGATGTCGCGTGGGCCGCCGCGACGGGAGCCTTGAGGCATGGAAGCCATCGAGGTGACGGACCTGCGCAAGAGCTACGGGGACACCAACGCCGTGGACGGTGTGACGTTCACGGTCCACGCCGGGCAGACCTTCGGCATCGTCGGCCACAACGGCGCCGGCAAGACCACGACAGTGGAGTGCCTGCTCGGGCTGAAACGGCCTGACGGGGGCACGCTTCGGGTGCTGGGCCGGGACCCGGCCCGCGAGCGGCGGGCCCTGGCCCAGCGGGTCGGGGCACAACTGCAGGAGAGCGCGCTGCCGGATCGCATCAAAGTGGTCGAGGCGCTTCGGCTGTTCGCCTCCTTCTACCACCGTCCGGCCGACTGGCGGCAGGTGATGGAGCGCTGGAGTCTGAGCCCGCTGGCCCGCAGGGCGTACGGCGACCTGTCCGGCGGGCAGAAACAGCGGCTCATGCTCGCCTTGGCCCTGGTCGGGGACCCCGAGGTGGTCGTGCTGGACGAGCTGACCACGGGCTTGGACCCGGTGGCTCGCCGGGAGACCTGGCGGCTGGTCGGCGACCTGAAGCGCTCCGGCACCACTGTGGTGCTGGTCAGCCACTACTTCGACGAGACCGAGGCCTTGTGCGACAAGGTGGCCGTCTTCGCCCGCGGCCGGGTCAAGGCCATGGGCACGCCGGACGAGATCATCGCCCGAACCGGTACCGCCTCCCTGGAAGAGGCGTACTTCGTGCTGGAAGGAGCCACCCGATGAAGGCGTTCACGGCCTTGACGGTCACCGAGCTGAGGCTGCTGTCGCGCGACCCCGCCTCGCTGTTCTTCACGATGGCCTTCCCTCTCATGCTGCTGGTGCTCAAGCGCGGGGAGAGCGCCTCGGTCCCCGGCTACCTCGCGATGATCGCGGCCATCGGTGGCATGGGAGCGCTGCCCGGCATCGTGGCCGCCTACCGGGAGCGCAAGGTGCTCAAGCGGCTGGCGACCACGCCGGTCTCCCCCTTGCTGCTGCTGGGCGCCCAGCTGGTGGCGCAGGTCACCGCCGCCTTGGCCGGCTCCACGCTTCTGGTGACCGCCGCGATCGTGTTCTTCGGCGCGAAAGCGCCTGCGAACGTGCCGGCGCTGGCCGTCGCATTCGTGTTGTGCTCAGTGATGGTCTGCGCGCTCGGCTTCGTGATTGCCGCGATCATGCGCAACACCAGGGGCGCCGGCCTGATCGGCATGTTGGTCATGTTCCCGATGATCTTCCTGGCCGGTGCGGCCGTCCCTCGCAAGGCGCTGCCCGACTCGCTGCGCCAGATCGGCGACTTCCTGCCTCTGACCCCGGGTGTGGACGCGCTGACCAGTGCGTGGGACGGGACCGCCGCGTTCTTCCCGATGCTGATCCTGTCGGGGATAATCGTCGCGGGCACGGCCCTGGCCGCGACGTTGTTCCGATGGGAGTGACGAGGTGAACGTCTGGGAGGCGCGCTGGTTGCACGCCTTCCACCTGCTCTTCTACGCCTGCCTGGCGCTGGGGCTGATCTTGTCGATCGGCGAGCGCGCCGGCCCGGCCCCGGTGTCTTTGGTGGTGGCGGCGCTGATGGCCGGCTGGCACGGGTTCTTCGTCGTCCGCCGGCCGCACCTGCTCGGCCGGCTCCACCCCATGGCGCTCCACTTGGCCGTGCTGTGCGCTCTCTACGTCGCGCTGGTGCTCACCGACCGCTCCTTCGACGTGGTCATCTTCGGACTGATGCCCCAGGCGTACGTGATGCTGCGCACTCCCTGGTCCTACGCCGGCGCGATAGCGACGATCTTGTGCACCTTCGCGGCCAGGGACTACCTGGACGACCCCGGCGCCCTGTGGCGGCTCGCGGGCAGCTGCGGCCTGGTGGTGGCGATCGGCCTGTTCGTGACCTACGTCATGCGGCAGAGCGCGCACAACAAGACGGTCGGGGTGCTGGAGGAACGGGCGAGGCTGGCCAGGGAGATCCACGACACCCTCGCCCAAGGGCTGAGCGGGATCATCACCCAACTGGAGGCGGCCGAGCAGGCCATGCCCGGACAAGGCGATCCCGACCTGACCTCCGTACGCAGGAGAATCACGCTGGCCAAGGAACTGGCCCGCGACAACCTCCGCGAAGCCCGGCGCTCGGTGGACGCGCTGCGGCCCGGCCCCTTGGAGGAGGCACGCCTGGAGGAGGCGCTGGCGCAGGTCGCCCAGCGGTGGGCGCAAGCCTGCGAGGTGAGCGCGACCGTGACGGTGGACGGCACCCCTCGGCCGCTGGCCGGGGAGGTGAGCGGCACGCTGCTGCGTGCGGCGCAGGAAGGGCTGTCCAACGTGGCCAAGCACGCCCAGGCGGGCCGGGTGGCCATCACGCTGACGTACATGGACGATGAGGTGACGCTGGACGTGTTCGACGACGGCACAGGCTTCGATCCGAGGGCACGCGGTTCCGGCTACGGGCTGGCGGCCATGGGGGAACGTGCACGCGGCGTGGGCGGCACGCTGACGGTGGAGTCGGCGCCGGGAGAGGGGACCGCACTGTGCCTGCGCATCCCCTCAGGTTGATGATCGTCGATGACCACCCGGTGGTCCGCGACGGGCTGCGCGGCATGTTCGACCATGTCGACGACATCGAGGTGGTCGCCGAAGCAGCCGACGGGTTCCAGGCTCTGGCCATGGCCCGGCGGGCGCGACCGCACGTCGCCCTCATGGACCTGCGCATGCCCGGCCTGGACGGCATCGGCACGATCGAGCGGCTGCGTACGGACCACCCGCAGATCAAGGTGATCGTGCTGACCACCTATGACACCGACGCCGATGTGACCCGGGCCATGGCGGCCGGGGTGGCGGGCTACCTGCTGAAGGACGCGCCCCGCGAGGAGTTGCACCGGGCGGTCCGTACGGCCGCGGCGGGCGGCGCCGTCCTGGCGCCGTCGGTCGCCTCCGCGCTCATCAGCAGGCCCGCGGCGCAGGAGCCGAGCCCACGCGAACTGGAGGTGTTACGGCTGGTGGCGCGGGGCGCGGCCAACAAGGAGATCGCCCGGGCTCTGCTGATCAGCGAGACCACCGTCAAAACCCATCTCAAGCACGTCTTCGCCAAGCTCGGCGTCGAAACCAGGGCCGCGGCCGTCGTCGTGGCGATGGAACGCGGGCTCCTGTAGCGCCGTCGGCCGTCGGATGGCCCCAGGCCAGAAGCTAGACGGACTTTTCGCTCGGCACCCTGGCGAGCGGCACACCACGCAGGCTGAGCAGCAGCATCGCGACGCACCCGCAGGTGAGTGCGATGTCGGCGACGTTGCCCACGAACAGGCCGTAGTCGATGAAGTCCACGACGTGCCCGCGGGCGAAGCCGGGCTCGCGGAAGAGCCGATCGCCCAGGTGGGACGCCGCCCCGCCGAGCAGCACGCCCAGCACAAGCGCCCAGGCGGGGGAGGCCAGCCGACGCGCGGTGTAGAGAATGCCGGCCACCGCGGCTGTCGCCGTCAGGGCGAACACCCATGTCGCGCCGGTGCCCATGGAGAACGCGGCGCCGGGGTTGTACAGCAGCCGGAAGTGAATCAGAGGGGGGATCACGGCGACGCGCTCACTGTCGGACAGCGTGGAGACCGCCCAGAGCTTGGTGAGCTGGTCCACGACAAGGACCACTGCTGCCAGCATGAGCATCATGCCGTACAGCCGGCTCGAACCCCGCTCTAACCGCATCATTCATGGCCTCCGTGCTGTCCAGCCCATATTTCCCTGAGACTACTAGCTGTACTGACCACGGACGTTGGTCGCAGCGACACGGCCGGACGAGCTCGAAATGGGTGAGACCCCCATGGGCGGTACTTATTCGCTTGTCCCCCTACCTATTGGTAGGTAGATTGCGTCGCCATCCCGGAAAGCCTCATCGGGCTCGGCACGAGACAGGAGATGGGCGGTCGTGACCCAGCAGGTCGACACCCGCACCCGCGCGCGTGACGAGTTCGCGCGGCTCCTGGCCGAACGCGGCTACCTCGGAGTCTCCCTCGCAGAGGCCGCCGTTGCCCAGCCACTGCCGCCGGAGGTGGCCCTGCCTGCACAGGAACGCCCGGCGCCCACCCCCTGCCGGCAACTGGCTCAGGACGTCGTCGATCTCTTCCTGTACGGTGCCGCGCCTGACCGGCTGGACATGTGACCGCCGGCCCCGACCCAGCCCACGCCTGTCCGGCGACCGACCACGTCCACCGCGAGCGGAGAAGGACCAGATGACCACGACCACCCGCTGGCGGCGTAACGTCGCCCTGTTCCTGACCGGGCAGACCGTGTCGTTGTTCGGCTCGATGATCGCGCAGTACGCGGTGATGTGGTGGGTGACCCTGCAGACCCGCTCCGGGCTGGCGGTGGCACTCTACGCGGTTGCCGCCTTCCTGCCCCAGGGCGTGGTGTCGATCTTCGGTGGGGTGCTCGCCGACCGGATGAACCGCCGGGTGCTGGTCATGGTCGCCGACGGCGCCATCGCCCTGGCGACGCTGGTGCTCGGCCTGCTCATGGCCAACGGCGTGACCGACCTGTGGATCGTTCTGCTGGCCGTGGCGGTCCGGTCGCTGGGAGCCGGGGTGCAGACTCCCGCCGTACAGGCGATGATCCCGCAGATCGTGCCGGGTGAGCATCTGATGCGCGTCAACGGGATCTTCCAGACCATCCACTCGGCGATGGCGCTGCTCGCCCCTGCCGTCGCTGCGGCGATCTTCGCCTCCTTCGGTCTCGTCTCCGTCTTCTTCCTGGACGTGGTCACGGCGGTGATCGGGATCGGGCTGCTCGCCCTGGTCGCCGTACCGAGCCTGGAGCCCTCGGCCGAGGACCGCGTCTCCTACCGGCAGGATCTGGTCGACGGGATGCGATACGTCCGCGCCCATCCCATCGTGCGCTGGCTGCTCATCGTGTACGCCGTCATCTTCCTGCTCACCGTGGCGCCCTCGTTCGTCACGCCACTGATGGTCGCGCGCAGTTTCGGCACCGAGGAGTGGATGCTGGCGGCACTGGAGATCGCCTTCAGCCTGGGCATGTTGCTCGGCGGCGTCCTGATGTCCACGGTGCTGGCCAACCGCAGCCGGATAGGGCTGATCCTTGTCGCCGTCTACGGCTTCGGGCTCGCGACCGTGGCGCTCGGGCTGAGCGGCAACCTGTGGGTCTTCTACGGCTTCATGTTCGTGTTCGGGCTGCTGGTGCCGCCGTTCTCGACCCCGTTCATGACGCTGATCCAGGAGACCGTCGAACCGGCCATGCACGGGCGCGTGTTCAGTTACGTCGGCATCGTGATGGCGCTGGCCACTCCGGTCGGCATGGCCGTGTTCGGCCCGCTGGCCGACGTGGTCAGCGTGCAGGTCCTGCTGATCGCCGCGGGGCTGGCCGCCATCGCCGTGATCGCGATCGCGTCCCGCGTGCCCTCGGGCCGGGCCACCATCGCCGCCGCCCGCGCCACGCACGCTTCCGATGCCGAGGCCACCCCCGTGGACGCCTGACCACGCGGAGCCGGCGACCGCCTGAAGCACACCGCCACGAACACCGTCGCCCAGGTCTGCAGCGCCGGGTGCGTCAGGTGGGGCCCATGAACGCCCAGGGTAGCCGGAACCCGGCCAAGGCCCGCCGCGACCCGGACTCCGCCGGTCGGACACACTCCGGGACCGGCCGATCCGCCGTGCTCGGCTGCGACATCACCCTCCCCATCGCACACAGGTGCGCGGCAGCAGACCAAGGCGGCTGTCTCCGGCGCCTGCGCCCCAATCGTGCCTAGGCCATGCGTGGTGATACGGTCCATTGAAAATGATTCTCATTTTCTGGAGCGTCCTTGAGCTCGTTGCGTGAGTCAGGTCCATCGGACGCCGGCATGGCATCGTCGCCGGTGGCCCCAGGAGCTGAAGATCCACCCACCGGTGGAGTGGCCGGGCCCGCCATGCCGCTGATCGTCGTCCTGCTGGCGGGCGTCCTCACGGTGTCTGTGCTGCTGGCCATCGGCCTGGGCGCCGCCGCCGTGCCGCCGGGGGAGACGCTGCGTTTCCTGTGGGCGGCCGTGACCGGCGGCTCGATCACCGCTGACGACGTGGCGGCGTACCAGATCATCTGGCAGGTACGCACGCCCCGCGTGCTGCTGGCGGTCCTGGTCGGGGCCGGGCTCAGCGTGGTCGGGGTGGCGATCCAGGCCATGGTGCGCAACGCGCTGGCCGACCCGTTCGTGCTCGGCGTGTCGTCGGGAGCATCTGCCGGGGCGGTGCTGGTCGGCGCCACCGGCGCGCTCGCCGCGCTGGGAATCCACGCGGTCTCGGCCGGCGCCTTCCTCGGCGCGCTGCTCGTCTCCGCCCTGGTCTACCTGGCCTCGCGCGGCGCCGGCGGTCTGTCGCCGCTGCGGCTGGTGCTCACCGGCGTGGCGATGGCGTTCGGCTTCCAGGCCGTGATGAGCCTGATCGTGTACTTCGTCCCGGACGGCGAGTCGACGAGCACGGTGCTGTTCTGGTCGATGGGCGGCTTCGGCGCGGCCACGTGGGGCGCGCTGCCCGTCGTGGCGGTCGTCACCGCCGTCACCGTCGTGGTGTTGCGCCGCTTCGCGCGCAGCCTGGACGTGCTCGCCCTGGGCGACGAGACGTCGGTCAGCCTGGGCGTGGACACCGTCAGGCTCCGCAAGGGCCTGTTCGTGCTGACCTCGCTGGCCACCGGCGCGATGGTCGCCGTCAGCGGCGCGATCGGCTTCGTCGGGCTGGTCATGCCGCACCTGGTGCGGTTGTGGGTCGGGGCGGCACACGTCCGCGTGCTCACCATCGCCCCGCTGACCGGGGCCGTCTTCATGGTGTGGGCCGACCTGGTGGCCAGAACCCTGGTGGCACCGCGCGAGCTGCCCCTCGGCGTGATCACCGCGCTGGTCGGCGTGCCGGTCTTCGTCGTCCTGCTGCGCCGCCGCAGCTATCTGTTCGGAGGCCGCTGATGACCCGCCTGCTGCTGGACGATCTCACGGTGTCCATCGACGGCGCCGCCATCGTCGAAGAGCTGACGCTCGCGGTCGGCGACGGGGAAGTGGTGGGACTGGTCGGGCCCAACGGATCGGGCAAGACCACTGCCCTGCGCTGCGTGTATCGGGCATTACGGCCGGCGGGCGGCGCGGTCCTGATCGACGGCAAGGAGCTGTCGCGGATGCCGCTGCGCGACAGCGCCCGCCTCATCGCCGCCCTCACCCAGGAGGGACGGGCGGACCTCGACTTCACCGTCGAGGAGGTCGTCGCCCTCGGCCGCGCCCCGCACCTGCGCGGCAACCAGGCGCTCAGCTCCCGCGAGCGGGAGCTGTGCCGCCGGGCCATGGCGCAGATGGAGGTGCTGCACCTGGCCGGGCGCGGCGTGCTGTCACTGTCGGGTGGGGAGCGCCAGCGCGTCCTGGTCGCCCGGGCGCTCGTCCAGGAACCGCGGGTGCTGGTGCTCGACGAGCCGACCAACCACCTGGACCTGCACCACCAGATCCGGCTGCTGTCGATGCTCAGGGGTGCCGGGCTGAGCGTGCTGGTCAGCCTGCACGACCTCAACCTCGCCGCCTCCGCCTGCGACCGGCTGGCGGTGCTGTCGAACGGCGCCCTCGTCGCGTACGGGCCCCCCGCCGACGTCCTCACCGAGGAACTCCTCCGGGGGGCGTTCGGCGTCGAGGCGAACGTCGTCCCCCACCCGCTCACCGGGGTCCCCCAGGTGCTTTACGACCTGGGCACGGCCACGACCACGAAAGGAGATCCGAAGTGAAGAGACGCACCCCCGCCGCGCTCCTGGCGGGCGCGCTCCTGCTCGCCGGATGCGGCGCGCAGGTGGAGGGCGGCGGCGGCGCCGCTCGCACGGTGACGGTCAAGAGGTGCGGGCAGGAGGTCGAGTACACCACGCCCCGCCGGGCCGTCGTCTACGAGGGCGGCAGCGCGGACAAGATGTTCGCGCTCGGCCTGACCCGGCATGTGCACGGCTACGTGATGCCCCCGGCCAACCCGCCGGTCACCGAGTCGCCCTGGGCGGCCGAGTACGCCAAGGTGAAGTTCCTCAGCGACGACCTGCTCAACCGCGAGCTGGTCGTGGACGCCAAAGCCGACTTCGTCGTCGCCGGCTGGCGCTCCGGCTTCAGCGACCAGCGCGGCATCACCCCCGAGATCCTCGATGGGTTGAAGATCCAAAGCTTCATGCACACCGAGTCGTGCTTCAACTACCCCGGCTACCCCGAGCGGGTGACGCCGTTCGAGGCCCTCTACACCGACCTCGAACGCCTCGGCAAGATCTTCGGCGTCGAGGCCAAGGCCCAGGCATTGATCGCCGGCTACCGCGAGCGCGTCGAAGCGGTCCGGGCTCAGGCGCCCAAGGGCGAGCCGGTCCCCGTCTTCCTGTACGACTCGGGCACCGACAAGCCGTTCACGGCGGGCAGCCAGGTGCCGCCCACGGACATCATCCGATTCGCCGGCGGCCGTAACGTCTTCGGTGACCTGGACGCGCGCTGGGGTGAGGTCACCTGGGAGGCCGTGGTCGAGGCCAAGCCGGAAGTCATCGTCATCCTGGACTACGGGGACAAGCCCGCCGCGGAGAAGATCCGGTTCCTGAAGGAGTTCCCCACCACCAGCAAGCTGCCCGCCGTGGTGAACAACCGCTTCCACGTTCTCGACTACAACGAGGGCATCAGCGGGCCGCGCAACATCGACGGCCTGGAGGGGTTCGCGAAATACCTGCGCGAGCTCCGGACGTGACCGGATGAGCAGCACCCCGGGGGCGGCTCCCAGGGCGCGTATGTCAGGCCAGGTGAGGCGGGGAATTCGCTGCCTCACCGGCGCGGGGTCAGGCGTCGGCACGAACGGCCCCTTGTGAGGGTGAGGTTCGGGAGGGGCGCAGGACCGGGGCGAGCAGCGTCAGCAGCACGACCACGCACGTGATCAGCGCGAACGCGGCAGGGTAGCTGAGCGCGCCCGCCACCCAGCCCGTCACGGCCGGTGCGATCAGGCCCGACAGGTACGTGATCGTCGCCACGCCCGCCACGCCCTCGCCCGGAGTCGTGCCCGCGTTGCCCGCCGCCGCGATCACGAGCGGCACGATCACCGCGATCCCCAGTCCGATCAGGGCGAACCCGGCGATGCCGAGCGCGGGTGTGCGGGCCGCGACCACGAGGACGCCGCCGGCCGCCGCCACGGCACCGCCCGCCCTGACGGTCGCCGCCGGACCGATCCGGCGGATGACGTGGTCGCCCAGCAGCCGCGTGCTCGCCATGCAGAGCATGAAGACGGTGTATCCGGCGGCGGCCAAGCCGGGGCCGGCGTCGGTGACGGCGGTGAGGTAGACGGCGGACCAGTTGGAGCTGGCGCCCTCCGCGAACGTCGCGCAGAACCCCACCAGCCCGATCGCCAGGATCCCCCGCGTGGGGAGCGCGAAGCGCCGCGGCGCGGGCGCGTCGCGTACCGAACCCGTCATCCCGCTGTCGGGGAGGAGACCGCGCCCGGCCACCGCCCCGAGGCCGAGTAACGCGAGCGACATGGCTCCGAGGTGGATCCGGGCGTCGATGCCCGCGTGGGCGGCCAGGGCGCCGAGTCCGCCGGAGGCCAGGCTGCCGACGGACCACATGCCGTGCAGTCCCGACATGATCGAGCGGCCGAGATGCCGTTCGAGGAGGACGGCGTGCGCGTTCATCGCGACGTCGCACATGCCCGCCGATGCCCCGAACAGCAGGAACGCTCCGAACAGCCACACGGGCGACGGCGAGAGCGCGGGGAGGGCCAAGCCCGCGCACCACAGCGCGAGGAGGACGCGTGTGGCCGCACGGTTGCCGAAGCGGTAGGCGAGGCGGCCGGCCATCGGCATGCCCACGAAGGCGCCGATCGACGGGCACAGCAGCGCGAGGCCGAGGGCGCCCGGGCTGAGGTGCAGGTGCTCCTGGATCCAGGGGATGCGCGTGGACAGGCTGCCGGCGACGGCGCCGTGCGTGACGAAGACGGCCGCGATGGCGCGGTGATGACTCATGGCTCGGAAATTATCAGGCAGGCTTCCTGATGAAAAGAGGTTTTAGGAAGGGTCCCTGATTATTATGAGGACCGTGAAGACCGCCACCCCTGCCCTGGCCCGAGCGATCAACGACCGGTTGGCCCTCGACCTGCTGCTGGAACACGGGCCGCTGACCGCGCCCCAGCTCCGCACGCTGACCGGGTTGTCCAGGCCCACCGTGTCCGACCTGATCGAACGGCTCATGGCGGGCGGCCTCGTCGAGGTCACGGGCGAGAGCGGCGAGGCCCGGCGAGGCCCGAACGCGCGCCTGTACGGGCTGGTGGCGGACCGGGCCCACGTGGCCGGGGTGGACGTACGGCGCGACGCCGTCAACGTCACGGTCGCCGACATCACCGGACGGGTGGTCAGCGAGGCGAGTACGACGATCGGCGCGAGAGCCGACCTGGCGGCCCTCATCGCGAAGGTGGTAGGGGGCGCGGTGGGGCGGCGCGCGCTGGACACGGTCGTGGTCGGGGCGCCGGGGCTGGTCGATCCGCGTGACGGGGAGCTGGTGTCGCCCAACGACGTGCCCGGGTGGCGGCGCGGCACGATGGGATCCGTACGCGAGCGCCTGGGCGTGCCCGTGATCCTGGAGAACGAGGTCAACCTGGCCGCCATCGCCGAGCTCCGCACGGGAGCAGCAGCCGGGAGCGAGGACTTCGTGCTCCTCTGGCTGGACGACGGGGTGGGAGCGGCGGTCGTGCTCGAGGGCCGGCTGCGCCGGGGGGCGTCGGGCGGGGCGGGGGAGATCGGGTTCCTGGAGGTCGGGGGTGTGGCGTTCTGCGAGCTGTTGAACGCCGAGTTCATACGGAGGTTCGACCGGGACGAGCTGGCTCGGCGGATCGCCCGGGGCGCCTTCGCCTTCGCCACCCTCCTTGACCCCGGGCTCGTCGTCCTCGGCGGGACGACGGGGCATGAGGGCGGGGACGAACTGGCCGAGCTGGTGGCCGACCACCTGCGCGCCCTGGCCCCGGCGCCCACGGAGGTCCGGGCCAGCACGGTCACGGGCAACGCGGTGCTGCAGGGCGCCGTGCTGACCGCCCTGGACCTGGCCCGCGACCGCGTCTTCGGCTGACGTCTCTGGCACGTCCTGCCTGGCGGTCGACCGCCGGGTGGTCTCCGCGCGCAACTCCTGGACCTCGGGCGGGGCGACCGTCGGCGCGGCCAGGGGCTCCTTGACGACGGCGGCGACCGGGGAACGCACCCGGGCTCGTGCGGGCAACAACCCCCCCACGCGAATCACGTCGAGGTCGACGTGGGTGTAGTAGCCGACGACGACGTCGCCAAGGTGCTCCTCCCGCGAGGCGAGGGAGGGCCTACGGCAGCCCCGGTCGGCCGGGCGGAGAACCTACGGCAGCGGGACGATGTCGACGGGCACGTTCGGGCAGCCGGCCGCGATCGCGGCGGTGAGCTGTCACCGGGTCTTGATGGCGGTCCACTCGGCGATGTGACGGCAGCGGGCTGGCGAGAGCTTCCGCAGTTGACCATGCTGGGTCGCTCACGGACCGTCACCCACGGGATGTCGCAGCTGCTCCATTGCGACCGCTCGTCGGTTGTTGCTGCTGCTGGACTGGCCGCTGGCCACGACGTCATCACCCGTACAGCGACGGCACGATCCGCCGCCGCGGCGAGGCGAGGGCCCGGACCTCGGCCTCGAACGCGGCCGCCGCCACGCCGGCGTCGGGCGGGGCGAGGACGTAGGCGATGGAGTCGCCGCCGCCTTGGCGGAAGGCCGGGGGACCGGCCTGCTCGGCCAGCGCGAACAGGACCTCGCGGATGAGCCGCATGCCCTCATCGCAGTCGGGCTCGCCGTGCATCACGGTGATCTTGAAGGCGCGGCCTTGCCGCGCCTTCAATCGGATGACGGGGCGGCGACGGCCAGGAGGGCAGCGCTCAGTGCTCGGGCCTGTGCCGGCGACTGGAGTACGTCGGCGAGGGGAGTGACGCTGTCGTCGTGGTGCAGCATCACGACGCCGTCCTGGAGGGTGACGGCGTGAAAGCCTCCGGCAGGCAGGCGTACGCCGGGCCGGCCATCGACGTCGGTGAGTGGCGGCACCACCAGGCCGGTGGCCGCCTGGGCAGCGGCGAGCTGGCGGCGTAGGGTCTGCAACTCGCGGTCGGCCATCTCCAGCCGGGTTTCTGCCGTGGCCTGGGCCAGCCGGGCCTGGTCGCGTTGGGCCTGGAGCCGGTCGCGGTCCTCGTCGAAGCGGCGTTGCCGTTCGGCCAGGTCGTCGCGGACCGCGCGGGTTTCGGCGCGGGCCTGCTCGGCGTTCGCGGTGGCCTGGTCGAGCTGCTGCCGGGTGGTGGCCAGGTGCGCGGTGGCTTGTTCGAGGTGCTCGGTCAGGCGGCGGGTTTCGGCGCGGGCCTGGGAGAGCTGACGGTCGCGCTCGGCCAGGGCGGCGGCGCGTTGTTCGGCCAGGTCCGTCACGCGGGACACCTCGCCCTCCAGCGTGCGGAGCTGCTCGGCCTGGCGTCCGGTCAGGGCCTGCTCGTCGTGCAGCTGGGCGGTGAGCCGGCCGATCTGCACGCCGAGGCGTTCGGCGTTGGCACGGGCCTCGCCGTGGATGCGGTCGCGGTGCTGCTCGGCCTCGCGCTGGGCGTGCAGGGCCTCCTGCTGGGCGCGCAGGGCGGCGTCGCGTTCCTGTTCGGCTGTGCGCTGCGCTGCCAGGGCGGCGCGCATGGAGGTCCGGGCCTGTTCGGCGTCCTGCTCGGCCTGCTGCACGCTCGCTTCGGCCTGGCCGAGCTGGGTGGCGACAGCGTCCCAGACCTGCGTGAGGCGCTCGTCCAGCTGCTGCAGGTGCTCGCGTTCGGCGGCCAGCTGGGCGTCGCGCTGGTGCAGAGCGGCGCGGATCTGGCCGGCCTCGGCGGTGAAGGCGCTGACGGCGGTGTGCGTCGCCACCGCGGCGGGGGCGCTGTCGGCGGCGCGGCTGGCCTCGTTGGCGCACAGCTTGCAGCAGTACTTGCTGGGGCGGCCGCCCTTGCCGGGCTCGCGCTCGGGCTTGGCGCGGCCGCAGCCGGGCCGGGCGCACTGGCGCAGGACATCGTCGGTGACCCGGGCCGGACACTCGCGGGTGTGACCCCGGCCGCCGCGGGGCGGCTCCTCCCCGCTCGGGCTTGCCGAGGGTGGCGGGACCTCGTCCAGTCCGCCCGGCGATGTCGTCGGCAGAGCGGGCAATGCGCCGGCTTGGTCCTGACCCAGGGGAGTGCCACTCGATCCGCTGGCGTCGAAGCTGATCTCCTTCACGGATGCAATTTAGCATCATCACATGCGCAAAAATCGACTGATTCGCATATCTCACATGCGTTCTTCTTGTGATCACTGAGAAGTGGAGTTCTCAAAGATCAACTCTGCTAGGGTGGCTTCCGTGATCGACTCCGAGCTGACCCCGGGGCAGGGATCCCGCCCGCTCCCCACGGCCGCCTTCCCCTCCTCCGCCGCCGGACTGGCGCCGGCCGCCGTGGCTGTGGTCGCGCCCGCCCGCGACCCCTATCTGCTCTACCTGGGGCGGCTGGGCAGCGCCGACTCCCGCCGTGGCATGCGGATCTGCCTGGACCACATCACCCGCATGCTGACCGGCGACCCGCTCGACGACGCCACTGTCACCGGCCAGGGCCAGCCCTGGCATCACCTGCGCTACGAGCACACCGCCTGGATCCGTGAGCAGATCGACCAGATGGACTGGTCGCCCGCCTACCGCAACAAGCACCTGGCCGCGTTGCGCGGCGTGCTCAAGGAGGCGTGGAAGCTCGGCCTGCTCAGCACCGACGACCATCAGCGGGCCGTCGCGCTGGCCCCGTTCGCCGGCCACCGCGAGCCGGCCGGCCAGCACGTCCCGGACACTGTCATCGGCGCGCTCATCGCCGCCTGCGACGCCGACCTCTCACCTGCCGGCGCCGTCACCGGCGCCGGGTTGCGCGACGCGGCCGTCATCGCCGTGCTGGACGCGTGCGGCCTGCGCCGCGCCGAGTTGGTCGCGCTGCAGTACGCCGACTACGACCGGGCCCGGCGCATGCTCACCGTCATCGGCAAGGGCGACAAGCAACGCCGCATCCCGGTCAACACCTTCGCCGCCCGCCGCCTGGAGGCGTGGCTCGCCCGCCGCGGCACCCACCGCGGCCCGCTGTTCCCGCGCCTGACCCGCGGCGGCACCGTACGCACCGCCCCCGACGGCCGCCCCTGGCAGATGAATCCCCAGGCCGTACGCGACATCCTCGCCAAACGCACCGAACAGGCCGCCACCACCCCGGTCCGGCCCCACGACCTGCGCCGCACCTTCATCTCCAACCTCCTGCCGCAGGCCGATGCGATCATGACCGCCCGCCTGGCCGGCCACGCCAGCCCCAGCACCACCCTCGGCTACGACGTACGCCCCGACGAAGAAGCCCGCGACGCCGTCGAACGCCTCCGCATCCCTACCGTCGCGCCCCTACTGCCCGAGACACCCGCTGACCATCGGCCTCCCGCCGCACCATGACGAGGACACGGCACCAGGCCCGGCATCGGCCCGCGGACCATCCCGGTCGTAGCGTTTCGCGAGCGGTGTGGCCTTGCCCGACGCCCCCATCTGGCCTTCCTCGCCGCCCAGCAACCGGCCCCCGTTCGCCACACAGGGGGGCACAAGCCCATGCCCGCCGTTGCCATTACCAGCGACAACAACGCCTCCTCAACGGCTGAGCGCGGCTGGAGTACTAGCGGTTGTCCTCGTACGTGGTCAGGCGGATCTCAGTGCCGCCGCGCCCGAGACGGAGGCTGACCTGCCCTGCGGGGGCGTCGGAGTCGATCTCCGGGTAGTCGTCGCTACTGATGGTGACGCGCAGGCTGTGCCCGGCGCTCAGTCGGTAGTGCGTCGGCCAGGTGCGGATGTCGAGGTCATAGACCGTGCCGGGGCGCACGGGGACCGCACGGTCGTGGCCGAAGCGGTGGCCGGCCTTGAGCCAGCCCTGGGTGATGCGATTCGAGGTGCCGTCGGGGGCGACGTCCTCGACGATGACGGCGATGTTGCCGTCGGTGGCGGTGAACGCCGCTCGCACCTTCGCGGTGACCTCGCCCGCCAGGACCAGGTCGCCCCGGCGGGGCCGGGTCTGGAAGGTGAGTTTCTCGTCCGGGGAGGCCGGAGTGGTCTCGGTGTTGACCGTGAAGCCGCGGGTGGTGGCGGCCGATGGGCTGCTGCTCAGCGTGCCGTCGGCGGCGAGGCTGAGCCGCTCCTGCCGGGCGCCGCGCGGCGGCCAGGTGGAGAACCGCTTCCACCCGGTCCCGGCGCCGGGGCTGGGGATCTCGTAGGAGGTGACCTTGGCGGCGGGCAGCGGAGCGTCCCGGCGTCCGCCGAGCCAGCGGTCCCACCAGGCCAGGTACGGCCCGAAGCCGATGTCGGCGGGCTGGCCGTAGGGCAGGCCGTGCTGCCACGGCCCGGCCACCAGCCAGACGTTGCGCGGGCGGGCCTGGAAGTTCTCCACCATGCCCTGGCGGTAGCGGTCGTACCAGGGGTGCTGGTAAGAAACGTGTCATGAGCCCCAAACGAGCGTTGCTGCGAGAGCAACGACCACCTGGACCTGCACTTCTCGCCGGTCAGTGATGCCAAGACCTCCGGATGGCAGCCTGTGCGGGCTCATCGTGACCGAGGCGGGCAACGCCGGTCTGAGGCCGCGACCTTGGCCACGGCCGAGCGCGGATTGTCTTTTACCTGGCCAGAGTTCTCGTCACGGTCGGCTGCACGTCACTTGGCCCGATGCGGGGCGAGGTCGCGGCCGAGGAAGGCCAGCAGCCGCCGGTGGGCGGGTGTGCCTGCGGGCTGGTGGAGTTCGGGGCCGAACATTCCGGGGCGGCGGAAGGCGTCGAAGTCCATGCCGCGCATGGTGGTGAGCAGGTCGTCGCAGGCGCGCTCGTCCACCAGCGCTTCCTGGCCGGTGGAGATCGCCAGGTCGACGCCGTGCACCAGGACCTCGGTCAAATGGATGAGTGCGGCCATCGGCCCGGGGACTTCCCCGAATCCGAGCCGCACGGTCGTCTTCAGGGCACTCTCGCGGTGCCAGGCAGCGCGGTCGAGCCGGGCGGCGCCGAGGTAAGCGTTCTGCGGGTCAGGGCCCAGCCAGTCATCCTCGTGCTCGCCGCCGGGGTCGGTGCCGGTGAGCTCGGCGGCGAAGATGCGCATGCCGCCGACCAGGTGGTTGAGCTCGGTACGCACGTCCCATCCCGGGCAGGGTGTGGGGGCGGTGAGCTGCTGGTCGGTGATGCCCTTCACGATGGTCGCGGTCATGTGGATGGCCTGGTCGATCCGGCCGATCACGTTGGTCATCTGGTTGCTCATTTCGGTACTCCATCGTGCTTGAGAATTGATCGGGTCCGGCCGTGTTCACCGCTGTGGTTCACGGCTTGCCTGGGCTTTGGAATTGGGCGGGCGAGTGCGGAGGCGGAGGGCGAGGGGTCCGCCGTTGGCGGCGGCGAGGGGGGCGAGCAACCACATGACGAGGGTGTAGGGGAGCAGCCAGGCGAGGGCGGCGCTGAGCGCTCGAACCAGAGGCCCACGGACCAGGACGCGGCGGCGTGGCGGCGGGTGACGGCGGGGTTAGCGGCTGCCAGGCCGGCGGCAACGGAGATCTCTCTGACGATTGCCTCGCAGCAGACCATGGCCGCCATCGTGCCGGCGAACATGGTTCGTGCCATCGGGTTGGGAGTGAGCCCAGGCTCCGGCCGCACATCTGCGCTCACTGGTGCACTCCCCTTCTCGGGATCTTCCATGTGCTCTTGGAAAGGGGTGGGCTCAGAGCGTCTCGTCGAGCCAGTCGAACATGTGCTGGTGGAGGGTGGAGCGACCGCCGTAGGCGCAGTGCTCGCCGAGCCCCTGGGCCTCGGGGAGGGTGATGAGGGTGCTGGACCCCTTGAGGGCGTGGTGCAGGCGGGCGGGCTCGCCGTTGAAGAAGCCGTCGTTGTCCGGGTCGAAGATCAGCGCCGGGGTGGTGATCTGCTGGACGACGCCGTTGAGGGTGTAAGCGCTGGAGCGGCGGCCGTAGTCGGCGACCGAGCCGGCACCGAACGTCCACACGCCGTTGCGCAGCGCCCAGCGCAGGGACGTGTTGTGCGCGGTCGCCATCGTCAGGACCTGCTCGGCCTCGGTGTCCCGGCCGTCCAGGATCCACTGGAGCAGCCACGGCGGGAGCATCCGGGTGGTGGCGTCGAAGTAGCTGTAGATACCGCCGTCCAGGACGAGCGCGGCGGCACGGTGCTCGAAGGCCGCGGCGCGCGGGACGAGATGGCCGCCGAAACTGTAGCCGTACAGGACGATGCGGTCGGGGTCGATCTCCGGACGGGTCAGGGCGTAGTCCAGCACGGGAGTGATGACCGCCTCCCAGTCCGGCCGGAAGAACAGCCGTTGCCGGCGGAGCGCTGCGCCCTGTCCGGGGCCGTCGTAGGCCAGGCAGTTGTATCCGCGGCGCAGCGCGGCCGCCGCGACAGCGAAGTAGGCCTCTTCCACGATCGAGTCGAAGCCGCTGGTGAAGATCACAGTGGGGCGCGGGGCGGGCGAGTCGTCCACCAAGAACAGGTAGCCGGGCAGCGTGGTGTCCTCGTAAGGGATCACGATCGGTTCCACGGGGGTGTCCAGGTGTGCGGCAGCGGTCGCGAACGTGTCCCGCGCCAGGCTCGACAGCTCTTTGGCCCGGTCGTCGTTGAACGGGTCGTCACGCAGGTAGAACTCGGCCGTCCGGTAGTAGTTCGACGCCCGCAGCAAGGCCTCGCGGGCGCTGACCCGGTCCCCGGCCGCCAACGCCTTGTCGCCCAGTTCATGGACGCGGGCGGCGGTGGCGCGCCACTGCAGGTACCAGGCGTCTTCGTCGCCGTCCGGGATGGCCCGGGCGGTGCCGATCACTTCGCCCAGGTCGGCCCCGCCGTAGGGGGCGAAGCACGCCGTACGCAGGGACTCGAAGGAGAAGGACTCGTCCTCGAAGAGGAACTTCACGGTGAACTCCCGTCATTATCCGAGACGGAACGGGACCGTCTCGACATCGCCTGCAATGTAGCCCTTCCCTGACCCGAGACGCAACCGTTCCGTCTCGGGTATGCTCGGCAGCATGAGTCGATTGCCAACAGCTCGTCCGCCCGGCGGCCCCGTACTTCAAGACTCCGTCACCGACGCGATCCGCACCGCCTTCTTCGAAGAGCTCGCCGAGGTCGGCTACGGAAGGTTGTCGCTGGAGGCCGTGGCCCGGCGGGCCGGCTCGGGCAAGGCCGCCATCTACCGGCGCTGGCCGTCCAAGGAAGCCGTGACCATCGACCTGATCGCCCAAGTCTCCATCGCCGCGACCGACACCCCCGACACCGGAACCCTGCGCGGCGATGTCCTGGCCTTCCTGACCGCAGTCGACGCGGCGCTCCGGCATCCGCTGGTGTCGCGCATTCTGCCCGACCTGTTCGCCGCGGGCCTCCACCATCCCAACATCGCCGACTCCCTGCGCGACAGGGTCGGTGGAGCTCGACGCGAGAAGGCGGTCAGCGTCCTGCGGCGGGCCGTGGAACGCGGAGAACTCCCTCCCGACACCGACTTCGAGCTCGGCCTGGACCTGCTTGCGGGCCCCCTCTACTGGAGCACCACCATCCGCCAGGCCCCCGCCGACCCGGCCCGCCTGCAGCGGCTCGCGGACAAGGTGGTGGCCGCCCTCGCGGCATAGCGAGGTGCTATCCACCACCCGGCGACTTCGGTGGCTGTGGCGACGCGATCGGCGGAGGACCACCGATGCCTATTGGAAGCCATCACCGGCAAACCCGGCACAGGCTGGACCGAGTCGGTGACGGTCGTCGACCAAGCCAGGCCGTACCCGACGATCAGTACTTTCTCTTCAGGAAACAGCCCTTCCGTGACGTAACCTGGCGGCATGCCGTCCTCCACGCCCAGCTCGGCCTCGCTCGGCCCGGCTCGGGATCGCGCCGAAATCACTTGACGAAAGGTGGTCGGGCTTCCCGAGCGGCTCGATCCGGCCGACGACAGCCTGCCGGCGTGGACGGAGCGCTACCTCGATCTGGCCGTGCGCGGGGTGCGCTCGGCGGAGGTCACCGCCAAGATCTCCCGGCATCTGCAGCGCTTCGCTGCCTGGATCTCGGGCGGCCTCGGGCACGACCGGCTCTCGGCCGTCACTCCGCGAGAGGTGAGCGCCTGGCGCGACCACCTGGCCGCCGCCGGCAACCGTGGCCGCGACGGCACGCCCGCGCCGATGGCGCCGACGACCGTCAACAACCACCTCGCGCACCTGTCGGCGCTGTTCTCCTGGATCACCGCGCACGCCCCCACCGGCCTGCTGCGCCACGGTGACCCCACCAAGAAGGTCGCCCCGCTGCCGCTGCCGCTGCCGCTGCCGCTGCCGCTGCCGCTGCCCGCCCCGCAGCCCCGCGCGCTGGCCGCCGCCCAGATACGCACCGTCAAGAACATCGTCGACCGGATCGAGACCCTCCACGAGCTCAAGGGGCGCCGTCATCGCGGCACCGTCGCGCGGGCCCACGCCCACGCCCGCCCGCTACGCGACCGGGCCATCATCTACCTGCTGTTCGGCACCGGGCTGCGCCGCGCCGAGCTGGTCGGCCTGGACCTGGACCAGATGGAACCGGCCGAGGCCGACCGGCTGCGCCAGGCCAAGACGGCCCGCCTCGTCGGCGTACGCGGCAAGGGACGCACCAGCCGCACCATCTTCGTCGGCCGCGACGCCCGCCACGCCCTGGCCGACTACCTCGAACACCAGCGGCCCGGCGACGCCGCCGCCAGCACCGGCCCGGCCGCGCTGTTCCTGTCGGCCGTCTCCATCGCCGCCCGCTGCCCCGACGGCCGGCTGTCGGCCCGCTCGATCAACACCATCGTCGGCGAGATCGGCCGTCTGCACGACGCCCAGACACCAGACCCCGACCGCAAGCTCGGCACCCTGCGCCCGCACGACGCCCGCCACACCTTCGCCTTTCAGCTCTCCCAAGCCTCCGGCCACAACCGCGCCGAACTCGAACGCCGCCTCGGCCACGCCAACGACCGCTATCTGCGCCTGTACACCAACCCGCCCGACGACATCGCCGCCGGCTATATCGAGGATCTCTGACTCGATGCCCTCGCGCCCGGCCGCGCACTACGGTGCTGGCATGGTGATGGGGTTGCTGCTGGAGCCCTTGCCCGCGTCGTGGCCGACACCGGCACCCCCGCAACCGACGGGACTGCGCGGCCTGCTCACCCGGTTGCAGGAGATGGCCGACGCGGTGCGGCGGCCAGGCAACCTCGATGACCTCGAAGGGCATCTGCGGCGGGCAGCCACGCAGGCGATCGTGCGGGAGGCCTACTTCCGGACCGTGGGCGAGCAGCAGGACCAACAGCGCAGGCCCGCCGCCTTCGCCGAAGCGTGGAAGAGCCACCTGGCCGCGCTGCTGGCCCAAGACACGGTGAAGTTCTCGGGCCGGTCACCGATCACCGCCACCGGTCGCGACACCGACCTGGCGTGGAAGCTGTATGACGCCGCCAGCCGCATCAGAGCCGAAGCGATCACGCACGCCACCGCCACACCCAGCAAGCGTCAGCTCTCCCGCCCGCCCACCTTGTGGTACGCGTTTGCGATCGCCGCGGGAGACGACTACCCGACGCTCGGAGAGGTCCACTATGCGATCTGCGAGCCCTGCGGCATCGGCCTGCTGAGAAAGATCGACTTTTCGTCGGATTGGCGGTTCTGCGGGCTCGGCACTCGCGCCCTGCGCGAGCTGGAGGCTCGTCACCCGGCGCTGACCTGGTACACCACCGGCCAGTACGAGTCCGCCCAGAGCTTCTACGAGCGTTACCGGCAAGACAGCAGCAGCCCCTGGACCGCCAATCAGTGCCCCTGCCCACACTTCGGAGGACGTGATCAGACGCGAGAGGCACGCCCACCACCTGACGGAGGGGCTTTGGCCCGGGCCTGATGCGCGCATCCTGCCAGGCGGGCGCGCGCCGGCCCCTACCGCGATCATGAAGTTAGTCCGGGCTGCCCGCCTCCGGAGCCGGCACGGCGCCGCCGAGCGAAAGGCGCTTGGTCACGTCCAAGCGGACCTCGCCGTAGGGTTGGACGTGCTGCCAGAACAGCGGGGTCAGCCCGCGCTGGTCGGCGGGCTTGAGCAGCTCAGCCCATTCGGAGTCGGCCAGGACGTCCTGCAGCATCAGGGCGTTGATGTAGACGAGCGCGGCCTGCAGGATGCGCAGGCACAACACGCTCATCTCCAGCTCGTCGCGCCGGCTGGTGGCGATGTCGCCGCCCTTGCCGTAGAAGATCAGCGAGTTTGCGCCGTTGGAGGACTCCACCACGTTGAGCCCTTCCTGGATCTCCCGCCGGAGCTCGCGCAGGCGCAGGTAGCGGGCGACGAAGATGGTCTTCTGCGCGCGGCCGACCTCCAGCATGGCCTGGTAGGTCGGATGGGAGGCGGATTCGGTGAAGCGGCGCAGGATCGCCTCGGTGGAGGCGGTGTTCTGCTTGATCGCGGTCGCGTATTTGATCATCTGGTCGTAGTTCTGCTCGATCAGGTCCCAGCGGATCGGCCGGGTCATCGCCGGCGTCAGCCGCGGGTACAGATCGCTCTCGCCGCTCTCCACCCGGTACAGCTTGACCTTGTTGATCTGCTTGATGCGCGGCAGCAGGTCGAAGCCGAGGAGCCGGGTCACACCGAACCCGATTTCGGTCAGGCCGTGGGAGTCGACGTAGTTGCCCTCGACCTTCATGGTGGTGCCGTGCCGGACCGCGCCCTCGATCATCGCGTGCACCTCCGAGGCTGAGGCGCGCAGGGTCTGGGTGTGCACCACCATGGACCCGCGTTCGATGTGCCAGTAGATGAGGATGCCGCGGCCTCCGTACCGCGAATGCCACTCGGTGAAAATATTCTGATCGTAGGCGCGCACGTGTGTGGAGTCGGAGGCGACGGTGGTTGTCCCCTTGCCCCACAGCGCCACGTCCCGGGCGGTGAAGGTGGCGTTCGCGATGGCGATCGAGATGTCGGTGGCGACCTGCGGGGTCAGATAGCGGCGCCGGACGTAGCGGATGTCGTCCTCGCTGTGGGCGTGGCCCCCGGAGGCCACGGCCCGGATGCCGGTGTTGGTGCCGTATCCGAAGATCGCGAGCATCAGCCGCTCGGCCAGGACCTCGGGCTTGAGGCTGGAGGTGCCCGCCACCGAGGTGACCGCCTTCAGGCAGCCGGTGCGCAGCACCGCCTCCTTGAGCATGTCGATCAGCGGGACCGAACCCCAGCGGCGGCCCACCTCGTTCTTGATCTTGCGCAGGTTCCGCGGCTCATCCGCCGGGCCGAGCTTCGTCAGCTTGATCGCGCCGGACTTACGCTCGGAGATCGCCAGCCAGTCCAGCTTCGGCAGCGCGGTGTCGAGCGCCTCCAATTCGGCGCGCATCTCGGCCTTCAACTCGGCGATGAAGTCGGCCGGGTCCAGCGGCTTGCGTAACTCGGCGTAGTTCTCCACGCGGCGGGCGGCGAAATCCTTGGGCAGGTCCTCCTCCGGGTCACGGAAGGAATGAGCGCCGACCACCCAGATCTCCTTGCACCGCAGTGCCTCGCGCAGCGCCTGGAAGGTAACGATCTCATACACCATCCGCACCACCCGCCGGCGTCCGCGCTTGTCCTTCTTGAACACCAGGTCCTCCCAGTCGCCGGCGGTGCCACGGTGCTCGGGCACCACCTCGCCGCGCGGGTAGTAGGTGGTGTTGCCCGCCTTGGCGTAGCGGCCGATCAGCTTCAGCGCCTCGATCACCGGCTGGAAGGCGGTGTTGTTGCTCCGGAACTCCATGGTGTCCAGCAGCGCGATCAGGCCGCGCCGGTAGTGGTTGGTGCAGGAGGCGCGCAGCGTGGTCTGCACCGTGGTACGGCAGGCCGGGCCCTTGGTCTTGAACTCGTGCACCAGATCCCGCAGCGTCTGCTCGCCGCCGCTGACGGCCGGGAAGATGACCTGGCGGACCGAATCGTCGGGCTGACTGAGCGCGGCGTCGGCGACCTTGAACAGGATGTTCTCCTTGCCGGTCACCCGCTTGAACGCTTTGATCAGCTCCTTGGTCACCTTGCTGTCGGCCCGCGCCTTGATCCGATGCACCGTGGCGATCAGCAGTTCCACCAGCGCGTCGGTGATTTCCCGCTCCCGCTCCTGGACCAGCGCCGCCAGCAGCAGCACCGTCAGCTCGCGCGGGTGCGTGCGCATGTGGGAGGGCGCTTCCACCGCCGCCCGGGCCCGCCAGGCGGCCAGCACCTTGGGCGCCACGTCGGCGAACAACCCGGGCGGCAGTTCGATCGAGCGCGCCGCCTCCAGCTTGCGGATCTCGGCCATCATCGACTCCAGGCTCACGTTGCCCGGCGCGGACTTGATCAACGCCAGCAGGTCGGAATCGGTGTCGTCGTCCTCGGCAGGCGCCTCACCCGCGGGCTCCTGACGGTCACCGGCCCCCTCGGCTGCCGCTCGGCTGGCATCGTCGATGCCGACCAGCGCGTAGATCCGCTGCGTGGCCTTCGGACTCAACCGGGAGGCGATCCGTACCGACCAGGCGACCTCCGCGTTGTGCAGGGCCGATGCCACGATGCGGGAGATCCGCCCAGGCGCCGGCGGTTCGATCCGCTCCTCGCGCAGATGCTTGAGCAGTTCCTCCCGGACCCGTTCAGGCCGCCGCTCGGCGTGCGCGACCTCCTCGGCCAGCCACACCGCCAGCTTCGTCGCGTCCTCCGTCGTGCAGGTACGAAAGCCCAGGTGTGTGCGGATCTGATGGCGGTGGTACTCGATCGTGGAGCCGGACCACTCGTAGAAGCCGAACTCCGAGGCGGGGACCCGGACCTGCTTGGCCACGTGCTCCACCACGTCGTCCGGCAGCTCTGAACGGCCGCGCGGGAACCGGCCATGCTGCGTGTAGAACTTCAGCAAGATCGCGAATCCGAGTCGAGTGGCGTCGCGCTTTTCGGCGATCAGGTCGCGTTCTTCGTCCAGGATCGTCCAGTGCTCGACCAGATCGTCGATGTGCATCGGGGGTGTTTCATGACCGATCAGCATTGACCAGGCAAGTCACAGCAAGATCAACGCCGTTTGGGGCTCATGACACGTTGCTTACCGGCACCCCTACCAGCCGGTGATCTCCAGGACCGGGATGTCCAAGTTCTTCCAGCGGGCCTTGACGCTGCGCTCGCGCCAGAAGTCGTCATACAGCGGATGCCGGGCGTAGGTCGTCAACGTGTCGGGAGCGGTGGCGACGGTGACGAGTGCGGCGACCGGCGTCGTTCCGGCCTGCGGCAGGTAGAAGGCCGACGGTTGGAGGGCTCGCGCGGTCCATTCGGCGTGCAGGGGCTTGTCAGATAGCGCGGCGGCCTTTTGGCGGCGGCGAGAAATCCTGGAGAGGTTACCGGCACCTCCCGCTCAACAGCCTCATACAGGGCGCGCATCTCGGGGGACGTCCCTCGAGCACCTTCCGGATCAGCGCGGCGGCCCATGATCCTGTGAGGTCCGCGTCGAGCGTGTGACCTGCTCGCCCGGCGCTCGCTGGTACAGGCGTCGATCGTCCACATTCAGATTCAACGGAGACCCACCCCCTCCGAACAGCCGCGGCTACCAGGGCGGGCCACGCCCGCAACCATACTTGGTGGGTTGTTAGCGGCTGATGGGCTGGGGTAGCCGCGCTGGTGGGCACTGACATCGCGGGTCGATGTACGGCGCTCCAACGGCAAAGGGGAGGCCGTGACGGGGATCAAGCAGGCCGGAGAGAAGAAGCTGATGCTCTTCTCCGGTCGCGCGTACCCGGATCTCGCCTACGAGGTGGCCCGTGAGCTGCGCCTGCACACGGCGCAGATCCAGGGCTCCTTCGACGGCCCCGTCGACCACCTGCACGCCCTTCCCCTTCTCGCCGAGCACATCACCCGGCACGTGGACACGGACCGGCTGACCATGTGGTGGCCGGGCGGACCCGCGTGATCATCGACGTGATCGACACCGGCGGCACCCTGGTACGGGCGGCCCAGGCCCTCACTGACCGCAGCGCCACCCAGGTCATCATCACCGACACGCTGCCCAACCCGGCGAGCATCCCCTCGAGCAGGCTGGTCGTGCTGTCCAACGCTGCGCTGCCGGTCCGGGCCATCAGCGAGCTGTTCCTGGAGGGCTCGGTGACGAGCCTGTCCGAGGGCGAGAGCTGACCGGCGATGCGCACGCTGGTGGAGGTCATCCGGGGGATGGGGATGACCGATCCCCGGCTGCTGGCCGCCTTCGCCGCCACGCCGCGCGATCGGTTCGTCCCGCCGCGTTCTGCTGTGCGCGCCCAGTTCGACGAGCCGATCCCGATCGGTCACGGGCAGCCGACCTCGCAGCCGTCCCTGATCGCCCAGATGATCGACGTTCTGCGGCTCTCGGGCACGGAGACCGTCCTGGAGGTCGGCACCGGGTACGGCTACCAGACCGCCCTGCTGGCGCGGCTGGCCCGCCGCGTCTACTCCCTGGAACGTCATCCCGACCTGGCCGAACACGCCCAGGCCAACCTCGCGGGGGTCGGCGTCACCAACGTCGAGGTGCTGGTCGGGGACGGCACCGCCGGCCTGCCCGCCCACGCGCCCTACGACGCCGTCATCGTGTCGGCCGCCGCTCCTTCGGTGCCCCCGCCGCTGGCCTCACAACTGGCCGAGGGCGGCCGGCTCGTCATGCCGATGACGAGCGAGGTGGCCGATATCGTCACGCTCTACACCAAGCGACAGGGCCGGTTGACCCGGCTGCGCGCCCTGACACCGGCCCAGTTCGTCCCGCTGGTCGGCGAACACACCACGATGCACGACTGAACCTCCTCCAGGCGGTCATCCTCCCTTCCTGGACCGCAGATCCACGATGAGCAGGCCGTCCTCCGTGGTGGCAGGCGTGCCGAACGCCTCGCAGGCGTCGATGAAACGCCGGCTGAGCCAGGCGCGTTCCCGGCCTTCCGCCAGGACGGTGCGGCAGTAGTCGAGTTTGAGCGGCACGGCGCGCAGCCGTACGGGACCGAGCTCGTCGATGGTCACCAGGAACAGCAGCGACAGGTCGTTGCGCAGGTCCGGGTCCACCATGTAATCGTCGAGGAAGTCCCCCATGTCGTACAGAACCGGCGGTGCGACCCCGTGCGCGATGTGCGCGGAGTGGCCGGCGATCAGCGTCGCCCCGGCGTCGGCCAGAATCGTGGCCGCGGCGCGGATGTACGGCTGCGGCGCGGCCGTCATGTTGGGACCCCAGTGAGGGCTGACCAGCACGGCATCCGTTTCCTTACGCATCTTCGCCACGGTGTCCGTCAGCCAGTCAGGGACGCCGGATCGAAGGTCGGCGTAGGCGACCCCGGGCTGGTCGGAGGTGGCCGCATAGTCCTCCGGGTGGTCGGTCACGGAGATGACGGCGATGCGCATCCCCCGTACAGCGAGGGTGGCCGGCTCACGCGCCTGGTCCAGGGTGGCGCCCGCACCCGCCGTGCCGATCTCCATGTGCTCGAGATGCATACAGGTGTCGAGCAGCGCGTCGTAGCCGTAGTCCAGCGCGTGGTTGTTGGCCATCGTGACGCAGGTGACGCCGAGCTCGGCGAGGAGATCGACGCCCTGCGGCGGGGCGCGGAAATGAAACATCTTGCCAGGCGCGCACCACGGGCTGCCGCGATCGGAGATGCAGCACTCGAGGTTGAGCAGTATGGCATCGGCCTCGGACAGGTACCCTCGGACGCCGTCCGAGATGTACATGTCCGGGTCGCTGGACTTGGCCAGCAGGTCCGCGACGCCACGGCCGAGCATCGTGTCACCCGCCAGCGCGAGCGTGACAGTCACAAGATCCCCCTGCCCCCGATGACATGTTCAAACGCGTCCAGTCGACTCCTCTCCTCTCCTGGACGTCGCCGGCGCACTGCGCGACGTCTTGGTCCGCCTGGTCAGTGACTACCTCGAGGCGGCCAAGGCGAACGTCGTCCCCAACTGGACGGCAGCACGTGCGCTCACGGTCCTGGACCCGGACGACGCCCAGGAGGCGATGCGTGTGGGGGGTGCTGCCCCGGAGGTGCGCACATGATCACAGCACTGGCTCGGGAGCGCGCCGTGCCGTACTACGCCTTACTGAACCCATCCGAAGTCACCGGGCGGCTTCGACACGAGCCGGCTGCCACGCACCGCATCGAGGCAACGGTTCACAGCAGCGAGCGGACCGCCCTGCTCCAGCGGGCGGGGCTGAAGTGATATTTGAGGCGGGGTCGTGGGTGATCTGCATGTTGCCGCTGGAGTCGGTAGTGGTCAATGGGTTGCCGCTCACCTGGGCCGGACCGGGGACAGGATGCGGCACTGCCCGGAGATCGGCGGTTGACATCCTTGTGATCGACAACATTCTGGTGCGGAGCTTAGGCGGCAGGCCGCTGGGCGGGTGTTCAAGAGTTGCGGACGAGTCGCCATCGGTTGTCGGCGGTTCCGTTGTCGGAGTCCTGAACGGCCTGGGCGCCGTTGGCGGTGGAGTTGTTCTGGATGGCGAGCAGCTTGCCGCTGTTCACGTTGCGGATCTTGTAGGTTCCGTCGCCGTTGTCGACCAAGGTCCACCGGTGGTCGGCTGTGCCGTTGTCGGACCACTGCAGGATGCGGGCACCGTCGACGGTGGACATGTTCTCCACTCCCAGCACCTTGCCGCTGTTGACGTTGCGGAACCGCACGGCGCTGCCGTCGGTCACCATCACCCAGTTGTGGTCCGCGGTGCCATTGTCGGTCCACTGCAGCGCGAGACCGCCGTCCGCCGTGGACATGTTCTGGATGCCGAGGACCAGGCCACTGGCCGCGTTGACCAGCCGGTAGCTTCCCGTCCCGCCGGTGCCCTGCCCGCTGACATTCCAGTAAACGGTGTAGTTGTGCCCCTGCGCGTCGTAGAAGGGGATCAGGTTGACCGTCGCGTTATCGGCGGTGGCGGTGAAGGTGAGCGCCGAAGTGCTGGTCCGGGCGATCGAGGAGGTGGTCAGGGCCGGAAGCGACGACAGCGAGGTGTTGCCGTAGTTGCCGGACAGCACGACAGGACCATACGTGATCGCCGCGACGTTCGCGTTGTCGTTGGCCGCCTTCATGACCACGCGCATGGGCAGGCGCACCGTGACGGTGTCGCCGGACGTCCACGAGCGGGTGAGGGTGGCGTAGGACCCGGGCGTGGTGTCCACGCTCTGCTGCGTGCCGTTGACGCTGATGGTGGCGCCCGACGTCCAGGCGGGGATGCGGATCCGCATCGTCCACGAGCCGCCGACGCTGCCGGTGACCTGCAGGGTCGTGGTGTCACTCGCCGGGTAGGACGTCGTCTGGGTGACCGTGATGCCGCGCTGGGACCAGTTCAGTGTGGATGGCTGGAACAGGTTCACGAACAGCGTGGTGCCGTTGTAGGAGTAGATGGCGTCCGCCAGGCTCGTGTTGGCCTCCACCCCAGTGCCCTGGCAGCACCAGAACGAGTTGTAGTCAGTGCTCCACGTGCCGCCGCCCCAGGCCGGGCCGACCCCACGGCGGCCACCGGGCCGCAGGGGGGTGAAGTAGGTGATGTGCCCGTGGGCGTCCGCCGGGTTCTGGGCACCGATGACGTGGTTGAACAGGGCCCGCTCATAGAAGTCCATGTAGGACGCCTGGCCGGGGTTCAGCAGCCACAGCTCGCGGGTGAGCTTGAGCATGTTGTAGGTGTTGCAGTGCTCGCAGGTGTCGTTGCTGAGGTATCCGGCGATGGCGTTGGGGGCGCGGAAGTGTTCGGCCTGGCTGTTACCGCCGATGGCATACGTGTGCGCGTTGACGGTCATGTTCCATGCGTTGTTCGCGATGTCCCGATAGCGGGTGGTGCCGGTCGCCTTGTACTCCCGTGCCGCACCGATCCACTTGGGCACCTGCGTGTTGGCGTGCAGGCCGTTCAGCTGGTCCTGATTGGAGGCGAGCGGGGTGAACACGGCCGCGTGGTCGAACCGCTGAGCCGTCGTGAGCCAGCGCCCGTCACCCGTCTGCTGGTAGATGTCGGTCAGCACCGCGTTCATGCCGCCGAACTCGGTGCCCAGCATGTTCTGCATCTGGCTGGAGCTGAGCCGGGAGGTGCGCTGATCCACCCAACCCGCGAGCGCGAGCAGCACGTCGCGGGCCTGGGTGCTGCCGATCAGGCGCCACACGTCGAGCAGGCCGGCCAGCGTCTTGTGGACGCAGTAGTACGGCACATTGCCGTTGCTCAGCGTCCGCGCTTCGAGGGCGCTGAAGTCCGACTCGGGGAAACCGGAGAGGTAACCGGCGCCGAACCCGGCGGCACCGTTGTTCGCCTGGCATTTGGCGAGCTCGGCGACCATGAAGGTGGCCTTGTCCCGGCAGGTGGTGTCGCCGAGCAAGGCGTACGCCTGGGCCCACGCGGTGAGGAAATGCCCCTGCACGTGGGTGCGGAACGGGAACGACGGGGCGTCCCATCCGCCGTTCGAGGCGGCGCCGTTGGTGGAGAGCCGGTGATTGGCCCGGAAGTTGTACAGCAGCCGGTTGACGTCGACGAACCGGAGATAGGAAAGGGTGCGGTTCTGGTTGTCCAGCCAGCGGCCGGAGGTGAGCTGGACCTGCCCGAGGTCGAACAGGTAGGCCGACACGCCGATGTCGGCCCGGGCCGGGGCGACCGCGGCCACGGCGGCCGACGTCCCGGCGGCCTGCCCGACGGCCGACGCGGCAACCGCGACGCCGGCGGTCTGCAAGAGCTGACGGCGGCTGAGCGATGGGGATGACACGAGACCTCCAACATGGTGAGCTGCGGTCGCCAGGGGACAACGGGCGACGTCACGGCCGCCTCGCCGCACTCGGCAGCCATGGGACGAAGAGGGGGACAACGGCCGGAATCAACTGCGCAGGGTCCACCGCTGGTTGGCCTGGCCGTTGCAGGACCACAGGATGAGCTTCGTGCCGTTGGCGGTGGCGGCCCCGTTGGCGTCCAGGCACAGCCCGGACTGCACGCCGGTGACGGTGCCGTTGGTGTTGACGTTCCACTGCTGGTTGGCCTGGCCGTTGCAGTCCCAGATGATCACCTGGGTGCCGTTGGCGGTGCCCTGCCCGTAGGCGTCCAGGCACTTGTTGCCGTACACCTGCAACTGCTTGCTTGAGGTGGAGGTGAACCGCTGGTTGGTGCCGCTCCCGCAGTCCCACAACTGCACCTGGGTGCCGTTGGCGGTGCTGCTGTTCGGCACGTCGACGCACCGGCCGGACTGGCCGCCCACGATCTGGACGCCCTGCTGCGGGTTGGCGCCGCCCGCCGGCGCGTAGCCGGCGGCGGCGATGTTGGCCTGTACGGCGTCCTCGGTGGCGGCGGTCGGATAGCCGGAGGTCAGCACGCCCTCGAAGAAGGTGCCGCGGCCGGAGACGCTGTTGTCGCCGCCGATGCCGAGCAGGATGGCGCCTTCCTTCTTCATCGGGTGGTAGCCGTTGGGGCGCCGTCCGTCGAAGTAGGTCGTCAGGCCGCCCGACTGTGCGTTGCCGCCCCGGATCGCCCAGTGGTTCGGCTCCCCCTTGACCATCGCCGTGACGAAACGGTGGTTGATCGACGGGATGTTGTTGTAGCCCGCGTTCACCCCCGAGAAGAGTCCCCACTCCAGGTCGGCCATGATCCAGGGACCGGCTCCGGCCCCGTAGCCCCACTGCTTGTCGGCGCCGAAGTAGACGGTCTCCATGATGGCGGGGGAGTCGGCTTGGCCGTCCGTCTGGGCGTTGCCGTAGTCGAAGCAGCACCACTGGTTGTAGTGCGTGCCGTCGACGACGGCATAGATGCCCTCGGGCTCGTCGCCCTTGGCGACGCCGTCGGTGTTGTTGTTGCGGTAGCCGGTGCCGGGCTCCACGCGGACACCGTACGCCTTCTGGCCGCCGATGGTGATCGGGGCCGCCTTCGCGTCGGCGAGGTTGTCCCATCCGCCCGGAGCGGGGCCCTTCCAGTAGCCGGGCGGCGCCTGCGTGAGGCGGTTGTTGCGGCCGGACTGGTCGTAGATGATCGTGATGACGCAGGTTGTGTTGGCGCAGAACGAGTCCTGCGTGGCCGCGTTGACCACCCCGCCCGCGCTCAGCACCCCGATGTCCCGGCTGGTGTTGTCGGACGAACGCCTGACTTGGTAGAGCGGGCCGTCGTAGGCCGCGTACAGGGCACGCGTGGTGCTGTGCGCCGCCACACACGGCGTCCCGCCCGCGGCGTAGATGTCACACGGCTGCGACGTCGCGGCCTGGGCGATACCACCGCCGACCAAACAGGCTGTGGCGAGCAACGCACCCACCCCGGCCGCGAGTGGCCTTGTCAGGCGTCCAAAAAGCATCATGCCTTCTCTCCATCAGGACGGCGCCGATACGCGGGCCCGGAAAAAGTTGTGTTAGCGCTAACATCAGTGGATGGTCGAATCGATTCGTCGGTAATGCCAGTGCGGAGTCAAATCAACGAAGGCCCCGGCGTCAAGAACGTGGATCGAATCTCTCGCCACCCAGGACTACGCTGTCGGCGCTTCGCCTGGGTTCCTACCGTGAGGCGTTCGCCTCATTGCGATGAGATGTCGTGAAACTTTCATCCCCGCGTCCGCCGGGTGGCGAGCCGTCGCCCGTCTCACGGCCGGTCACCTCCTGCCCGGAGTCGTACGACGTGGCCGTCCAGCGGCGGTTGTGGGTCGTCTCCGAAGATCTCGCCGGGGTGACGTTCCCCGTCGCCGCGCCCGCTTCAGGAGCGGCCGTCACGGCGTAGCGTGGATCGTCCGTAACGCCGGGCCCGGCAGCGAGGAAACATCTGAAAGCACATTCCTCGGCGAGGGCCGTCCGCGCCCCCCCGTCAGGCCCGGCGATCGTCGCCGATCCATCAGGGAGAGATCTTGACGCACAGTGGCAAAGAGACGGACCCGCAGGATCCGGAGTACGCCGACGCCCCGGCTGCAAGGATCAATCCGCACATTCCTCACCCCGCCCGGATCTATGACTTCTTACTGGGCGGCAAGGACAACTTCGCCTCCGACCGTGAGGCCGCCAAGGGGCTCATCGCGCTGTCGCCGGGCACCCGTGAGGGCGTGCGCGCCCACCGTGCCTTCGTGAGCCGGGCCGTACGGTATCTGGCGGCCGAAGCCGGCATCACCCAGTTCCTCGACATCGGCACCGGGCTCCCCACCCAGGACCCCACCCACGTCATCGCCCAGCGGGCCGTGCCCGAGGCCCGGGTGGCCTACGTCGACAACGACCCCATCGTCCTCGTGCACGGGCGTGCCCTGCTGACCGGTGACCCGGCGGGCGCGACGGAGATGATCGAGGCGGACCTGCGGCAGCCACAGAAGATCCTGTCCGACCCCGCGATCCGGGAGGTGCTCGACTTCACCCGTCCCGTGGCCGTCATCCTGGCCGGGATCCTGCACTTCGTCACCGATGACGAGGACCCGTACGGGGTGGTCGAGCAGCTCAAGGCGGCGGTGCCCAGCGGCAGCCACCTGCTGCTGTCGCACATCACCATGGACTTCGCCGACAACCTGAGCCGCGAGGAGTTCACCAAGCCGTACGACAACAGCTCCGCCCCCATGGTGCCGCGCAGCCACGCCGAGACGCTGCGCTTCTTCGAGGGCTGGGACCTCCTGGACCCGGGCCTCGTCGAGGTCGTCACGTGGCGGCCGGACCCGGTCGAATACCAGGAACAGATCCCCGGCGGCCACGCCTGGGCCTACGGCGGCCTCGCCGTCAAAGCCTGAGACACTCCCGCGTGCCCGCCCGCCTGGCGTGCCGGTTGGCACCACCGCGGCGGCACCGAGGTCGGCGTCAACGGTGACGGTGCGGCTTGGTACGGCCGTTCAGGCGGGCGGGAGTCATGGGTGAAAAAGGGGTGCGGGAGGGTGAGGACGCGGCGTTTTTGCGGCCGATCGAGGGCAGGCGTCATGGCCGCGGCGACG
The DNA here is from genome assembly GCF_041402765.1 of Nonomuraea sp. AD125B. Lineage (NCBI taxonomy): Bacteria > Bacillati > Actinomycetota > Actinomycetes > Streptosporangiales > Streptosporangiaceae > Nonomuraea > Nonomuraea sp. AD125B. The sequence continues at coordinate 120,024 of NZ_JBGLOU010000002.1, read as the reverse complement.
TGAAACCGGACGAGCAGGCGGGCGGGGGCTCAGGGACGGGGTGCGGGTCTCGGGGACGGGTCCTGAGGGCTCAGGTGGACCCGCCATCACTCGTCGAGTCGGCGGCGGGACCGTCGGTCCGGATGGGGTCCACGCTCCTCCTCGATCAAGTCGGGTGGCTAGCCGCATTAAAAGAGGGGACTTTCGCCGGCACAAGGGTGAAATCGTTTACAAGTTAGGTAACGTTTCGGTAACTGGCGCGGAAAACTCGCTGAAATGCGCAGACATCAGCGATGCCAACTCGTTACGCGACGAAGGGGTTCACGGTCGGACATTCGCGTGTTACAACCCGATTAATTGATCTCAGAGATAAACAAAGGGGCAGGTGGTGCGCATGTCGTACAAGCCACCCGACCGCGCCCCGGGCGGCGCTGCACCGGCGGGTCCTGCCGCGCTGCGCCGGGCGAACCTCTCGCTCGTGCTGCGCGAGCTGCGCGACCACAGGGTCCTGTCCCGCGCCGACATCGCCGAGACGACCGGGCTGCACCGTGCCACCGTCTCCAACCTGATGGCGGAGCTGCTGGAACGGCGTCTCGTACGCGAGGTCGGCGTCAGGCACGCCGGCGCCGTCGGCCGCCCCCGGCGCGCGGTGGCCTTGCACGGCGCGCACGTCGGCGCGCTCGGCATGGAGATCAACGTCGACTACATCGCGGTCCACGGCACCGACCTCAGCGGCCGGGTCCTGGTCGAGCGCCGGATCGTGCACGACGCCGTGGGCAGCGGCCCGGACGGCTCCGTGCGGCGGCTCGCGGCCGTGGCAGGGCAGGCCGTCGAGACCATGCGGCGGGCCGGAGCGACCCCCGCCGGCATCGCGGTCGCCGTCCCCGGGCTCGTGGACGTCACCCGCGGCGTCGTGACGCTCGCCCCCAACCTGTCCTGGCACGAGCTGCCCCTGGCCGAGCGGCTGACCTCCGTGCTCGGCCCGTTGCGCCTGCCGGTACGGGTGGACAACGACGCGAACCTCGCCGCCCTGGCCGAGTACACCTCCGGCGTCGCCGCCGGCACGCCCTACCTGGTGTACCTCACCGGCGAGGTCGGGGTCGGCGGCGGCATCATTTTGGACGGCCGGCTGCTGCGCGGCGCGGACGGCTTCTCCGGCGAGGTCGGGCATCTCCAGGTGGACCCCGACGGCGACCAGTGCGGATGCGGCCGCGCCGGATGCTGGGAGACCAAGGTCGGCCTGGCCGCGCTCGTCCGCGCGGCGATGCCCGAGCAGGCGTACGGGCTGCCCGGCAGGCCGGTGCCCGACCCCGGCGAACGGGTGAGCGACATCGCCGGCGGCCTGGCCGCGGGCGACCCGCGGATGACGGCGGCGGTGGCGCAGGTCGGCGAGTGGCTCGGGCTCGGCGGCTCGATCCTGGCCAACCTGTTCAACCCGCGCGTGATCGTCATCGGCGGCTACTTCGCCTCGCTGGCCCAGTGGCTGCTGCCGCACGCGCAGGACCAGCTGGACCGGCTCGTGGTGGCGGCCCCCGCCGCCCGGTGCCGCCTGGTCGCCTCCACACTCGGCTTCGGCGCCGCCTCCCGGGGCGCCGCCAGCATGGTGGTCAGCGACGTCATCGACGACCCGACGGCGATCATCGGCACACCACCCCGGCCGGCACCCGTCTGACGGCCCCGCAGACCTGGAGACGGCACCCTCCAGCACCCCGCAAGATCCGCTCCACGAAGTGGCAACAGCGCGGCGGCGCGCGCCTTGCCTGACGTCCCCCCGGTCAGGAAGGGTTTTCCATGTCACCACGTCATCGCACGTGGGCCAGGCTGCTCCGTGCGGCCCTGCCGTTACGCGGACGGCGCCTCAGGCGCCGAGCCGTGACGATGATGGCCTTGTCCGCCCTCGTCGCCCCCCTCGCCGTCCCTCTCGTCCCGATCCTCGCGGCGCCCGCGAGCGCCGAGGCCGCCACGGCGGCCGAGCCCGCCTACAAGGTCCTCGTCTTCTCCAAGACGACCGGTTTCCGGCACGACTCCATCCCCGAAGGCATCGCGGCCGTGCAGCGACTCGGCCAGGACAACAACTTCGCGGTCGACACGACCGAGGACAGCGCCCTGTTCACGGACCAGAACCTGGCCCAGTACAAGGCCGTGATCTTCATGTCCACGACCGGTGACCCGCTGAGCACGCAGGACCAGAAGAACGCCTTTCAGCGCTACATCCAGAACGGCGGCGGCTTCGTCGGCGTCCACGCGGCCGCCGACAGCGGCTACACCTGGGAGTGGTACGGCAAGCTGGTCGGCGCGTACTTCAAGAGCCACCCGGCGATCCAGCAGGCCAGGGTCAAGGTCGAGGACCCGGCGCACCCGTCCACCAAGGACCTGCCGACGACCTGGACCCGTAGCGACGAGTGGTACGACTACCAGGCGAACCCGCGCCAGACGGTCCACGTGCTGACGTCGATGGACGAGACCTCCTACACCGGCGCCACGATGGGCGCCGACCACCCGAACACGTGGTGCCAGGACTTCGACGGCGGCCGTTCGTGGTACACCGGGCTCGGCCACATGAAGGAGAACTACAGCGAGCCGAACTTCCTGAAGCTGCTGCTCGGCGGCATCCAGACCGCCGCGGGCGTCGTCAAGGCCGACTGCTCGGCCTCGCAGAGCTCCAGCTTCGAGAAGGTCACCCTCGACGACAACACCTCCAACCCGATGATGGTGGACGTCGCGAAGGACGGCCGGGTCTTCTACATCGACCGCCTCGGCGAGGTCAAGATCATCAAGCCGGCCGGCGGCACCGTGACGGCGGCCGATCTGGACGTCTTCACCGCCAACGAGAGCGGTCTGCTCGGCCTCGCGCTCGACCCCGGCTTCGACACCAACCACTGGGTGTATCTGTACTACTCGCCCACCGGGACGAACGTCGACCGGCTGAGCCGCTTCACCGTCACCGGCGACACCCTGGACCTGGCGAGCGAGAAGACGATCCTCGACGTCCCGGTCCAGCGGGCCGAGTGCTGCCACCACGGCGGCGGCATGGTGATCGACCCGAAGACCGGCGACCTCTGGCTGGGCACCGGCGACAACACCAACCCGTTCGCCTCCGACGGCTACACGCCGATCGACGAGCAGTCGGGCCGGTCGAGCTGGGACGCCCAGCGCAGCGCGGGCAACACCAACAGCCTGAGCGGCAAGCTGCTGCGCATCCACCCCGAGGACGACGGCACCTACACGATCCCATCGGGCAACCTGTTCGCACCGGGCACGGCGAAGACCAAGCCGGAGATCTACGGCATGGGCTTCCGCAACCCGTTCCGCATGGGCCTGGACCCCAAGACGGGTCACATCATGCTCGGCGAGTACGGCCCCGACGCCAACTCCGCCAGCGCCACCCGCGGCCCGCAGAACACCGTCGAATGGAACATCGTGTCCGAGCCGGGCAACTACGGCTGGCCGTACTGCGTCGGCGACAACACCCCGTACGTCGACTTCAACTTCGCCACCAGGCAGTCGGGGTCGGCGTTCAACTGCGCGGCGCCGGTCAACGACTCGCCGAACAACGACGGCCTGACCAGCCTGCCGCCGGTCATCCCCGCGACGGTCTGGTACCACTACGCGGCCGACCCGCAGCACTTCCCGGAGCTGAGGGGCGGCGCCCCCATGGGCGGCCCGGTCTACCGTGACGACCCCGGCCTGCAGTCGGACGTCAAGTGGCCGGCGTACTGGGACGGCAAGGCGCTGTTCGGCGAGTGGAACAACGACAAGATCTGGTCGTTCCAGCTCGACGAGGACGGCACCGAACTCGTCGAGATGAACCCGATCCTCGGCACGTTGTCGTTCAAGAAGCCGATGGACATGAAGTTCGGCCCCGACGGCGCGCTCTACCTGATCGAATGGGGCTCCGGCTTCGGCGGCGACAACGCCGACTCCGGCATCTACCGCATCGAGTACACCAAGGGCACCCGCCCGCTGATCGCCCGCGCCACCGCGGACAAGACGGACGGGCCGCTGCCGCTGGCCGTCACGTTCTCCAGCGAGGGCAGCAGGGACCCGGACGACAAGCCGATCACCTACGCCTGGGACCTCGACGGCGACGGCGAGACCGACTCCACCGACCCGAACCCGTCCTTCACCTACGAGGAGGGCGGCGACTACAACGCCGTCCTGACCATCACCAACCCCGACGGCAGGACCGCCACCGCGAGCGTGGCGATCAGCGCGGGCAACACCCGCCCCACCGTCTCGGTGGACCTGCCGCCGAACGGCTCCTTCTTCGAGTTCGGCGACCAGGTGAAGTTCGAGGTCACCGTCACCGACCCCGAGGACGGCACGATCGACTGCGACCGGGTGCAGATCCAGGCGATCCTCGGCCACGACAGCCACGGCCACCCGCTGGACCAGCACAAGGGCTGTGAAGGCGTGCTGCAGACCCAGCAGGCCGGCCACGGCGAGTACGACAACCTCTTCTACGTCATCGAGGCCAGCTACGCCGACGACGGCGCCAACGGCGCCAAGTCGCTGACCGGGCGGGGCGAGGTCCTGCTGGAGCCCAAGCGCAAGCAGGCCGAGCACTTCTCGCGGACCGGCCGGGTGAGCGGCGGCACCGGCACCGACGCCGCGGGCGTCGCGGCGGAGACGACCAGCGACACCCAGGGCGGCAACGAGCACATCGCGTTCATCCAGGACGGCGACTGGTGGTCCTTCGACCCGGCGAACCTGTCGAACCTGACCGCGATCCGGCTGCGCGCCTCCTCCGGCGGCCCCGGCGGGACCGTGCAGATCCGGGCGGGCGACCCCGAGACCGGCACGCTGGTCGGCTCGGTCGAGGTGCCGCCCACCGGCGGCTGGCAGACGTTCACCGACGTCACTCTCGACTTGACGGAACCGCCGTCGGCGAGCGGGCCGCTGTACTTCGTCGTACGCAAGCCCCCGGGCGCGGCCGGCGACGCCTACCTGATCAACGTCAACTGGGTCGACTTCGTCGGCAAGGGCGCGACCGACAACCAGCACCCGGTGGTGACCGCGACGGCCACCCCAGCGGCGGGCGTCGCCCCGCTGCGGGTGGCCTTCAAGGCGACGGCCACCGACCCCGAGGGCGACCCGCTCACCTACAAGTGGAACTTCGGCGTGGCCGGCGCACCCGAGCCCACCACCGCCGAGGCGAGCCACACCTACACCGCGCCGGGCACCTACACCGCCGTGGTGACCGTCAACGACGACAAGGGCGCGTCGGCCACCGCGCGGGTCCAGGTCAAGGTGGACGCCCAAGCCACGGTGTGCTTCACCGGCCGGTCCGACGACTTCCTCGGCGACCGGCTCGACCGTGACCGCTGGTCCGTCGTCCGCGAGAATCAGGACCTCAAGGTCGAGGACGGCAAGCTGGTGATCCCGACCTCGACCACCGACATCTACAGCACGGGCGGCAACACGCCGAACATCGTGCTGCAGCCGGCTCCCTCGGGCGCCTGGACGGCCACGGCCAAGCTCACGCTGGACGCGCGGGACGCGTACCAGCAGGCGGGCCTGGTCATCTACGGCGACGACGACAACTACGCCAAGATGGTGCTGCAGGCGCGCTCGACCTCGGGTTCCGACCACGCCAGCCGCATCTTCCAGTTCATCAGGGAGGAGAACGCCGCCCCCAACGAGGTGTCGGACAGCAACACGGCCTCCCTCGGCGACGCCTACCCCGACACCGTGTACGTGCGGTTCGTCAGCGACGGCAGCAGCATCACCGCCCACTACTCCTCCGACGGCAGCACGTTCACCGCGATGCCGCAGACCAAGTCGCTCGCCGGGATCACCAGCCCGAAGATCGGCCTGATCTCGCTCGCCGGGGCCAACCACCCGGTGGTGGACGCGGCCTTCGACTGGTTCCACATCACGCCGGACGACAAGGCGACCGCGCCCGCCCCGGACGACGAGTTCGACGGCACCGCGCTCGACACGTGCCGCTGGAGCGCGGTCGTGCGCCCCGACGCCACAGCCGCGCGGGTGAGCGGCGGCAAGCTGGAGCTGGACACCACGACGGGTGACATCTACGGGACCACCAACACCGGCCCGAAGAACCTCATCCTGCAACCGGCCCCGGACGGCGACTGGACGCTGGAGACCAAGCTGGACGCCTCGGCGCTCAACGAGCAGTACCAGCAGGGCGGCCTGATGGTCTACACCGGCGACGACGACTACGTGAAGCTCGACTTCCTCACCACCAACTCGCCGGGAGCCACGGTGGCGCGGGCCATCGAGCTGCGCAGCGAGGTCGGCGGCACCGTGCAGAGCCCGCAACCGCAGGCGAACAACCTCACCGGCGGCGAGTGGCACCTGCGGCTGAAGAAGGAGGGCGACACCTTCACCGGCTCCTACTCCTCCGACGGCCAGACCTGGACGGACCTGTCCGCTCCGGTGGAGAACAGCGCCGTGGCCGAAGACGCGAAGGTCGGCGTCTACACCATCGGCACCAACCAGACGGCCTCGAAGACGGTCACGTTCGACTTCTTCCGCCTGACCGGGGCGGCGCAGGTCGAGCTGGCGGTCTCCGCCGCGGCCCGCTGCATCGGCGCCTCGGCGTACGTGGCGGTCACCGCCGTCAACACCTCCGAGACGGCGGCGACGGTGACGCTGACCACGCCGTACGGCACGAAGACCGTGGCCGGCGTGGCCCCGGGCAAGCAGGCGTACCAGTCCTTCAACAGCCGGGCCGGGCAGATCGACGCCGGCACGGTGACCGTGAAGGGGACGGCGACGATCGGCGGCCGGGAGGTCACCTCGTCGTACGACGCCGCGTACCCGGCGCTCGACTGCAGCTGAGACAGAACCCCCGGGGCCGGCCGCTGGGCCGGCCGGCCCCGCCCACTCATAGATGGAGCGATCACATGAGAATCAACAAGGCCGCGCGGCTGCTCGCCGCCGCGGTGGTCGGTGTCGCGCTCGCCGGCGCCGGCCTGGCCGGTCCCGCCGTGGCCGAGGACGATCCCGAGGACGGCATCGACGTGTCGGTGACCATCGAGCCGGGCACCACTACCGGTCAGGTGTCCATGACCGTCGCCGACAACGGCGGGGTGGCCCTGCAGGAGAGCGGCTCCAACGCCGCCGCCCGCCAGTTCGTCGGCACCCTGCCGACGGTCACGGTGACCGACACCCGCGATCCCGGGACGATCCCCGACGGTGACTTCTGGGCGGTCGTGGGCCAGGCCGGCGAGTTCACCGCGACGGACGGCTCCGCGCCGCCCATCGGCCCGCAGTACCTGGGCTGGCGGCCGCGGCTGCTGAGCGACTCCTCGACCGGCGCGGTCGCGGCCGGCGAGCCCGTCTCCAGCGTCATCTCCGACGGCTCGGGAGCACCGACCGTCGGCCTGCAGGGCCAGGAGCTGCTGGTGTCCACGGCGAACTCCGCCGACGAGATCGGCACCTGGGAGGTGAACGCCGACCTGGCGCTGCGCACGCCCACCGACGTCGCCGCCGGCGAGTACCACTCGACCCTGACGCTCTCCCTGTTCAACCAGTCCTGAGCCATTTTCCGGGGCGCGGGACGCCATCGCCGCCCGGGACCCTGCGGGGTTCCGGGCGGCCACGACGACGAGACTGGAGACATCCTCTGTTGACCATCAACCGTGCGCGAGGCGTCCTCGCCCGCCTCGCCGTCCTCGCCGCCCTGCCGGCCGCCGTCCTGGTGGGGCCGGCGGCCCCGTCGCACGCCGACACCACCTGGTCGGTCGTGCCGGCCAACGCGGGCGGGCCCGACGGCCGCAGCGTCATCGACCTCGAACTCCCCGGCGGCGGGCAGGTGGTCGAGCACGTCGCGGTCATCAACCGCTCCACCGAGCCGGTCGAGTTCGGGATCGACGCCAACGACGGCTACCTGACCTCCAAGGGCTACTTCGACATGCGGCCGTCGGACGTCGCGCCGGTGGACGGCGGCTCGTGGATCACGGTGCCCGAGAAGGTGACCGTCGCCGCCGGTGCCACTTCCGTCGTGCCGGTGACGGTGTCGATCCCCGGCAACGCGACGCCGGGCGACCATCCCGCCGGAGTGACCGCGTCCCTGGAGACGGTCTCCGGGCAGGTACGGGTCCAGAACCGGGTGGGCGTCCGCCTGAACATCCGGGTCACCGGCGACTACGTCGCCAAGGTGGCCGTCAGCGGGGTGCGGGCGGAGTACACGGGCTCGTGGAATCCCTTCGTCCCTGGGACGGTCGAGGTGACGTACACGGTGGCCAATGCCGGAAATATCCGGCTCGTCAGTGACAACCGGGTGCTGTCGTCCACGCTGTTCACCGAGAACTCCTGGAGCGACCCGTCGGCGGCCAGGGCCAGGGAGCTCATGCCGGGCGGCAGCCGTACGTACGTCGCGCGGGTGGTGGGGGCCTGGCCGCTGGGGCCGGTCCGTACGACGGTCGTGGCGGTGCCCTCCCTCGCCGGTGCGGCGGCGCCGGGCGTCGCCGTGCGGCCGGCGGAGGTCGCCACCACGGTCTGGGCGCTGCCGTGGCCGCAGCTCGGCCTCGTCGTCCTGCTCGTCCTCGCCTTCTTCGCCCTCCGGCTGAACGCCGCGCGGCGCCGCAGGCGCATCGAAGAACTGATCAGGCTCGCCCGTGAGGGCAGGTCGCAGGAGGCGTGAGTCCCGTCACCCGCCCTCAGAGGTGGCGGCCGTCAACCGGCCCGGGCGCCGGCATCGAATCGCAAGGGAGCCATGTTCCATGAAGAAGGCATCGGCCTACGTCCTGACCCTCCTGCTGTCCTGGGCCGGACTGGTGCTCGGCGCACCGGCCGCCCACGCGCACGGCGGGCCGATCAAGCTGGAGGTGACGGGTGACGGGGCCGACAACGTCAACGTGCTCGTGACGTACGAGAAGGACGGCCATCCCGTCACCGAGATCGTCGCGGCGACGCTGACCGCCACCTCGTCCGACGGCCGTGCCTTCGGCCCGGTCCCGCTCCGGTCGGCCGGCGAGGGCCAGAACCTCTACCGCTCCGCCGAGCCGCTGCCCAGCGGCGAGTGGCGGGTGACGGTGAGGGCGACCGAGCCGGCCAAGGCGAAGAAGACGGTGAAGGTGAAGGCCGGCGTGGTCGCCGCGCCGGTGGCGGCGACCACGCCGGCACCGGGCCCGACCGCCGCGCCCGCGCCGGGCTCGACGACCGCGCCCGCACCAGGTACGACGACCGGTCCCGCACCGGGTCCGACGGCCGCCTCCGCTCCTGGTCAGGCGTCCGCACCCGCCCACCTGCACGAGGCCGCGGCGGGCGCGGCGGGTAAGACGGACGGGGACGGCGCGATGGGGAGCGTGCTGCGGATCGGCGTCATCGTCCTCGCGGCGCTCGCCGCCCTCGCGGCCTGGCTCGTCCTGGCCCACCGGCACCGGCAGACCCGCCCCTGAGCACACGCCCCCGCCGCTCGTGTCAGCGTGTACCGCTTCGAAAGTCGTCGCAGGGTGCTTGACCTGCAGCCTCCCGGTGCAATTGGTTCGACCGGCGCTCGCTCCTCGATCGCCGCTGCGACGAGGTCGGCTGGGTCCTCTTCCAGCCTCCTGGCCACGGTCAGGTAGATGTCGGTGGTCGAGGACTGCGCGTGGTTGAGCATCTCCTGGATCTTCTTCACACTGACGCCCGCTCCGCGACGACCGCGTGGCTCTGCTCCGGTCCTGGCCATCTCTGACCAACTGCGGTACCGAGGCCGCGGCCAGAGCGGGATCCTCGCCCTGAACGTCAACGCCGGCGTGTCGGCAGGTCCAGCAGGGTGATCGAGTTCGCCGGGTACGTCGCAGTGACCCGGCCCTGGCGCACCAGGAGATCGTCACCGCGCACGATCGAGCCGAGATCGGCCGGGCCGTAGGTGAACCGCTGCGCCTTGGCGTTGCCGTGCAGTCCGGCGATCGACAACGGTGCGGTCAGCTCACCGCCGGTCTTGTTGATGACCATCAGGGTCAGCGCCTTGTCGCGGGAGCGTTGCGCCCCATACACCGCCAGCTGCCCCTGATCGCCGCTGGCCGCCGACACGCTCACGTCACCGAACCGGCTCCCCGCACCGTCGTAGTTGCGATACATCCGGAACGCGTAGGCGCCGGGCTGGGTCGGCTGGGGTTCGCCCCAGATGGTGGCGAGGTCGAGGCCCTCGCGCCCGAAGATGCCGAGAACGTCGGCCTGCGCCAGGGCGCCGTTGATGTCGTCCAGTGCGCCCCAGTTGTACTCGGTGATCGCGGTCTTCGTCCCGGGGTAGTACTGCGCGACCCAGTCCTTCATCTTGCGGATGAACTGCAGTGGCGGCGCGTTCACGCCCGAAGGGCCGATCCAGGACTCCTCGACGTACGTCGGGTCCCACAGCGAACGCGTGGAGCGCAGCCGCCACGCGTTCGACTCGGGGTCCTTGCCGCCGTTGATCTGCGGGTAGTAGTGCTGGTCGAAGTAGTCGAGCATGCGCTTGCCGCCGTGCGTGTCGCTGTAGTCCTTCATGTTCTTCAGGAACCACTGCGACAGGTTGAGCCCGCCGTGCGCGGCCGCGTCGGCGCCCGGCGCGCACCCGTCCACCCCGGACGCGACCCACTCGCAGTACCCCCAGCCGGACGGGCCGAGCACCGCCGCGCTCGGGTCGGCCGCCTTGATCGCCGCGGCGGTCGTGGTGCTCTTGCCGCCCAATTCGTCGTAGGAGACCGCCTCGGGGTGCACGTCGCGGTGCGTGGAGCTCCACAGCACCGGCTCGTTGTCGAGCTCGTAGATCGGTACGCCGCCACGCGCCGCCGTGCCGAACTGGCTCACCAGGTGCGACACCATCTCGCCGGTGAACGCGGCGTCCGCCGGGATCGAGGTGTCGGTGGGCACCGCCCCGGTGAGGTCGGCGTTGCCGAGCCGGCCGTTGCCGCAGCCGGCGTCCCACGGGTCGAAGGCGTCCTGTGCGGGGAACCGGGCGGCAGGGAATCCGCAGGCGAACGGGTGCTGGGCGGGCGAGTCCTTGGCCACCCACCCGCTCATCGGCACGGTGACGACCTGTTTGCTACCGCGGTCCCGGCTGGTCTTGACGTACGCCTCGACCGTGTTGTCGGGGCCGGCGACGATGTTCTCGAAGTACCAGTCGCTTCCGGTGTTGTAGGTGTGGTTCTTGAAGTTGTAGCGGGTGGTCGTGTTGCCGCCCCAGCGCGTCACCGGCAGGCCGATCTCGGCGGCGAACGCCGGGTCGGCGCCGTTCATGCCGTAGATGTCGGGACTGATCGGGTGCCGGGGGGCGGACAGGTCCACCGACAGCGCGGGCCCGGCCGCGGCCGCCGCCGGCTGCAGGGACGCCTGGGCGGTCAGCGTCCCCACCACGAAGGACACCGCCACGCCGAGGGTCGCGGCCGGTCGCAGCGTCCGCCGTCGTCGAGTATCCATCGTCGGCGCTCCCGTCATCCGTTTATGGTCAACAATCGACGAGCGTGACCAGCTGCCTTACGGGTGTCAAGGCGCTGCTGTGGCGTCCAGCGGGTGCTCGGCTCCAGTGAGGGGTACGTTTCCTGGTCAAGCCCGTCAGCGGCTTGTGAACGACCCGGCTGCGGTTCCGGTGGCGGCCTGAAAGTTGCAGAGCCGGCTGCTCGGACGGCAGGGGAACGCGAGCTGGGGGCGAGCGGAGGTTTGTGCTGAGGAGTTCACGAGCCCGTCGCCTGAACACCCCGCGCAGTGAGGTGGCACGGCAGCCGAGTGCTGGTGGCGCCAGGCAAGGCCCATGTTCCAGCGGTAAAGGCCGCCGAGAGCGTCATCGCCACGGGCGTGAGCGTCCCTCGCTGAGATCACCAGCCTGCTGGTCCCGACGACGGCCGCCGTTGAGTCTGGCATCTCGCCTCGGGCCGCTGGCGTTACCGCAAGGCCTCCGGCGAAATCAGTCCAGCCTCGATGGCGGGCGGGAACGGCGGCTCATGTGGTCGTCAGGGCCGAACTCCACCGATCGAGCAGGAGTGCGCTTGCTCGCTGGACGTCCGGGAGGCGGGTGGGGTCGGCGAGGGTACCGCGCAGGAGGAAGTCGGCGATCTCGCGGGGGAGGGTGTCGGGGTCCGGGGACGGGTCGGTGCCGCGGTCGCGCATGGCCTCCAGGATCAGGCCGCTGATGGCCCGTCGCACGAAATACGGGCCGCCGACGATCTGGAGTTCCCCGCTGTCGATGGCCTGCGCGACCAGTTCCTCGGTGAGGCGGTGCAGCTCGTCCCTTCGTGTCGCCTGGACGGCGAAGTCGGGAAGTTCGAGGACATCGTCGTTGTAGAGGCCGCGAGTGTCGTAGGGCAGGACGAGGATGGCGTAGAGGTCGGCTTGCAGGTAGGCGTGCAGCCGCGCCGCGGGGGAGCCCTCGGCGGCCAGGGCCGTGCGGAGGCGTTCGAGGGCGGGAAGCAGGTCCGCGTCGAGGAGTTCGGCGAGGATCTCGGCCTTGCTGGCGAAGTGCCGATAGAGAGTCGGCTGGCGTACCCCGACGGCGTTGGCGATGTCGCGGGTGGAGGTCCCGTGGTAGCCGCGCACGGCGAAGAGCTTGGACGCCGCGATGAGTGCCCGCTGGCGGGTGACGCCCTCCGGTCCGCGTACTGCCATGTCCGTCCTTTCCTTGCCGGGGTCACCGTACCGGGTGGCCGGAGTAACGCGTCCGTCAAGTCTGGACTGCCTCTTGCCAACACAAGCTATCAATCTATAGCTTTACCGCTCAGTCGATGTTCGACCTGCTAGGAGGTCCGTTGTGGCCATCACACAGATCCAGGTCCTCGTGCCGGCCGGATTCGACGGCTGCCGGCACACGCTCGGACCCACCCGCAAGATCTTTGTCGGCGTCTCGGCTCGATGAACTCCGCGGCCTTCGGGGGGCCGGGCCGCCAGGTCCGGTGAAGGCCGTCTCCGCAGATTCAGTCCGGAGCCGTCGAGGACGGCTCGCAAGGAAGGCACCATGGACATGCCCCATCCCCCTCAGCACGAACTGCGCCGCGACGTCGTCAGCGCCCGGCACCTGGTCTTCTTCGTCGTGGCGGCCGCCGCGCCGCTGACCGTCTCGGCCGGCTTCCTGCCGCTCGGATTCCTGGTGGGCGGGACAATGCTGCCCGCCGCGTTCGTGATCGCCGGAATCGCCTACGCGATCTTCGCGGTCGGCTTCACCGCGATGAGCCGCCACGTCACCGACGCGGGCGCGTTCTCCGCCTACATCGACAAGGGGCTCGGGCGGACGGCTGGATCCGGGGCCGCGATGGTCGCCTGGGCCGGCTACACGCTCGGCCAGATCGGCTTCGCGGCCGCATCCGGCTTCTTCGCCTCGATCTTCCTGGAGACGTACCTCTCGGTGAGCATCCCCTGGGGGGCTGTGCGCGACGGTCATCGCCCTCCTGGTCACCGCCATCTCGTATGCGAAGATCGACCTCGGCGCCCGGGTCGCGGCGGTCCTGCTGATCCTGGAGATCAGCGTCCTGGCAGTCTTCGCGATCGCGGTCTGGATCCAGGGCGGCCCCGAAGGCGCCCCCTGGTCCGCGTTCGACCCCGGCTCCTGGCAGGTGCCGGTCCTGGGCGGCACCTTCCTTGTCACCTTCCTGGTGTTCATCGGCTTCGAGCAGACCGCCGTCTACAGCGAAGAGGTGCAGGACGCCGGCACAGCCGTGCGCAAGGCCACCTTCTGGGCCATCGGCCTCCTCACCGTCATCTACCTCGCCGCCGCGTTCACCATCCTCATGGCGGTCGGCCCGAGCCGGCTGCTGGGCGTGCTGAGCGGCGACCCCTCGCAGGTCGTGTTCGACCTCAACACCTCCTTCGTCTCCTCGGTCATGACCGACGTGATGCAGCTGCTGGTCATCACCAGCTTCGTCGCCGGTGTCATCGCGCTGCAGAACGCCGGCTCGCGCTATCTGTTCTCCATGTCCCGGCGCGGCCTGCTGCCCGCATTCCTGTACGGCACCAGCGCATCCGGCTCCCCGCGCGCAGCGGTCCTCCTCCAGGGCGGCCTGGTGACCGTCGCGCTGATCGGCTTCGGCCTGTCTTCGCTCGACCCGTATACGCAGGTCGTCACCTGGACCAACGCGCCGACCCTGTTCGCCGTCCTCGCGCTGCAGATCGCCACCAGCGTCGCGGTGATCCGCTGGCTCGCGACACGCGGCGCGCGAGAAAGCCTGTGGGCGCGCCTCATCGCCCCCGCCCTGTCGGTGATCATCCTTGGGATCGTGCTGTACCTGGCGGTGGCGAACATGAGCCTGCTCACCGGGATCGGCGCCATCGGCAACGCCCTCATCATCTCCCCGCTCGTCATCGCGTTCCTGGTCGGGGCCGTCCGCGGACGCATGACCACCGGCCGCAGGCAGGAACACCTCGCGCCCGAACAGCTCTGAAAGAGGACCCTCATGAGTGATCAGCTACCCGCCGCCGTACGCACCGCCCCTTCGCAGAGCCCGGCGCCTGCCCCGCGGTATGCCTGGTCCATTCCCGGTTTCGTGGTGGAACGGCCCGGGATGGGCGGCCCGGAGGCCTGGTGTTACACCGACAGGTGGACCTACTCGCCGGGAGAGGAGGTCCACGTTCACACCCACACCACCGCCGAGACGTACACGCTCACCCTGGTGCGCGACGGGCTCACCCCAGAGGTCGTCTGGTCCGCCATCGGTCTGCCCGGCCGGGCCCACCCGACCCCCAGCGACGCCTACGCCGTCGGCTGCGGCTGGCCCGTCGCGCACACCTTCACCATCGACCAGCGGTGGAAGCCCGGCTTCTACATCCTGATCATCGGCATCGAAGTCGACGGACGTCGCCATGAGCGTGAGCACTTCCTGATCGTGCGCAACCCCGAGCCCGGCGTACGGACCCCGTACGTGCTGGTGCTGACGACCAGCACGATGACCGCCTACAACGACTGGGGCGGCGCGAACGCCTACCGCGGCCTCGGCGACGACCCCTGGACCGACGTGGCCGGCCCGCGCCTGTCCGTCCAGCGGCCGATCGCCCGCGGCATGATCCGCAAGCCGGACGAGGCCCCGCGCAGTTCCAACCCCGACACTCCGCCGCGCGGCGCCCTGCCCCGCCACCCCGCTTATGAGTGGGCGCACACCCACGGCTACTCCCGCCACCACGCCGATGCGTTCTGGGCCACCTACGAGCGGCCTTTCGCCTTGTGGGCGGAGAAGGAGGGCATCGAGTTCGACGTCCTCACCCAGCACGACCTCCACCAGGACCCCGGCTGCCTGACCCCCTACGCCTGCGCCATCTTCGTCGGCCACGACGAGTACTGGACCGCGCAGATGCGCGACAGCGTCGATGCCTTCGTCGACGGCGGCGGCCACCTCGCCAGGTTCGGGAGGAACTTCCTGTGGCAGGTCCGGCTCGAAGAAGACGACCAGGTCCAGGTCAACTACAAGGTCCCGCAGGACGACCCCCTGTTCGACAGCGATCCGGCCAAGGTGACCACCGCATGGGACTGGCCCCCCATCGACCGTCCCGCCGCCGCGACCATGGGGCTCACCGGCCTGTCAGGCACCTACAACCGCTACGGCTCGGCGATCTCCCGCTCCAGCGGCGGCTTCACCGTCTACCGGCCGCGGCACTGGGCCCTTCAGGACACCGACCTCGGTTACGGCGACGTCTTCGGCGGCGCGCCCATCTGCATCGCCGCGTTCGAGCTGGACGGCTGTGACTACACCTTCCGGCGCGGTCTGCCCTTTCCGACCGGCAGCGACGGAACGCCGGACAACTTGGAGATCATCGCCATGTGCCCGGCCACGTTCGGCGAGGAGGACCGGTGGAACGGACAGGTGCCGCTCGGCGCCCCCATCACCGAAGTCCAGGGCATTCTCGGGCTGCTGTTCGACCCGCTGCCCGACCGGTTCGACGGTGAGGCGTACGGCTCCGGGATGGTCGCTGAGTTCACCCGGGGCAGAGGCGGCGTCTTCTGCGCCGGGACGACCGAATGGGTCAACGGCCTGCGCCTGCACGATGAGTTCACCGAGCAGATCACCCGCAACGTGCTGCGCCGCTACGCCGTCCGCGGCTGACCCCGGCCGCATCGCGCTGATCGCCGAGGCCGCAGCGCGTGGACAGGTCGGGCTGGAACTGGTCAGCGTGGACAGCCCGTACATCGCCGGCTGGAGACTCAAGCCCGGCATCGACGGCCCCATCCGGGTGGCTTGCACCCGCACGCCACCCGGACTCCCGACGCGCTGATCCGGGACCTGGCCCGATGAGGCGCCCGAGCCGGACCCCTGTCGCCGATGTGTCAGCCCTTGAAGGCACCGTCCATGATCCCGGCGACCATGCGCCTGCCGACGAAGACGAACAACACGAGCAGCGGCAGCGTGGCCAGGAACGAGCCCGACATGGCCAGGCCCAGGTCGACCACATAGTTGTTCTGCAGCGCCTTGATCGCGATCTGGGCGGTGTACATCTCGGGTGACTTCAGGACGATGAACGGCCACAGGAAGTCGTTCCAGGCGGTGACGAACCCGAGCAGCCCCAGCACGAACGCGGCCGGCCGCACCAGGGGGAACGCGATCCGCCAGAAGATCTGCCAGGTGGTCGCCCCGTCGATGCGCGCGGCCTGGAGGATCTCGTCACTGATGGTGGTGGACAGGTGCTGGCGCATCCAGAAGATGCCGAACGCGCTGGCCAGCCCCGGCACGATGAGCGCCTGCAACGTGTCCACCCATCCCAGCGACGAGATGATCATGTATTGCGGGATGACGGCGAGCTGGGTCGGCACGGTCATGGTCAGCACGACGACGAGGAACAGCGCGTTCCGGCCGCGGAAGCGCAGCTTGGCGAAGGCGAACCCGGCGAGCGAGCACAGCACGGCGTGCCCCACGCCGATCGAGCCGGCCACGATGACGCTGTTGATGATCGAGCGGACGAACGGCACGGTCGAGAACACCAGCCCGGCCAGGTGGAAGAAGTTCCCGCCGGGGATGATCTCCGGCGGCATCCGGGTGGCGGCCGCGGTGTCCGTCGTGGCCACCACGAACATCCAGTACAGGGGGAACACGCAGGCCAGCGTGGCCACCGCGAGCAGCAGATAGGTCCACCAGCGGACCCTGTCGGCCTTCTTCATCCTCGCTCCGGACGGATTCGCGTGGACAGGACATAGTTGAGCGACGCGAGGGCGATGATCAGTACGAACAGGGCCACGCCGATCGCGGAGCCGTAGCCGAACTGGAACTGGCCGAAGCCCTGCTCGTACAGGAAGAGCGTGAGCGTCTGGCACTGCCGGACGGGCCCGCAGGTCAGCGGCGAGGTGGTGGTGACGAGCAGCGGCTCGGTGAAGATCTGCAGGCCGCCGATGGTGGAGGTGACGATCGTGAACACGATGACCGGGCGCAGCGACGGGATGGAGATGTGCCGGAACTGTTTCCAGGCGCCTGCGCCGTCCACCGCCGCGGCCTCGTAGATCGTCCGCGGAACGGCCTGCAGCGAGGCCAGGTAGAGCAGGGTGGTGTAGCCGAACCAGCGCCAGGCCACCATCACGGCGATCATGGCGTGGCTTCCCCACCCCGACTGCAGGAAGTCGATCGGCCCGACGCCGACGAGCCCGAGCAGCCAGTTGAGCAGGCCGTAGTCGCGATCGAACATCTGGGCGAAGACGATCGTGGTGGCCGCCACCGAGGTGATGTACGGCACCAGCATCGACATCCGCCAGAACAGCGCGAGCCGCAGCCGCGCATGGTTGAGCAGGTGCGCCAGCAGGAGCGCGACCAGGAGCTGCGGCACGGTGGACAGCAGCCAGATGCTGATCGTGTTCCAGGCCGCGTTCCAGAACCGGGTGTCGCCGAGCAGCCGGGTGAAGTTGTCGAAGCCGACGAAGACGTGCTCGCCGATGGGGTTCCAGTCGAACAGCGCGACGTAGAACGTGAACAGCAGCGGGACGAGGCCGAAGATCGCGAAGATGAGGAAGAACGGGGCGATGTAGGCGTACGGCGCCAGCCGCTCGGACCAGTTCTGCCGCACCTGCGTCTCGGACTCGGACTCGGGTCGTGCCTGCGGCGGGCTGACCGTCGTCGTCACGTCACTTGCCGATCGAGGTCTTGATGTTGGCCAGTGCCGTGTCCCACGCCCTGGCCGGATCGCCCTTGCCCTGCTCGACGTTGGTGATCGCGTTCAGGAACTCCTGGCCGATGGCGGCGCTGTCCGGGCCGATGAGGAAAGGCTTGAGCCCGAGCAGCGACTCGGTGTAGATCTTCCCGGTCGGCGCGTCGGAGAAGAACGGGTCCTTGCGGCCGAGGAGCTTCGGGTCCTGGTAGGCGGACGGGGTGGTGGGCAACGCGCCGGAGTCGACGAAATGATCGAGCTGGCCCTGCGGCGACTGGGTCTTGGAGATGTAGTCCCAGGCCGCCTTGGGGTTGGCCGCGCCCTTGGGAATGGCCAGGTAGCTGCCGCCCCAGTTGCCGGCGCCGCCGGGGATCTTGGCGACGTCCCACTTGCCCTTGGTGTCGGGGGCGTTGTTGCGGATCTGTTCGAGCAGCCACGACGGCGCGGAGATGACGGCGTAATCGCCCTTGCTCATCGCCGCGCTCCAGCCGTCCTCGAAGGAGCTCAGCTTGGCGGTGATCCCGGCCTGCGCCGTCTTGATCGCCAGGTCGAACGCCGTCTTGACCTGGGGGCTGGTGGCGTAGACGACATTGCCGGAGGGGTCGTAGTACTTCTGCGGCCCCTGGTTGACGGCCTGGTAGAAGACGCTGGTGGCGGCGTTGTCGACGAACGCCTTGCCGGTCGCGGCGGTGTACTTCTTGCCGGTCTCGATGAAGGCGTCCCAGGTCGGCCAGAGCTTGCTCACCTCGTCCCGGTCGGTGGGCAGGCCGGCCTGCTTGAATAAGTCGGTCCGGTAGGCGACGGCCATGCCGCCGACGTCGGTGGGAATGCCGATGATCTCGCCGGCCCTGGCCGTGGACTGGCTGATCACCCAGTCCAGGTAGTCGCTCTTGATCTTGTCGGCGCCGTACTGGCGCAGGTCCTGGAAGTTCTGCGGCTGCTGGACGAACTTGGGCAGGTCATCCCCCTGGATGAGCACCAGGTCGGGCACCTTGCCCCCGGCCAGCGCCGTGGTGAGCGCCTGCGCGGTCTCCGTCGAGCCGCCCACCTCGGTGAGCTTCACCTGCACGCCCGGATTGGCCTTCTGATAGTCCTCGACGGACTTCTTCTGGTTGATGCCGCTGAACGACCAGAACTCGAACGATTTGCCGTCGCCCGAGGGCTGGGCCGAGCCGCCGCCGCCTCCGCAGGCGGCGGTCAGAGCGAGAGCCGCGGCGAGCACGACCGGGGTGGTTCTACGGAGCTTCACGGGTGATCTCCCCCTGGAGGTCGGGAGCGGCGGGAGGGGACAGGCGACACGATTCCGAAACTTTTTCGTAATAGTTTCGATCGTTGCTGCCGGACCATATTCGCGAAGGTCGAAATCCGTCAAGAACCTCGGTGAAAGTACGCCGTAACGTGGCAGGCCGAGGACCCGGACCCGGGTCAGGACCGCGGGACGGGGCCCGTCGAGTCGCGGACGCTGAGGGTGGTCGCCAGCTGGAGGTGCCGGGAGGCGGGCTGGACGCCGTCGGCCATGCCGAGGACGGTCTCGACGGCCATCCGGCCCATGCCGACCAGGGGCTGCCGGACGGAGGTGAGCCTGGGCGTGGTCCACTCGGTCTGCGGCGTGTCGTCGAAACCGGTGACCGACAGCTCGCCCGGCACGGAGATGCCGAAGTCCTTCGCCGCGGCGAGGACCCCGACGGCGATCTCGTCGTTGCCCGCGACGATCGCGGTCGGCCGCTCGTCGAGCGCGAGGAGGTCGCGCCCGTGCCGATGCCCCGCCTCGACGGAGAAGGCCTCATGGCGGATCAGCGCGCCGTCCGGCGCGATGCCGGCCGAGCTGAGCGCGGCCTGGTAGCCGTGGAAGCGCTCCAGCGAGGGGGCGGAGCCGATCGGGCCGCCGATCCAGCCGATCCTGCGGTGGCCGAGCTTGATGACGTGCTCGGTCGCCGAGCGGCCGCCCGCCCAGTTCGTGGAGCCGATGCTGACGAGGCTCGACTCGGAGGTGTCGATCGGGTCGATCGGGTCGATCGTCACGACGGGGACCATGAGCTCCTCCGCGGCCAGCAGCAGCGAGGCTGGCACGGCGATGGCGAGCGCGATGATGCCGACGACGCCGGCCGCCTTCTCCCTCTCCATCCAGGCGCGGGCCGCCGTGGGGGTCGTGGCGGCCGCCCCGTCGGACGGCAGGCGGAGGAGCAGCTCGGCCTGCGCGGAGGTCGCGGCCACGAGGATGCCTTGAAGCACCGTCCCGGCGTAACGGGACTCCACGATGTCGAGCACGGTGACGAGGGTGCGGCCCCGGGTCTGCTCGTGCCGCGCCGCGGTCGGCATGTAGCCGATCTCGGCCATGGCCTCCAGGACGAGCTCGCGCGTCCTCGGCCCGACGTCGCTGCGGCCGTTGAGCACTTTCGAGGCGGTCGCCAGGGAGACTCCGGCCATCCGGGCGACATCCGCCAAGGTGACGCGCTCAGAACGACCTCGCGATCGCATGAGGATTCCCTCCCGGGGCTCGAAACTCTTTCGAACCTACCACGAACCCCTTTTCTCCAGTTGCATGCGTTGACATGGCACAGATGCGGCACCTACTGTCCTCGCAGCACCGAACAAGTTGCGAAATATTTTCGGAACTCAACGCGAGGGTTGAGACCATGGACGCTTGCAGATCCTCGATCCACATCGACGGCGAGGCACGCGACGAGAGCGTGCTCCCGCACGTATGGAGCCGGTGTGTCGGCGCCGGGCGGGCCAACGAGGCGCTGCGCGCGGACTGGCAGCGGCAGTTCGCTGAAGCGGTCGCCACCGCCGGATTCCGGTACGTCCGTTTCCACGGCATCTTTCATGACGACATGTTCGTGTACCGGGAGCGGTACGGCGGCGGTTTCGGCGAGGACGCGACCCTCGCCTCGCCCGTGTACACGTTCAGCTACGTCGACAAGGTCTTCGACTTCATCCTGGAGTGCGGGGCCCGCCCGTTCGTCGAGCTGGGCTTCATGCCGCGCGATCTGGCGACGGTGACCGAGACGCTGTTCTGGTGGGGCGCTCACTGCAGCCCGCCCAAGGACGCGGCGCGCTGGGTCGAGCTGGTGACGAGGTCGATCGAGCACTGGATCGACCGGTACGGCCTCGACGAGGTGCGGGAGTGGCGCTTCGAGGTGTGGAACGAGCCGAACCTCGTCCCGCATTTCTGGACCGGGACGAAGACCGAGTACTTCGAGCTCTACGAGCAGACCGTCCGGGCGATCAAGAAGATCGATCCCGCGTTGCGGGTGGGCGGGCCCGCGACGAGTGTCTTCGTTCCCGACGACCGCTACAAGGGCGAGACCGAGGACCGCTCCGCGATGCTCGCGACGGCCACCGCCGCCGACGTGGACGCGCTCGACTGGCGCCCGGTGTGGATCGAGGACTTCATCTCCTGGTGCGCGGAGCGCGAGCTGCCGATCGACTTCATCTCGACCCACACCTACCCCACGGACTACGCCTTCGGCGCCGACGGCCAGGCGGTGCAGATCACCCGGTACGCCGACGCGACCTTCGACGACCTGACCCTGCTCGGCGAGCTCGTGAAGGACAGCGCGTATCCCGATGCGGAAATCCACGTCACCGAGTGGTCGACGTCGCCGTCGAGCCGCGACTTCATCCACGACACGCTGTTCGCGGCGACCTACATCACCCGGTCGTACCTGAAGTGCGCCACCCTCGCCGACTCGATCTCCTACTGGGCCTTCACCGACGTCTTCGAGGAGGGCGGCGCCGGGATCGGCCCGTTCCACGGCGGGTTCGGCCTGGTGAACGAGGCCGGCATCCACAAACCGGCCTTCCACGCGTTCACGATGCTGGGACGGCTCGGCGACCGGCTGCTCCTCGCCACGCCCGACGGCGTCGTGACCCGGGACAGCCGGACGTCGGCCGTGTCGGCGGTGTTCTTCAACTACCCCGAGGACATGGCCTTGAGAGGCCTCAGCTCGCAGGGCTCCTACGCCGCGACCCGCGCGCTGGCCGACGTGGGGCCGAGCCGCAGGATCCGCCACGCGATCGGCGGCTTGGAGCCCGGCACCACCTTCCTCGTCGAGATCCTGGACTGGGAACACGGGAACGCGGCCGAGGCCTGGTACCGGCTCGGCTCTCCCCTCAACCCGTCCCGCGCCGAGAGCGAGCACCTGCGCAGGGTCGGGGACTCGCTCCTCAGGTTCACGCTGACCGTGCCCGGCACCGGCGTTCTGGACCTCGATGTCGAGCTCGCTCCCTGGGGCGTGATGTCGCTGAGGCAGTCGTCCTGACGTGATCGTCTGGATGTGCCTCCTCGTCTCCTCCGACACCGGGCCTCTGCCAGTGAGCGCCTCGAAGGCGTGCCTGGCGGCGTCGATCGAACGCCCGGAGAAGATCGCGGAAGAGAGAAGCCAGGTGCCGCTCTTCGCCGGATCGAGGGCACCCGGCCACCGGATCCCCGGCCCTCCTCCGCGGCCTCTGCCGCCCGCCTCTCACCGCCAGAACCCCGCTGGAGCGCGGCCTTGACCTGGAGCGCGCTCCAGTTCCTAGCCTCGGTCCCACCGGAGATCGACGACAGGAGGACTCGCGTGAGGACCGTACAACTCGGCCGCACCGGCGAACAGGTCAGCCGGCTCGCCCTGGGCTGCATGATCATGGGCACCGTCACGCCGGAGGACGAAGCCGTCACGATGCTGGACCGGTACGCGGAGGCCGGCGGCACCTTCCTGGACACCGCCGACTGCTACGCCTGGTGGGAGCGCCGGGGCAGTCGCGGGGGAGAGAGCGAGGAGCTGATCGGCCGCTGGCTGGCGAGGTCCGGCCGGCGCGACCAGATGTTCCTGGCCACCAAGGGCAGCGCGGTCGTACGGGACCTCGACGCGGTCTGGGCCGGCGGCCGTCCGGACTGGGACGTCGCCTACCGCACCTTCGTCGGGGCCGGGGCGAAGACGTTGCGCGAAGCGATCGACGGCAGCCTGCGCCGGCTCGGCACCGATCACGTAGATCTCTACTACGTGCACGTCGACGACCGGGCCACGCCCCTGGAGGAGACGCTGGAGGCGCTCTCCGGCATCGTCCAGGCCGGCAAGGCCCGCTACATCGGCTGGTCCAACGTACGGACGTGGCGGCTGGAGCGCATCCGGCAGTTGTGCGCCCAGCACGGGTGGCCGGCGCCGGTCGCGCTCCAGCAGCAGCACTCCTACCTGCGGCGCCGTGCCGGGCTACGGCACGCGTCCATCGTGGACGACGAGCAGCTCGACTACCTGGAGACGCACGACGACCTGACCCTGGTCGCGTACTCTCCCATCCTCAAGGGCATCTACGACGACCCGGGCAAGCGGCGGGGCCACGGGGCGATGGACCCGTACCAGGGCCCGGACGCCGAGGCCCGGCTCGCGGCGGTCGCCGAGGTGGCCGCGGAGGTCGGCGTCACCCCGAACGCGCTGGTCCTGGCGTGGCTGATGCACCAGAGCTCGCCGACGATCGTGCCGCTGATCGGGCCCCGCACCCTCCAGCAGTACGAGGCCGCGCTCCCGGCGCTCGACGTCAAACTCACGGACGAGCAGCTCAGCCGGCTCGACGCGGCCGGCGCCTGACGCGGGCACGGCCCAGCCTCCAGTTCGGCGCCGGCGCTACGGCCGGGGTCGGCACGCCGAGCGTCTTGGCGAGTTGAGGCACAAGGCGGAAGCGGGCGGTGTGGTAGTGGATGGCCACCCTGCCCCTGCCGGTGCGCGGCACGGGGAGCCCGCGGGGGCGGCGCAGGTGGACATTGCCACCTATGGAACGACGGGCGTCGAGCGGGCCCTGTCCCGCACGGTCGGCCCCCCCTGCTCGAACGTGACGCTCATGCGGTGGTCGTCCTCGGGTAGTGCGGGCGCAGAGCGGCGGCGGCGACGCGGTCGAGCATCCGGTCCGGCAGTACCCGCGACAGGCGGGTGAGCAGGGCCGCGTCCCGGCCGATGGTGTAGCGCGTACGAGGCTTCCTGGCGGTCACGGCCTTGGCGATCACCCGGGCGGCATCCTCGGCGGACGAACCGCCGGTGGTGCCGGCGGCAGTCAGCGCCATGACCGCCTGGATCAACGGCCCGTAGCGATCCCGGTGTTCCGGTGACATCGCCTCGGCCAGCCGGCCCGTGGTGGCGATGCCCCGGTCGCCCATCTCGGTGCGGACGCCACCGGGTTCGACGACCACCACCCGCACACCCAGCGGCGCCAGTTCCCGTCGCAGCGCGTCGCTGACCGCCTCCAGGGCGAACTTCGTGCCCGCGTAGGGGCCGAAAGTGGCCATGGCGACCTTCCCGCCGACCGAGCTGATGTTGACCACCCGGCCGCAGTGGCGCAGCAGGTCGGGCAGCAGTGCCTGGGTGACGGCGACGTGACCGAACAGGTTGACCTCGAACAGCCGGCGCCACTCGTCGAGCGGCAGGGCTTCGATCGGGGCGTTGACGGAGATGCCGGCGTTGTTCACCAACGCCCGCAGCGCACCTGCCTGCGCGTCGACGCGGGCGGCAAGCTCGGCGATGTGGCCGGGCTGGGTGATGTCGAGGATGACCGGCTCGACGCCCGGGGCGCGGAGCGCGTCGGCGTCCTGGACGCGGCGGACGCCGGCGAGGACGTGAAATCCCTGACGGGCCAGCTCGCGGGCGGAGGCCGCGCCGATCCCGGTCGACGCTCCGGTCACGACAACGCAACCACGGGTGTCCCGCGAACTTTCAGATGACTTTGTCACCTTGATGACGATAGGGAGCCCCGGATGACAGTGTCAACTGTAGAGTGGTGGGCATGGTCAGCCGAGTGGAATCCGCTGCCGCGACGCGGCGCGCCTTGCTGGATGCGGCCGCCGGTCTGCTCGACAGCGGCGGTCCGGGCGCGGTGACGTTGCGCGCGGTCGGGGCGCGCGCGGGAGTCACTCGTGGGGCGCCGTACCGGCACTTCCCCGACAAGGACAGCCTGCTGACCGCCGTAGCGGCCGAGGCCCTGGACCGGCTCGCGGATCAGGTACAGGCCGTGCGCGCCGATCCGCGGTTGTCCCCGGCCGACAAGCTGCACAGGGGCCTGTCCGCACTGATGACGGTCGGCCGCCGTCAACCGCACCTGTACCGGCTGATGTTCGCCTACCCGGCCGGCGACCCGGCCGCGATCCACGCTGCGAAGCAGGCGGGCGATCGCGCGATGGACGAGTTCCTTGGCATCATCGGCGGTGTGGTCGGCGCAGAGCACACCCGCCGATTCGCGCCGCTGCTGTTGACCAGCGTGCACGGGATCACAGACATGGAGGTCAACGGACACTTGTCCGCGGACAAGTGGCACATCACGGCCGAGGAACTCGTCACGACCTTGGTAGCCATGATCGACCGGCAGGCCCACAGCGGGTAGCCGTGCGACGGGCGGCCATGCGTTGCTCCCGTTGTCACGCGAGTTCTGCCTGCCGGACTGGGGCTGCTCGCCTGCCTCGGCCCGCTCCTCCCGAAGCCCCTCATCGTGGCTGCGAGCGTGATCGGTCGGCCGCGCCGGTCCTCGTCGGCGTCTTCTCCCCGGCCACCGGGAACAGAGCCCGGCGTACGACATCGTCGGGCTTGTCGACCGCGGCCGTCGCCAGCTTGAAGCGTGGACCAGGGCGACCAGCAGGTCGACCAAACCGCGAGCAGGTGCGGACCCTGGAGCCGGCGCCGCGCTCTCCGCATCTGCTGCACGACCACACGGTCGAACGGCTCAAGCAGGTGTCCGGAGTGCAGGGCGCTGACGGCCCGTCGGAGAGCGGTTCGATCTCGGACGCTGTTGGCGGCCAGTCGGCCGGAGGGCCCGCGCTCAGGTCGGCGGCGACTGCGGCGATCCGACGACGAGGGCGAGTGGTCGCGCATGTGGCTGTCGGACCCCGACGTGCCCGGATCGTGGACCGCCGTCACCTGCCGGCCGGGCTCGCGGATCTCGGTGCAGCAGGCCGGCGAGCGGCCGCTGTGGGACGAGGTGCTGCGCGCGTACGCCCGGTGGGTGGAGCTGGGCGCGCCGTCCTGGCGGGGCTCCGGCGTCACCGTGAGCGGGCAGGGCACGAGCGTGTGGCTGCACTCGCCGGACAACGCGCTCCCCGGCTGAACCGGCCGTCAGGTCGTACGGTCGAGCGGCGTGATGCGGAGCCCGCCGCGCGCCGTCGTGCGGACGGCGGGCGACGGGCTCTCTGGTGGAAACGTGCCGTTACGGCGCTCAGCAGGGGCCGAAGGAGCTCAGCTTGTCGTTGGTGTCGCTGCCGATGTTGGACGTGGAGCGCCCGGCCCCGACCGGGCCGAGAACCAGCGTGCCGTTGTTCACGCGCCAGAACATCTTGTTCCTGAAGTTGGTGTCGGCGTAGATGCAGATGTCGCGGTTGGTGCGGTTCCAGAACGAGCTGGTGTGGTCGTTGATGTTGAAGCCGAACGGCGCG